>NZ_CP127390.1:2400000-3000000 GCF_030286045.1 Propionimicrobium sp. PCR01-08-3
GGCAGCCGGCCAGGCGTTCTTCGCTCGGGTGCAATTCCGCGCGATTGGTCTGATCGCCGGTGACCAGATCCCAGATGGTGAAGAACAGGGACGCCATGCCCCATGCGCCGGGCCCGCGAAGCCGGATCGTGGTGTCCTTCCAATGCCCGAAACGCTCGATGGCATTGATGTATTCGTCTGCCAGGTTGATGCCGCCGGTGAATCCGACGACTCCGTCGACCACGGTGAACTTGCGGTGGTCCCGGTTGTTGTAGCGCAGCGTCAGGCCGGGACCGAGCCTGTTAAAGGCGTGGACGCGGATACCTGCGTCCCGGAGGTCCTTGACCAGGCCGTCGGGAAGCTTCCACAGCGAACCGAGGTCGTCATACATGAACCAGATGCGCACGCCCTCGGCCGATTTACGGACCAGCACATCGAAGATCTGCCGCCACATGCTGCCGTCGGAGACGATGAAATACTCCATCGCGATCCAATCTTGGGCGTTCTCGAGAGCTTCCAGGATGTCGGCGAAGGCCGCCTCGCCGACCGGATAGTAGGTGGTTTCGGTCTGCTCGTATGCCTTGAATGGGCCGATGGCCTCCAAGAACGCGATCTGCCTGGCGGCTCCCGGGTCGACGGGCGCCGAAATAGAGTGGACGGTGGTCGCGACCGGCTCATCGGCAGCCGGGCCAGTGACGGCGACCTGGGCGTTGGCTGCGGCCGAGTCGCCGGCATCAAGGGCAGCAGCGTCCCCGTCCGCGTCGGCTTGAGCGACCCTCGGATCGGCACCGTCCGATCCACCGCCGTCCGGCCGGGCATTCGACCTGCCGTCGTTGTCCCGGCTCGCACCGGATCCGCTGCTCGGAACTATCCGGGCACCGGAAGCCACCTCCAACGCGGGGGCTGCGTCCCCGCTCGGTGCGATCGCGTTGACGGTGCCCACGCTCGATTCAAGGTCGAGCGCGGCAAGATCTTGCAGCGCGCTGTAGCGCAGCGTCTGCCGGTGCCCACCGGTGCGCGATCCGAAGAGCAGATAGAAGGCGCCGCCGAAAAGCGGCATCAGCATGATCGGTATCGCCCAGGCCAGTTTGTATTCGACCTGCATGTGAGAGTTCAGGATGAATGCCACCACACCGACACTGACCGCGACCGACAAAGTGCCGATCCATGGCGCCACCTCGCTGCCGCGCAGCATCAAGATGGCAAAGACCGCCAGCTGAAGGATCAGCGCCAGCGCGGTGAGCCCGAAGCGAATACCGACCTGGAAGATTCTGCGCAATGAATTGCCGGCTTTTCGTTTATATGCCGAACCAGTTCTCGTCGAATCCATCGCGTCCACGCACCAAGTATTGCCGAATGCCCGTTTTTCAGCACCTCATTAGCGCCGGTGGGTTTCACGGACGCCGGGCGACGGCTAGCGTTGGCTCATGAGCGTAGTCAGGGGCCGTCCGATCTTGAAGATTCGGCAAGTCGAGTTGGGCATTGGGCGCCCGAAAGTCATCGTGCCGCTGACCGATGCTCACGACGCCACCCTGATCGCCTCGGCGAAGCGGATCGCGGCCAGCAGGACCGACATGGTCGAATGGCGCGTCGACCGCTATGCCGCGCGCGACGATCACTCCAAGGTTGTTGCGATGGCCGCCCGGCTGCATGAGATCATCGGCGAGCGTCCTCTCCTGTTCACCCCGCGCACCAAGCATGAGGGCAGCGACTGGAACCCGCCGGGCGATTCTTACCGCGACATCATCGCCGATGCTTGTGCTTCGGGTGCTATCGACATGGTCGATGTGCAGTATCTGAATCCCGCAGTCAAGAGGTGTTTTGAGGCGGCGAGGGCACACAAGGTGCCGATCATCGCCTCGAATCACGACTTTGCGAGCACTCCGAGCGCGGTCGAGATCGCCGACCGGCTGGACGCGATGGCGTCGTTGGGTGCCGATATCGCCAAGATCGCCGTGATGCCGCGCAAGCCCATTGATGTGGCAGCGCTGTTGGAGGCGACGGCGGTGGCTGCTGCGTCGTCCAAGGTGCCGTTGATCACCATGTCGATGGGCCCTCTCGGCGTGGTGTCCAGGCTCGCCGGGGAGGTTTTCGGATCCTGCGCGACATTCGCGACTCTGGGCGGCGAGGGTTCGGCGCCGGGCCAGCTTCCTTTGGACGAAGTGCTGTCCGCGATGGAGCTGCTCGGCCGCGACCTTTGAGAGTAGGCCGTGATATGGAACTCAGCGATGGCGTGATCAAACTGATTCCGGTCAATCCTGCCCAGGCTCAAGAACTCGCTTCCGGACGCAGTCCGTTGCCGGCCGTGCCCGATTACCCGCATGCCGATACCGCGGCCGCCGCCAGGATCTTCCGGGACAGCCTCGGCATCGACAACTGGGTGCCGGGATTCGGCATCTATCTGATCGTCCGCGCCGGCGACGGTCTGGTGGTGGGCGACGCCGGATTCCACACCCCACCCGATCTGCGCGGCAGCGCCGAGATCGGCTACGGGCTGGCGCCGTCGGCCCGCGGCCAGGGTCTCGCGAGCCGGGCCGTGCGCCTGTTGACTGCGTGGGGCTTCGCCCAGCCGGGCCTGTCGTCCGTCGTCGGGGAGACCGACGCCGGAAACCTGGCATCCATCCAGGTACTGGAGGCCTGCGGGTTCGTCCGTATCGCCGACCGCGGCGACCGCGTCCGATACCTGCTGCAGCGGCGGCCAACCTAAGGAATTTGTCGGAGGCTCAGATCTGCAGCGTGCCGCCCATCAGCATCGTCCGATTGGGCGGCAGGTGGAATGCCTCGCCGCGGGGAGCGGCGTTGCGGGCCAGCCAGATGTACAGGTGCTTGCGCCAGCCGGCCATCTTCGAGGCGCCGCCGGTCTGCAGAGTCATCACGGACGCGAAGTAGCGAATCTGGTCGGGATCCATCTGCAGCTGAGGGCAGCGCTCGGCCACCGAATCGAGGACGCCGGGCAGATCCCGGATCTCCTTGAACCCGAAGGTGATCGTCAGATGGTAGAGCCCCGAGTAGTGGCCAGGGAACTCGTCGATCCGGACGCGGTCGTCGTCGCTGACCCGGGGAGTCGAGGCCGTCTTGGCGCGCACCACATAGACCCGTTCGTGCAGTGCGCGGTTGAAACGCACGTTCTCCTTGAGTGCCAGCGGCGCGGTGCCCGGATTGGCGTGCAGATAGACGGCCTCTCCGGCAACCCGGGTCGTCACGCTTGCCTTGATGCGATTCAGGAAGTCGGGCAGTTCGCCCTCGATCTCGGCACGCCGGCTCAGTACATAACGGTTGCCCTTGAGCCAGGTCGCCATCACCGTGACGATGAGCATCGCGACACCGAGCGGCAGCCAGCCGCCGTGCACGATCTTGGTCACATTCGCGGCCAGGAAGAGCAGTTCCAGTGCAGCGACCGGGACTATCCGCACCGCGACGCGCCAAGCCGGCCAGTGCCAGATCCGGGTGGCGGTCAAGGTGAGCAGGCCGGTGGTGGTCACCAGCATGCCGGTCACCGATAGCCCGTATGCGCTGGCCAGCGCCGTCGAGCTGCCGAAACCGAAGATCAGGGCGAGCACTCCGACGAAGAGCAGCCAGTTGACGGCCGGTAGGTAGATCTGGCCGTACTCGTCGTTCGAGGTGTGCTGGACGCGCAGGTTGGGCAACAGGCCCAGCCTGGTTGCCTGGTGGGCCATCGAGTAGGCCCCGGAGATGACGGCCTGCGAGGCGATCACGGTTGCCGCGGTGGCGAGCACGACCAGTGGGATACGCGCCCAGTCGGGCGCCAGCTCGAAGAATGGGTTGACGATGGCCGCCGGATTGTTCATGATCATGGCGCCCTGCCCCAGGTAGTTGAGCAGCAGGCTGCCCAGCACCAGACCGAACCAGGCCTTGCGGATCGGCCCGGCACCGAAATGCCCCATATCCGCGTAGAGTGCCTCGGCCCCGGTGATGGTCAGCACGATCGCGGTCATCGCGACGAAAGCGATCAGCGGGCGGGCAAGCCAGAACTCCACAGCATAGGTCGGTGACAAGGCCAGCAGGATGCCCGGGTGACGGACGATCTGTGCCGCGCCCAGCAGCGCCAGCGTCACGAACCAGCAGATCATCACGGGCCCGAACACGCGTCCGACTTTTCCGGTACCGAACCGCTGGACGCAGAACAGCACCGCCAGGACGAGCACCGATCCCGGCAGCACCACCGCGTCCAGGTCGGGGTTGACCACCTGGAGGCCTTCGATGGCGGACATCACCGAGATCGCCGGGGTGATCAGTGAGTCGCCGAAGAACAGCGCGGCCCCGACCATGCCGATCGTCAGGATGGTGGCGCGAAGCCTCGTGCCGCTCAGCCTGCCGCGCAGCAGGGCGGTGAGCGACAGGATGCCGCCCTCGCCGTCGTTGTGGGCGCGCATCACCAAGACGACGTATTTCATGGTGACGATGAGGATCAGCGACCAGACGATCAGCGAGATGATGCCGTAGACATCGAGCCGGGTGACCTGAACCTCGTTGTGGTTGACGCTGAATGCGGTCTGCAACGAATAGAGGGGGCTGGTGCCGATGTCGCCGAAGACCACGCCCAGCGCCCCGATGGCGAGAGCTCTGCTCCGGGTGCGGGGGCGGCCGGCCGGGCCGGTGTTCTCGTTCTTCTCAGTTACCTTGGGGCTGACCCCGAAGATATTCACGAGGGTCAATGGTGCCACCGACCCGATGGGTTGTCGATAGACGGACGACAACCAGTTTTGCGCGACTCTCGGCTAGCGTCGGTGAGATGACGCGGGCGACCAGGAGCTACTACGCGCTGGGGACTCGTGTCACGCTGATGGTCGACGCCCCCGATCCGGACGCGCTGCTCGGTCGCACGGTGGCCTTCGTCGGAGAATACGAAGAGCTACTCAGCGCCAACCTGTCCTCGTCCGAGATCGGGCGCATCAATCAGGCCGCAGGGATCGCGCCGGTCGAAGTCAGCCCGGCCGGCTATCGGCTGGTCAGGGAATCGGTGCTGGTCAGCCGCAGTGACAAAGGCTTCAATGTGGCGATCGGGCCGCTCGTCCAGGCGTGGCGGATCGGTTTCGACGATGCCCGCGAGCCGTCGGCCGGCGAGGTCGAAAAGGCCCGGCAGCTGATCGATCCGCAGCAGATCCGTCTTGACGACGACGCCCATTCGGTCTTTCTCGAGCGCGTCGGCATGAGGCTCGACCTCGGCGCGATCGCCAAGGGGTACATCGCCGACGCCATCGCCGAGGTTTGGCGGCGGGCTCCGGGATTTCGCCGTGGTGTCATCGATCTCGGCGGCAACGTCGTCACCGTTGGCCGATCACCGCATCCCGATGGACGCTGGCGGGTCGGCGTCCAATCACCGTTAGCCGACCGCGGGCATTCGCTCGGGACGCTCGCGCTGCCCGCCTGTTCGGTGGTGACGACGGGTAGCTATGAACGAACCCACACGGCAAACGGACGCACCTGGCACCACATTCTCGATCCGCGGACCGGGTATCCGCTGGAAACCGACCTGGTCAGTGTGACCGCGGTGACCGCCTCGTCCACCACGGCGGAGATCTGGTCGACCATCGGCTTCTTCAACGGCGCGCGAGCAACCCTTGAGCTGATCCCTCCGGGCCTCGAAATCGGATTCGTCTTCGTCACCCGAGATCGGACGATCCATCTGTCACCCGGCTTGGCCGACAGCTTCACGCTCACCGATGACGGCTATTCCCTCTCGGATTGCGCCCGCTGGACGCCCTGCACGTAGCGCAGGAAGTCCGAGAAACAGTCGTTCATCACCTCGACGGCCGACGCGTCGGTCAGCTCACCATCGGAGTCGATGATCTGCTGCACGTTGCCGAGCAGTACCTCCTTGCCGGGCAGCACGTTCGCCTGGATCTCGGGCGAGGCGAGGATCTGCCGTAGATGAAGCTGGGCACGGGCCGAACCCAGAGGGCCGTAAGAACCGCCCACGATCAGCACCGGCTTGCCCTTCAGCGACTCCAGCTGATACGACATCCACTCCAACGCGCTCTTCAGGACTGCCGGAATCGAGTGATCGTATTCGGGGCAACTGATGATCACACCGTCGGCATCCTCGATCTGCTGCGCGAAGGCCAGCACCTCGGGTTGCTCGCCGGTCTCCAAGTCCTCGTTGAAGGCCGGCAGCCCACCGATCTCCAGCACCTCGATGGTGGCGAGCCCGGCAAAATGCTTCTGCATCCAGAGCAGCAGAAGCCGGTTAAAAGAGAGTTCGGCATTGGTCCCGACGATGGCTGCCAGTTTCATCGATTCCTCACAATCAGCGTCCGGGCACCTGGCGCAGCGCGTCGGCGACGGCTGCCTTGAGAGCGTTGCTCGACACCGTCGCACCCGAGATCACATCGACGTCGGCACTGTCGCGGGCCACCATCTGCGCGGGCAGCTTCTGCAGTGCCTCGCCGGCGACGTCCCCGGTCTCGGACTGGCTGATGATCTCGATGTCCCGGAGCTTCCGGTCGTCGTCCACCGTGACGCGGACGGTGATCTCGGCGCCCATGCCGGCCTTGCTTCGTCCGATGAATTGGCCGGGCCCAAGCGGAATGTCTGCTTGGCTCTGCGCCAGGTCACTCTTGAAGCTGCCGAGCGTCTGCCCGGTGTTGGTCGCCACCATGGCGGGCGCCACATCGTCCTGGCGCGAAGCCTGCACGCCGGATTGCTGCTTCGGCACGGCGGCGTTCTGCCCGGCGATCTTGCCGAAGATCAGGCACTCGGCGATGTTCTGGCCGCCCTGGTAGACGCCCGCGCACACCCCGCCGAGCTCGCCGGCGCCATACAGGTGCCCGATCGGGCACCCATCGGGGTCGAGGATCTCGGCGCGCGAGTTGCGCCGAGGGCCACCCTGGGTGTTGAGCATGCCCTGCAACATCGCTATGGCGTAGTAGGGCCCCTGATCGAAGGCGCGCATGGTCTCGGGGTCGCGTCCGAACTCGTAATCTGTACCCTGCTGGACGAAGGAGTTGAACCGTTCGATGGTCTTCGCGAGGGTCTGCGGATCGGCCCCGATGAGTTCCGCCAGTTGTTCTGCGGTGTCGGCCTGCACGGCCCGGTCCAGCACCTCCGGATGCTCGCCGTGCACGATCTCGTCGTGTTTCTCCTGGTCGAAGATCAGGTGCGGGTGCGCCTGCGCGGGTGGCACCCGCCAGATCCCGTGATCGAAGATGTGGCCGTGGCGGTTCGTCTCGTCTTCGCGGAAGTAGCGGGAGCCATCGTCCCCAACCGTCAGCAGGCTGCCGGTCGCGAGGTCGTCGTAGCCGAAGACGAGCAGCGGGCCGCGCTCACCGTCGGGCACCGCGAAGGTCAGTCCGTGCTGCAGGCCGAGCGACTCGTAGTTGGCCATGTGCCACAGGTCTGCGCCCGCTTCGATCGCCAGGTCAACCCCTGCGCCCTTGTTGAACAGGGATCCGGCCGGTGCCAGCCGTGGCGCCCCGAGGTAGTCCTGGATCATCCGCCGGTTGTTCTCGAATCCGCCGGTGGCCAGCACCACACCGTTCAGCGCCCGAATGTTGCGCAGCACGTGTTCGCGTTCGATCTGGACGCCGGCGATCGTGCGTCCATCGTCCGCCTTGATCAGATGGCGGGCCGGAGACCTGTACCAGACATCGATCGCGTCGGCCCGGTCGGCCACTTTCTGGTGCAAGATCTTCCACAGTGCGCCGTCGAAGAATCCTTCGTGGACGAGCAGCAGGTCGATGCAGTCTCCGCCCTCGAATTCCGGATACTCCGGGAACATCCCGAAATCTGCGCCCAGCAGTTGCTTCGAGCTGACGGGTTCGACATCCAGGTACTGCCTGAAGTAGCTCTTCATGCCGGCCATGCCCTCGACATAGGTGTCGACGATCGCCTCATCGAGATCCATCGGGCCCAACTGGGCACGGTAGTAGGCACGCAGTTTTTCTTCATCGTCGCCGTAGCAGACCAACTGCCCCGACACTCGGGTGTTGCCGCCCTCGTGGCCTTCGGGAGCCGAGTCCACGAGCAGCACCGTGGCGCCGTCGTCCGCTGCGAACCTGGCGGCGGTAGCTCCCGCCCCGCCGAAGCCCAGCACGACGACGTCATAGGTCGCGTCCCAATGAACGGCATGTGATTGCACCATCTCTTGATCTCCTTTGATCGTTGATGCGGGTTCGGGCTGACTGCTGTATCCGGTCGGCTGCAACCCCTTCGTTCGTCCCGCGGACTCCAGCACGCTCGATTGCTCTCGGCCCTGCTCGAGGCGGACGAAATCGATGAAATCGGCGAAGCACTGCTCCAGGAAAGTGATCGTGCCCGGGTCCACCAACTCACCCTGATCGTCAAAAGCGTCCTTGACCCCACCCAGCAGAAATTCGTTGCCGGGCAGCACCCGGGCGCTGACGCCCGGAGAATCCAGAATCTGACGCAGATGGATCTGCGCCCGCGACGACCCCTGCGGATGGTAGGAAGCGCCGACGATCATCACCGGTTTGCCGTTGAGCGGATGCTGCCGGTACGACAGCCATTCGAGCACGCTCTTGAGCGCCGACGGCACCGAATGATTGTGCTCCGGGCAACCGATGATCACCCCGTCGGCAGCCACGATCTGACGGCTCAACCGGGTGACCGGCTCCGGATCCTGCTCAGGAACATCCTCGTTGAACATCGGAACATCCGCGATGTTGCAGACCTCAATGTCGGCGGCCTCGGCAAAGTGTCGCTTCATGAAATTCAGCAGCAGACGGTTAAAAGAATGACTTGCATTGGTTCCGGTAATCGCCACGAGCTTCACGCGGTTCACCTCCGTCGGTACGCCATTGGGGCCGGACGAGCAACAACCGTTCGTTCTTCGTCATACCCTGACCTCACCTTATCGTGCACGCCGCATCCTCAACATAACTTGAACGATTGTTTACACTATTAAACATGCGTTCAATCAACGATCGTGGTGACCTCACCACCAAGGCACGGATCCGGAATGCCGCCATCGAGTTGTTTGCCGAGAAGGGCTTCGAGCGCGCCAGCCTGCGCGCCATCGCAGAGCGTGCCGAGGTGAGCGCAGGCCTGGTCGTCCACCACTTTGGAGACAAGAACGGGCTGAAGAAGGCGTGCGATGAATATGTCGTCGCCGAGTTCACTGACGACCGGCATTCGGTGGGCACGGCTCCGACTCTCGAGTCGATTCAGGCGATGCTCGGCGATCTGGATTCCTATGATCCGGCGCTGGACTACCTGGCGCGCATGCTGACAGACGACTCACCAAGCTCGGATGATCTCTTCGATCGGATGCTGCAGGGCACCTTGGAGATGCTTGAAGCCCAGCAGGCGGCCGGCGTGATCCATCCGGTCTCAGATCTTCAGGGCATGGCACTGTTGCTCACCGCGATGGGGCTCGCCCCGGTGGTGATGCATCGGCAGGTTGCCCGCGTGCTCGGCACCGGCACCCTGACCGGCCAGGGACTGGCCCGGCTCACCATGCCGACCATGGAGCTGTTCTCCCGGGGCCTTTACCGCGATCAGGGAATCTTGGACGCCACCCGAGAGGCTCTCGACAATCAACCGAAGGAGTAATGATGTCACCACCGATCGAATGCATAGCCCTTAGCAAGAAGTTCGGCCATCTAACGGCGGTCCGTGACCTCAACCTGTCACTGGAGGAGGGAACCGTACTGGGTTTCGTCGGTCCGAACGGCGCCGGAAAATCCACCACCATCCGGATGCTGCTCGGTTTGGCCCGTCCGAGTGCCGGAAGTGTGCGAATCTTCGGCTCCGAGCCGCAGCGCGACGTCAAGGTGCGAGGACGAGTCGGCTACTCCCCCGGTGAGTTGCGATTGGACGACCGGCTCAGCGTCAAGACGACGCTGGCGAGTTGGGCCAGATTGCGGGGCACGGTGGACGCCGGATTTCGCGACGAGTTGATCGAACGGCTGGACGTTCAGCCGGACCGGCAGGTGCGCGGGCTCTCCACCGGAAACCGGCGAAAGGTCGCGTTGGTCGGCGCACTGATGTCCAAACCCGACCTGCTGATTCTGGATGAGCCAACAAATGGGCTCGACCCGATCGTCCAGTCAGAATTCATGACCATTCTCTCCGAAGCCGCGCTGCGGGGCACCAGCATATTGCTGTCGTCCCATATTCTCAGCGAGGTCGAACGCATTGCCGATCTGGTGCTCGTGATTCGGGCCGGAGCAATCGTCGCGTCGGGGCCCACCAAACAATTGCGCGGAGATCTGCCACAGATCTTCCGGGCCAACTTCCGAACCGATGCCCCGGCGGCAACGCAATTCGAGCAACTGACCGGCACCATAAAGGTCGAAAAGCCGCACTCCCGAGAATTGCTGATCCACTGGTCGGGGCCTCCCGGCCCACTATTGTCGCGGCTGGCCGATTATGAACTCGATTCGCTCACCGCGCCCGAGCCGGATTTGGAGCAGGCATTCCTTTCCTACTACCGCTCCGATCAGCCAACGGACGCGAAACGAGGTGAATCATGAAACTCGAATTGTTCACCCGGGCCATGGCCACGCAAAGACGCGCCGCCGTGATCTGGTGCATCTGCCTGATAGCACTCACGGCGTCAGTGGTGGCGCTTTGGCCTTCAATGAGTGGCTCCGGATCACTGGAGTCGATATTTGCGGGGTTACCGCCCGAAGTCATCTCCTCGCTCGGACTGAACGACTTTGGTTCCCCGGCAGGATTCCTCAACGGAAACCTCTATGCGGTTTTCATGCCGCTATTGTTCGCAGTGCTGGGCACGGTGCAGATGAATGCGCTCACCGCAGCCGATGAGGACGCGGGCAGGCTCGAACTATTGCTGGCACTTCCGGTATCCAGGATGCAGGTCTATATCAGCCGCTTCGTCGCGGTATTTCTGGTGCTTGCCGGTATTGCCGCGGTCACCGGTGCGACGATCTGGATAACTGCCCCATGGTTCGATATGGAGATCGAACCGGCAGGCATCGCAGCGGTCACCTTGAGCGTCTTTCTTCTGGGCATGCTGCAGGCATCATTGGTGCTGGCGCTGGCCGGCATCGGAATGCGCGCCTCTGCCGTCAATGCCGTCGCGTTCGCGGTCATCGCAGCCGGATACGTGCTGCACGCCCTACTGCCGTTGGCAGATCTCGAATTCGATTGGGCACGGCTCTCCCCCTGGCATTGGGCGCTTGGTGGCGACCCGCTGAACTCCGGTTTCGATGGCGAGGGAGCTGCGCTCCTGGTCGCATGCAGTGCCGTGCTGCTGGTGGCCGGTCTGCTGGCCATTGGGCGGCGGACGATCCGCTCGAGCTAGAAAGACAGAAAGTGGGTGGTGGCTCCCGGTTGGGAACCACCACCCACTCTTTATGGTCTGAGCTTCACGCCCACATCAGCCGATCAGCTTGCCTCGGCGTCTCCGCTCAGCTCTGCGAACGGGTGATCCGGCAGAGCCTCCTTCGGAGTTCCGACGAAGGTGAAGGCATCGGTGGTGTGCTCGTCGGCACCCGGCACCGCGTCCACCACCACGATCGACCCGGCGGACAGCCCGCCGAAGAGGATCTGCTCGGCGATCGGGTCCTCGATGTCGCGCTGCAGCGCACGGCGCAGCGGACGGGCACCCAGCACCGGATCGTAACCGCGCTTGGCGATCAGTTCCCGGGCGGCCGGGGTCAGCTCGATACCCATGTCGCGATCGGCCAGCCGCTCTTCGACCTGAGCGACCATCAGATCGACGATGTGCTGGATATCGGTCAGGCTCAGCTGGTGGAACACGATGGTCTCGTCGACGCGGTTCAGGAATTCGGGACGGAAGTGCTGCTTGAGCTCTTCGTTCACCTTCGCCTTCATCGCCTCGTAGCTGGTCGTCGCATCGTCGGCACGCGAGAACCCGAGCGAGACACCCTTCGAGATGTCGCGGCTACCGAGGTTCGTGGTCATCACGATGACGGTGTTCTTGAAGTCGACAACCCTGCCCTGAGCATCGGTCAGGCGTCCTTCGTCCAGAATCTGCAACAGCGAGTTGAAGATGTCGGGATGCGCCTTCTCGATCTCGTCGAACAGGATGACGCTGAACGGCTTGCGGCGAACCTTCTCGGTCAGCTGCCCGCCCTCTTCGTATCCGACGTAGCCGGGAGGCGAACCGAACATCCGGGACGCGGTGTGCTTCTCGGAGTACTCACTCATGTCGAGGGTGATCAGGGCGTCCTCGTCACCGAACAGGAATTCGGTGAGCGCCTTGGTCAGCTCGGTCTTGCCGACGCCGGACGGGCCGGCGAAGATGAACGAGCCACTGGGACGCTTCGGATCCTTCAGGCCGGCGCGGGTACGCCGGATCGAACGGGACAGCGCCTTGACGGCCTCTTCCTGACCGACGTAACGCTTGCCGATCTCGTCCTCCATCCGCAGCAACCGGCTGGACTCTTCCTCGGTGAGCCGGGCGACCGGCACACCGGTCGAGCTGGCCAGCACCTCGGCGATCTCCTCCTCGCCAATAACGGCGGGCGAATCCGAGTCGCCGTCCTTCCAGGCCTTCTCGCGTTCGCTGCGCTGGGCGAGCAGATTCTTCTCGTCGTCCCGCAGGCCTGCGGCACGCTCGAAATCCTGGCCGTCGATCGCGGCCTCCTTCTCGATGCGGACGCTGGCGATCTTCTCGTCGAACTCGCGCAGATCCGGCGGTGCGGTCATCCGCTTGATGCGCATCCTGGCGCCGGCCTCGTCGATCAGGTCGATCGCCTTGTCGGGAAGGAAACGATCCTGCACGTAGCGGTCGGCCATGTTGGCGGCGGCGGTCAACGCCTCATCGGTGATGGTCACCCGGTGGTGCGCCTCGTAACGATCACGCAGGCCCTTGAGGATATCGATCGTCAGGGCGATCGACGGCTCGGCGACCTGGATCGGCTGGAAGCGGCGCTCGAGGGCGGCGTCCTTCTCGATGTACTTGCGGTATTCCTCGAGAGTGGTGGCGCCGATCGTCTGCAGCTCACCGCGGGCCAGCATGGGCTTCAAGATGGACGCGGCGTCGATCGCGCCCTCGGCGGCACCCGCACCCACCAGGGTGTGGATCTCGTCGATGAACAGCATCACGTCGCCGCGGCTTTTAATCTCTTTCAGCACCTTCTTCAGGCGCTCCTCAAAGTCACCGCGATAACGCGAACCGGCGACCAAGGCACCCAGATCCAGGGTGTAGATCTGCTTGTCGCGCAGGGTTTCGGGAACATCCCCGCGGACGATCCGCTGGGCGAGGCCTTCGACGATGGCGGTCTTGCCGACGCCCGGCTCGCCGATCAGCACCGGATTGTTCTTGGTGCGGCGGCTCAGCACGGTCATCACGCGATCGACCTCGGTCTGGCGTCCGATCACCGGGTCGAGCCGGTTCTCGCGGGCCGCCTGGGTCAGATTGCGACCGAACTGGTCGAGGACGGTCTGATTGCCGCGCGGGGATTCGCCCATCTCGGGGGCACCCGAGGTGATCGGCTGGCCCTCGGACGAGGACCCCTGGTAGCCGCTGAGCAACTGCAGCACGGTGTTGCGGACGCGGTTCAGATCGGCGCCGAGCTTGATCAGCACCTGCGCCGCTACGCCCTCGCCCTCACGGATCAGACCGAGCAAGATGTGCTCGGTGCCGATGTAGGAATGGTTCATCTGCAGCGCCTCGCGAAGCGAGAGCTCCAGCACCTTCTTGGCACGTGGGGTGAACGGAATGTGACCGGTCGGCTGCGTCTGGCCATGACCGATGATTTCTTCTACCTGTTCGCGGACGGCCTCCAGCGAGATACCCATCTGCTCGAGGGCCTTGGCGGCCACACCCTCACCTTCGTGGATCAGGCCGAGCAGGATGTGCTCTGTGCCGATGTAGTTGTGGTTGAGCATCTTGGCCTCATCTTGGGCCAGGACCACAACTCGGCGCGCGCGATCAGTGAAACGCTCGAACATTCGACTCCTCTGGTTGGCTTTTGCAAGCCCTCCGTTGCGCCAGTTGCCTGGCGCCTTCACAAATAGTCTAGGGAGTGCCTCCCAATCCTGATCCTCAAGGGACCAGCATCAGGTGACACTCCCTATAACCGTCTACCGTTCGGCAAACTTCCTACGTTCGCCGTCGGCTTGATCCATCATTCGGCACCGTTTCAAGCGTTTTCGGCCCGAGTCACGGGGTCAGGACAACCGACGAACCGGAAGCGATCGCGGTATGTCAGTTGTTGGCTGCCTCATAGGCGGCGCGCACCTCGGCGGGGACGCGGCCCCGGGCGCTCACCTCATAACCGTTGTCAGCAGCCCAGGCCCGGATCTCGGCGGGCGAGGAGCCGGCCGCAGCGGTGCTGCCCGCCGAACGGGCGCGCTGGCCACGGACGCGGCGTGCGGCGCCGACATAAGGCGCCAATGCCTCGCGCAGGGAATCAGCATTTTTCTTCGAAAGATCGATCTCGTAGTTGACTCCGTCAAGGCCAAAGCGGACCTTTTCGGTAGCGGGGCTTTCGTCGATATCGTCGATCAGAATAATCTCGACTCTTTGAGCCATTTCTTCTCCTAGGTGTGGGTGACACACGTTTTGCGGTCCCTGTAATTCCACCGCAACTATAGCCGAACTGCAAGTCGGGATCACGGTTTGATTAACGAAACGCCTGTGAGTTTGTTTACCCCCGAAGTATCCATGGTGGCTACCAGATCATCGACGCGTCCTTGCGGAAGCTCTGCACGATGGTCGATTTCCAGCCACGGGACGAGCACAAAAGCGCGTTCGTGTGCTCGCGGATGCGGCAGCGTCAATTCTTCGGTATCACTGACGCGTCGTCCGACCTGAATCAGATCGATATCCAAAGTGCGGGGTCCGTGCGGATTATCCGGGTCGCGTACCCGGCCATATGCCTCTTCTATTGCCAAGCAGCGCTGCAACAGCGTCAATGGCTCGAGAGTTGAATCGGCAATCACAACTGCGTTATAGAAGTCGGGTTGATCGACATTACCCACCGGCGCCGTGCAATAGATCGACGAGACGTCGGCCACGATCACATCCGGAGTTTCCGCCAGCCGGTCCACGGCTGCCTGAAGATTCTCGACCGAATCACCTTCATTCGAGCCGAGACTGAAGACCACCTGATTGAGTGGCCTGAGATCGCCCAGGGTGTCGACATCAATAGCGAAGATCTCAGTCATGTTTACTCCTTGAAATCATCACGGCCACATCGTCAAATCGGACGGTGATCGGCGCCTGTGGCTTATGAACGGTAACGGTGACGCTTTGGACGCGTTGATCTTTGAGCACCGCGGATACGATCCGGTCCGCCAGTGTTTCGATGAGATTCACCGGTTCACCCTCGACAATACCGACCACCGTGGTGGCCAATTCGCCATAATCGACGGTTTCGGTGATCTCGTCTGCGGATGGCATATCGACCACGAGTTCAAGATCGACAATGAAATCTTGACCGGTTTGACGCTCGTCGGCCAGAACTCCGTGATATCCCCGGCCGGCCAGACCGGTGAGGGCGATGACCGCCCGCTGCTGAGTGTCCATGCGCGAAGGCTACTCGACCCGGTCGGCCGATTGCCCAGGTTCGGCTCATCTGACCACCACGGTCTGATTCAGGCCCGGGTCGATCGGCCTGTCATCAGGTGTGCCGGTTCACTTCCCGTCGCCCACCGGTCTGGCCGCAGCTAACCTTGTGACCGCTTGATGCGCTCGACGACGGCGATCGCATCTCGCTGCCCGCGCACCTCGTGGGTCCGGACCGCCCAAATCCCCTGCTGCGCGCAAATGACCGAGATGGCGGCAGTCGCGCCGTCCCTGCTGGCGGGCTCTCTGTCGGCCAGCAGATGACCGAGGAACCGTTTGCGGGAAGCCCCGATCAGCACCCGATGGCCGAGCACCGAGAAGGCGTCCACGTGGGCGAGTATCGACCAATCCTGCTCGGCCGTCTTGGCGAAACCGAGCCCGGGGTCGACGATGATCTTCTCGGAGTCGATCCCGGATTCCTCGCATGCTTGCAGCCGGGCCCGCAATTCGTCGATGACTTCGGGCACCACATCGTCGTATCGGGCCAGCCGGTTCATCACCGCGCCGTGCCCCCGCCAGTGCTGGCAGACGTATTCGACACCGGACGCGGCGATGATGCCCAGCATCCCGGGATCGGCCAGCCCGCCGGAGACATCGTTGATGATTCTCGCGCCCGCATCGATCACCTGCCGGGCCACCTCGGCCCGCATCGTGTCGACGCTCACCGGAGCCTTCCCGGCAAGTCCACGGACGACCGGAAGGACCCGCTCCAGTTCGATCTCGGCGGCCGGACGCACGGCCCCCGGCCGGGTCGATTCACCGCCGACATCCAGCAGGTCCGCGCCTTGGGCGATGAGCTCTTCACCATGAGCTATCGCGTCGGTGGGGTTCAGCCACAGGCCGCCATCGGAAAAAGAATCCGGGGTGACGTTGACCACCCCCATGACCAAGGTGCGCTGCCGGTTCATCGTCCCTGGACGATCAGGCTCATGGCCTCGGCCCGGGTCGCGGGATCGCGTAACTGCCCACGCACTGCCGAGGTGGTCGTCCGGGAGCCGGGTTTACGGACGCCACGCATCGTCATGCACATGTGCTCGCAATCGACCACCACCAGGGCGCCCCGCACGTGCAGGTGGGCCACCAGGGCATCGGCGATCTGAGTCGTCAGCCGCTCCTGCACCTGAGGACGCTTCGCGTAGACATCGACGAGCCGGGCGATCTTGCTCAGGCCGGTGACCCGGCCCGATTCCGGCGGAATATAGGCGACATGGGCGAGCCCATGGAAAGGCAGCAGATGATGCTCACAAAAGCTCTGCACCTCGATGTCGCGCACCAGCACCATCTCGTCGTGCGAGGCATCGAAGGTCGTCGACAAAATCTCTTCGGGATCCTGGGTCAACCCGGCGAAGATCTCTGCGCAGGCACGGGCGATGCGAGCCGGGGTCTCCTGCAATCCGTCGCGATCGGGATCTTCACCGATGCCGATCAGGAACTCCCGTACCGCGGCCTCGATCCGCTCAGGATCGTAACCGGCCGGGTTTTCGGCGAGTTGGACCACCGCCCTGCGGGGTTTCTTCTTCGAGTCGGCCATGTCTTCCTCTCGGTTCACGAAGTCGGGCAACATCCTAGCGACACGAGGTGGGCGCCGGTTCCCTCTCGGGCCCGGCGCCCACCTGGCGTCCATGTGCTGGCCTCACAGTCACCGGCTTGTTTTTGGATGTGACCCGCCGGTGGGTTCGAGGTCAGGAGATCACGCTGTCGGATCTGTGATGCAGTAGACCTTTGCTGGTTCCGGATCGGGCAGGATGAAGGCGACGTCCGGGTAGGAGCAGCTGGACGCGTCCGTGCCCGGGACTTCGCTCTCGACCTTGAAATCAGCCTCCGGATCGGTGCAGGGAACCGGGATCCATTCCTTGATGTTGTCCGGCACGTAGCAAACGCCGACATCGAGCACTGGTGCCAGGCAGAGCGACAGGGTTGCGTAGTCGCTGCCCAGGTAGCCGGTCTGGTAGTAATTCACGTAGTCGGTGGCGCATTCGACATCGCCCCTGTCAACCGAGGCGACGATCAGTTTGAATTCGCCTGCCAGGTTGCAGTCGACCACCTGATGGGTAACGGAGATGCTGCCATCGGCTTCCGGAGTCGCGCCGGGAACCTCGACGAACTGCAGGCACTGACCGACCTCGAGCTCGTCCATCTGGGTGCCGCCGCTCGCCGGTGCACTGGGCACGTCGCCCGAGGTGGCCGGAGCCGAGGCGGAACCGATGTCGCTCGACGGCCCGGTCGGCTCATCATTGTTGCCGCCCAAGCGGGTGAAGGCGAAGATGGCGATGATGGCCACGATCAGGACGACGGCACCGATCGCGATCCACTTGCCCGGGCCGCCCTTGCCCCCTGCCGTGGGTGGGTTGGGGCCACCAGGCGGAGGAGTCTGACCACCGTAGTTTTGGCCCGCTCCCTGTGGGCCGTAGCCGCCCTGGAAGTTCTGGTTACCGGGCTGCGAACCCGGGTACTGCGACCCCTGGCCGGACGGCTGGCTTCCGGGGAACGACTGCTGGGAGGCGCTGGCGCCCTGGCCTTGCTGTCCGTTCCATGGCTGAGCGCCCGGATACTGCGATGTGGGCTGCTGGCTGGTCGGATACTGCGACGTCGGCTGTTCGCCGCCCTGATTCGGCGACGACGGCTGAGCGCCGGGATTCTGGGATGCTGGCTGCCCGCCTTGCCCAGGCTGCTGAGGGCCCTGGGGTCGGTTATCGGGGCCGTAGTTTTGGTTCGACATATCGTCCTTCACATTCGTCTTCGCCGAACGGCCGAATAAGCCACAGCTTAGCCACATCCGGGCCATCTGCCTGTCATCTCGTCAGAAGACGAACCGGCCGAAACTACGCTTTGAGCGTGACCTCGCCGCCGCACGGCCTGTGGATCATCGAAGCGGCGACGGTCGGCTGGGGCGCCGGGCCGGCACTTGTTCAGGAATAGACATGCGGCGCCAAGGTGGCCACATCGGTCAGATTTCGATAGCGCCCGTCGTAGTCAAGGCCGTATCCGACGACGAACTCGGTGGGAATATCGAAACCGACATAGCGTGCCTCCACCGCCGAGGTGATGGCGTCCGGCTTGCGGAACATCGTCATCACCTCGATGCTGGCAGGCTCACGCGAGCGCAGATTCTGGATCAGGTAGCTCAAGGTCAGGCCGGTGTCGATGATGTCCTCGACGATCAGCACATTGAGCCCGGTGATGTCGGTGGTGAGGTCTTTGAGAATCCGGACCACGCCCGAGCTCTTCGTCCCCGAACCGTAGGAAGAGATGGCCATCCAATCGATACGGCAATGCGATTTCATGGCCCGGGTGAGGTCGGACATCACCATCATGGCGCCATTGAGCACGCCCACCATCAGCAGGTCACGACCTGCGTAATCTGCGTCGATTTGTTCGGCCAGCTCACAAACCCGTTCATGAACCTGATCGGAGCTCAGCAATACGTGTGCAAGATCTTCAGAAATATCCGCGGCATCCACTCACCGGAGTCTAGCGGGCCGGTCGGCACGATGACACCGAGCGTTTCCCGGCCCACTCACGGGCGCCCCGGCAGCCACCGGACTCTGGCCCCTTCGAGGAACCACCGGCGCAGATCGACGCGCCGATCTCTTGCCACGACCCATGGCGACCGTCTCCGCCTATTCGCCCGGACGATCGGCAACGAGGAGACCGGCCTTGCGCCGCACCCGTACTCCCCCGGGCAGATCGACACCACGTTGGCCATGCCAGCGATCCACCAACGCCTGCACCGAACGGACATGAGCGAAACCGGGCTGGTCGGCACCGGCGCGTACCAGCCAACCACGCAAGACCCTGGATGCGACGGCTTCGGGAAGCCCCGCCAGCATGGTCACGTCCAAGCCCTCGCCCGAGGCCGGAATCAGGGCTTCGGCACAGTCGTCGAGGGCGTCCCCATCCTGTCTGGCAAGGATCGCGGTGCGGGCCAGCGCCTCGGCGAACCTCGGCCCCAGCTCGGCCTCCAGCATGGGCATCACCCGTTGCCGGACGCGCACCCGCGCGAATTCCGGCTGGGCATTCTGCGGGTCGTCCCAGACCTCGATGCCCCATTCGCGGCACGCCTTGGCCGTCGTCGTCCGGCGCAAGCCGAGCAACGGACGCCGAAACTGGGGTGCGGTGCCGAAACGCGGTGGCATGCCTGCCAGCGAGCGGGTGCCGGACCCCCTGGCGAGTCCCAGCAGCACGGTCTCGGCCTGATCGTCCAGGGTGTGACCGAGCAGGACGACCGCATGTGGCCCGGCCATCTCACTCAGCGCCTGATAGCGGGCGTCGCGGGCGGCCGCCTCCGTGCCGTCCGGAGAATCAGTGAGCACCTCGACGCGCCGCACCTGCGCCGGCATGCCGATACCCTCCAACCGGGCAGCCACGGCCGCGGCGACCTGCGCAGAACCGGGCTGCAGACCATGGTCGACGATGACGGCGCGCACGCTGGGCGTCCGATCGGCCGGCTTGCCTGCCAGATGACCCACCGCGCAGGCCAACGACGTGGAATCGGCACCGCCCGAGCAGGCCACCACGATCTCGCGGCTCGGGTCGTCCAGCGCTGCGAATACCTGTTGCACGGCCTGGACGACCTGCAGTGCGGCCGGCCCCAAGGCCCGTCTAGCCATTGCCCGAGATTCGTTCGCACCACTGCTGCGGGTGCAGTAATTCGGTCATGGACGGCAGGGCCGCCGAGCCGGCGAACGCCTCGTTCAGCAACTCGGCGCCACCCTTGCGCAGCACCTCGCGGCAGAATGCGGCGCCTTCCGCATACTGCGCCTGCTTCGCGTCCATGCCCAAGATCTTGTTGAGCACCACCCAGATGCCGCTCGGCGTGCGCCTGCCCTGAAACCTCTTGCGGATCATCGAGACCGACGTCATCAGCTTCTTGCCGCTGCGGTCCATCATCACGTCGGCATGGCCTTCGAGCAGTGACATCGCCGCGCTCACCTCGGCCATCGCGGTCACGGTCTGCGGCGACGAAAAGGCATTCAGCACACGCATGCTGGCCGGCCGATGGTCTTCGCGGTCGCTTCGGGCCTGCGCGACACGGCCCGGCAGATCGCGCCAGAACCCCTCGCCGCCGTCCTCGGTCTCGGCCGCCGCGATCGCCCGGGCCCGCTCGATCAAATAGTCACGCAGCCACGGCGCATTGGCGAATTGGACGCGGTGAGTCTGCTCGTGCAGCACCACCCACATCCGGAAATCAGCCGCCGGTACCTTGAGCTGCCGTTCGACCGCCATGATCGTCGGCGCCACCAGATACAGCGTGGGTTCTGCACCGAACGGATCGTATTGGCCTAGAATCCTCGAACCCAGCAGACCGAGCGCGGTGCCGATGCTCACACCGCGCGCGTGGCCGGCCAGCTGTGCTGCCCGGCCGGCGGGCCGGTCGTCGGTCACGGAACCCAGCATCTGCCGTGCGGTATTCGAGTTGGCCCGGATGATGCCCGCGCGGTCGACCACCAGTTCGCGCGCGTGGCCGGCGACGGGCAGCTTGGTTGCGTCCACGATCGCTTCGGTACTGCGCCGGGCGTCGGCGCGCAGTTCGGCGACCAATTGCTCGCGTTCGGTACGGCTGGCCCGTGGGCCGGGATTCACCAGGGTGCCACCGGTTCGAGCGGCAGCGTCCCAGTCGATCCACGGCATCGAAGTCATGGCCCCCAGAGTATCGAACCCTCAGCTGCCCGCCGCGCACTCGCAGTCGGCCAGGGCGGCGGCCGCCTGATCGAACCAGGTCCGGACGTCTTGATCGGTGGGCAAACCGTTACCCATCAGGGCGAACACAATCAGCGCGCCGTCTGTGGTCATGGTGTATCCCGCCAGCGAGGAGACGCTGTCCAAGGTGCCGGTCTTGGCGCGCACCACACCGCGGGCCGCGGCGCTCTGATCGTCCGCGAACCGGCTGGCCGTGGTGCCGGTCGACGAGGCCACCGGCAGCCCGGCGAGCACCGCGCTCAATTCGGGACGCTGATAGGCCAGCTGCAAAGCCTCGACCAGCGCCGCCGGGGTGATCTTGTCGTTCATCGACAGGCCCGAGCCGTCCGCGAGGTACTGGCCGTCGTCCCACAGGCCGAGTTCGGTCAGGCGATCGGTGAGAGCCTCGGTGCCGCCAGTGAAAGACGCCTCGTGCCCGTCGGCGATCGCCAGCTGGCGCAGCAGCATCTCGGCGATGAAATTGTCGGAATGGGTCAGCATCTCCTGTACCAGAAGGCCCAGCGGCACCGACTCCACCTTGGCCAGTTCCTCGCCGGCGTCGGCGGAGGCCGCGGTCGCCTCGCCGGTGATCTCGATTCCGGCCGCCGCCAGCTGCTCGCAGAACTTCGCGGCGACGGTCGCCGAGCCGGAGTCCGTACCGGCGACGCCGGCCCCCTCGTCCAGACTCAGCGCACCGATCGGCGCCACGAACTCGCGGTCGCCCTCGGCCCAGTCCGGATGCCACACATCGCCGGCGAAAAGCGAGTCGTCGTAGCCCACGCTGACCTGCGTCACGCCTCGCGCCTGCAGGGCAGCCGCGGTCTTCGCGGCCAGATCGGCGGTGGTCGGCAAATCGATGGTGGACGCCGCCGAATAGCTGTCGTCGGTCGAAGCCAGCAGCGGATCCCCGCCACCGACCAGCACGATCTGATCCTGGGCGGTGCTGACCACCGAGGTGATGAAGGTGTGCTCGGCACCCAGGGCATCCAGGCTGGCGATCGCGGTCATGATCTTGAGGGTGGACGCCGGGGTCAGCGCGGTGTGCGCCGACGATTCATAGCTGAGGCCGTCCTGCGTCAGGTCGGCGACCGCGACACCGTAGCTACCCGACAGCGTCGGCTGGGTCGCGTCCAAAACGGCAGCGATGTGATCGGCGTCCGCGCTCTGGTAGCCGGGTTCGGAGGCTTCGGAGATCGCGCCGTTTCCCGATGGGGCGCTGTGGATCTCGGCGATGATCTGGGGATCGATGCTCGGTTGGCCACCGTCGACGCTCCATCCCCGCTCGCGTGCCAGCGGGCCTGCCACGTACGCGGCCGATGCCGCCAACAGCAGCACGACGAGCAGCCAGCTCAGCCAGCCGAACCACAGTGGTGGGCGAAATCGTCTGACGCGTCCTTCGCTCTTCCCCACCTGAATCCTCCCGACCGGATAGCGTTAGTCTCGACATTTGCAGTCTTCTGGTGTCTAACAGTCTCATCTTAAGGAGCGTTTCGGTGATCGACGACTTCCGGAATAACGACGACGTGGAACCGAAGGTCGGTATCACGTTCGATATGACCGTTGAGATCCCCCGCGGTACCAAGAACAAGTACGAGATGGATCACACCAGCGGGCGCATCCGTCTCGACCGCACCTTGTTCACCTCGACTCAGTACCCGTACGACTATGGGTTCATCGAGGGCACTCTCGGCGAGGATGGTGACCCGCTGGACGCCATGGTGATCGTCGCCGAGCCGACCTTCCCCGGTTGTCTTGTCGAGTGCCGCGCCGTCGCGATGTTCCAGATGCAAGACGAGATGGGCGGTGACGACAAGGTGCTGTGCATCCCCACCGCAGATACCCGCCGTAACCATCTGGACGACCTGGACGCGATCCCGCAGTACATGCTGTTGGAGATCGAGCACTTCTTCACCGTCTACAAAGATCTGGAACCCGGTAAGAGCGTCGAGGGCGCGAGCTGGGTCGGACGCGAGGCCGCCGAGGCGGAGGTCCGCCGGTCCATCGACCGTGCCAAGGGCACCAGCTACGAGCACAAGAAGGTCGACCTGCAATAGACCACCCGACGCCGGACCGACCGGTTGCGCTGGTTCGTCGGCGGCTACCTGAAGCAGCTTCACTTTTGCCCGCCTCGCGGCACGTGACACGATGGTCGGGTGCCCGATTATCTGATGTTGCTGGACCCCTCGGCGAATCGTGTTTATCGCGAAGCCACCCCTGCGTTGTCGGCGGCGGAGCTTGCGGTCACGTCGGACTTCGCGCACTCCATCAGCCCGGCGGTCTGGGGCAGGGCGCAGGGAATACGGTTCAGCGCCGATGAGATCGATGAATTGGCGCTGGCCGCCCAGTCCGCATTGCTGATGGGATTCGAACAGACCGGCGCCGGTCTGCTTCGTCCGCTGGATCTGCCGAACCTCGATGTCATGGACGATGACCTGGTCACCATCCCCAAGTACGCGGGCAAGACCAACGAGGCGTTCACCCGGATGCTGCTGCACTTGGTCTGCAGTCAGATTTCTCGTCCGGGACCATTGGACATTCTCGATCCGTTGGCCGGGCGCGGCACCACGCTGCTGGCCGCATGGCAGTTGGGGCACAACGGATTCGGTGTGGAAGCCGATGCCAAGAGTTTCGAGGCACTGGCCGGCTACCTCAAGACCTACCTGCGCACCAAACGGATCAAGCACTCGGCCGATGTGTCGCCGGTGCGCCGGGAGGGGCGTTCGATCGGGCGCAGATTTGACGCCGAAGCAAGACTGGACGAGGCAACTCACGAACGTCCGGCAATGCCCGGCAGGCCACGCCTGCAGATGACGGTGTTCACCGGTGACACCCGGGATTCGGCCGCGCTGTTCGGCCGCAAACGTTTCGATGCGATCGTCACCGACGCTCCGTACGGGGTCGTGCACGGGGCCGAGCAACGCGGCTCCGACCGGCGGGGTGCCTCGTCCGGGCAAGGGCCCAAGGGCCGGCCGGGGCGGCCCACCCCCGGCAGGGATCGCTCGCCCGCACATCTGCTTGCGGAGGCGATCCCGGTGTGGCGCGGACAGCTCAAGCCGGGCGGCGCGATCGGCATCTCCTGGAACACCTACACCCTGCCCCGCTCCGAGATGGTCGCGATGCTCGCCGGTGCAGGGCTCAGCCCGCGCGACGAGGGTCCCTGGCGTAACTTCGAACACCGGGTCGATGCCTCGATCAATCGTGATCTGGTGGTCGCCGTCGCAGACCGAACCTGATCGCCGGTCCACGGGTAAAGTTCAGCCATGACTCACACGCTGTTCCTGATGCGCCATGCCAAGGCCGAATCACACCGGCCGGTCAGCGACTTCGATCGCGAATTGGCGCCGGCGGGCATCCTGCAGGCTCGGCAAGCAGGGCTGCAGTTGGCCGGACGAGGCATCCAGCTCGTGCTCTCGTCATCGTCCATGCGCACCAGGCAGACCTATGAGGCGTTGAGGCTTCGGACCCCTTCCGGCGACAGTGTTCCGGTCGAATTCATGGATGCCCTCTATCTGGGTTCGGCCGACGCCATTCGGCAGCGCATCAGTGAGATCACCGAGGACGTCACGTCTTTGCTGGTGATCGCGCATTCACCCGGCATCCCCAGCCTCGCGGCAGAATTGGCGTGGACCTCGGCACCACACGAGGCAGATCAGATCAGCTGCTGGTTCCCCACCTCGGCCTATAGCGAGTTCAGTCTTGACACCAGCTGGGCCAACATCGCGGACTACGGGCAGGGTGCCCAACTCACCGACGTCACACGGCCGGCGAAGGACAGATGATCGAAAGACGGGTGATCAGGCCGCGGGTTCGGCGACGATCCACACCGCGAGGCCTTCGACTCCGTCGAGCCCGACGCAGCTGATACCTTCGGATGCCGAGCATTCGAGCCGGTAATTCCGGTTGGACGAGGAGCTGAACGCCTCGACCGTCACCGAGTCGGTCATCGCCCGATCGACCTGCTTGGCGACCTCGTTGGCGAGCACACACGACGTCTGGGATCCTGCCCAGACTCCGGAATCGCATTCCTTGGCCCCGGCGTCCATCGCTGGCGTGACCTTGGCGGATGGTGTCGGGGTCGGGCTGGGCGACTGTGTTTCTTCGGTTTCGGTGGCCGGCTCTGCCGCAGCGGTCTCCTCGGGAGCAGGTTCTGCCGAGACGCTGGTCTCGGCCGAGGCCGCATCCGCGCGGTTGAGTATCAAAGAATCGAGGGTCAGCAGTCGTCCGACCAGCAAGACCAGCACCAGTGCGGTCACGCCGAGAACCACCGCCACCGAGAGCGCTTTCGCAGCCGGCACCGCGGATGCCCCGATCATCTGATTGACCTGGTCGCGGCGGTTCGAATCGAGGTCGACCCGCGCCGGTTCGGGGGCATCGGCCACCCCGTAGTCATCCCACAGGCTGAGCTCATCGGGATCGCGCTCGACGGGCACGCTGATCATCCGCCGGTACGGCTCGACGCGGGGAACCTGCGGATGGGACGCCCTGGTTGCTCCGCCCTTGGCGGGTGCGGCAGGCGCGGCCGCGGAGGCCACCTGCCCGGACGCAGCCGCGGAGGCAACTTGGCCGGACGTCGCCGCGGCGACGAGCTGGCCGGGCACCGGTGCGCGAGTCGAGCCACTCACCTGTCGGGGACCGGGCTCGCCTGTCTGCGGTTCGGATCGGCCGGAAGGTTGCGGACCGGACGCAGCCGGGGCCGAGTCTGCGGTTTCGGACGAAAGCGCGTCCTGCCCGGCGGCGGGAGGCGCCTCGACGACAGCCGAGGCGTCGTCCGGAAAGGCGGGCTGGGTGCTCTCGGGCGGAACGAAGACCGGCGCAGCGGCAACGACATCGGCCACCGGCTGTGGCCCGCCACCGGCTCTGGTTGATGAGGCCGAGCTTTGCCGTGAGGTGCCCGGCACTCGGCGTGGATCGGTCAGCCGGACCGATCCTGGAGAGGTGAGGTCAGCCCCGCACGCGCTGCAGACCCGATCTCGCGGACCCACAGCCATCAAGCACTGCGAGCAGAACATCTGCCTCCAACCACCTCATCCGGCTACCGCCAGTAGCGTCCCGGCAGCCACGCCCGATCGTGCGCGATGGGTGGCTGCGAAGCCGTGATCGCTCAACTTACCGTGGTGGCCGCCATGAGCCGTCGTCCTGCGGCCCCGGGGTAGCTCTAAGGTTACCCCGGCGGGCTCACAAAAACGTGAAAGTATCAGCGCCGAGTTGCCGTGAGATGGCGGCAGCGCCGAAACCACACCGTAACGTGAAGGACCATTCGATAACCGGCTTGTAACACGGTCACAACTCGGCGGCAACGCTGGTCGCCCACGATTGAGGCCATGACAATCCTTGAGATCAGTGCTGGCGACACTGCCTGGGTCCTGGTCAGTGCGGCCCTCGTCCTGATAATGACTCCCGGCCTCGCCTTCTTCTACGGCGGCATGGTGCGCTCCAAGAGCGTGCTCAACATGATGATGCTTTCAATCGGAACAATGGGCGTCGTCGGTGTTGCCTGGGTGCTGTACGGCTTCTCGTTTGCATTCGGCGACTCGATCGGCGGATTCCTCGGCAATCCGGGTGACTTCTTCGGCCTGAGCAATATCGCAGGTCTCGAGGTCGGCACCATACCGGGATACGTCTTCGTCGGGTTCCAGTCGGCATTCGCGATCATCGCGGTGGCTCTGGTCTCGGGCGCGGCGGCGGACCGGATGAAGTTCGGCGCCTGGTGCCTCTTCGCACTTCTGTGGGCCTCCCTGGTCTACTTCCCGGCAGCTCACTGGGTGTTCGCATTCGATGACTCGGTCTCGGCCCATGGTGGTTTCATCGCCAACACCATCGGCGCGATCGACTTCGCAGGCGGCACCGCCATCCACATCAACGCCGGTGCCGGCGCTCTGGCCCTGGCCCTCGTGCTCGGCAAACGAATCGGCTTCGGCAAGGTTCCCATGCGTCCGCACAACCTGACCCTGGTCATGCTCGGCGCCGCTCTGCTGTGGTTCGGGTGGTTCGGCTTCAACGCCGGATCTGCCCTCGCAGCCAACGAAACCGCCGGTCTGGCATGGGTGAACACGATGGTCTGCCCGGCCGCCGCGATGCTCGCCTGGCTGCTCACCGAACGTATCCGCGATGGTCACGCTACTTCCCTCGGCGCCGCTTCCGGCATCGTCGCAGGCTTGGTCGGCATCACCCCCGCCGCTGCCGCTGTCACCCCTGTCGGCGCCATCATCATCGGCATCCTGGTCGGCGTCGGCTGCTCGATGGCCATCTCGCTGAAATACAAGTTCGGCTATGACGACTCGCTCGACGTGGTCGGCGTTCACCTGGTCGGCGGCCTGATCGGCACCCTGGCCATCGGCTTCCTCGGTTCCCCCGACCTCACCGGTGGCATCGATACCGCGGGCCTGTTCTACGGTGGCGGCGTCGCACAGCTCGGCCGTCAGGCCGCAGGTGCCGCGATCGTCCTGGTTTACTCCTTCGTGGTCTCCTTCATCATCGCCAAGGTGATCGACAAGATCATGGGCATGCGGGTTGCCCCGTCGCAGGAGACCAGCGGCATCGACCTGGTCGAGCACGCCGAGGTCGGCTACGACCTGTCGAAGGTGCAGTACTCCACCTACAACAAGACCCTCCTTATCGCTGACCCGACCAAGACCTCCGACGACGACTCTGCGAAGGTGACCGTATGAAACTCATCACATCTGTTCTGAGAGAGGACGCGGTCGACGAAGTGCAGATCGCGCTGGCTCAGCAGGGCATCAGCGGAATGACGGTCAGCGAATGCTCGGGCTACGCCCGTCAGCGTGGCCACACCGAGGTCTACCGCGGCGAAGAATTCACCATCGACTTCATCACCAAGATCCGAATGGACATCTTGTCCTCGGACGAGGATGTCGACGTGATCGTCAAGACGATCTGTCAAGCGGCCCGCAGCGGATCCATCGGAGACGGCAAGATCTGGGTGACCCAGGTCGAAGACGTCGTCCGGATCAGGACCGGCGAGCGGGGCGACTCGGCGATCTAGGTCGAAATCGACGAATTGAATACCGACAAAGGATCTGGGGTGGCACTTGCCACCCCAGATCCTTTTTGTTGGTTAGATCCTGACGTGGAACTTGGGCCCTGCCCCGCTGCCCTGCGGCCGCCCGCCGGCGAGGACCATGGGCAGTTCGTCCAGCGACAGGGTCGCGGCGACAAGTGGACGCGGATCGACCGCTCCGGCCGCATAGGTCTCGATGGTTCCAGCGAGCCCCGGTGAGGCGCTCAGCACGCCCACCGCGGTGACATCGGCGAGCACCAGGTTCCGGGTGTCGATCAGGCTCGGGGTGCCGGCCAGCCCGATGTAGACCACCCGTTTGCCGGGTTCCACCAGGTCGAGTGCCGTCGCCGGCAGCTGCTGCGCGTTGGATGCCTCGATCACCGCATCCCATCCCAGGTCGGGGAGGGTCTCGCGGGTCCAGACGTGCTCGAAACCGATGGCCCGGGCAAAGTCCTGCGATCGTTCGCTTCGCCCGAGCAGATGCACCTCGGCACCGGCGGCCCTGGCGAACAGTCCGCAGAGCAGACCGATCGTCCCTGCCCCGAGCACCAGACATCGGTCGCCCGGATCGAGCGCTGCCACCTGCACGGCCCGGTACGCGTTACCGCCCGGCTCCACCATCGCGCCCATCGCATCGTCCACGGAGTCGGGCAACCTGTGCAGCGCAGTCTCGGGCACGGCGACCTGCTCGGCGAGAGCTCCGGGTCGTCCGCCACGAATACCAAGTTCGGTGCGGGACTCACAGACGTAGCCTCGACCGGTGCGGCACAGCCTGCACTTGCCGCAGCCGAGCATGGTGTCGCCGGTCACCCGAGCTCCCAGCCAGGCCGCATCGACCCCCTCGCCGACCGCCGACACGACGCCCATCCACTCGTGTCCGATCCGTACCGGAAAGGATGTGTGACCAGTGTCGAAGTAGGGCTGTTCGCCGGTGAAAAGTTCGATATCGGTGCCACAGATACCGGATCGCTTCACGTCCACGACGACTTCACCGGGCACCGCGACCGGCGCCGGAACGTCTTGCACTGCGGCCTCGCGGGCCCCCGTAATGACAAGTGCCCTCATCGTGACTCCTTTATCACGTGCCCGCGCACGACGGACGACCATGGTTTGCGCCGACTGCCGACCAAACACTCAATCAAAAGATAGCGGCTCTATCCCAGCTCACGGGCGATCGCGCGGGCCTCGTCGCGTCCCGAGCGAATGGCACCTTCCAGGTAGCCGTTGAACTTGTGCGCATATTCGGACCCTGCGAAATGAATCGGCCCCTCCGCCTGCGCCAACAGCTGACCGTTCATGCTCCAGATGCCGGGCGCGAAGTGGGGGGTGTTGCTGCCCTGGGTGAACGGGTCCGCATACCAGTCATGATCGAGGTAGCTGTGCTCCTGGCGGGCTACCTGGCCGAAAACGGCAGCCAATGCGTCGATGAAAGCCTGCTCGCGGGCCGCGGGGCCGGCCTGCGACATGGCAACGGCGGTCTTCCCTCCGAACATTCCGGTGAGCACGCCGGGCCCACCCGGTTCGGTCAGATCGAAGGTTGCGCGGATGGTGCCGTCGTCCGCACTCATCTGCCCGCTCAGCCCGGATTCACGCCACCACGGCGTCGGATAGACCACGAATGCCTTGATCGCGGCTCCGGGCGAGGTACGGGCGACGGTCTCGTAACGCCATTCGGGCAAACCGGGCGAATAGTCGAGCTTCATGGCCAGCCACGGGGGCAGCGTCACCAGTGTGGTGCGTGCCTCGATCTGCTCACCGGAGGCGGTGTGCACGATGACGCGGTCGGCCGCCTGGGTGATTCCGGTCACCTGGACACCGAATTGGATCCGATCCCCGACCTGGTCGCCCAGGTGATCGGCCACCTGGTGCATACCGCCCAGCACCCTGCGAAGCTTCAGCCCACCACCGACGGCGAACAGCGATTCGAGATCGATGCCGTTGCGTCCGGCTCGCAGCGCAGCACCCAGCGTGACCCCCGAATCGGCTTCCGCGCCCAGAACACCTTTCATCGCGGTGCTGAAATCCTGCTGCGCCGCCGGAGTGCGGACGTTCGTCTTGATCCAGCGAGACAGTGGCTGGTTCAGCCACGTCTTGTTGGTCGAGGTCCACGTCGGATCGGTAACCATGCGCTCGGACAACCTGCGGAACCGGACGACGCCTTGGCCCAGATCCGCGGTTTCGAACGGCGAAAGGGCTGGTGTCCTGTCCGCCTGCTGGTGGCTGCGCACCACCGATCCGCCGGTGCGCAGCAGATATGAGCCCTCCTGCGGCCCGACGAGGTCCAACCCTGCCTCACGGACGAGTTCGAGCATGGATTCGTTGCCGGGAGTGATCCACTGACCACCGCTGTCGACGGATACGCCATCGACATCGGTCGCCCGGACTCGTCCACCCACGCGATCGCGTGCCTCGACGACCGCGACCCTCTTGCCGCGCGCGATCAGTTCGTCCGCTGCAGCGAGCCCAGCGAGACCGGCTCCAATCACTACGCAATCCAACACAGCCACCAATCTACCGAGCACTCAACCAGCGCCCGACGGTGGGGCCATTGGTCAGGCCACTCCAATGCTCCAGGAAAGAGGATCTGGGTGTTCTCCACAGGCGCATCGCCGACCGGACACCCACCCGTCCGCTATTTAATACAATTCATTTGGACATGCGACCATCGAACAGTGCAGAAGGGCTGCCCTATGACACACACGGATCCCCGGCAGGATTACGATCGGCTGCGCGAGGAGGGCCTCACCAGGCGAGATGATGCGTGGGTGGCCTGCAGGTATGCCGATGTCGCCGCGATCGCGAAGGCAGATGACAGGTTCTCCAGCGCCGTGTCGAGGTTCTTGCAGGTACCGAACGGGCTTGACGGTGCCGAACATGCCCGGATGCGGCAGATCATCGATCCTTTCTTCTCCGCCGAGCGTATGGCTGCGCTCGAGCCGGTGATTTCGGAGGTTGCACGCGAGTTGGTGGGCCGGCTCGACCGTGGCACGGTCTTCAACGCGGTCACCGAGTTCGGCGCCAGGTTCGCGGTGCGTGCCCAGTCGCGTTGGCTGGGCTGGCCACACGAGAGCGAACACGCGTTGCTGGCCTGGATGGCCGAGAACCATGAGGCCACTCGCTCGGGGGAGCTGGCGCGCACCGCGGCGGTCGCGCAGCGCTTCGATGAGATCATCATGGGTATCGTCGAGCCACGCCTGAGCGGTGCGCGGCCCCGAACCGGTGACGTCACCGACGAGTTGATCGATGTGCTCCGCGACGAGCCTGATTTCAAGCCGACTCTGGTGTCCGTGCTGCGCAACTGGACCGGCGGCGATCTGGGGTCGATCGCGCTGTGTGTCGGCGTGATCGTGCACTGGCTCGCCACCCACCCGGAGCACATCGGGGCGTTCCGTGGGCTGCCGGACGAGCAACTGGACCGCGCCATCGACGAGATCTTGCGGATCGATGACCCGTTCGTGTCGAATCGCAGGGTCGCGGCCGTCGATACCGAGGTCGACGCGATGTTGATTCATGCCGGCGAGCGAGTGATCGTGAACTGGACGGGCGCCAATCGGGACCCGGCCGTGTTCGGTGACCCCGATCGCTTCGATCCGCAGCACAACGCCGAGCACAATCTGGTTTACGGCACCGGCGTACATGTGTGCCCTGGGCGTCCGCTGGCGACCTTGGAGTTGCGGGTGGCGATCCGCGCCCTGCTGAATGGCGTATCGCAGATCAGGCTCTCGGATGACATTCCCGCCGAGCGAGCGCAGCCGCCGATCGGTGGGTTCACGGTGGTTCCGGTCATCGTGAGCTGATCCGGCCGGTTCCACGGGAGCCTCTCGTCCACCGGGTGAACACGACGGTTCTAAAGTGGGCACCGATAGACAGCATCCTTGTTGTGTCATCCATCGCTCGTCCGAAGGAGAATGCTCGTGTCTCAGCCGCCGGTCACATTCGTCATCGCGGGTTCAGAGGCCACCGGAGGGGCCGGTGTCCAAGCCGACCTGCGCACCCTGGAAGAGTTCGGCGTCTTCGGCGCAGCCGCGCTCACCTGCATCGTGGCATTCGACCCGAACAACGGCTGGAATCACCGTCTGACCCCCGTCGACCCGCAGGTACTGCGCGATCAAAGCGAAGCCATCCTGGCCGAATGGACGGCACCCGATTCCGTCAAGGTCGGCATGCTGGGAACCGTGCCGACGATCGAGGCCACCCGCGACATCTTGGTAGCGGCCAAGCTGAGGAACATCGTCGTCGACCCGGTCCTCATTTGCAAAGGACAAGAACCCGGCGCGGCATTGGATATCGACACCGCCTTACGCGCCGACATACTGCCACTGGCCGACGTCGTGACCCCCAACTATTTCGAAACCTGCACCCTCGCCGGCGTGGGCTCCATCGACTCAGTGGGCGCCCTGGCCGACGCCGCAAAAAAGATCGGTGACGCCATCGGCTCCGCCGTGCTGGCGAAGGGCGGCATGACCATCCCCGGCGACAACGCCGTGGACGTCTTGTGGGACGGCTCCGAACTGGTGAGCTACGCACGCCCCAAGGTCGCCGGCGCACCGGTATCCGGCGCAGGGGACACCCTGGCCGCGGCCGTTGCTGCGGGCCTCGCCCTGGGACACTCACTGCACGACGCCGTCGATGCCGCGAAAGACTTCGTCACCGCAGGAATCCAGCGCAAGATCTCAGCCCCGACACCCTTCGACGTCGTCTGGCAATCCGCTCACTGACCCCATCGCGCGAACGGCGTTACTCCCCCACCGCCACCGGACGATCAGGGTCGGCGGACCAGCCCGACCAGGATGGCGGATAGAGCGCGGCCTCGATGCCCAGGCCGGCCAACGCCAATATTTCCTGGGCCGCGGAGACACCGGAGCCGCAGTAAACCGCCACTGGGCCCTCGGCAGGAAGATCCAGGAGTTGGGCGAGCCGTTCGGACGAGGGCAGGGTTCCGTCGGTCTCCCAGAACGCGCCCACCGGACGATTCACCGCACCAGGGATATGCCCGGCCGCCGGATCGAGAGGCTCGGACTCACCGCGGTACCGCTCGGGCGCCCGGACGTCGATCACCGTGCCGTCGAAGGCCGACACCTCATCGGCGGTGAGAGTGGGCAGGTGGCCCGAGGTGAGCGGCCCGAATTCGGTCGGCTCGACCGGGGCTGGGTCGCCGGTCTCCAAAGCTGGTTCGGCGCCCGCCTGCCAGGCGGTGATGCCGCCGTCCAGCACACGTACCTCGAGTCCCAGCCAGCGCAGCACCCACCACGCGCGGCCGGCAGCAAACGAGCCCGGCTCGTCGTAGACCACCATCTCCTTGTCCGGTTCGATGCCCAGTTCGCCGAGCCCGGCGGCCACCAGTTCTGGGGACGGCAAGGGATGACGCCCCAGCAGGGGGTCGGTGTGCGGGCCGGTGAGCACCGCCTCCAAGCTCAGGAATCGGGCAGCGGGCAGATGCCCTGCACGGTAGCGTTCTAGTCCGGCACCTGCGGGTTCGCCGAGCCGCCAGCGCACATCCAGCAGTTGCGGCATCTCGGGCGTACCGAACCGGTTTCGCAACTCATCCACCCCGATCAGCACCCGCGACCTCGGGTCGGCAACCTGTCCCATGTTCGAACCCTATCGGAAACGCTGATTTGCCACCCTCCGATTCACTTGCGCCTTGCGACGTCGGATATCGTGGATGATCGTGCTCTCGAAATATTTGGATGTTCTGCGAATCAACGAGGCATGGAAGTTCTCGATCTCGGGCCTGATCATGCGGATGCCGATGGCCATGATCGGTATCGCGACGATCCTCTCGGTGAAGGCCGCGTACGGCAACTACACCCTGGCCGGGGCGGTAGGTGCCGCGAACATTTTGGCCACCTGCGCCTGTGCGCCGTTGCTGGCCCGCCTCGTTGATGAGTACGGGCAGCGTCGCGTCATGTTTCCCTCGCTGCTGGCCTCGGCTGCGGCGACTTTGACGCTGGCCGTCGCCATCGTCTACCACGCGCCGGCGTGGCTGCTTTTCGCGGCATCGATGATTGCCGGCGCCACCTGGGGATCGCCGGGCGCGCTCGTCCGCTCACGGTGGGCGCGGGTCGCCGACCGGGCCGATCAACTCGGTACCGCATACGCGCTGGAGGCGGCCTTCGACGAGTTCGCCTTCATCGTCGGACCGATTCTTGCCACCGTGCTGGGCACCATGCTTCACCCGGTCACAGGACTGCTTGTTGCCGTGGCGTGTTTTCTGGTCGGCAGCACGATTTTCTTCGCCCAGCGGGCCACCGAACCGGTTCCTCGCCCCCGCAGCGCATCCGAAAAGCGCCGGAGCGTGCTAGCCAACCCTGTCGTCCTGGTGCTGATGGCCACCTATATCGGAGCGGGTGCACTGTTCGGCGCGAACGATGTCGCGGTCGTCGAATTCGCCCAGGAGCAAGGTGCGGCGAGCGCATCCGGCATATTGTTGGCCATCTTTTCGTTCGGTTCGTGCGCCGCGGCATTGGCATACGGGTCTCGCAATTGGCGCAGCCCGATATGGAAGCTGTTCGCCGCGGGCGTGCTGGCGCTGGCGGTCGGGGTATCTACCTTCTTGTTCGCACATTCTCTGGTGATGCTGGCGGTGGTGATGCTGATCACCGGCGCGGCCTGCGCCCCCACCATGACCAACGTCAACACGATCGTGACGCGGGTGTTCGCACCGGTGCAGCTCACCGAGGGCCTGACCTGGACGACAACCGCGCTCAATGTCGGAGTGTCGCTCGGGTCCGCCGTCGGTGGGCGCCTGGTGGATGCCGCCGGATCGCACGGCGGATTCATGGTCGAGGTCGGTGCAGCCTGGCTGATGGTGGCATTCATGCTTGTCGGGTTGCCGTTGCTGCGGCGCAAGACCGGCGCGACCGACATCGGCTCGCAGACGATCTATCGGGACGAGGACACATCGCAGTTCACCGCAGTGAGCTAGGCTGATCCGGCTCCGACCGGCCGAGCGCTGGAGCCACCAACGAGAATCGAACTCGTGACCTACGCTTTACGAGAGCGTCGCTCTACCGACTGAGCTATGGTGGCACGCTGGTCCGTGGCCGGACCAACCACGCAAACTATACCGACACCGGCGCCGTTGCGCGAAACCGGATCCGGTCCGCTGTCACGCCGCCGCCACCGACTCGCCCTCGGTCAGCCGCCCTCTGATCAGCACCTGTTCGGTGGGGCGCCCGGGATCGGCGATGGTGGAGAGCAGCACCCGCGCCGTCGCGCTGGCGATCTCGGCGAGCGGCTGGGTGATCGTGGTGAGCCGCGGAACGAAGTAGCGCCCCACGTTCAGGCCGTCGAATCCTGTCACCGAACAGTCGCCCGGCACCCGGATCCCGGCCTCGTGCAACGCGCGCGCCGCACCGACCGCCACCGCATCACAGGAGGCGACCAGGGCGGTGAATTCGTGCTCGCCGTGGGCCAGCCAGGCTTGCATCGAGCGGTAGCCGTTGTCCATGGTGAACAATTCGTGTGGCAACTCCGAGGGGACGATCACGTGCGGATCGGCCTGGTTCCCGGCCCGGGCGAGCGCCGCGCGCACCCCGGCAAACCTCAGCGCCCACACCTGACCTTGTTCCTGCGCAGAACCCGCACCCACGAACGCGACCTTCCGATGCCCGAGTTCTGCCAGACGCGCGCCGAGATCGAAGCCGCCGGAATAGTCGTCCACACACACCGACGAATGAGCCGAGCGCAAGCCCGAGTAGTCCGATGTCGTACAGAACACGATCGGGACGTCGAGCTCGGCGAGTTGTCTGCTGAGCAGGTGCGAGTCGGTGGACTGCGCGTCTCCGTATCGTCCGAGAAAGACCACACCGGCGAACTTGCCATCGCGCACGATGCGCTCCACCGTCGCAAAATGCGCGCTGCGCACCGGCACATGCGACATCGTGATGGCGAATCCTGCCTTGCCGAACGCTTCCTCGAGGATGAGCAGAACATCGATGAGCAGCGGGCTCGGCTCGCCTTGAATGATCACCGAAATCGTCCGATTGGCCGAAATCTTCAGGCTTCGGGCACTTGCGTTCGGCACATACCCGTACTGCTTCGCGGTGGCGAGGATGCGGTCACGTGTCTCGGCGTTGATGCCCTCGCGATCGTTGAGTGCTCTGGACGCGGTCGAAACAGCCACCCCACAGATGCGGGCAAGCTCCTTGATCGTCATATCGCCCACGCATTACACCCCCTCGCGATGAAGCGAGGTCAGCCCTTGACAGCGCCGGCCACCACTCCGCTGATGATGTGGCGCTGCGCGACCAGATAGAAGACGATCACCGGAATCATCGCAAGCACCAGGATGCCCATCATGGCACCCATATCCACCGAGCCATAGCCACCCTTGAGGTATTGGACGGCGATCGGAATCGTCTTGAACTTCTTCATGTCCAGGGTCAGATAGGGCAGCAGGTAGTCGTTCCACAACCACATGACTTCGAGAATGGCGACGGTGACCACCGACGGCCGCATGATCGGCAAGACCACCTGGAAGAAGGTCCGCACCGGCCCACAACCGTCGATCGTCGCGGCTTCCTCGATCTCGTGCGGGATCGACTTCACGAACCCGGTAAAGATGAACACCGCCAGCCCGGCGCCGAATCCGAGGTAAACGATCCACAGACCGAACGGATTGCCCAGATGCAAGAAGTCCGTCAGCCACGACAGGGTGAACATCACCATCTGGAACGGCACCACGAGGTTCAGCAGGAACGCCGAATAAAGCGTCTTCGCGTATTTGTTGTCGGCCCGCACGATCCACCAGGCGGTCATCGAGGTGCATAGCAGGATCAGCGCCGTCGATCCGACGGTGATGATCAGTGACCATCCGAAGGACGAGAAGAACTCCGTCAGCTGCACGCCACGCGCATAGTTCGCCAGCCCGACGAACGTTTCCGAGTTGGGCAGCGAAAACGGCTGGGACGAGATGAACACCTTGTCCTTGAACGAATTGATCACCACGAGAACGATCGGAAACATGTAACCGATGCTGATGATCGTGAAGATGACGGTCCACAGACCCGGACGCTTGACCTTGCTCACGACAGCGTCTCCTTCGAACGAGTCAGTCTGTTCTGCAGCATCGCGAGTGCCGCGACGATCAGCAGGAAGATCACGGCCTTCGCCTGGCCGACGCCCTCGAAACCGGTGCGTCCGTAGAACGTGTTGTAAATGTTCAGCGCGAGCAATTCGGACATCCTTGAGGGTGCTCCGTTGGTCAATGCCAGGTTCTGGTCGAAAAGCTTGAAGCCGTTGGTGATGGTGAGGAAGGTGCACACCGTGATGGAGGGCATTACCAAGGGAATCGTGATATTGAACAGGGTCTGCCGCCGAGAGGCCCCATCGACTTCGGCCGACTCGAAAAGATCGGTCGGAATCGATTGCAACCCGGCGATGTAGATCACCATCATGTAGCCGACCTGCTGCCAGCACATCAAGATGACCATGCCCCAGAACCCGTAGGAGCCGCTGTATGTGATCGACCTCGCCCAGTAGCCGAGGATGCCGTTCAGCAAGAGCATCCAGATGTAGCCGAGGACGATGCCGCCGATCAGATTGGGCATGAAGAACACCGAGCGGAAGATATTCGTCCCGCGGAAGGTCTTGATCAGCAGATAGGCCACCACGAACGCGATGACGTTGATCAACACGGTCGTGACGATCGTGAACGCCGCCGTGTACCACAGGGAATGCAGGAACGTGGCGTCCGAGAACACACCCTTGTAATTGGCCAGGCCGACCCACTTTGACTTGGTCACCGTGGTGAATCGGGTGAATGACAGGTAGACGCCGAGCACGAACGGAACAACAAAACCGATCATGAAGGCGAGCACCGTCGGGCCGGTGAACAGCCAGCCCCAACGGGTTAACGATCGTTTCATCTAAAAGAGTCCTCGCGGAAAAGGTGGGTGGGCGCCCAGCAGCGCCCACCCACGGTGATCGGCCGACTAGCCGTTGGCGTTGGTGAGCTCGTATTCGGTCGCCCAACCATCGACGAATGCGGTCTTGACCGCGTCCCATTCACCGGTGCCCTGCGCGTACTGGAGCAGCGCCTGGCCGACGCCGTTCTTCCACTCTTCGGACGGCATCGTGGTGAAGTTCCAGGTGACCGAGGTCTTTCCGGCTTCCTGATAGGCGGCGTCTGCCAGTACCAGCGGGTTGGACGACTGGTAGTCGGCGAAGGTATCGAACGGGGTCACAAATCCCATGGTGTTGGCGATCGCATCACGCCCGGTATCGGAGGTGATGACCCAGTCGAGGAAGTCCTTGGTGGCCTGCTGGTCCGCTTCAGAGGCCTCATTGTTGATCACCCAGTAGTTCTCGGAACCGGTTGTCAGGCCCTGGTTCTCCTCGCCTGGAGCACCGATGTAGATCGGCAGCATGCCGAGATCCTCGTCGCTCACCGACTGGCCCTTGATGTCGTTGTATGCCCAAGTGCCGTTCTGATAGAAGACCGCCTGGCCGAGCGCGAACTCGGAATTCGCGTCCTCGATCGTCTTGCCCGACAGGGAGGACGGCTCGACGGTCGCGTTGTTGATGTACAGATCGAAGATGTTCTTGTACTGCGGCAGGTAGGTGCCTTTGATGGTGGCCGGCTGGCCGACGATGTTGTCGTCCTTGTACTCGTAGTAGAGCGGAAGGTTGGCCAGGTGGGTCTTGAAGCGCCAATCGGACGATGAGTCGAACCCTGCCGAGGTGAATGCGCCGCTCACGCCCAGCTCGTCCTTGTCGGCCTGAATGCCTTCGGCGACCTTCTTGAGCGCATCGAAGCTGGTCAGCTGGTCGATCGAGGTGATCGCGGCATCGGGCAGCGCGAAGTACTTGTCGAGCAGCGCCTTGTTGTAGATGAGGCCGTAGGTCTCCATCGCATACGGGATCGCGACCGGCGCGCCCTCGTCATTGGTCAATGCGATGCTTTGGTCACTCAGGTGCTCGTAGATCGAGGTATCGGACAGGTCGGACGCATAGTCCTTCCAGGTCTGCAGGCCGACCGGGCCGTTCACCTGGAACAGGGTCGGCGCCTCGGACTTCGCCATCTCGGACTTCAGCGTGGTTTCGTAGGTGCCGGAGGCGGCCGTCTGCACGGTAACGTTCACGCCGGTCTCGGCGGTGTAGTCGGCGGCCAACGCCTCCCAGTCGGATGCCTGCTCCGGCTTGAAGTTCAGGTAGTAGACGCTGCCGTCGGAGCCTTTGTCCGAGTCACCGGATCCGCACGCGGCGAGCGTACCCGTCAGTGATAACGCCACGAGGCCCGCGGCCACGGACGTGAGGATCTTGTGCTTGTTCATCGTCGGGGATACTCCTTCGTGAGGACTGCATGCCGGACTCTCCTTGGTCCGGCCTTTTCGTCCGGAACGGCGGTGCTGCATCGGAACCGATTCCGGTCGGTAGTCCAGAACTTACACTTCGCCGTGCGGCACCGCAACCAGCCGTAACCGGATCGAGATCTAATCGTGTGGTTGCGGCGCGGCTTGCGCGACGATCGGTGCGATGGCGCGCTCGATCAGCGGCGTGGTGGCGAACACGACCATCGGCAATCCGAGCAGCAGAAGCAGTATCAACCCTTGCGGCCACCACGTGCCCACGGCGATCGTCAAGCCACCGAGGGCCAACTCGATCAGCAGCACTGCTAGTGCCGGAAGCGGCCTGCCGAAGGCGACCAGTACAGCGTTGCGTAAGGTATTCGGCACCGTATTCGCAAGCCTCGCCTGGAGCGCCCAGACGAACGGAAAGACCATCAGATATAGAATACTGACTACGGCTTTCAGGATCCCTAGCAGCGATGGACCGCCCACCAGCCAGGACCCGGCGATCAGCGCACCGACAACCGAAACCACACCCCACTCCAGCGTGGATTGGCCGAGATTCGCTCTGAAGGATGCGACGAAGGTGCGGGTGATTCCGGCGTCGATGCCCTCGTTGACACGCCGGGCGGTGTCGTACAGCGCGGTCAGCGCGGCCCCTGCCGTGATGACCGGTACGGAGAAGACGATGGTCAGCACGTTCAGCCAGATGAGGTCACCGATGGCGCCCATCGCACGCCAGAACGGAGCGTCCATGTTGAACAGACGTGAGAACATTCTCACCTCCTCCGACGGACCGCCCGAACCATGCATGTTGTATCAGGCTCGTTGCTTCGGATATCTTCTCACGGGAAACGTTTCCGTACCATGATGGTACTTGGAACGCAGGAGGAGGTCGACATGACGCAGCGGGTGTTCGCGGTAGAGCCCTGGGCGATTTCGGCGCGGACGCTGAATGACGCCGACATGGCGCTGATGGAATCCATGACGTCGACCGGAAACGGCCACATGGGCATGCGTGGAAACTTCGAAGAGGGCTATTCGGGCAGCACGCATCAGGGCACCTATCTCGCCGGCGTCTGGTATCCCGACCGAACCCGCGTGGGTTGGTGGAAAAACGGCTATCCGGAGTACTTCGGAAAATCGGTGAATGCCATGAACATCATCGCCATTCCGATCCGGATCAATGGCGAGCAGGTCGATCTGTATCGCGGGACCCCGGGAAACTTCAATGTCCGCCTCGATCTGCGTAACGGGCTGCTGACGAGGTCATTCGACTATCACGTCGACAACGCTCAGGTGCATGTGGAGTTCGAGCGATTCTTGTCACTGGCAACCCCTGAACTGTGTCTTCAAAAGGTCCGAATCTCCGTGGTCTCCGGGAGCGCTGCGATTGAGTTATCTCCCCAGATCGACGGCGACGTCTACAACGTGGAATCGAACTACAACGAACGCTTCTGGGATGTCGTGTGGCGCTGCGGTGGCAAGCACCCGGCCCTCTCGATGCGGACGAAACCTAATCTGTTCGGTACCCCGCAATTCACGGTGACCGGCGGCATGGCGCTTCATGCCGAGGGGCTGAATCTCAGTGGCGAAATCGACGACCCGCTGCGGGTGGGATGCCGACTCAACAGTAATCTCGGCGCCGGAGAATCGGTTTGCCTGAACAAGACCGTGGCAGTGGTCACCTCACGTGACCTCGCCCCGGATCAGCACGCCGAGGCGGTGGCAAGACTGCTCGGTGATGCTGCCACCCGGGGGTACGAATCGCACAAGGCAACTCATACCGCGCTATGGGAAAAGCGTTGGTCGCGAGCCGCCGTGCTGATCGAAGGCGATGACGAGGCACAACAGGGCATCGCGTTCAGTCTCTTCCAGCTGTTCTCCACCTACTACGGGGAGGATGAGCGGCTCAACATCGGGCCGAAGGGGTTCACCGGAGAAAAGTACGGAGGCGCGACCTACTGGGACACCGAGATCTATCTCCTGCCGTTGTATCTGGCCGTCGCCGATCCGTTGGTCTCGAGGTCGCTGCTGACCTATCGGCACAATCAGCTCCCGCAGGCCCGCACCAACGCTGGGCGCCAGGGGCTGCCTGGGGCCTTGTACCCGATGGTCACCTTCGATGGGCTGGAATGTCACAACGAATGGGAGATCACCTTCGAAGAAATTCACCGCAATGGTGCGATCGCCTATGCCATCGCCAACTACACGCGCTACACCGGTGACCGTTCCTACCTCGACGGCCCCGGCATCGAGGTGCTGACCCAGATCAGCCGATTCTGGGCGGGCCGGGTGCATTATTCGAAGCGTGCCCGGGCATTCATGATTCACGGGGTGACCGGCCCGAACGAGTACGAGAACAATGTCAACAACAACTGGTACACGAACTATCTGGCAGCCTGGGTGCTCGGCTATACCTGCGATGTGCTGGACGAACTACCCGACCGCGCGTCCGAACTCGGCATCAGCGACACCGAGCGCGAACACTGGCGCACGATTTCTGCCACCATGTACCTGCCGGCAGATCCCGAACTCGGTGTTCAAGTGCAGCACGACACGTTCCTCGACAAGGATCTGCGTACCGTCGACACGCTTGACCCGGCTGAGCGACCACTCAACAAGCACTGGTCATGGGACAAGATTCTGCGGTCGTGTTTCATCAAGCAGGCCGATGTGCTGCAAGGGATCTACCTGTTCGAGGATGGGTTTAGCCCGGACGAGATCAAGCGCAATTTCGACTTCTATGAGCCGATGACGGTGCACGAGTCATCGCTGTCGGCATCGATCCATTCGGTCATCGCCTCAGCCATCGGCGAGCGAGGCAAGGCCGTCGAACTCTACCGACGCACCGCCCGGCTCGACCTCGACAATTACAACGACGACACCGACGACGGTTTGCACATCACGTCGATGAGCGGCGGTTGGCTGGCCATCGTCCAGGGATTCGCGGGCATGAGGGTTCGGGACGACAGACTGGGTTTTCGTCCGTTCTGCCCCGACGGCTGGACCCGCTATTCCTTCACCATCGGATTCAGGGATCGCCTCATTGCAGTGCAGGTTTCGGGCGAGGATGTGCAACTGAAGCTGCTGTCGGGAGACCCGCTCGACGTGGATCTGTTCGGCCGCACCCACCGGCTGGACGACCAGATCGTTGTCCCGCTCGCCGGCTGAGCCCGGATTGATTCAGCCGTCGGTACAGCGAGTGCCGTCGGGCGGAACGGTACCGTTCACCAGATAATCGACCACGATCCAGTCGATGCACTGGCTGCCCGCGTCATAGACACCATGACCCGGCGCATCCCGGGTAACCAGGGTCGCCGACTCCAACTCCGCTGCAAGGGCCTCACCGTCCTCATAAGGAGTTGCCGGATCCCCGGTGTTCTGCAGGATCAGGATAGGCGGAGCGCCCTTGCCGTCGAAGTCGATCGCCGGCGCCGCCTTTGCGGTCCACAGCGGGCACACCAGCGAGGGCCCGGAGTACGTGCCGACGATCGGGGCGGCCTGCTCGTCCTGGGTCCATTGGTCGAAGGCATCCTGCACGCCCTTGTCGCCCCAGTCGGCGCAGCTGATCGCCGGGAACGAATAGGCAAGCGAACCGTAGGAGCCGTCGTCGTTGCGATCGTTCATGGCGTCGGCGACTTGCAGCAAGTAGCTGCCATCGCCTGTTTCCATGGTGTATTGCAGCAGCGAACTCAGCTCGGGATAGGCGTCGGCGTCGTCGTACATGTACAGCAGAATCCCCGACAGTGCTTGAGACTGGGTGAGCAGTCGTCCGTCTTTTGTCGGGAGGGGGCTGGAGTCCAGCCCATCCAAGAAACCGGTGATCGTGTCGATCACACTCTGCTCGTCGGCCCCCAGGCCGCACTGAACCGATCCGCACCAATCCGCGAAGGCCCGCAGGCTCCGGTCGAAACCCTCGGCCTGGGTGACCTCTTCGTCCGGGCGGGGATCGATGGCCGAGTCGAGCACCATGCGGCGAACGTTCTTCGGGTACAGCTGAGCATAGACCGCGCCGAGGAAGGTACCGTAGCTGGTTCCGTAGAAGCTGATCTTGTCGGCACCCATCAACTTACGAGCCAGCTCATAGTCGTAGATGGTCTCGATGGTCGAAATGTGATCCAGCAGCGCCCCGGAGTTGTCGCGGCATTGCTGGTCGAAAGCCTGCTGCGCGCTGATCAGAGCGTCGCGCTCGGCCTGATCGTCCGGGCTGAGGTCGGTGTCGAAGTAGGCATCGGTCTGGGGTCCGGTACCGCAAACGACCGGCGTCGATTGCCCCGATCCGCGCGAATCCAAACCGATCACGTCGAAGCCTTCGAGCCCCGACACCGGAATCGCATCCACATAGTCCTGGGCCGATCCACCGGGACCGCCCGGGTTGACCATCAGCACCCCCTGATAGGGGCCGACGCTGGCCGGACGCATCTTCATGGCGATGGTGATTGCCTGCGCACCAGGATCGGTCCAGTCCAGCGGTGCCAGGAAGGTCGCGCACTGATAGCCGTCGCAGTCGCTCCACGTCAGCTCTTGGCCGGCGTAGTCCTTGACCGAGTCGCCCAACGCGTTGGCGAAGCCGGGCGGTTCGGCCTGGCTGATGCCGGCCTCGATCGGACGATCGGGTGAGGGTTCGTCCGCATAGGTGTGCGATGGACGCGGCAGATATCCGCCGAACAGCTTGAGTGGAGATGCCAGACAGCCGCTCAGCGCCACAGCGCAAACCACGATGAGTATGACAAGTCGGGACCGGGGCACGGACGACAGCTTACCGCCGGTCATGTTTCGATCCGGCACCTCTCGCCTTGGTCAAACGTCAGTCTTCGAGTTTGTTCCGCTGCCTACGGCGGCGCAAGTAGGCGTCCACGCTCCACCTGCCGGCGCCCATCAGAACCGGAATCGCGGCCATCACAGCCAACAGCACATCCCGGTCGCCATAGAAGCCGAACTGGCCTTCCATGAATGGGCTGAAGTTTCCGAACCGGAAAAAGACCAGGAATCCGACAGTGCCGATCAACAAGATCACTGAGAACACCCGGGTTCCGAGACCGATAAGCAGGAACACCGCAATGACGAGCAGCGCGATACTGACGCCCCAGCCTGCAGCCCCTGCCGTCTGGGCGTCCAGGCCCACATAGCTCAGCGCATCGACAGTTGCCTGCCTATCAACCAGCGACTGCCAGCCGATGATGGCGACGAACGCCGCCAGCGCCAGGCGAACCAGGAAGAGCGCCAGCGATCCGGAAAGACGATCCGTGCTGTTCTTGACCACCGTGACGACTTGCGGCTCGGCGGCGGTCTCCACCGTGTGGACGGTGCCCAATTGCTCGTCGCGCACCGCACGGCGTCGCACCCGCGCCGCCGCGGCTGCTTCATTTGCTCTGTCGTGCTCGAGGCGCACCGCCAGCGCGGCAGCTTCTGCCTTTGCCTTCGCCTCTTCCCGGGCGGTCGCCAGTTCTGCCTTCGACCTCTCGGCTGCGGCCTTCGCGGCTGCAGCCCGCGCAACAGCTTCTTGAGCGGCTGCCTGCGCAGCTTCGGCATCTGCGGCAGCCTGCCGCGCCTCATAGTCGGCCTGCTCGGCCTGCAGAAGCCTCGGGTCACGCGGCACAGCCGGGCTGGCGCCTGCCAATGACGAGGCACGCACAGCCCGAGATTGGCTCGAGGCCAGCGGTTCGCTGTCGAGCGCGCGCGTGGCCTGTCCGATCACATCCTCGGTGGCGATACTCACAAGCTGTCCTCGCTGTCGATGGTTGAGCCCAATAAATCAGTTCCCATCTTGAGGCCTCGGCCCTGCAAAACGTAGGGTGACACGCCGACGGCGCCTTGATCAGCTCCCTCAGTCGGGATCGGCGAGATTCAGCATCAGGGCCTCCATCGCCAACAGAGGGGCGACAGAATGCTCCAAGGCCTGCCGGGCGGCCAGTATGGCGTCCACTTTGCGTAGCGTCTGTTCGGCGGTGGACGAACGCGCCTGGCTCGCGATCCGTTCGCTCATCTCCTGGTTGATCAGGCCGAATCCTTGCAACGACACCTCCCGCGACGGGTCGATGGCATGCACCTGCACGGTGAGCACGTCGCGATACCAGGTGGTGAGCTCGGTCAGCACCCGGTCGAGGGCGTCTCGCAGCAGGCGTTTCGCCCGAGCCTTCTGCTGATCCTCCAACTCCTTGAGAGCAGCGGCCGCCTGCTTGGGACGCGCCCCTTTGGTGCCATACCCCAGGGCTTCCTTGAGTTCGGCCAGTTCGCGGGCGTCGATCTCGCCGGTGCGCCGCTCGGCGTCCTTGGTGGCCACCTCGACGATGTCGGCGGCGGCCCGCAGGCAGGAGCCGACGCTGGACAGCGAACCCGGGATTTTCAGCACCTGCTCGCGGGCGGCGCGCGCCTGGTCGCTGCGGGCGAGCGCACGGGCTCGTCCGATATGTCCTTGCGCGGCCCGGGCCGCGTGGGCTGCCACCGCCGGGTCGACGCCGTCGCGCTCGACGAGCAGCCGGGCCACCTCCGAATCAAGCGGGGTACGCAGGTTGACGTGGCGTGTTCTGGATCGCACCGTGACGATGACGTCTTCGGCGGTCGGGGCGCAAAGCAACCACACCGTACGCGGCGGGGGCTCTTCCAATGCCTTCAGCAGGGCATCGGCGCCCTGGTCGGTGATGCGGTCGGCGTCTTCCACGACGATCACCTGGAATCGTCCGACCGTCGGCGACATGGACGCCTTCAGCGCCAGTTCGCGCACCTCGGCCACCGAGATCGACAGTTGTTCGGTGCGCACCAAGGTGACGTCGGGGTGTGCCCCGGAAATCACACTGCGGCAGATCGCGCATTCGCCGCAGCCACCCCGGTCGCACAGTAAGGCCGCAGCGAACGATCGGGCGGCATTGCTGCGTCCCGAACCCGGCGGGCCGGTGATCAGCCAAGCATGGGTCATCGCCTGATGCGGTGTGTCACCGCCGGTTTTCCGGGCGGCATCGGCCGCGGCGCTCAGGGTGGCGACGGCACGATCCTGACCGACCAGTTCTGCCCACACGCCCTGGAGAGGACGGGCGGTGGACTGTCCGCCTGGTGGGGCCGCCGCGAGGTCGCCCGGATGCTCAGCCACGGCGCTCTCCCGGCTCGTACAGTTCGGGGACGCTCAGTTCGCGCCCGAGCATTGTGCCGACCAGCTCGCGAATGGACGCCGCCGTGCCGCGCACACTCGTCAGCCCGGGCAGCACCAGGTAGCGTCCCGGATCACCCTGGGCGCGAGCCAGCAGCGCCTCGCGTACCCGGGCATGAAAATCAGCGCCGGCCAGTTCGAGCCGGTCAAGGTCGAGGCCCTTCGACACCGCCTGCGCCGGATCGACATCGAGCAGCACCGTCAGATCCGCGCGCAGCCCGCCGGTCGCCCAATCGGCGATCTGGGCCAGCTCATCGGTGTCGATCAAGCGTCCGGCTCCCTGGTAGGCAAGCATGGAGTCAACGTAGCGGTCGCATACGACAATTTTCCCGCCGGCCAGTGCCGGACGAATCACCCTCGCGACATGTTGTGCCTTGTCGGCCGCGTAGAGCAGAGCCTCGCAACGATCATCGAGATCGGACGCCGGGCTGAGCAGCAGCTTCCTGATCTGAGTTCCCACGACCGAATCGCCCGGCTCGTAGGTGACGACGTGGTCGATCTTCGACAGTTCCAGGGCGCTCGCCAGCGCCCTCACCTGTGTGGACTTGCCGACCCGGTCGCCGCCCTCGAAGACGATGAACAATCCGCGATCACTCATCGGCGGCCTGTTCCGGCTCGCCTGCTGCTGCGTCGGACTGTTCATCGACCGGCTCGCTCTGCCCCTCGTCGGCCGGTTCGGGCAACCCATCTCGTCCCTTGCCAACCGGTCCGGCGGCCTCATCAGGGGTTGTCCCCGCCACGTTGACTGATCCATCGATCCCCGTACCCACCGGGTTCGTCGATCCATCGGGCGCCTCGCCCGCCTTCTTAGCCGCAGCCCTGGTAGCGCGCGTCGATTTCGTTGCTGACGATTTCGTCCCCGGAGATTGTGGCCCCGGCAGCAGAGCCTTCACCTGGCTCGCCTTGCTCTGATTCAGCTCGGGCCACTCGTCCATGATCCTGGCACGCACCTTCGGCCAGGAGTCGCAGAACTCCCGTCGCGGATCACCGGCCCGATCGAGCGAGCGCTGATAGTCGCGTCCGGCCTGATACGCCTGTGCGGGAGTCATGTCGGCGATGCTCGGGCTGCCGGGATCATCGAGATCCACCGTGGCCCCCGCCAGTGCGCTCAGCACGCTTGCCACCCGGCCCATTCTGGCGCGCAGCTTGCCGAGCACCGGCTCGCCGGCCTGCAGGGTGCGGGCCAATCCTTGTGCCAGGCCCAGCGCATGTGTCCACTCGTGGTCACCGGACTCGGTGGTCAACGAATCGGCTGCCGCTACCAACTCGGCGAGCTGCTCGACTGCGCAGTCCTTCACCATCCGGCGGGCGCTCCCCGGAGCACTCGGATCGGGAGCTTCGTCATCGTCGGCCACCGGACGCAACCGGGGAGCCCTGATCGCCTGCGCCAACAGATCCAAAACTGCGAAGTAGGGGTCGCCCAGCTCGGCCGGATTGCTGCGGGGTGAGAGCTTTGCCACCTTGTCGGCGTTCCAGACGAACTCGCTCGACCAGGCCGGATCGATCACGCAGTCGAGGCCACGCACCGTGCCGGCCGCGTGGCTCACCTCGTCGGCAAGCAAAGCCGTATCGGACACCTCGTTCTTGCGCACCCGCAGATCGGCGCACAGCACGGCATCGAGCAGATCGGTGAACAGCCACGTCAGATAATCCTCACCGCTGATCTTGGCCGGCTTGGGCACCGATTGCGGGTGCGGCTGGGGGTGGGTGATAGCCACCAGACGCTGCAGAGGCTCCCCGAACCCGGCCACCTTGACGCCACCGGATTGCGCGAGTCGTTCGATGACGACGCTGCGCTGTAGCGAGGTCATCTGATCGTCCGGGGTGAAGGTGACGTCGCGATGCCGGCTCACGGCGAGCCCGCCGCGGCGTACCGTCGTCCGATCGTCGCGGACTTCACCGATCACGGCACCGTCGACGTCGAGCAGCACATAGCAGGCGCGCTCGACGGTGACGCTGGCCACCGGGCCGATGGCCGCCCGCCTGCGGAACGAGCAAAGGAGCCCGGCGAGATCCTCCGGCAGTTCGTCGCCCAAGTCCAGTGGTTCCGAATAGTCGGCGGGCAACCAGGGCTGCCAATCGGGTGCTTGCAGAACCCACTCGCCACGTTGCTCGACCACTCGGTGCGCCAGCAGGATCCCTGCTCTGCTGAGCCGCTCGTCGCTGGTGTCAATCAGCGTGATGGTGCAAATTGGACGATCACCCCGGCAGCGCAGCAGCACCCGGTCGATGCCCGAAGCCTCGTCGGTCAGGATCGGGGCATCCACCTGATACGGCATCTCGAAGAGATAACTGCGTTGGCGTTTTGCCATGTCGATCGTCCTGCCCGTGGAAGTGCTGCGTGGTGGTCTTATCTCTCGAATTATCCCAGATACTTCGAGAGCCGTCGCCCCGCAGCGTCGGCGCGCGCCGATCTCCGAAGAGCTCACCCCGCCCGTTCGGATGGCCCCAAGTGGACCGATCCGCGGATCACTCCCCTGCCGTTTTGCCCTTCTTGGCGGTTGTCGTCTTCTTGGCCGGAGCCTTCTTGGTGGACGATGCCGCCTTCTTCGTGGTCGTCTTGGCGGTCGATTTCGCCCCGGACGACCTACCGGCCGACGCCTTCCTGGTCTTCTTGGCCGGGGCCGGGCCCTTCGCGCGCTTGGCGGCGATCAGGTCAGCGGCGATGTCCAAGGTGACCTCGGCCACCGGCTGGCTCTTCGGCACCGTCACGTTGTATTCGCCGTCAGTGATGTAGGGCCCGAAGCGGCCGTCCTTGATCACCAGCGGTTTCCCGGTGGCCGGATCGGCACCCAGTTCGGCCAACGGCCCGGCGGCGGCCCGGCGTCCACGGGTGCGTGGCGCGGCCAGCAGCTCCTTGGCCTCGTCCACGGTCACCGTGAACAACGACTCCTCGCTCGGCAAGGTTCGCGAATCGCTGCCGCGCTTGATGTAGGGGCCGTAGCGTCCGTTCTGCGCGGTGATCTCGACGCCCTCGTCATCGGTGCCGACCACCCGGGGCAGGCTCAGCAGCTTGAGCGCGTCGCCGAGCGTGACGGTGTCGAGTTGCATGGACGAGAACAGCGACGCGGTGCGCGGCTTGGGACGCTTGGTCTTCGGCACCGACTCGTCGACGTCTAACACCTCGGTGACGTAGGGGCCGTAGCGTCCGGTGCGGACGATGATCTCGTGACCGGATTCAGGATCGGTGCCGAGCTCGCGCTCCTCACCGTTCGGCGTAGCCAGCAGCTGCTGGGCGACCTCGGGCGTGAGCTCATCGGGAGCCATGTCATCGGGCACATTCGCCCGGCGCTCCTCGGCGTCCTCGACATAGGTGCCGTAGCGCCCGACCCGCACGTTGATGCCCAGCTCGGCATCGCCGATCGGAAAGGTCGACAGCGCCCGGGCATCGATATCGCCGAGATCGGCAGCCATGTCGCGCAGGCCCTCACGCTCATGGCTTGGCGCCCCATAGAAGAAGTCGCTGAGCACCTTCAGCCGTTTCGCATCCCCTGCGGCGATCTCGTCGAGTTTGTCCTCGAGGGCGGCGGTGAACTGGTAGTCGACCAGCCGGGGGAAGTGCTCGACCAGCAGCCTGGTCACCGCGAACGCCAGCCAGGTCGGCACCAGCGCGGTGCCCTTCTTGTAGACATAGTCGCGGGCGGTGATGGTGCGGATGATGGACGCGTAGGTCGACGGACGCCCGATCTCCAGCTCTTCGAGCTTCGCGATCAGAGTCGGCTCGGTGAATCGGGCCGGTGGCTTGGTCTGATGCGACTCGGTTGCCACGTCGGCGAGGTCGAGCTTCTGCTCGGGGGCAAGCTGTGGCAGCTTGGCCTGATCACCCTGCTCATCGTCGGTCGCGTCGGTGTAGGCCTTCAAGAAGCCGGGGAAGGTGATGGTGCGCCCGGACGCCGAGAAGGTGGCCGTGCGGATTTCGATGGTGGTCATCTCGGTGCCGCCGGCGCGCAGCCGCTGCGCCAGCTCGGAGCCGATCTTCACGCTGACGGTTTGCCCGCGGGCATCGGTCATCTGAGAGGCCAGAGTGCGCTGCCAGATCAGCTCGTAGAGCCTGGCCCGGTCGCCGCCGAGCTTCGCCTGCGCCGGGGTGCGGAAGGTGTCGCCGGCGGGCCGGATCGCCTCGTGCGCCTCCTGGGCGTTCTTCACTTTGGACGCATAGATGCGCGGTTTGGCGGGCACGTAGTCCGCCCCGTAGAGAGATGTGGCCTGCGCCCGGGCGGCGTTGATGGCCTGGTCCGACAGCGAGACCGAGTCGGTACGCATATAGGTAATGAAGCCCGATTCGTAGAGCTCCTGGGCGACCCGCATAGTGCGGTCGGTGGTGAAGCCGAGCTTGCGTCCGGCCTCCTGCTGCAAGGTCGTGGTGCGAAACGGTGCCGCCGGGCGCCTGCTGAACGGCTTGGCCTCCACCGAGTCGACGCTGAACGCGGCGTTCTTGAGGGCCTCGGCGAGGTCGGTGGCGAGTTTCTCGTCCACCACGAACGCGTCGGAGGTGAGCTTTCCGGTCGAATCAAAATCGGAGCCGCGGGCAACCTTCCACTCGTTCAGTCCGGTCAGCCGGGCATCGAACTGGCGGGGGTTGGCGCCCTGGCCTGCATCCATGGTGGCGAGCAGATCCCAATAGGACGCCGAGGTGAACGCCATCCGCTCACGCTCGCGGTCGACCAGCAGCCTGGTCGCGACCGACTGCACGCGTCCGGCCGAGAGCCTCGGCATGACCTTCTTCCACAACACCGGCGAAACCTCGTAGCCGTAAAGGCGGTCGAGAATGCGGCGGGTCTCTTGGGCGTCCACCAGGTCGGTGTCGAGCTCGCGCGGGTGCTGCACGGCGGCGTTGATGGCCTCGGGGGTGATCTCGTGGAAGACCATCCTCTTGACCGGCACCTTGGGTTTGAGTTCCGCGAGCAGATGCCAGGCAATGGCCTCCCCTTCGCGGTCCTCATCAGTTGCCAGATAGAGTTCGTCGGCGTCCTTGAGCAGGTCTTTCAGCTTGCGGATCGTCGGTTTCTTGTCCGAGCTCACCACATATAGCGGGGTGAAATCGTCTTCGACATCGACCCCGAGCCTGGCCCAAGACTGGCCCTTGTACTTGGCGGGCACTTCGGACGCGTTGGTGGGCAGGTCGCGGATGTGGCCGCGGCTCGACTCGACCATGTAGCCGGAACCCAAAAAGCGGGTGAGCATGGTCGCCTTGGTAGGCGACTCGACGATCACCAATCGGCGGGGTGCAGTGGCCACTGTGCGGTCCTTCGGTATTTCTCGTAATGATTTCGGGGCCCGCCGGTCATCGATCGCCGCGTGCCATGTGCAGCGGCAGTGTTCTCTTACCGACGTTCCCTTTGAGGGTTGTCCCCAGACACTCGGGAAGTTACCACGCCTGTCATAGGGATTCGAAATATCCCTCGGCGATCGCGCTGCGGATCTTCGGCAGCAGATCGCCGCGCTGCTCGGCGGGATCGGCGTCCAGCAGGTTCGCGACTGCGTCCATGATGACCCCGAGCGGCAGGGTTCCGTCGCAGGCTCCGAGCACCCCGCCGAGCGCGGTGTCGACCTGCAGGGCCCGTTTCAGCCCGGCGTGCTGGCGCAGCACGATATATTGCGGGTCTTCGGCTCCGGGGGCGCCGAGGCTTTCTTGGACGATGTCGCTCCTCAGTTTGAGGTTGGCGGACAACAGCTGGTCATCACTTGCTTGCGCCCGGCTGATGTCGGTCTGGCGTTGCGCGATCACCGGGCCGACTGGTTGTTGCACCTCGTGCGGCCAGGATTCGATGGTGATGTCGGGGGTCGTGCGTCCGGCATTGGTGACGGTGATCCAGCCCATGCCGATGCCCCGGACGCCGAGTTGATCGAAGTAGTCCAGCCACTCGCGGTACTTGGCCTCCCATTCCGGGCCACCAACCAGGCCGGCATCGGTGAGCCACATCTCTATATAGGCGTACGGGTCGAGCCGCTCGCGTTCGATCACCCACAGGTCGCAGCCTTCGGGCACCCAACCTGCGATCCGGTCTTCCCAGGGCTGGTCGGTGACGGCCCAGTTGCCCAGCACCTGGCACACCCCGCCCGGATTGAGATGATCAGCCGATTTGCTGACCACTTCTTCGACGAGTCCGTCACCGGTGAATTCGGTCTCGCGGTAGATGAGCCGCTCGCCGGTGGGCGGACTCATGACATAGGGCGGATTGCTGACGATCAGGTCGAATTTATCGCCCTCGACCGGTTCATAGAGGCTTCCCTTGCGCAGGTCGACATCGATCTGGTTGAGTGCCGCGGTCAGGTGCGCGAGTTTGAGGACGCGCGGGTTCACGTCGGTGGCGGTAATGCGGTCAGCATGCGTCGACAGGTGCAGACTCTGGACGCCGCATCCGGTGCCCAGATCGAGCGCGCTGCCCACGTGGGCGTCGATGGTCAGCTGGGCGAGCGTGGTGGACGCGGGACTTACGCCGAGAACATAGTCCGGCTTGGTCGGCGTGGTCTGGTAGTCGAGTCCGGGAGTCGGATCGGAGACGACCCAGCCATCCCACTGGCGGGTGTAGTTGGCATCGCCGATCTCTTGATCCCCGGCAAGCTTGTGGCGTCCATCTGATGCCTGGTCAGAACCGATCTCGAACCCGTACGGACGAAGATCAACCGTCGCCCGGACCTGGTCGTCCCCTACCGGCTCCAGCAGCCCTTCGGTGATCAACGCTTCGACCGGCAGCGCAGCCTTCGCCTGGCCGGCATCGACCGTCCGATTGAGCGGAAACAACTTGATCAAGGTTGCCAGGGGCGAATCGTCCCCGCGCAATGCATCGCGAGCGGGAATCGTGCAGTTGCGGTGCAAGCCTTCCTGCCCGGCTTCCCCGATTCGCTCGAGCACGGCGTCAGTCGTGTAATCCGCCTTGATCAGCGCCTCGCGCAGCCCATCGATTGTGTTCACCCCTCTACTGTTGCATGACCTGCCTGAAATCACGCCAAGGAAGCCAGCCAATAATCCTCGATCGCGATTGCTAGTACTTGGTAGTATTTGTGAGCAGGAGGTCGCTATGAGGAGGACAACGACAGGCAAGAACGTGGCAGACACTGTTCAGCTCGCTACCCGCGTCGAGACATCCCAAGAACAACTGTTCCGCGAAACCACCCGACGGTTGGGAACCACGCCCGCCGACGCAATGCGGGTATTCGTGGCCGCGTTCAACCAGCACCGTGGGTTCCCGTTCGACATCCGTCTGGACGCTGAGGTCGAGCCATTCGACACCGAAGACGACGCCACCGAGTTCGCCTCTCACATGACAGCAAAGCTTCTTGATGAACGGACGACCTCGGCTGAGCCATGATCCATCGCTTGCTGCTACATCATGAGCGTTGCAGCCGTGATTGTTCTCCTTCGACGTCGATCCGCCAGTTTGGGTTTTGGTAGGCCCACACGATGGCTTGCACACGATCACGGACGCCGAGTTGGCGGATGATGCTGGAGACGTGGGTCTTCACCGTGCCGATCTCGATGAACAGCTGCTCAGCGATCTCGGCATTGCTGTACCCCTGGATGAGCGCGTCGAGGATGTCCCGCTCACGGGGCGTCAAGTGCGGCACCGGCGATCTCGGACGCGCAGTACTGCGGCGGCGGGCGAATTCACTGATCACTCGCCTCGTGACCGCCGGCGAGACAAGCCCGTCTCCGGTGGCCGCCGCGCGAACGGCATCGATGATGTGCGCAGGCGGCGCGTCTTTGAGGACAAAACCAACCGCCCCGTTCTCCAACGCGCCGAACAGATACTCATCAAGATCGAAAGTGGTGATCACCACGACAGGTACCGGATCGGCAACGTCGGGACCCGCGAGAGCCGCGGTTGCCAAAATGCCGTTGCCACCGGGCATTCGGACGTCCATCAGCACGGCATCGGGGCGATGCTCTCCTGCCTTGTGGACGGCTTCGGGGCCGCTGCCGGCCTCGGCCGTGACCCGGATGTCGTCTTGGCTCTCCAGGAAGGCACGAAGCGCACGGCGGACGCTGGCCTGGTCGTCGGCGATCAGTACTTCGATCACAGCGTCACCTCTGTCGGCATCGATGTCGTCGGCAGCGTGAGTGCAAGTACCCAGTCACCATCGTCTGCGGCACCGGCGGTCAAACGGCCGGACAGAATATGTGCCCGTTCTGCCGCCCCGAGCAGCCCATATCCGGAGTCGGCCGAACGATGTCGCGTGCCCGCACGAACCCGAACGGCGTCCAACTGATGAATTGGTGGGGTCAGGCCTCGTTCTGTTTCCCCACGGGGCGGAGGGAGTGCTCCGGCGTCATGGCTGGCGCCTATGCCTCGATCCGCGCCCGCAAACAGCGGGTTTCGAACCTCGAGCCGAAGGCTGCTGGCGTCGCTGCTCAGCACGACCGTGACACTCGCTCCGGGTGCGTGAGTCGCAGCGTTCACGAGCGCCTCGGTCAAGACGCTGATCGTGGTCACCCTGATAGCACTCGCTGGTTCGTACCCGATGTCGATCCGGCGGCTGACCTGCAGACCACGTTCGCGGCTCAGTTGTTCGATCGTGCGCACGACTGCGTCGGCAAGCAGCTCATCGTCCGATGTATCCGTATCCGCCTCGCGAAGAGCCCCGACGACCGATCGGACGCTCTCCAACGCCTTAGCGGTCTTTTGATCGATCTCCTCCAGAACCGGATCGGGACCGGTCAACAGTGCCGCACGAGTTGTCAGCAGCACGTCCATGATCTGGTGCGCGGCAAGATCGTGCAGCTCTCGCGCCATCCGGTTGCGTTCGCGCGTCACGGCTTCAGCGGCTTCCGCGCGAGTACGGGCTTCGGCCAGGGACGCCCGCTCGGCCGCGTCATGGGTGCGCTGCCGTTGCATCCGCATGCCGACGCCGATCATGAACGAGGCAAGGAAGAAGAACCCCTGGTTCAACGCTGCGAAGGCCATCTCGGGCCCGGACAGCGACAGCCCCGACGCCGCCACGACAAGCAGTTGGACGATCGTTGCGACGAACCACGCACTCATGCCCAGAATGACTGCGGTCAGCAAAGGAGCGAAGGCGGCAAGCGCATACACGCTGAACCACAGCGGCAATGCAACACCGCCGAGGCCTCCATTGCCGATCAAGACCGACCCGATCAGGTGCAGAACAAACACGCTCACAAATACGGCGATCGGATGACGCTGATGCCACCATAAGATGCCTGCCGAGATGAGGGTGCCGGCAATCCATATCGCGTATGTCCACAGGGGCGGAACTCCGAGAGCCGGGTTGGTCCCGGCCATCAGACGGACGGCCCACTGATAGAACACAACGACGAGCAAGCTGAGCCCACCCACCACCGCGACGGCCAGCACCTGCGAGCGGCCGGGCGGACTCTGGTGCCGAGCTTCGGGGCCGGGAGATGCTGGCGAATTCATATCTTCAATTCTGATCGCTGAAGACGCGCAGCGCCTCTGGCGGAAGACAGAAGTCCACCACGTGTATCCCATCCCAGCCTGCCTGCATTAAAAGCTCTCACTGATCCCAGCCTGGCGCGACGATTGGACGAACACCGCAGCATCACAGCTACGGCCGAGGCCTCCACTGATGGGCATCTCGCAAAAAGGGGCGCCCCCATCACGAGATCACATCTTCAGAAGAACCTCCCGCAGATCTCTATCTTGCGACAGATGTGCAGGCGAAGCAGCCTCGACAGCATTGAGAGGCATGAGCGATCACCTCACGAAGCAACGTGCCCGCCCCATACCCAGCCGCGCCTCAGGGCAGACAGATCAAATCAAAGACCAGCTCCGAGTTGAGGCTGTCGGTCAAGTGTTGGGTCATGCTCCGCGACGCCTTCTACCAGTATCAGCGTCAGGACAGCCCGTCCCCAGTTGGCTCGTAAGGCCGGCGAACGCCGTGCTCACCGGACGGGAGCACCGGCCATGAGCATGCCCCTCGTCATTCAAGACGTCACAAAAAGCTATGGGACGCGGCGGGTCTTGGACGCGGCCAGTTTCTCTGCGTCCCCGGGACGCATCACAGGATTCCTCGGACCGAACGGATCGGGAAAGACCACAACCGTGCGGATCGCTCTCGGACTCGCCGAACCCGATAGTGGCTCCGCATCGTTCGCAGGCGCTGGCTACCGATCACTGACGCGGCCGGGGTCGTCCGTCGGGGTGCTGCTGGAAAACGCCGGCCTACATCCGGGGCTCACCCCCGTCCAACATCTCAGGATCGCGGCGTCGGCAACCCGGACGCAGCGCAGCAGGATCCGGGAGGTCGTTGAAGAAGTGGGACTGAGCGACGCCGCGAACCGAAAGGTCCGCGGATTCTCCCAGGGCATGCGCCAGCGACTCGGACTCGCTCTCGCTCTACTGGCCGAGCCTCGCGTCCTCATTCTCGATGAGCCCGCCAACGGACTCGACCCGGAAGGGATGATCTGGCTTCGCGACCTGCTGGCGAAGTACGCGAATGCCGGCGCGACCGTGCTGGTCACCAGCCATATCCTCAACGAGCTCGAACGATTCATCGACGACATCGTCATCATCGCCAGTGGCTGCATCGTCGCACAGGCACGGATGGACGAACTCCCCGCCGGCGCAGACCTCGAAGCCTTCTATCTCGACACGCTCAACCACACGCCCCAGGAGTCATCATGATCAGCAGTGAACTGCTTCGCATCCGCTACAGCCTGACTACGCGAGTCGTTCTCGCGATCCTGGTCGCGGAAGCCCTGTTCGTGGGGCTCCTCGTTGCATTCTTGCCGAGCCTGATCGACGGATTGATCGCCCTCAACAAGGTCATCCCCAATGCAACCAGCGCGGATCGGCTCAGCGAGGAGCAACTCGCCGCCCTGACCTTGGCGAGCCCGCAAATCCAAACACTCATCGCCGACATCCTTGGGAACACGGGCGTCGGCACGAGTCTGCCCGTGATCGCGGCGACTTTGTTCGGCGCCCTGGCCATCACCGGAGAATTCCGTCGCGGCTCGATCATCAATGCGGTTCTCAACCAGCCGATTCGGCCGCGCCTCATCCTTGCCAAGGCGACCGCGATCATCGCCACGAGCGTCGCAGCAGCGATCCTTCTCATCGTCGTCCAAGGCGGCATCTTGGGCCTCGGCCTGATCGTTCAGAATGTACCTCTCCTGATCAATGTCACAGCGCTCCTGTCGATGTGGGGTCGAGGTATTGCCGCTCTGATTCTCTACGCACTGCTCGGGATGGGGATCGGGCTACTCGTCCGCAACCAGGTGGCGACGATCAGCGCGGTCTTCGCCGCCATTGTCATCGAGAGCATCGTCCGGCCTCTCGCGCTGCTCATCTTCGAAGCCGGTAACCCGACGCTCTATCTGCCGTTCGGATTGGGCCCCGATCTCATCGCCAGCACTCCGCTCTCCGCGCTCGGGGCAGATGTGCAATTGTCCGCAGGCATCAGCGCACCCGCTGCGATGGTCACGCTCGCGTTGTGGGCCTGCGCGATGCTTGCCGTTGCCACCGCCCGGTTTACCAGAACCGACATCCCGGTGCATGGCTGAGGAGCGCACTCGAGAACGCCGCACCTAGCCACCGGTCTTTGGTCGATGCCAGTAACCGTCGACCGGCGGTCGATGGCCGAGGCGTCATGCGAGGTCGAACAAATCAAGGCCCGTGGCAATGTTGAAGCCGTGGCAGTTCCTGGTTGGCTTGCGAGTGATTCGCGCGTGGTGTGTGTGCGGCATCGCGATGCGGTTGCCGGCGAATGTGCCGATTGGCCCGGTTGGCTGCCCACCGCCGTGCGGGAGTCGGTCGTGGCAGCCGGCATCGAGCGGCCCTGGCTGCACCAGGTCAACGCCGCGAACAGGGCATGGGGTGGCGAGCATGTGGCGATGAGCACGGCCACGGCGTCCGGAAAATCACTGGCCTATCTGCTGCCGATCATGGCCGCCACCGCGGTACCACCGGGCCAGGCAAGCTTGGGTTTCACCGGAAATGACCTGCGGTCGAGGCTCGGCGTGGCCAGGCACACTGCGCTTTACTTGGCCCCAACCAAGGCGTTGGCTCATGATCAGTGGGCGGCCGCCCGGGCGCTCGGACCGAAGGGCTGGCAGGTTGCCTGCCTGGATGGCGATTCCCTGCCAGCCGAGCGGCAATTCGCGCGTGACTACGCCTCTTTCGTGCTCAGCAATCCCGACATGCTGCACCGCTCGGTACTGCCGAACCACGCGAATTGGTCCGGTTTCCTCGGTTCTCTGCGCTATGTGGTGGTCGATGAGGCTCATCGCTACCGCGGTGTTTTCGGTTCTCAGGTGTCGGCGGTGCTTCGCCGATTGCGCCGGTTGTGCCATGCCTACGGTTCCGATCCGGTCTTCATTCTGGCCTCGGCGACATCCAATGATCCCGGACGTTCCGGTGCGCTGCTGATCGGTGAGGACGAGCCGATCGCCGAAGTATCCGAGGATTTCTCTCCGCATGCCGCGCGCGATGTCGTTTTGTGGAAACCCGCAACCGATGCGCCGGGCGAGGCGTCCGAGCTGCTGGCCAAGCTGGTGGACGACGGCGAGCAGGTGATCACTTTCGTCGCAAGCCGGGCGCAGGCCGAACTCATTGCCCTGCGAGCGGGCAAGCACATCGATTCCGGACGAAAGGTCGCCAGTTACCGTTCGGGCTATTTGGCCGGTGATAGGCGGAAACTGGAATCGGATTTGAGGTCGGGAGAATTGGCCGGAGTTGCGGCGACGAATGCCTTGGAATTGGGCATCGATATTTCGGGTCTGGACGCGGTGGTGATGGCAGGATTTCCCGGTACCTTGGGTTCTTTCTGGCAGCAATCCGGCAGAGCTGGCCGCGGCGACAAGGACGCACTGGTGGTGTTGCTCGCCAAGAATGATCCCTTGGACGAGCACCTGCTCGATCATCCGGAGTTCATCTTCGATGGATCGGTGGAGCAGACGGTGCTGCACCCCCAGAATCCCTACGTGCTCGGTCCACAGCTTGCCGCTGCCGCGCAGGAAGCACCGCTGAAATCCGAGGACCAACGGTGGTTCGGGCCGACGATGACCTCGCTTGCCAGCGGATTGACCGACCGCGGGTTGCTGCGGGCGCGGCCGACCGGCTGGTTCTGGACGAAGGACTACCGCGCGGTCGACGAGATCGATCTTCGCGGTTCGAACGATCGTCCGGTGGAAATCGTCGAAGCGTCGTCGGGCCGGGTGCTGGGCAGCGTCGACCAATCGGCCGCCGACCGCACGGTGTACGAGGGCGCGGTCTATCTGCATCAGGGCGAGCAATGGCTGGTGACCAAATATCTTCCGGGCGAAAAGATCGCCTTGGTGAAATCGGTGGAATTGCCTTATTACACGCAGCCATTGGGCATCAGTGACGTGCACATTATCTCAACCTTGGACGAATACCCCTGTGGCCGAGGAATTGTCTGTCGGGGCGAAGTCGAATTGTCGAGTCAGGTGACCGGATATCTGCGCCGCGATTCGGTGACCAGTGATGTCTGGGATGAAACGCCCCTGGAATTGCCGAGACGACAGATGACCACTCAGTCGATGTGGTGGCTGATCCCGGACGATGCCATTGGCCGACTGTCGTTTTCGGCTGCCCGGCTGGGCTCCGCGGTGCATGCTGCCGAACACACCGCGATCGGACTGTTGCCAGCATTCGCGCCATGCGACCGCTGGGATATCGGTGGCTTGTCGACGGCGCTGCACCCCGACACCGACATGTGCACCATCTTCGTGCACGATGGCGCGCCCGGTGGTTCTGGCTACGCGGAGCACGGATTCGAGGTGGCCGAGTCATGGTGGAAGGCGGCCTTGAATCGGCTCGACAGTTGCAGCTGCGAGACGGGCTGCCCGTCATGCTGCGTTTCCCCGAAATGCGGTAATGGCAATCGGATGCTGGATAAGTCATCCGCCGCGGAACTGCTTACCGTTCTGCTTGATTAGAAGATTGCACAGATAGGCATGGACGCTGATCGGCCGAAAGAGAGTAGTTCAATTCGCGTCAACGAGGCCTCGCAGGCGCTGAGCAAGTTCAGCGACTTCCAGATGAGTTGAGGCTGTCTCCATGATGAGTTCATACCAGGCATCGTCGGTAACCGCGGAATCATCAATCCCGTTGCCACGCAGCACGAGATCGACCAACAAGAACCCGACTCGCTTGTTGCCATCAACGAACGGATGGGAGCGCTCGATGGAGTCCAACAGAGCCGCCGCCTTGTCAAAAAGATCCGGGTAAGCGTCGTTTCCCCCGACCGTGGTCAGCGGTCGGGCCAGGGCGGCATTTACCAAACCCCAGTCGCTCGTGCCGTAGCCGTTATCAGCGAGCCATTCCTGGACATCGGTGAAAGTCGGCCACCAGAGGTTCATTTGCTGAGCCGGTCCAGCAGATTCGACCGGCGCCGCGAAATATCGTCCAAGCTTGCTCGTGTGAAGGCGCGCGCTTCACGGCGTTCCCACTCCTCGCGGACGAGTGCTGCCACCGTCGCGGTCTTCGACTGTCCATCTTGTTGAGCCAGCTCCTCGAGCATCTTGTTCTCCTCATCACTGATCCTCAATTGCATGGCCATAATCAAATGGTACCAACTTGATACCTTCAGGCCGCCGGGTGCCGCCGCCCGAACAGCGAGAAAAGCCACAGTTCTGCCGGAGCAGAGCACCTCGCTGGCGAAGCCCCGCGGCGCGACCGCGCGTTTTCAGTGGGGTTGAATCCGGAACGTTCGCCGTCATCTCGTCACTCCGTGGACTGGCACGAATCATCCTTCGTCGGAGACGATGCCGGCCCGCGAATCCGCTTCGACCGATTCGGGACCTCCTGGAACCTGCGGGCGCATCTCGGCGGAGACTGAGACGTCAACCACGAATTCGCCCCATCCAGTGGTCACTTCGCAGTTCGTCAATGCCGCATTGTTGTTGATCGCAGTTTCCTCGGCGACCGAGCAGGCCTCTCGCCCGTCGTGTTGGGCTTGCGCAGCAGCGATTGCTACCACGTCTGCAGCGCTCCTGGCACGAGCTCCACTGGCAAGCCAACCAGCGAACCAGGCTCCTACCGTTGCGACCATGAACAGCACGATCACGACGGCCAGGATCAGCATGCTTCCGGCACCTCGCTCGGATCCCATGGCAGGTCGTGAAAGCGAGCGTCTATCCGCCATGGGTCTCACCGCCCACCGTCAGGAGCGCTTGCACGCCCTTTAATCTCGACCGGGCCGAGCGCTCCCCAGTTGGCATCAACCGATACCAGTACCGTGATCACGCCCGGCGCCTCGGTGACTTCTATGTCCGCGCCGTCGGGCGCCCGGTTTTCGGCCTCTTGGGCTGCCTCGTCGTCACCACGGGCCAACTGCCGCACGATCTGGCCGGCAGCGTCCGAGCAGCGCGCCTGCAGTGCGACCAGACCGATCGTCCAGCCGAGCATCCCGGCCAATAGACAAGCGGCCAATATTCCGATGGCCAGCTCGAATGTGACCATCCCACGCTGTTTTCGCAACGCGACTACGACAGAACCCCCACCTCGATACATCGTTGTTTCTCCTGCCGAATGGCCGATCATTGGAAATAGATTGCTCGGGTGAATGCGCGTACGAACATGCCGATCGCACTGACTCTCGGACGCACATCTCACCCGAGCAAAATCAGATCAGGGATTGACGAGGGAGATATCTGACATGGTATCTCCGACCTTGCCGATGAGGCCGATGACGACCTTTAACATTGCACTGAGAAACTCGCTGTCTTTAAAGATGTTCAGCAGGACCAACGCGAGCGCAACCGCGGCAAGAATCCCGACAGCATACTCAGCTGTGGCCATTCCCCTCTCCCAGGCTCTGCGCAAACGAAGAGCACGCAGATTCGGTTGGACGACAGCAATCGGCAATTTCTCAGCATTGAGGTCGACTTGAGTATTGGTCTTGCAGGTATCGAGCTGGATGGCCATGACTGGCTCCTTTCAAGTGATGAGACTCCGCTTCTGCGGGCCGTCCCAAGTATTGGTAAATGGATCGCAGACCGTTCAAACGGACAACACTTTGTGGACAAATCGGAGGCGCCGAGTCAGGAATCCAAGATTGACGGCCGCCGGACGGCGCGTCATAGCTACGTCGCCGCCCCGTTAAGATCCGATTCGTGGCCACGCAGACTGCAGCTGCAGCAGGACTTCGGCCACCGTGGACATAGATCCTGCTGCTTTGCAGAATCGCGAGGCCGGCGCCGCTCTCAATAGGGACGTCCAGCACGTGTGGAACCCGCAAGCCGTCACCGAACTCGGCACCGAAGAAGATCAGCGTCCAGCACGCGAGGGACCCGCACTACCGCTTGTAAGCATCCCTGCGATGGACGACGGCGACCACCTGAACCACGACACGCTCATCAATGATCAGGTAGAGCACTCGATACTCGCCGCGCCGTGCTGAGTACAGCGGGGCCAGCGGCTCGCGCAGGGGTTTGCCGACTCGATATGGATTCTCCCGGAGCGGTCCACTGATGAACTCGAATGCCGCAGCCGCCACCTTTTCCGGAAGTTCCTTGGTGAGCGCACGCCGAGCGGACCTGGTGAACTCGACGTCATACCTTTGACTCACGACTGCCTGCCGCGAGAAATCATCGCCGCATGAACCTCATCAAGACTCTCAAGCCGCCCTGCGTCGACATCCGCAAGCCCTTCATGTACTGCATCGACCTCATCGGGGCGACTCAGAATATCGACTGTTTCCAGGAGAGAGTCGTAGTCATCCATGCTCAACAGCATCGCGGCGCTCTCTCCATTGCGCGTGATCTCGAACCTTTCATGAGTAGTCATTGCGGACTCCACGATCTTCGAGAGATTTGCGCGAGCAGCGGCCAAAGAAATGGTAACCATGTACAGAATTATAGCGCATCCTTATTGTCCTTCCTGGCAGCGCGACATCAGACCGGCCTGAGCGCCCGCCGAGGAACCGGTCACAATTTGGCACAGCGTCTCCGGACTCTCCATCCACCGGCCACAGCCTTGCGTGGGCCGCGTCCATCGCCATGAACTCGGCGGGTCCGCGCAGCTGGCCTACGACGCGGTGCCCGATACAACCCAGACCTCGACGATCGTCCACCTCACGCATCATCCGAGCAGGGCAAACGATCCGATGGTTCCGGCGATGATCGGGACGACACCCACCAGGATGAAAGCAGGCAGGAAGCAGCACGACAGCGGTAACACGGAGCGCACGCCGACGGTGTGAGCGGCCATCTCTCGACGCGCTCTGGCGGTTGCCCTCGCCTCTTGGGCATGGACGGCGAGCGTCTCGGCCACGCCCGCACCCGACGAGGCGCAGCGGGCCAAATCACGCGCGACTTGGCCCCAGACCGGATGCTCCCGCAGTTCGAGCCAGGCCTGCGAGTCCGATCGTCCGAGATCGAGATGGCCGAGTACACCCCGCAGGAGTTCGGCGCTCGGTTCGGGGACCAAGGCGGCAAGATGGCGGACCGTAGCACGCAATGGCAGGCCCGCATCCAAAGCGGCGGCAAACAACTCCAGACAGGCCGGCAGCTGCGTAGCCTGTACCTGAATCTTGCGGCGTTCCTCTGCCCCTTCGAGCCATCTCAGTAACGCAATCGCAGCCGGCACAACGGCGCAACCCGCCACGACGGCACCAACGCTCTGCCCCATCAACAGCCAGCAAAGAGCTCCAGCGAGCATCCCGAACCGCCACTGCAGTGAGGACACCTGACGCATTACTCCGAAGACGGCCGACCAACGATCCGCATTCCGATCAATTCGACTTGCGGGCCAAACATCTCCGGCGCCCGGCGGACGCACGTGGCGCAGCGCCGCTCGGTTGGGACCGGGCACAAGCCAAGTCACCGCCAGCCCACAGGCGACGACAGCAACGACGAGAGAAATCATGACGCCTCCGCCTTTGACCCAGGCAATTTGCCCAGCTGGGTCGTCCACACCAATCCTGCACACACCAAACAGATGGCCGCCCCAAGGCAGATGCGCCCGATAAGCCCGCCCAGCAGAAACGTGAGCGGGTCGCCGCCGGTGGTGAATCCCAAGCCGATGCCGAGTACCGGCAAGAACGCGAGCATACGTCCGGTCGCTCTCGGTGAAGCCAGCTCGGACGCCACCAGACGCTCGGCGGCAGCTTCCGCTCGGAGTCCATCGGCAACCCGGGTCGCGGCATCGGCTGTCGGGGCGCCGGTCACCTGGCATAACTGCCACGACCTGGCCAATGCCGCCAGCCCTTGGCATCCCGGCTGCTCGGCCGCTGTACGCAGGGCGGCCGGCACGTCTCCGCCGATCGCCTGGGTCGCGGCCACCGGCTGTAACAGCGGCGCATCCGCGGCAACCGTGCTGAGCGCCGCGGCCGAAATGTCGCCGACTCGCAGCTGAGTCGCCACGGCCAGACAGATCTGGACGACCTCCTCGCTGTTGTGGTGCCGAGTTCTCTCGGCACGCCCGTTCGCGATCAGCCAGTAGGCAGTGCAGCCGACGACCGAGCCGGGGATCAGCCAGACCAACAGCGATGGCATCAGAACTGCCGATATCGTCACCGTTATCCCGGCCGCGACAACGATCAACCAGCGGTTTGAGCGATGAGATTGCCGATTCTTCTGGCCGCCTTTCAGGAGTTCGGTTAACCGCCGGCCTGAGCGCGTCGGCCAGCAGCAGATCAGACAGCAGGACAGTGCGATACAGGCGAGGGCAATCATGCGGCGGCCTGTCTACGCGGAGCTGCAGCGAAGCCATCGGGTGCCAGAGAATGACCTCCCACCGAAGCCTGGCTACGCGGTGTATAGACCTCGGCCCGGGTGAGGTGTGCGTCGATTGTCGCCTGGCTATGCGGTAGATCGATCGCAGCCCGGGCAATCGGTGCATTGACCACACCCTGGGTGATCGTGAGTCCGAGCAGTTCCGCGAGCGCCTGCCAACCCGGCCCACGTCGAACGTCAGTGCCGTCCCGGCTCGCCAGCGCGACCTCGATCGACACCTGGCCGTTCTCGGCGCGTATGACATTCCCGATCTGGGTCACGGTTCTTCTGCCATCGGGCAACCGGCTCACCTGCACGATCGCCCGCAGCGCGGACGCGACCTGCGCGTGGCAGGCGTCCCTGTTCAATCCGCCGAGGGCGGCCAAGGCCTCCAATCGGGCCGGAACATCAGCGACCGAGTTGGCGTGCACCGTTCCGCAACCGCCCTCATGCCCGGTATTCAGCGCGGTCAGGAGGTCGCACAGTTCCGCACCGCGCACCTCGCCGAGCACCAATCTGTCGGGGCGCATCCGCAAGGCCTGTCTGACCAGGTCGGTCAGGGTGATTGCGCCGGCGCCTTCGGAGTTGGCTTGTCGGGACTCCATCCGGATGCAGTGCGGATGATCGGGGGCGAGCTCTCGTGAGTCCTCCACGATCACCAGCCGTTGGTCATGTGGCATCAGTCCGAGTAGTCCGGCAAGCAACGTGGTCTTTCCCGACCCCGTGCCGCCGGAGATCAGGAATGCTGTCTTCGATGCGACGAGCGCGCGCAGCACCTGGGCCATTTCTTCGCAAATCGAGCCGTTGGTGACCCAGTCGTCCAATGAGAAGGAGCGGCGCGCAGGTATCCGCAGCGATAAGCACGTTCCGGGGTCGGTGATGGTGCCGAGCACGGCATGCAGGCGGGTACCGTCGGCGAGCCGGGCGTCGGCGAATGGGCAGGCGTCATCCAATCGGCGTCCCACGCTGGCCGCAAGCCTCGTGGCCAGCTGCCGCACTTCGGCGTCCGAATCGAAGCAGATGTCGGATGGCTCGAGCCCGTGCCCACGATCGATGAAGACCTGATCCGGGCCGTTCACCAAGATGTCGGTGAGGCCCTCAAGGCAGAGCAGCGGTTCGAGGCGTCCGGCACCGATACTGCCCTGCCGCAAAGCCCCCACGGTATAGAGAACCATCGCATCGCTGACGACCAGGCCGAGCGCACGCAATGCGTCGGCCACGTCTTGCGGCGTCCATCGCCTGCCCAATCCGGCGAGTCGGACGCGCACCATCTCGAGATCGTGATCATCCATCCCAGGTCATCCTTCATCTCGCATCAGCTCGACCAGGATGGCGTCACAAGCCCGGGAATACTTGCCTCGTTTCATGCCTGGTGGAGTCCCTGCCTCTTGTAAACCGGGCAGCGATGAATCGTGTGGGAGCGTTCCGATCACCGGCAATCCCAGGGTTTCGCAGACTGTCTCGACATCGAGGTGCCATCCGGGGCCCTTGCGCAAAACGATCAGGGCGTCACCGAGACCCCACGCCGCGATACGGCTCCTGGCAGCCATCACGGCCTTGACCTCAGCCGCCACCACCAGGACGGTGACCGCGCGTGAGCGTGCCGGATCGTCGGGATGCGAACCGGCATCGAGTATCACAACGTCGTGGGTTCGCGTCAACGAGGCGATCACAGCATTGATCGACTCGATGCCGGGCAGTCCGGTCGCACCGCGGACGGTCGGATCGAGTCGGGGACGCCCCGTCGAGATCAGATCGACTCCACTGACATTGGGCAACTGGCCGCTCAGATCGCTGATATGCCCGGATGCAGAACTCAGATCCGGCCAGCGCCAGCCAGGCATCTGCTCGGCGCCGAACAGCAGATCGATGCCGCCACCGGTCGAATCGAGTTCGGCCAATGCGACTCTGAACTCGTGTTTGGCTGCACGTTGCGCAAGGCCCGCCGCCAAGGTTGTGGCTCCCACGCCACCGCTGCCGCCGACGATCCGGACGATAACCGGGGCTTCCTCGCTTGCTTCACCACCTTCGGCGAGCAGCGAACTCACGAATCCGGTTTGGGCCGGAAGCACCATCACCGAGGCATCCAATGGAACCGACCAGGTGGTCAAAGCCGTCGCGTCCTGGCCGCATAGATGCACGTTGCGGCGCGCCGGCAGGCCGAGACCCGCCACCGAGGGGGCCTGATCGGAGCCGATCAGCACGACCGATGCGCGGAGCCAATTACGGCGCACCGTCTCGGTATCACGCGCCACCTCCGGGGTGGCCTGCACGGCTGCCGCCGCGGCCATAATGGTCTCGACAATGGCAGAATCTCGGGAAACGATCAAAGGTGCCGACATGCCCAAAGTATTGGCAAGTCGGACCCCGATCGTTCAAAATAGTTGGCCGCTGTGGATAACTCGGAGAATTTCCGCGACGACGGAAGCAGCGGACGGTCTTTGTAACCCAGGTTCACCTAAGCGAAAGGTCAGCGTACGAACACCATGGCAATCCGGATGATCGCGACGGACCTCGACGGAACACTTCTGTTGCCGGACAAAACCACTTCGCCGCGCACCCGGGACGCGATCCGGGCCGCTCAAGAGGCAGGGATCCTCGTGATCCCGGCAACCGGACGATCGGTCATCGACATGCCTGCCATCCTTCCGCCCGAATTGGGCGAGTTGGCGGTTTGCTCCAACGGGGCGGTGGTCTACAACGCTAACGCCGACCAGGTACTCCTGGAGCGTCCGATTTCAGCCGGGGTCTGCAAGACTCTCATCAAGGAGGTATCCAGGCTCGCTCCGGGCACGAAATTCGCCACCCTGATCGACCGCGGCTACGGAATACTGCCTGGCCCTGGTTACCTTTCCTTGATGCAACCGGGCAATCACGGACGCAATCCCGACGACCTCGACGAGATATCACTGGATGAATTGTGGGCGCAGGACGCCGTGAAGATCATCGCCCGGCACGCAAGCATCGGCTTGGACGAGCTCTTCGAGATCTGTCAGCGGGCGTCACATGCGGGCGTCAACCCCACGACATCTGGTGTGCCGTTCATCGAAATGTCGGCGGCCGGAGTCAGCAAGGCCAGCACGCTTGAGCTGCTGGCCACCCGTCATGGAATTGCCACAAGTGAAGTCGCCGCAATCGGCGACTCTGCGAACGATGTCGAGATGATCACCTGGGCGGGGCTCGGTGTGGCGGTCGCCAGCGGCACCCCGGATGCGTTGGCGGCAGCCGACCAGATCATCGCGGCCAATACCGAGGACGGAGTCGCAGCGTTCATTGAGCGCGTGCTTCATGCATCGGACGAACCGGTTCCTTCATAGAACTCAGACTCTCGCCAGCAGTTCGAAGATCATCGGATCGGCTCTAAAGTGGTCTCCATGTCAGCGGTCGGTCGTCTCTCATTGCCCCCCACAGCCTTGCAGTGGCTGGTGGGCGACGAGCCGGTGCGCATCGTCGCTCTCGGCTGCTCGCGGGGCATCGTCAACCGGCTGGTCAAGGAGGGGCACGGAGTTGTCGCAATCGATCCCGACCTCCAGCGCTGCCGTCAGCTTCTTGCCGGCCGCCCCGCGAGCGAGGCCCTCATCGCGATGGTCGGACGCGCGGACGAGCTTCCCGTCCAGCCCTGCGTAGCACATGTAGTACTCCTCGGCGGCCCGTGGCGCTCGCAACCCGGTCGTCCCCGTATCAGTGCACATCAGGCTCACGGCCAGATCAGCCGTGCACTCCAGGCCGGCGGCTGGGTCGCCGGCTGGCAAATCGTCCGGGACGACACAGTGCCGTGGGTGCGCCGATTGATCACTTTGATGCGCACCATCGATCCGGACGCCATGTCAGGCAGCGGAGGCGGCGGCCACGAAGACCTCCTGACGAGCAAGTACTTTCCGCGAATCGAGCGCCGCGAGTTCAGGCTGTGGGCTCCGGTCGCCCGCCGCGATCTGGTCGAGATGGTTTCGAGCCAACGTCAGGTGAGCGGACTGGACGACGCCACCAAACGGCATCTGATCAGCGAAGTGAACCAGATTCTCGATAGCGCCGCTCGCATGTCGGAGCTGCGTCTGCCCTACCAGATGCAGTGTTGGCGGGCACATGTCGATCACCACGAACTCACCCAACCCATCTCTTTCGGCGACGGGTCTCTGGTCATCCCGATCTGAGGTTTCGCCCGCGCCCAATGCGAGCGAACGAGCCCTGGTGCTGCCGCGCAAGCGCCGGATCGCGGAGAATCCGCTTCACCCATTCACCCGCGGTGCCATACTGGGCGGTGGACACGGGGTGCCCCAATGGGCGCTGAGATCACACCCGTGGAACCTGCTCTAGTTCGTACTAGCGAAGGGATTGTCCGCCTTGGATACCTCTGCCTATCAACCAACAGATTCATCGTCCTCGACCTTCATCGCCGACGATCCGCCCAGCGCAACCCAGATCGCCATGCAGTCTTCGATGCCCCGCGAGGGACGCGCCGCCCTGCGCGCCGGAGTCATCGGCAACTGGATCGACAACGTGCACGTCTTCTTGCCGCTGACCGCGCTCGCCCCCGCCTTGGTGATACTCGCCGGCCCCACCGTCGCAGCCAGCACCGGAGCGCTGGTGGTGATCGCCATGATGCTCGGGCGTCCGCTCGGCGGCATGATCTTCGGACGCATCTCCGACAAGCTCGGACGCACCCGCACCACGAAGGTCGCCATCACCGGCACCGCCACCTGCGCACTGCTGATCGCCTGCATGCCAACCTATGAGCTGATCGGCATCGGCACCATCGCCCTGATCCTGCTGCTGCGTTTTCTCGGCGGCATCTTCGTCGCCGGTGAGTATTCGGCAGCGATTCCGCTGGCCATGGAGTGGTCGAAGCCCAACCGGCGCGGCCTGATGAGCGGGCTGATCTTGTCGATGGCGCCCTGGGCACAGGGCTCGATCGCGTTCGCGGTCGCGGGGTCTCTGGTCCTTCTCGGACCCGACCGCTATGCCGCGTGGGGTTGGCGGCTGCTGTTCGTGATCGGCACCTGCTTCTCGCTGGGCATGCTCGCCTACTACCGCTCGCGGGTGGCCGATGCGCCTGTGTTTCATCATGCCAAGAAGGCGCCGGCCCGCCCTCAAGCCGGGGTTCGCGAGGTGCTTTTCGGACGCTAGGCGCCCGCTTTCTGGCAGGTCTTCACCATGATGACCGGTCTGTGGCTGCTCACCAACACCACGGTGATCTTGTTGACGGCGCGCCTCGCGTCGGACGCCGGGTTGCCCGCCACCCAGGTGTCGGTGGCAATGGGTATTGCCTCGTTCGCGCAGGCCATTGCGATGGCGGTAGCAGGCCATCTGTCGACCTTCACCGGACGCCGCAATCTGCTGGTGACTTGGGGAATCAGTTCAGCGGTGCTCGGTCCGTTCTTGTGGTGGGCGGCCGTGAACTCGCACAGCCTCGGACGCGCCGCCTTGCTCGCGGCCGCCTTGCAGGTGGCGACCGTCGCCGCCTACGGCCCGATCGCCTGCTATTTGTCGGAGCGCTTCCCGACCGAGGTGCGCTCGACGGGATACGGCATGGGATACAGCCTCTCGCTGATCATCCCCGCCCTCTATCCCTTCTATCTTCCGTTGCTGGAGGGCGTCTTCGGATCGCATCCGGCGATCATGGGCCTGGTGGCCGTCGGTGGAATCCTGGTCACCGTCGGTGCACTGATGGGGCCGAAGTTGAGCTCTGCAGACATCGAAGCGGACATCGACAGCGTTGCTATGGGAGCCACCCGATGAGTTCTCTGGACTTGGCGAACGACGCCGATCTGGGATCGGTCGCACAGATCATCGCGCAGGTGCGTCAGCGAAGCACATTGGTGCATTGCATCACCGCTGCCGTATCGATGGGCATCGTCGCTGACGGTCTGCTCGCCGCCGGTGTGCGTCCGGTGATGACCGAGACTCTCGAGGAGGCACCCACAGTCGACACCATCGCCGACGCCCTGCTGATCAACCTGGGAACCCTCAGCACCGATGCCATGACCGGGATTCCGGCCACCGTCGAGGTTGCGCTGCGCGACCGGCGGCCGTGGGTGCTCGACCCGACCGCCATCGGAACCGCCCCGGTACGCACGCCGCTGGCAAGGCGACTCCTCGATTCCCGGCCCGCCGTGGTGCGCGGCAACGCGTCCGAGATCGTGGCGTTGACCGGCGGCGAAGGCGGGCGCGGGGCAGACGCGAGCATCGGTACCCAGGCCCTGCAGGTGACCGAGGCCGCCCACCAGGTCGCCGCACGAACAGGCGGGGTGGTCGCGGTGTCCGGTGCGGTCGATCTGGTCACCGATGGCCGTGACGACCGGCACGTGCACCGAGGCGATCCGCTGCTGTCGCGGGTGACCGGCACCGGTTGCCTGCTGGGCGGCCTCACCGCCGCCTGCGTTGCCGTTACCGGTGATCACCTACAGGCAGCGCTGGCAGCCACGATCTGGATGAATATCGCGGGTGAGATCGCCGCCGCCCGAGCCCCGCGCCCGGGTACCTTCCGCGCGGCGCTGCTCGATGCGCTGGACGAGGTCGGCGAGCAGGCAGCGGCGCTCGCAGCGCCAATCCCGTAGAAAATCCCCTGTCCGCGAATAACCACAAATCCTCCGAGAAAGGCCGCCGATGCCGAACCACTCCGCGAATTTCGACCTGCGCTGCTATCTGGTCACCTCGGGTACCGATCGCCGGACCGTCGAGGTGGCCGCCCAGGCAGCCGCTGGTGGCGCCGGCATGATTCAGGTACGTGCGAAGGACATCACTGCCAGGGAATTGCTCGACCTCACGGTGGACACGGCCGATGCCGTGCACGCGGCGAATCCGCACACCAAGGTAGTGGTGGACGACCGGGCCGATGTCGCTTACGCCGCGATGCGTTCGGGCGCGGCGGTGCATGGCGTCCACCTGGGACAAGATGACCTGCCGGCACGCGATGCCCGCGCGATGCTCGGCCCGAACGCGATCATCGGAATGACCACCGGCACCCTCGAACTGGTGCGGGCAGCAGACAAACTCGCCGACGTGATCGACTACGTCGGGGCCGGGCCCTTTCGTCCGACGCCCACCAAAGATTCCGGACGCACGCCCTTGGGCATGGCAGGCTATCGCCCCTTGGTGGAGGCGACCAGCCTGCCGATCGTGGCGATCGGCGATGTGCAGCCGGCAGATGTGCCGGCGCTGGCAGCGACAGGTATCGCCGGCGTGGCGCTCGTCCGCGCGATCATGGCCGCGTCCGACCCCGGCGCAGTTGTCCGGAACGTCCTGAGCGGGTTTCCGGCTGCTGACAGGCGGCAACACCAGTAGACAAAGCCTGGTAGAGGCGCCCGCGGTTCGGAAGAACGAAGGTTGCGGTTCTTACTGCTCGGCCCTTGCCCCGCGTGCCCGCCGGGTCGGCGGCAATGCCTCCGCGCCGAAATCCTTCCCGGCATCCGCGATGCCCTCGGCAGCAGGACTCTCCCCGAGCTTGACCAGAATCACCCCGGCCAGCACCAGCACGGCGCCGACCATCTGCCCGATGGCTGGCAGTTGCGCCACCAGTACGGCCGCGAGGATCGTGGCGAACAGCACCTCGGCCAAGCCGACGAAGGACGACAACCTGGCGCCGAGCAGCCTGCCGCCCATGATTCCGGTCACATAGGACATGCCGGAGCTGAGCACCCCGAGCGCGACGATCGGCAACCACCAGGGCACATCGATACCCACATAGTTCGCCGGAGCGGTTGATGTCTCGAACGGCAGAAGCCCGATGACCGCGACCACACCGAGCCCCAGCGTTGCTACCGTCGTCCCGCCCGCAGCAAGCACGATGGGTGGCAGTCCGATCCGGTTCTCTGCGGAAAAAACGAAATAGGCAGCATTGCCGACCATCGCGAATATCGACCAGGCGACACCCCGGATGTCGAAAGCGGCGCCACCTGCGAAGACCTCGAGCACCAGCAGCAGGCCGCCGATCGCAACCAAAGAACCGAGCACCGTGCGTATCGAGGGACGCTCGCCCCGACGAATCCACAACCAGATGACGATCGCGATGGGCGCCAGAAACTGAATCAGCAGCCCCTGGCTGACTTGAACATATTGCACGGCATTGAAATGCCCGATTTGCGGCATCACGATCGCGAACAGTCCATATCCGACCATGAGTTTCCAGTTTTCGCGGACGATATGCCAGCGTCCTTTGAGAGCAATGATCGCCGGTCCGAGCATGGCCAATGAGCCGATGCCTACCCTCGGTATCACAATGCCGAGAGGCGACCAGCCGACCTGCAACAAGCCTGCGGCAAGCGTTCCTGCCATACCGAAACAAAACGACGACAACAAGGCGATGGACAGGCCGATGCCAAAGCTCGGGTCATGGGGACGCACAGTGACCACGCTACGAGAGCGTCCGATGAGTTAACAACTCGGCTTCGGTTGCCACCGGGCTGTTTCGCCGTGTTCGATCATCGGTTGTGATCTGCAGTTCTCCGCCCCATTCAGCTGGTCTCCCGACTTCGGGCCGTGACCAGAAGCGGCTGATCTGTGTTCGCCCCCAGCCACGGATTCGCGCTCAACATTCTTGGAGATCCTTTGCTCGCGCGCGTGATCACAGCACTAGGCTGGGGACTGGCCGTAAATGTCCGGATAGTATGACGGCCAGTTGACGAAGGGACTGACAATGGCCGATCGCCCAGGCATCGCCGATTACATCCAGGTGCTAAAGACCACCGTGCCGACCATGCTGAGCCAGATCAAGGACTTGGCGATGGCGGAACTGAAGCCTGCAGCCAAGCATGGCGGCATTGGAGCAGGCTCATTCATCGCAGCCCTGGTGGTCGCGCTGACGGCGCTCTTTCTGCTGATGTTGACGGGCGGATTCGCGCTGTCGATGTTCTTCCACGAGATCGCCAACCGCAACGAGCTCACCGCGCTCATGTTCGGATTCCTCACCATGGCGGTCCTCTGCCTGCTGATCGTTGCGGCGCTGGCGCTGTTCGGCAAGAGCCAGGTCAGCAAGGTCAAAGCACCCGAAGCAACCATCGCTGAGGCCAAGGCCAGCATCGGCGCGGTGTCCGAGGCGATCGGACGCGGCAGTGCCGACGCCAAGAACTCCACAGGGCCGAGCGACGCGATCTCCATCACCTCGGCCGCTCGCCTGGACGAATCCCAGCAGCCGGACGATTGGGCGGCCGCCTAAGGGCCCTCAAGCCGGTTCCGCAATTCAGGCCAGACCTGGATCGGGCTAGCGAGGCAGCCGGTCGCGCATAAACCGTTTGGGCACATCGACCAGACGCTGTTCGTCCCATGGCTGCGTCCAACCACCCAGGCGCAGCAGAGCATCGGTCAAGTACGCCGTGAAGCCCCACAAAAAGAAATCGCCGAAGACCCACGCCGGTCCGGTGTGCCCACCCGGATGGCGGGCCGTCACCCGGTTGCCGGGGTCGGAAAGTTGCGAAACTGTCCAGCGCTGAATGGACGCAACTTCGTCCGGACTGGTGATCTCGATCGGATCATGGCCGCTCCAGGTGCCCACCACCGGTGCGACATCGAAGCTGGAGACCGGCAGCCTGGTGACCGGTAGGCGTCCCAGCAATTTCACCTTGTCGGGCGGTAGACCGACTTCTTCCTGAGTTTCACGCAGCGCCGTCGCGGGAGCATCGGCATCGCCGGGCTCATAGGAACCGCCGGGGAAGGAGATCTGACCGGCGTGTTTGCGCAATCCGGTGGCGCGTTCGGTGAACACCAGGTCGGGGTCGTGAGTTTCGGACAGCAGGATCAGCACCGCTGCCCGGGCCCGGCCGTGCGGCCTGCGTTCGGGAGTGAGCAGGTCGGGTAGTTCGGGATCATGCAGCTTCAACGCCAAGTCGTCGAACTGTCCGTTCACGACTTCACCAACGCTTTTGCGACATCGGGATCGGTGGGCCCCGCACCGAAGCTCGGACACAATTCAGCCACCGGGCATGCCCCGCAGGCGGGCCTCTTGGCATGGCAACAGCGGCGTCCATGGAAGATCAGGGTGTCGCTGACCTTCGTCCACAGCTTCGGATCGAAAAGCCGCTGAATGTCTTTCTCGACGACCTCGGGTTTGGACGATGCCGTCCAGCCGAGCCGTTTCGAGACGCGCATGACATGCGTGTCCGAGGTGATCGCGGGTAGCTCGAAGGCGTGGCCTCGCACCACATTGGCGGTCTTGCGTCCGACTCCGGGCAGCTTCACCAGGTCTTCGATCTCGACCGGAACCTTGCCGTCGAAATCGTCGGTGATCATCATGGCCAGGCCCTGAATGGACGCGGCCTTGTTGCGGAAAAACCCGGTCGGACGAATGACCTCCTCGACCGCGGCACGATCGGCTTCGGCGAGGGCGCGAGGAGTCGGCCAGCGCTTGAAAAGCACGGGCGTGACCTTGTTCACCCCGACATCGGTCGACTGTGCAGACAGCACGGTCGCCACGAGCAACTGGAAAGGACCCGTGAAGTCGAGTTCACAGCGTGCGTCCGGATAGGTCGCATGCAGTAACCCGAAGACGTCCTCGGGTTCGGCGTTCACGCAGCCTCGACCACCAATTCGACCTCCACGGCCGCGTTGGCCGGCAGCACTGCCACGCCGACAGCACTGCGCACGTGGCGTCCTTCTTCTCCGAAAATCTCGATGAGCAGCTCGGACGCACCGTTGGCCACCAGCGCCTGGTCGGTGAACCCGGGATCTGAATTCACGAAGACACACACCCGCACGACCTCGCGGATCGCGTCCAGGCTGCCGGCGACCGAAACCACAGCGGACAATGCACGCAAGATCGCCGCCCTGGCCGCACGCTTGCCGTCGTCCACACCGAGATCGGCACCGAGACGCCCGGTCACCACCTCGCCGTCGGCCTCGATCGGCAGCTGACCACTGGTGAAGACCTGCGTCCCGACGGTCTTGGCCGGGGCATAGGCACCCAAAGGTGCCGGGGTGGCCGGCAGTTCGATGCCCAGGTCGTCCAATCGCTGGCTGGCGCTCATCATGCCTCCTGGACGAGCGGACGCTTGAAGTAGCCGACCAGCGAGTCCGGGTTGGGGCCGGGGGCAAGCTGGACGAGCTCCCAGCCGTCCTGGCCGAAGTTGTTGAGAATCTGCTGGGCGACATGGCTCAGGACGGGGGCGACGAAGTACTCCCACTTGGTTGGCTGCGATGCATCACTCATGTCTCCAAGGTTATCGGGTGTCGGCAGGCCCGTATCGATCCTCGACCGGGCGGCCGGTTTTCCTTCTTCGGCGCGGCGGCCGCTGCCATTCTTCAGCGGAATGTAGTCGCTTCGACCGCGGCCGGCGCCGCCTTGTGCGGGGTGGTCTGATTCGCTTTCGGCACATTCGCTGTTCGGGAGTCCCTCGCGCCCGGACGCCATACCGTGCCAGAGTGGATTCATGGAACAGATCACCATTCCCACAGTCCCGCTGCTCGACGGAGGCTCCATACCTCTGGTCGGCACCGGGACCCTGTTTACCAAGGGAAACGAGCTGGCCAATCTGCTGGCCGAGTGCATCAAGGACGGCTACCGGCTGCTCGACACCGCAGCGCAATATGCCAATGAGGTCGCCGTGGGCGAGGCGATCCGCCGGTCCGGTGTGCCGCGCGACGAGATTTTCGTCACGACCAAAGTGGCAGGCGTCGATCAGGGACGCGAGCTCACCCGGCACGGGCTCGAGGATTCGCTGCGCAAGCTCAACACCGACTATGTCGACATGCTGCTGATCCACTGGCCCAACCCGTCGCGGGGGCTCGCCACCGAAACCTGGCAGGAAATGCTGGAACTGCAATCCGAAGGGCTCGTCAAGCACGTCGGGGTCTCGAACTTCTTGCCGCATCAACTCGAGGAGCTCTATCAGGCCAGCGGGGTCTGGCCGGTCGTCAACCAGATTCAGCTCTCCCCCGCCCTGGCCCGCACCGAGGTCCGCGCCTTCTTGGCCGAACGGGGAATCGTCGCGGAGGCCTGGCGTCCGCTGGGCAACCAGGAACACGCGATGGACCAGATCATCGTGCAGACCATCGCCGAGCGCCACGGCGTCGATGTCTCACAGGTCGTGCTGCGCTGGGCGGTTCAGCAGGGCATCGTGGTGATCCCCGCGTCCAAGAACCGGGAACGTTGGCACCGCAACGCCGACCTCTTCGGCTTCGAACTGAGCGACCAGGAGATGACCGACCTGGCGACCGTCGATCTCGGCGAGGACAAGGCCTGGGACGCAAACGTCCACGAAGAGTGGTGAGTGCGCCACAGCTGAAGCGCGCGACTACCACTCGTTGCGGGCGGCGACCGCCGGGAACGATCCCAGGATCGCCGCCTGCTTCGGGTTCAGGATGCTACGAGTGTGATCCTTGGAGTTCGGTGCCGGGTACGACTTCGTGACCGAAGTTCTCCGGGTGACCGTATCGTGGTTTGGGTTGTGCCGCCGGAAGGTCAACAGGACGCCCGGCGTCAACCGATTGGGAGTCACCGGCGAGTTCTTGTTTGACGTCGCCCAGGTCGTGGCCGATCCGCATGCCGTAGAACGACCGCCAGATGAAGTAGATGGCGATCACGAAGAACACTGCCGCGAGGATGTGGGTCAGCAGGCCGCTGCCGGCCGACGAAATCGAGACCGCCAGTTCGACTGCCAGCAGTCCGAACAGGGTGCTGAACTTGATGATCGGGTTGAGCGATACCGACGAGGTGTCCTTGAAGGGATCACCCACGGTGTCACCCACGACCGACGCATCGTGTAATTCGGTTCCCTTTGCGTCCAAATCGACCTCGACGAGTTTCTTCGCGTTGTCCCAAGCACCGCCGGCGTTCGCCATGAAGATGGCCTGATAGAGACCGAACAATGCCAGCGAAATCAGGTAGCCGATGAACAGATACGGTTCGACGAACGCGAATGCCAGCGTGGCGAAGAAAACGCCCAGGAAAATGTTCAGCATGCCGCGCTGCGCGTAGCGGGTGCAGATTTCCACCACTCGTTTCGAATCGTCGGCCGATGCTTTGGTGACGCCGTCGAGCTTGATGTTCTTCTTGATGAATTCGACCGCCCGATAGGCGCCGGTGGTGACGGCCTGGGTGGACGCTCCGGAGAACCAATAAATGACCGCCCCGCCCGCGATCAATCCGAGCAAGAACGGGGCATGAATCAGCGAGAGATTCTCCACACCATTCTGCAATCCTTCGGTCAGGCTCATGATGATGGAGAAAATCATCGTGGTGGCGCCGACCACGGCCGTGCCGATCAAAACCGGCTTCGCGGTCGCCTTGAACGTGTTTCCGGCACCGTCGTTTTCTTCGAGATAGCGTTTGGCGTTGTCCCACTGCACGGTGAAGCCGAAATCATGCTCGATCTCGGCTTCGATACCGTCGATCTCTTCAATCGTCGACAATTCATACACGCTTTGCGCGTTGTCGGTCACCGGACCATACGAGTCGACGGCAATCGTCACCGGGCCCATACCCAAGAACCCGAACGCCACCAGACCGAACGCGAACACCGCCGGCGCCAGCATCAGCGCACCCAGCCCGAGCGTGCTGACGAAGAACGCGCCACCCATCAGCCCGAGAATCGCAGCACCCAGCCAGAACGCCGAGAAGTTGCCGGCCACCAACCCGGACAAGATGTCGAGGGACGCTCCGCCTTGCTGGGCGCTGACCACGACCTCTCTCACATGACGGCTCTTCACCGAAGTGAACGCCTTCACCAACTCCGGAATCAACGCGCCGGCCAGCGTGCCGAACGAGATGATCGTGGCGAGTTTCCACCACATGCCGTCGTCCAGATTCGAGATCATCGCGAAGCTGGTCAGATAGGTGAGCACGATTGACACGATGCTGGTCAGCCACACCAGCTGGGTCAACGGCGCCTCGAAATCCATCTCGGCCGAATCCTGGTAGCGCGCCTTCGTGATCGCCGAGTTGATGGCATACGACACGAAGGAGGCAATCACCATGACGATACGAATCGTGAAGATCCACACCAGCAACTGAACCTGCACCATCGGGTCATCGACGGCCAGCAGAATGAACGTGATCAACGCGACACCGGTCACCCCGTAGGTTTCGAAGCCATCGGCAGACGGGCCCACCGAATCACCCGCATTGTCACCCGTGCAATCAGCGATCACGCCCGGATTACGTGCGTCGTCCTCCTTGATATGAAAAACGATCTTCATCAAATCCGCGCCGATATCGGCGATCTTCGTGAAAATGCCTCCCGCAATACGCAGTGCAGACGCGCCCAAAGACTCACCGATCGCGAACCCGATGAAGCAGGAGCCCGCAATGTTCGCCGGCAGGAAAAGCATGATGACGAGCATCATCAACAACTCCACGCTGATCAGCACCATCCCGACACTCATTCCCGACTGCATCGGGATGGCATGTGCGGGATACGGCTTGCCGCGCAAAGCCGCGAAACTCGTCCTCGAATTAGCGAAGGTATTCACTCGGATGCCGTACCAGGCCACTCCGAAACTACCGGCCATCCCGATCAAGCTGAAAGCCAAAATGACAGCCACCCGACCCCAGGAGAAACCGACCAACGCCTTGTAATACAGCAAAATGACCGCACCGATGAACAACCACAAAACCACGAGGAACCTGCCCTGCTGCACCAGATAGGTCTTACAGGTCTGATAGATCAGCTCGCTGATCTCGCGCATCGATTCATGCACCGGCAAATTACGCAGCTTGTTGTAGGTCAGCACTCCGAACAGCAGGCCTGCCAAACAAACCAGTTGGCCGAACATCAGCAGATGGTTGCCCTGCACTCCGAAAAACGATACGGACGACAGGTCGGGCAAAACAAGGCTGGCCTCGCCGCCGTGCACACCCTCGGATTGGCTGCCACCTGCCGAACAACCGGCCAGTAAGCCGACGGCCCCAAGCCCGAGTATCCCGAGCGTCCTTCTCGCGCCGCGCCGCTGGGCGGATGGTGGACGAGATACGGCGTTGTTGCCAAACTGGCTCATGGCCATCATGGCTCCCCTCTGAGCAATGGCTACTACGGACGGCCCGGACGCTACTGTGCCCCGAACCGCGACTTTCGGGTAACAAGAATACGCGTCCCCTGCTGAGACGTTGCACCAGGTCCTTGATCGCCGAATTGCTAGAAGACCGTGTCCTCCTGATCAGGAACGACGTTGCCGTCGGCATCCATCAAGGGAGACGTCGAACCGTCGGGCTCGATGCGTCCCTTGGTTGAGCATTCGTAGGGTTCGTCCTGTTGGTTCTTCGGATCGATGAACATCGGGTTGACCATCCACTTGCCGTCAGAATTCGCGTAGGCGTTGCACATCAGTTCGGTCTTGTTCCTATTGATGGCCAGCCGTAGGTAGGTCGCATCGGACAGGAAGGTCACGTCGGTGTCGGAGTCGCCCGCCCCGAAGACCTGGCGCTGATCCTGCGGAGCAGGCTCGAAGGCTGCCGCGCCGGTGATACCGAAGACCTCTTCGTTCACCCGGCATCGTTTGCCCTCGATGTAGGGAATGGACGCGTCATCGCCACCGCACGGCGCGATAGTTGAACTCCACTTACCGTCAATCTCCTGGGTCATCACACCCATCACCTTCTCGGGAGTGAATCCAAGCGATTCTCCCCAGGCCTCGGCGACAGGCGCGGCCGACGCCGAGATGATTCGCACATCAAACCCGTGGGCGTTCAGTACCTCGATCAGGTTGGTGATCTCGTCGTAGTAGCGAACCCAGCCCGTCACTTCGTGAGACCCGACCTTTTGCTCGGTCCCTTCGTCCGCGTTGATATTCTGATCACGTGCCTGTCCGGCAAACTCCTTGATTTCGTCCTGGGTGTATCCGGCCAACAGCTGGGCTGCCATGGGGTAGTTCGGTTCCATTCGTCTGGCATTGAAATCCTGGAACGCCTCTTTGTCGCCGGTCGTCTCACCTTCGGAATAGACCTCGATGATCTCATCGGCGCATGCCAAGCCTGCCTCGGTGTCGGTTGGCAAGGTCTCCCCGGGCTGCGCGACGGCGCCACAGGCCGTGTTGAGAGCACTCACGGCGTCATCGGTGAAATAGCTGCTCACCGTTGCCCAGTCGCTTCCGGCGGGCTGTTTCACCTTACCGTTGGCGATCATCCAGAACGTCTGTGCATCGCCTATATCGTTCTTGACCACCGTGTTGTCCCAGTCGAAGAGCGCCAATGGGGCTCCATCGGCGTCTCCGGAGCTCCCGCAGTCGCCGAGCTCGGTGATCATCTCGTTTATGCGATCGAGATTATCGGCGTACCAATCGGGGTCGGTGGCAACGAGATCACATGCACTCGCGCTGGTCTCGGTGACGTCACTCGCGCTGTCGCCCGGCATAGATGGCGTCGATGAGGCGCCACAAGCGGACAAGCCGAGCGCAAGTCCCAGAGCGACGGTGGTGATCAGGGGAAAGGGTCGCGACATCAAGGTCTGCTCCTCATTGTTGATGCACCCCATCCACGGTGCTGGGGTGGCCGTTCGGCCAACGTTATCAAGCATAACGAATGCGCGGCGGTCGGCCTGTCGTTGACCTGCAGCTTCGTGATCGTCCCCCAATTCGACTAGGTGCAGTATTGGAAAGGCACCAGACCGGGGCCGCTGCAACCGAGCATTAAGGCATGCGTGGGCCCACCATGCAAGAGACAACCAGGACATCGGGACGAGACGCAGTAAGCGTAAACCGACGGATGCGGGCTTTGGATCCTTGTCACTTCCGGGCAGCTGCGGCGAGAGCGGTCTGAATGAGCGTCGTGGCCGCATCCAACGACCCTCGAGTAGCTTCAGCCGCCATCTCGGCATCCTGCGCCTGGGCGGCATCGACGAGGCGCTCCCTATAAGAAAGTAGGTCAGAATCGATTTCCGCGCTGATTGCTCGCCGCGCGCCAAGTATTTTGTAAGAGCGGCAGCGCTGCCACACCTGCTTGATAGTCTCCACAAGGAAAGGGTTACCGGCCGCCGAATAGATGACAGCGAGACATTCTTCGTCCTCGTCGAGATAGTCAATTGCACGTTTGTCGGCCAACGAGTGCTCCATCTTGTGAAGCAATTCACGTGAACGCTGCACATCCTCGACCGACGCATGGCTTGCTCCCAAGGCAGCTGCCTCAGCTTCAAGTAGTCGAAGCACCGCGTAAACATCAAGAAGTTCGATGGTCGTAAAGTCCTTTACGACGGCACCCCGGTACGGCTGAGACTCCACAAGCCCGGTCGATTCCAGCCGTCTGATCGCCTCTCGCACAGGCATCACGCTCGTGCCCAACTGTTCAGCGACCTGACGGATTTGAAGCCGTTGACCACCGGGAAGATCACCGTTCATGATGGCATCCCGAATCGCATCGAAGACTTGATCGCCCATCCGTTTGCTCAGCCCAAGTTTCGCCAGCTCCATGAGCTAATCCTATGGTCAGTAGTTGCTTTACGACGATTGAGCCAATGCGGCACGGTCTTCCTGCAAACGAAAGAGAGCCCGACGCCAGACAATGTTTGTCGCTGCATGATCGCCAATTGAGAGCCGCGACCGAAGCCAACTCGGGCGACAAACCACGAGCCGCACACACGATTCTGATGTTCAATCGTTGAACACCAAAGTCTTCACGACCACAGGCACCGCTTGCCCGGCCCCTACCGGCACACCGATGTCGATATAGTCGCCCAGCCCGGTAAAGATGCTGTCGATGCAGACGACATCATCGCTACGTCCGCGTTTCACCTTGAGCGCCTGGCCGAGCACCATCGCTCGGTCGTTCTCGAGCACGATGACAAGCGGGTACGGGCCGCTCAGCACCACGTCTGCGCCGGAGATGATCGCATCGGCCGTCTCCTGGACGGCCGTGAACGAGTCGATGTCATATCCGCTGAAAGCCACGGCGACGCTCTGACTGGGGTCATCAGGATTCAACATCGCGAGTTCAGCCTTGATGGTCGCCGCAAGCCGGATGGGATCAGCCGCGTCCTCGTCACTGATCCGAAGAATGGGCACATTCTGCATGGGAAGCAGGTCCCGCGCATATTCGATCGTGGAACCGCTGATCTCGGTCGTGTGCACTCCCGCACCAACGACGGTCGCGCCGATCGTCTCGGCACCATGAAACCGCTCGACCAATCTGAATGCGCTGTCATCGGCGATCGCCGCACCCAGCAGCGGCCCGATGTCGCCATACCTGAAGGGATTCAGAGCACGATCGGCATCAATGAGATCTGCCACGCCACCGGAAAAGCTGATCGTGCCCGGCGCGATCTCCGAGTTCAAGGCACGCCCGGCGTTGGTATACATCGAAGCATGAGTCGCATCCGGATGCACCAAGCCGAGCCCCATCGCAAGCTGCCGTGCCATCACCCTCGTCAAGGTCTGCAGCCGTGCGGGATCGGCGGTATCTCCGACTGCCAGCGGGATGTCAGATGCTTCGGCCAAGCGCTTGATCTGATGCGACAGATAGCTGATCTTGCCGTCAATGACCCGAACAAGCCGTCCCCCGATGTCGAGGCACGACGCCCCCAGTAGCCGTCCCGACTTGTAAGCAGCGATATTGGTGGTGCCGCCGCCAATATCGAGGTTCGCGACGATGCCACGATGCTCCTTGGACCAAGAGTCGATGCCGACGCCACGAGCCGCCAGCACCGATTCGAGTGCCGGACCGGCAGTTGCCACCACGAAGTCGCCGGCTAGTTCGCTCAGTGCGTGCAGCACCTGCTCGGCGTTATCGGCGCGAGCCGTCTCGCCAGTGATGATGGCGGCGCCGGTATTGACCTCACCCGGCTGCACCTGCGCCGCCTGGTACTCGGCTTCGACGATGGCCCGCAACGCGTCCACATCCATCAGATCTGGCCTGACAAGGGGCGTCAGATAGATCTGGCTTCGATAGATGACTTCTTTCGCGACGATCGAGATACGCGGGACCGAGAAGGCACTGGCGGTATTTTCGATGGTCAATCGGCTGAAGACCACCTCCGTCGTGGACGTCCCCACATCGATACCTACGCTGAGTATCTGCTCAGCCATGATTCAGCCCAACTCGAGAACGGTGCGGCCTGGAAGCGACGACGTTTGCATGTTCTCCAAGACCTCGTTGATGTCGTCCAGCTTCGCGGTATGCACGGTCGGAATGATCTTCTCCTGCGCGGCCAGGTGCAGGGCCCGACCCAGATCGAAACGGGTACCGACGATGGACCCGCGCAACGTGATCGCGCGCATCACCATGTCGTAGATCGATAACGGGAAATCTCCCGGCGGGAGCCCGTTGAGCACGACAGTGCCGCCCGGGCGCATCATACCGACTGCCTGCCCGAATGCCGGCGGCGAAACCGCTGTCACCAGTGCGGCATGCGCGCCGCCGATCTGGCGTTGCAGATAGCCAACCGGATCGGTGTTACGTGGATTGACCGTCATCGCCGCACCCAGCTTGGACGCCAAGTCCAGCTTCTCGTCCTCGATATCGACGGCGATGACTTGGAAGCCCATTGCCTTTCCGTACTGCACCGCGAGATGTCCCAGCCCGCCGATGCCCGAGATGATCACCCAATCGCCCGGGTCAGCGCTGGTCATCATCAGGCCTTTATAGACGGTCAGGCCGGCGCAAACCAATGGCGCGGCCGTGAGATCGTCGATGCCAACCGGGATCTTGGTGGCGAAGTGGCCGGACGCGACCATGTATTCAGCGAAGCCACCATCGACTTCGTAGCCGGTTCGCTGCTGCTGTGTGCACAAAGTCTCCCAGCCCGACAGGCATTGCTCACAGGTTCCGCAAGCCCAATGTAACCAGGGCACTCCTACCCGCTCACCGACGTTCAGGTAGTCGACGCCTTCGCCAACCTCAACGATTTCCCCGATGACCTCATGCCCGGGAATACGCGGCAGCGGCGGCTTGTCCGGCCAGTCACCATTGACAGCGTGCAAATCGGTATGGCAGACGCCGCAAGCGTGCACCCGGATCAGAATCTGGCCGCGTCCGGGTCGCGGCACTGGCACCTCTCGGACCTCTAGCGGCTGACGGAACTGCGTGACAACAGCAGCTCGCATCGTCTTCTCCATCATCATTCCAATCCGGCTTGAATAGCGGTGATAGCGACCGTGTTGACGATGTCTGATACCAAGGCTCCGCGCGACAGATCGTTGACCGGCTTGTTGAGTCCTTGCAGCACGGGCCCGATGGCCAGCGCCCCTGAACTGCGCTGTACGGCCTTGTAGGTTGTGTTGCCGGTCTGCAGATCCGGGAAGATCATCACGGTTGCCTTACCTGCCACCGGAGAGTCGGGCATCTTGGTGTTTGCAACCGCCGCATCAACCGCCGCGTCATACTGCAGCGGGCCGTCGACGACGAGTTCGGGTGCCCGCTCCCTGACGATCCTTGTTGCCTCGATCGTCTGATCAACATCGGGGCCCTTGCCTGAACTGCCGGTCGAGTACGACAGCATCGCGACCCTGGGATCCACACCGAACTGCTTCGCAGTGGCAGCTGATGTTATTGCTATATCGGCCACCTGCTCAGGCGTTGGATTCGGGTTCACCGCGCAGTCACCAAAGACAAGTACCCGGTCCGCCAGACACATCAAGAAGACCGACGACACGACCGAGACACCCGGCTTCGTCTTGATCATTTCAAGGGCGGGACGAATCGTGTGCGCGGTGGTATTGACCGATCCGGAGACCATGCCATCGGCCAAGCCTTCGAGCACCATCATGGTGCCGAAGTAGCTGCCATCACCGACCCGCTCACGGGCCTGCTCCAGGCTGATACCCTTCTTTGCCCGCAGCTGGGCGTACTGCGCCGCGAACTTCTCGCGCAGTTCACTCGTCTCGGGATCGATGATCTGTGCGCCGGCGATGCTGAGCCCCAGATCGGACGCCATCTGCTTGATGGCTTCGGGGTTCCCGAGCAGGGTCAATCGGCAGATCCGCTCGGCGAGCAGGCGGGCGGCCGCACGTAATATCCGTTCCTCGGCACCCTCGGGCAAAACGATGTGTTGGTCGGCCTTGCGAGCCTGCTCCAACAGTCGGTGCTCGAACATCAGCGGCGTGACGATGTCTTCGCGTCCGAGCGGGCGAGCGGCATCGAACAGGAGCGCCATATTCACCTGTGAGGCAACAACACTACGAGCCTCGGCTTGCTCCACGGCACTCAATTGCGTGGGCACCTGGTTTCGTTCGGTGACCACTCGGTAGACCTGCTCCATCAACTTCGGTGAGCGGAGCAGAGGAGCGTTCGGATTCAGTTTGTTCCACAAGGCGCAAACTTCATCCGCCAGCGGCCATGGTCCGACAGCCACAGCCCCGGCGGGTTTGCTGAACTGACCGGACGCGCCGCCGATCAGCATCCCCAAGCCGATCTCGCTACGGTCTGCTGAAAACACGACGGTCGAATCGGACTCCAATTCGGGTAGCAGATGGCGCAATCCCATGTCGGCGACGAGCAGTTTGCCGGTTTGCAAGGCAGATAGGTCCTCGGTGCCTGCGACCACGCGTGCTTCCAACTCATCCAAAGCACCGGTCAGCCCGGTCGACGCGCTCGTCACTTCGTCCACCACAAATGCCGGGACGGCGATCTCGGATAACTCCGAAACTTCGAGTTGCTGGCCTCGGGAGCGGGGGGTGATGACCGCAAGAACCTGTGCGAAGTTGCGGGTCGCTTCGTCGATGGCTACCTCGGCACGCCGGACGGTCTGCTGCGCGCCACCGTGCGACGGCACCACCAAAATCATCGGAACATCGATGTTGGCCGAGATGCGGGTGTTCCAGGAAAGCTCAATGGGAGCCAACGAGCAATCATATTCGCTGCCCAACACCAGCAACGCATCGTACTGGGCGGCGCACTCTGCGTATCGCTCGATGATCTGCGCCATTACATCAGCGGGGTTATGTAGTACTTCGTCGGCACTTGCCCCCCAGTGCCGGATCGCTGAACGCGTGCCCGCCTGCCGCATGGTTTCGTCCAGCACCGGGTCAGTGGGCGGCTCTGCGATAATCGGCCTAAAGACTCCAACGGCGCCGAAGCGCCCGGCTAGTTCGGGAAGCAGGCCGATGGCCATCTGCAACAGGTGCGGGCAATGCTCAGTCGGACACAGGTAGACGGCAGGCCGTCCATATTCGCTCGTCACGGCAGCAGCCCTACTTCATGACCTTGGAGATGATCTGGTCCAGCCCTTCGGGGGCATGACCCAAGGCTGCGATGACCGCCTTCCGCACGTCAGAATGCGTGTTGTCCGAGTGATCCTCCACCGACAGTGCCTGGGCTACCTCGGAGGGACGCGGAGTGGTCGCCGATTGAGTATGAGGCTGCGGCGAAACTCCACTATCATTCCCGCGCGGCTTGTTGGCAGCAGGAATAACCCGCACCCCTTTGCTCTGCGCTTCCTCGGCGGCCAGCGCGGTGATGATGTCGCCCGGCGCAAGCTGCAGGCACGTCGTGCCCTCGTTCAACAGTTCGCTGATTGTCGTGGCGGTGATGACATGGCGTGACATGAGCGCTCCCTTACTGACCGACGATGGAGTTGATTGCCTGGGCAGCGCCCTCCCGCGCTGCGTGGATGTCCGACTCGGTGCCGGACATCCACATGCGTCCGTACATACCAAGGACATTCATTTGATTGAGGAAAACTGGAGCGGCCTTTTCGGCTTCATTGGCCGCGATGGTGACGTAGGCCGCGGGCTCAATCTCCATGATCAACACCGTCTGACCACCCTCGATCATCGTCCCCATCTGCAGACGATTCATTACCTGTGCCTGGGACGGATGCACATTGGTGATGATCTGCTCGGAGACGATCTTCGGGGCTACTCTCGACTCGATGGGCAAATCGAGGCAGTCGAGTACCACCTCACCTGCGCGGATCACATCGGCCTGAGACATCGAGTGCACTTCGAACATGCCGAACTGACGTTCGACATCTTGCGCTCCCGGTAGGACATCTGCTGATTTCAACACCTTGTCCATGACCTGGAACACCCAGTTACCCGGGGCCATTTCGACATACAGACTGCTCATGCCTTCAACCGGTGGCGCACCGCTGGCGATCTTGCCGACAAATCCGGCGAATTGCGGCTGGAGACGATCGAGATGGCAGAAGGCCCGTAGCTGATAGCTGCCCACATTCATGGCCATCGCGTTCACATCCCCTCTTCAATGATCGGCCTGGCCCATTGAGCCACGCCAAGAGGAGTAACGAGCATCGGTTCGGGTGCGACCCGGCTCGGGACGCCGGTAACCTGCTCCATGATCTCAGCGAATCCATAGAACGCGCTGGTGCCGCCGACCATATGTATCTTCTCCACGCCGTGGCCCGCAATCGCGTCGCGCACGATACTGGCGATCTTTTGCATGGTCGGACGCACCACCGGCAGCAGCATCTGCTGCTGGCCGACGTCGACCTTGCGCGCCTCAGCATCGGCAAACGGGATCTTGAAGGCGCCCGAAATGACCAGCGACATGTGCGTGCCGCCACTCGGCTCATCGGTGGTAGCGATGACTTCGCCGTCACGAATGATCGCTACGCCGGTTGTGCCGCCGCCCACGTCGACCACGGCCCCGTTCTTCACACCGAGTACAGCGTTGGCCGCGGTCGGTTCGTCGACGACATCGGCGCATTCGATACCGACACCCTCCAACACATAATGGTGGGCGCGACTATCGCTGAGCGATACGTCGGGGGGAATAGTCACGGATCCGGCGCTGAGAGTGCGTCCAGTAACCTGCTCGAGATGAGTCTTGAGATCCCGGACAACTTCCATTGCACCGGCGAAATCCCAGACGATGCCGTCACGCACCACGTCGGCGAAAGTGTTGGCCGCCGCCAGTGGCTTGCCACGCTCGTCGGTTATCACGATCACCGTGAATGCGGTCCCGAGATCAACCCCGACCTTGATCGGCAACGCCGGATCAATACGTCTTGGCTTCGCCAGCACGGAGGCCGCCCGGCGCATCGTCTGTTCAATGGTCGGGCTCATTACTCGAGACCCGCCTTCATTCGCAACTGCAAGAAGTAGAAGGTGCTCGACAGCCGATTGAATGCATGACAGATCGTCGCACCCCACTCGGGTGCAGGAGATCCGAATGCCTCCATGGCCGTGATCTCGATCTCGCGCGACTTGGTACGCGCCATATTCAGCCAGTGCTGCAGTTCGGGCTCGTCCTCGTCAATCGTGAGGTGCTCAATACCCAGAGTGCCCTTCGGATCGTGGGTCGCTTGATGAATACGCTCGGCATCCCAGTCGGCCAGTTCCAGCTGCGCGACCGGCCGCTCGTTGTATTCGGCCGACGTGAGTTCACGGCAATAGGCCGCGACCGTGCCCAGGTCGCGGACCAGCTTGCTGTCGCCCTCAAGTTTGGCCATCCGCTGAGTCAACAGCACGAGCGCGTGCAAGGAGTCGACCTCCCCGCGCAGCTTGATTCGCGGATGAGTCTTCAATGCAAAATGATGCGCGTCCAACTGAGTCATCTCGGAGGGCTTGTGCTTCAGCGGAGTACCGCAGGTCATGCAGGTGGGCAGTTCGCCTGCGAAGTTCACCGGAAACACCGAGGCTCTGTCCCACTCGTGATCCTGATCGTTGGCGCTGCCTGGCTCCGTAGCGGCATGCTGCGCACCGGCGGCCATGCCATTCGAGTCAACCATCACCAAGGCCCACTGTTTGACGAAATCGGCCGCTGACGGCGAAAGACGGGCCCCCGCCGGAACCGTGACCTCGGCACCCATCGATGGACGCCGAAGTTGGTCACGAAGATCAGCTTCGGTGACGATCATCCGATCTGGTCTTCCCACTCCGCGGGGAACGTCACGTAAATAAACTTCGTCCAGTTCGGGGTGCCAAAAGTGATCGACGAGCCCTTCGGCACGTAAAAGACATCTCCGGGGTGTCCGACCTTGTTGCCGGCGTCACCACCCAGACGCAATTCGCCTTCAAGAACGATCTGTATTTCGTCGTAGGTCAATGTCCACGGAAAGTCACCCTTCGTGAGGGTCATATACCCGGCGGCCATTGGCGCGCCATCGTTCCCGGTTACAACGTCCCCGGTCTTGACCTCCATGCCTGCGGGAGGTCCCGGATAGGGGAACACCGACATCGGCGCGTCCCGGTAGCTCGAGAGCTTGACCGGACGGCGGGCCACGGTGGGGGCGGCAAAGCCACCCCCACCCGAACCCAACAACGATGTCACTATGGCCCGAACGCGATCGGACAGGTCGCCGGCAGCCGCCGGTGCCTGACTTGAGATCTGCCCGGACGATTGCGGAGACGCGGCCGCTCCCGATTGGGTGATCGTCACGCCCAATTCGGCAGCTACGTCCTTTGCCAACGGAGTGACGAGAGCATCCACAGGAACGTCGAGTGCGCCACTGGCGCAAGCCTCGCGCACTTGATCAGCTGTGATAACGATCTTGGCCATAATGCATCACTTTCGAAGATAAGCAGTCGAATACTCACCGGAGCATTGCCGCAGTCCGTCGATTCGGGCTGCGGCGCCCCGGGCGTCCGTTAGGGGCGTTCAAAAGAACTACCGCTGAATATCGCTAGTTTTTCGTCGCGCCCAGACAAAGATCACTCAGCCGAACGATGCGGCAAGATGAGTTCGACATCACCGTGCGGACGCGGGATCACGTGGACCGAGATCAACTCGCCTACACGAGCGGCCGCGGCAGCGCCGGCGTCCGTTGCTGCCTTCACGGCGCCGACATCGCCACGCACCATCACGGTCACGTAAGCGGCGCCGATCTGCTCCTTGCCGATCAGCTTGACGTTGGCGGCCTTCACCATCGCATCGGCGGCCTCGATGGAACCGATGAGACCCTTGGTCTCGACCATTCCGAGCGCGATCATGTTGATATCAGCCATGGAAGTACTCCTTCTAGTGTTTGCTGCTTTGTTTTCAATAGTTGCGGGTTCAGGAACCGTGACGGTTGTCTCGGCTCGATCTTCATTAGCCTGTTCAGTTGTCTTGGTTGATTCCACGGCGGCCTCGTCGACGGTGTCCACCGCCGTCTCGGTCACCGTCGGTAAGGCCTCGCCGACTGCAGAGACCTTACCGCTGGTCGCGCTCCGAGGGTTCGGCTCGGCGGCGGAGTTCACTCCGGCTGCCCGAACTCTGCGAGTTCGCGCGACCTGCTTACTCTGAGTCTCGCTCATCTACTACCTCCTGCGGGCCTCACTTGTGAAGTTCGGTGAGGATCTGGCGAACGACCTTCTCCACGAGCGCCGCATCTGCATCCGCTCCCTTACCGGACGTCGACGTCGGCACCGAAACCGGATCGTCTTCACGAACCTCGGAGTCAACGTTCTCGAGAATGCCACCGTGGGCACGTGCCACCTCGGGAACCTGGTTCTTGTGGTAAGCAACTCGCTTCACGTTCAGCACGTGCTCGACGGTCACGTTTCCGGAGATCACCGAACCGCCGATGCCGCCGGGAGCCAAGGTCATGGATGGGCGAATACCGGTGGTGAAACCGACACCACCCAAGGAGCCCCAGGTATTCACCAGGACCCGGAAGGCGGGCTTCTCGACACCGAACGCCAAGATCGCCTCCTCGTCTCGAGAATGGATCGCCACCGAGTGCCCCTCGCCGCCGAACTCCAGCAGCTGGATGGCCCGCTCACAGCCGGCCCGCCAGCCATCGGCAACCATGAATCCGAGCACCGAAGTGAGCTTCTCGCGCGACAGCGGATACTTAGGGCCGACTCCGTCGAGCTCGGCGACCAAGATCCGAGCCGAATCCGGAACGCTGAAGCCTGCCGCCTTCGCCAGCACCTGGGGGGTACGGCCCACGTACTGCGCCAGCATCATGCCATTGGGACGGAACATGATGGCAGCCAGCTTGTCGGCTTCTGCCTTGGACATGAAGTAGGCACCACGGGCCTGCATCTCGGCCTTCAACCGATCGGCGATCGGACGATCAGCGACGACGCATTGCTCGGTGGCACAGATGGTCGAGCAATCGAACGACTTCGATTCAACAATCATTTGAGCCGCCCGCACGATATGCGCCGAACGATCGACATAGACCGGAACGTTGCCGGGCCCGACACCGATGGCCGGCTTGCCTTGGCTGTGCGCCGCCTTGACCATGCCCGGCCCACCGGTCGCCAAAATCATCGAAGTCGCTCGATGGCTCATCAGCTCGGTCGTGCCCTCGATGGTCAGTTCGGTGAGACAACCGATCATGCCCTTCGGCAGCCCCGCAGCCTCGCCCGCCTCCGCCATCACCCGCACGGCCTCGGCTGTGCACTTCTGGGCGGACGGATGCGGTGCCACGATCACAGCATTGCGTGCCTTCACGCCGATCAGGATCTTGAAGATTGCCGTCGAGGTCGGGTTGGTCGATGGCGTCAACGCTACGATCACGCCGACCGGCCAGCCAATCTCGACGACCTTGTTGACCTCGTCGTGACGCAGCACGCCACAGGTCGGAATATCCTTGATCGAATCCCACACGCCTTGCGCTGCAAATTCGTTCTTCAACTTCTTGTGCGCCGGATACCCGAAACCGGTCTCGTCATGGGCCAGCTGGCCCAAACGCCCCGCCTCCCTCATCACCGCAGCTACCATCGCTTCGCAGATCTTGTCGACCTGCTGCTGCGACGCGAACTGGAACGAACGCATGGCTTCCCGTGCCCCAACGGCCAAGTCACGCGCCTGCTGAACCGAACGCAGGTCGGCGTCCATTGTCTGACTCATCAATTCACTCCTTGACAGATGGTTGCGGATCAGAACTTCTTCGGAGTGGCCGCGACGTCAAGTACGGCATCCTGGAATGCTGCACAGGCAGCCCGGCATGCAGACTGTGACCCAGTCAATAGACCACCGGAGAAGTTCGTCTCGCTCGGTGGCTCGAAATACACCTGCATCGACACATCGGCGGCCTTCATAGCGAGATCGAGTGCATAGGCCGACTCGAGAGGTGGCGCGATCAGGTAGGCAAGCGCCTCGCCTCGATTGATGCCTGCCTCCTTTGACAGGTACGAACCGGTGCTGCTGATCAAGTGCGGGAAGAAGGTCAACTCCCCTGCCTCATCGGCCGCGTAGAACCAGGCCTCCTCCTCGCAGAAGGACACACAGGCGTCCACGCCGGAACGCACTTCTGCCGGCGTGGGACCTGCCAGCATGCCGATGATCTCACCAGAGAGCGGGCCAGACGGATATCCGGAACCGGCGTAGAAGCTCTTGGCATAGACCACGTCGACTTCGGCAAACTTGGTTGCCTCGTCGAGCGATACATATAGCGAATCATCGATATCACAGGTAATCAAACCCACCGAGCGCTGATCAGCATTCAGGCCAAGCTTTTCAGCAAAGCCACGGTCCACATTCGGAATGATCCGCACCGCCAGGATTGACGGCTTTACAGGATCGAGAATCCCCATTCCTTACCCTTCCTTTCCTAGCTGCCAGCAACTTCGCGCAGCTTCACGCCCGAAGCTGAATACTGGATCATGCGCTTGATGAACTCCACGATGTACGCGCCCGCCTCGAGTGGATTGGTGCCACCATGGGTGGTGATCATGCAAATCAGATCCCGATCGGCATCTGATTTACCCGGCTGCGGATCGAAGCCCATATAGGCGCTCATCGCGTCCGCGATGCCTAGACCCGGACGCTCACCGATCAGCAAGATCAAGACCTTCGCCTTGATGATCGCGTTGATATCATTCATGACCCCCACGCGCGCGTTCTCGATGAAGAACGGAGTGCCCATGCTGAGGCCTGCAGACTTCAAGCCCTGCTCGATAACCGGGTAGATATCACCCAGGTTGTTGTCGATGGCAGCGGCCGACAGACCATCGGCGACGCAGATCTGCACGTCCGGAGACTTCACGCACTTCTCGTTCAGTTCCTGCTTGGCCTCATCGCTGAGCAACCGGCCGAGATCGGGACGCAGCAGATACTCGGCGCGGTCATCGACACGAGTGTGCACCGTGAAAAGGTTGAACTTGTCTTTGACCTCGTCGGTCACCACACCGTAGATCGCGTCCTGAGTGACACCATGGTCGGCCTGGAAGAGCAGCATGGTCTGGGTCTTCGGACGAGGACCCGCGCGACCAACCCCCAACCGGGCGCTGGTCGAATCCATCAGATCACGCAGGCCCTCGGGATCGGCGGGATCGTCGACCAGCATTGCGTGACGTGGGCCCTCCAACGTGGGGTCCGCGAGGTCGATAACCAGATCGCCGCCCTCGTTCGACACCTTGGAGGTCTGGGGCGCGGTGGCCGCGTCATGGGGCTCGAGGCCCTCGGTCTTCAGTTCCGCCAGGACGCGGGCAACGATTTCCTCAATACTCTGGCTCATCTCATTCACCTCTGCAGGAAGATGGACGCGTCGCCGGCCTTGTCAGTGAGCCGTCCATTCGCCCACAACCCCATCTCTTCCATCCACTTCTCGAACTCGGGCAGTGGGCTCATGTCGAGTGCCTGCCTGATAGCCGGAGCATCGTGGAAGCTGGTCGTTTGATAGCTCAGCATCGCGTCGTCCCCCATCGGAATGCCCATGATGAAGTTGATGCCGGCAGCGGCAAGCAGCACGGCAAGATTGTCGTTACTGTTCTGGTCGGATCTCGCGTGATTGGTGTAGCAGACGTCACAACCCATCGAGATGCCCGCGAGTTTGCCCATGAAGTGGTCCTCGAGGCCGGCGCGGATGATCTGCACCGAGTCATACAGATACTCTGGACCGATGAAGCCGACCACGGTATTCACCTGGTAGGGATGCCAACGGCGGGCGATTGCGTAGTTGCGAGCTTCAAGCACTAGCTGATCGCCACCATTGTGCGCATCGGCGGACAATGCCGATCCTTGGCCGGTTTCGAAGTACATGTAATTCGGGCCCGAGGTCCAGCAGTACCTTTTTGCCAGACCATAAGCCTCGTCGAGCAGTCCGACAGAAATGCCGAAGCTCTCCATGGCCTTCTGCGAGCCTGCGATGGACTGGAAGATCAGACCTGCCGGAGCTCCCTGCCGCAGACATTCCATCTGCGTGGTGACGTGAGCCAGTACACAGTTCTGGGTCGGAACCTGCCACTTTTGAATGACGTTGTAGGTCATCTCGAGCAGTCGGCTCACCGAGCCGACTGTGTCGTCGGACGGGTTGATGCCGATGACCGAGTCACCCGAGCCGTAAGAAAGGCCTTCGTAAGTGGCTGCCTGGATGCCCTCGACCGAGTCGGTCGGATGGTTCGGCTGAAGTCTGGAACCAATGGTGCCGGGCAGACCCATCGTGTTCTGGCAATGGGTGACGTTGCGGATCTTCTTCGCCCCAACGATCAGATCGAGATTGCCCATCAATTTGGTGACACCGGCAATCATCTCACCTGTCAACGAGTTACTCACCCGGTGCAGATCTGCACCGGTGGTGTGGTTGGAGAGGATCCACTCGCGGAAGTCGCCGACCGTCCAGCCCTTGATATCGTTGTAGATTGTCTCGTTGAGAGCATCATCGATCGCACGGGTGACTTCGTCCTCGTCGTAAGGCACCACCGGATTTTCACGCAGCACGCTCAAGGGGACTTGCGCCAGCACCTCACGTGCGGCAACGCGCTCCGCGGCAGAGATCGCCGCGATGCCTGCCTGCTGGTCACCAGATTTTTCTTCATTGGCTTTCGCCAACAATTCCTTGATGTCAGCGAACTCGTAGGTATGCCCGAAAAGTTTCGTCCGCAACAACATCACTTCACCCCCTGATTTCGATGATCCACGGTCATGCTCCCTTGTTATGCGGGTTTCCCATACCCTTTACCGGCAAATAGATCACCGGTGCGCGTCTGTTCATTCGCCCGAAATCTTGTGGAAGACTTCATGAATAGACGTGGTTGTAATTTCTCGATCTATCCAAGCATCTGCACAGCTGCCTTATTTCGATTGCCGCCCCTTTGGCATGTCTCGGCCCCCGCTTATTCGGGACCGATTTACGAGTTCAGCTCTTTCTGAAAGTGGTTTCGCCGCCGACCTCGAGAGAATCGAGGATCGCCATGATGACGGCATCAACGGGCGCGTCGGTAGTCAGATCGGTGTGCCGCCCAGCACTACCTTCACTGATCAAGACCAGTTCACCCTCACCCGCGCCAATGCCATCGACCGCCACGAATGGCTTACCCTCAAGCTCATCATTGACGGATGTTTCTCGCACTACCAGCAACTTATTGCCACGCAACGTGTCCACCTTGATGGTCGACACCGCCGATCCGACGACTCGAGCAATGCGCATCTGAGTTCAGCTCCCTGAGGGGGTTGCACCGGTATCCGGATCAGAAGTGTCGCCACCAGCGACTACCGTCTTCGCTTCGTCGCTGGCCTTCCCGACGCCAGGGAAGGACCTGGCGAAGATGAGGTAAGCAACAGCCACCGCTGTGATTCCGGCCGCCAGCTTGCCAACGATAACTGCGGCAATCATGTCGGGCATGACACCTGCTGTGAAGCCCAGATGGTCGCCGAAAGCGAAAGCCGCTGATACGGCGAAGGCCGCGTTAAAGATCTTGCCTCTGGCATCCATGTTCTTCATGATCTCGAACATCGCAATGTTGTTCGCGAGCGTCGCGATCAGTCCACCGGCCGCTGTATCGCTGATGCCGATCAATTTACCGAGTGCTGCCAGCGGTTTCTGGCCGAAGGTGACGATCAGATGCACGGCAGGAAACGCGCCTGCCAAGGCCATGGCGATCGATGCCACGGTCGCAAAGCCATCGGTGACCGGAAGCATTTCCCACTCACCCCTGAAAATCATGACCCCGGTCATCTCCTGGAAGATACCAATCACCAGGCCGACGGAGATCATGAATACCAGACCCTTACCGAAAGCTTCGAAGCCTTTGGTCATGGCGTCCGGCTTGAACCAAAGACCGAGAGCGATCAAGGCAGCGGCCAAAATGATCGGCACCGTCTGACGCAACACCCATCCCGCTGGCATACCTGCCACCAAACCAGAGACCACGACCCCGATTGGGATTGTGATAATGCCTGCCAGCACTCCTCGTGCCAGGAAGCCTCGGTCTTCTTTGTTGATGATCCCCAATGCGACCGGGATTGTGAAGACGATCGTCGCGCCCATCATGGCGCCCAACACCAAACCGGAAAGTTTCTGCGCATCTGGATTGTCAGTTAGTGCTTGCGCGAGCGGCCAACCTCCCATGTCATTCGCTAGCAATGTACCCGCGAACATTGCCGGATCGGCTCCCAAGAATTCATAGACCGGACGAATAACGACACCCAGAATCTTCGCGAGAATAGGTGACAAAGCATAGACACCAACCATGGACAACGCCAGCGGCCCCATGGCATTGATGCCATCTTCGAATTTTTCGCCTAAACCAAACCTATTTCCGATTGCCCGGTCCAGCCCGCCCAACACCATACAGATCATTAAAATCCATACAATGACTTCATTAATCCCCACGAAATTCCCCTCGTCCGGCGGGGGCACTTACCCCTAGATGCCCCCAATAACGCGCCACGCCCGCGCGTTTAGATAGATAAAGAACAATCCAGAGCTTCTTTGCATACTGCTGGACATTCACTCAATTATCTTCACGTCAAGACGATTGAATGTTCACCTACCTCAGCGAATCAAACCAGTAGTGCCGACCCGACTGCTTGGCAATATTCCTAATGCCCCACCGCGCTGTAAGTCAAGCCCATCGTTCCGAACTGTCACGAGATCACGAACAGCCCAGCGCAAATCTCCCCGACCGTCCCCAATCGATCTGGACTGCGGCGGCCGCCAAAAAACATTGCGCGCGATGTATTGATCATCGAGCTCACGCTGCGCCGTGACCGTCACTTCGTTTCCTGGTGCTCGTTCGGCTCGACCGACGAACACATCATTCGACAGTTATAGTCAGGAAACCCCGAGTCGCACACGGGCCCGACCAGTCGGGAAACTCGAATGTCGTAATACATCGAACCTCAACGTTGAGATGTGATCCGCTTGCCCTGAATCGGGTGGGATGGACCCTTGGTGCGAGACCCTTGTTCGGGAGAGTCAAACTGTTCGTCCACGACGCGAACGGTACCGCTGGAGTTGACGGCCGCGTTCAGCACAGCCGACCATGACTCGACATCCGGACGCTGACGCAGCAGCTGACGTCGCTCCCGCTCGGTCATGCCGCCCCAAACGCCCCATTCGATGCGATTGTCCAGCGCCTCTGCCAGACATTGGGCGCGCACCGGGCATCCCATACAAATTGTTTTGGCTCTTTTTTGGTCTTTGCCCTCAGGAAATAGGGCGTCATTCATTCCTCTGCATTTGGCCAGCAGCGGCCAGTCTTCAGGGTCAGGCACGGCCATCGACGCACGCTCCCTTCAGTGGTGGGGTAGCCCCCAACTTACACCTGGCGACTAGGGGTGTAAAACTTCCGGGCTGCGCTGAGACGAGTGCTGGACAACGGGCATTCCGCTGCAACGGGCGACGACCCAGGGCAGCTCCTTCAATCTTGCATTCGTGATAGTCAGGACGCCCCTGCCCTGTCTTGCAGAGCCTCATAGGCAGTCCACAACAATGAAGCCGTGCTGCAAACCTGCGTGAGAATTGTCAGTCTCGTCACGTACCCTAGAGGTCGTGAGCGTAAAGACTGCGGGAAGCAAAGCTTATTCGCTGCTGATGTTCGCGGTAGTCAGCATTCTGGCCGGAGTGCTGACTGCCGGACTCGGCGTCCCCTTCGCGGCATTGGCCGCCGGGGTGACCCGGGCGGGCGCGGCAGCGTTGCGAGACGTGCCCGCTGACTTGTCGGTGCCCGAACAGCACGAGGCGTCCAAGATGTACCTGGCCGATGGCTCGGTGCTCGCGACCTTCTTCGACGAGAACCGCCAGTATGTGACGCTCGATCAGATTTCACCCGAGATGCAGGCCGCGCAGATCGGCATCGAGGATCACCGCTTCTATGAGCATGGTGCGGTCGATATTCAGTCGATCGTGCGTGCCGCTCTCGGCAACGCTGCCGGTGGTGGCATCAGCGGCGGCGGGTCGACGCTCACTCAGCAGTACGTGAAGCAGGTGCGGCTGCAGATGTGTAACGGGGATACGGCTTGCGTCGAGGAGGCCCAGGCCCCCAATATGAACCGCAAGATTCTCGAGATGCGCTACGCGATCGCGCTCGAGAACAGCCTGTCCAAGGACGAGATCCTGGAGCGTTACCTCAACATCGCCTACTACGGCGACGGTGCCTATGGGGTGCAGGCGGCAGCGCGGCACTACTTCAATATCGACGCGGCAGATTTGGACGTCGCTCAGGCAGCGATGCTGGCTGGCATCGTACAGAACCCCGGTCAGTCCGATCCCGTCAATAATCCGGACGCAGCCGTCGCGCGCCGCCAGGCCGTGCTGGATGCGCAGGTGCGCTATCAAGGCATGTCGCAAGAGACCGCAGACGAAGCCGCCGCCGCCGGTTTCGATGCTTCCCAGGTGCAGACGATCGGCAGTGGCTGCCAGGGCACTCGCTATCCCTTCATCTGCGACTATGCGTCCAGGGTGCTGACCAGTGACCAGATGTCGGTTTTCGGTGACGACGAGGACGCTCGCCGCGATGTGCTGAACCGCGCAGGTCTGGAGATCACGCTGAGTATCAATCCGACAATTCAGGATGCCGCGCAAAGCACCATCAGCGCTGTCGTCGGGCCTGAGGATGCTGTGATTGCCGTCGCCGACACTGTCGAGAACTCAACCGGACGAATCCTGGCGATGGCTCAGTCGCGTCCGACCATGGGCGAAGGTGCCGGCGAGACGGCCTGGAACTATTCGGTGAACTATGCCATGGGTGGCGCCGACGGGTACCTCTTCGGTTCGACGTTCAAGACCTGGACGGCGGCCGCTGCGATTCAGCAGGGCCATTTCCCCGATTCCACGTACTACAACGTGCAAAAGACGCAGAACTGGCAGGGACAATGGTTCCGCGGTTGCGGCGATGACAAGTTCCAGCTCGGCGACAGTTATTCGACCACCAATGCTGTAAGTGGTCAGGACAAGGGCAACTTCAACATGGTGACCGGCATGATGTGGTCGGTCAACAACTACTGGGTGTCCCTCGAACGCGATGTCGGCGTCTGCCAGGCCGTCGACATGGCCAAGCGGGCCGGAGTCGAGATCTCCCAACCTGTTGAGGGCGAAGCCACCCTGGATGACTACGATTACATTCCGTCGTTCACCCTTGGTGCCGCCAAGGTGACCCCGCTGTCGATGGCCGTCGGATACGGGACCTTCGGCAACCGAGGCACTCGCTGCAATCCGATCATCATCGACTCGCTCTACGACCGCAACGGTGTCGAGATTCCGGCACCCAGCGCCGATTGCCAGCAGACGATCGACCCATCGGTGGCCGACGGCGTGAACTACGTATTGAATAAGACTCATACCTCAGGTTTGTCGTCGTCCACGAATATTCCCAACGGAATCGATCAGGCGTCCAAGACCGGTACCTCTGACAACTCGGCATCGAGCTCGGCGTTCGTCGGCTACACCCCCGACATCTCGACCTCGGTCGTGGTGGCCGGCGACAACATGAGCCCGGCCTGGCAGGCCTTGCCCGAGCAGTCCCGCGATGTCACGCACATTCCGCTCACACCATTGGGTGGCGGAACATTCCACGCCAACGGTCGTAATGATGCGGGTGGCCTCTGGCGTCCGATCATGCAAGTGGCGATGGAAGGCATGCCCCAGTCGAAATTCAACGCGTGGGCCGCGCCCACCGGTCGATGAATAGCGCTGCCCATCCATGAGGAGATGCCAACTCGCCGCGCTCGCGGCCGGAAGCCTGGTGGGTCTGGGAAGTGCAGTAACCGCAGGAGCGTGGGCCGAGGCACGTGCCTTTATCCTGCGCCGGGTCGATGTGCCGATGCTGCCCTTCGGATCGCCCGAGATCAGAGTGCTGCATCTGTCGGATATTCACCTGATGCCCTATCAGTTGCGCAAGCGCCGCTTCATCGACTGGTTGGGCGCTCTTGAGCCCGACCTCGTGATCACGACCGGCGACAACATTTCAAGCGCCGAGTCAATCGGGCCGCTGCTCGATTCGCTGGCTCCGCTACTGGCGCGGCCGGGAGCATTTGTGTTCGGCTCCAACGATTTCGTGGAGCCCGGATTCCGCAATCCGGCAAGCTACCTGTTCGGCAACTCGCGCAAGTCGGCGAAACGTCGCCCGTTGCCCACCTGGCAGCTGAAGGACGCGCTGACCGAGGCCGGCTGGGCCTATCTGGACAACAAGTCGGCGAGGCTCGAAATTGGCGGCCGGACGATCGACTTCCGCGGCACCGGTGACGCTCACCATGGTCTCGACGATTATTCGGCGGTGGCCGGGCCCGCACTCCGAGATGCCGGCCTGACCATCGGCGTGACCCATGCCCCCTATCGACGCATTTTGGACGCCATGACCGCCGACGGTGTGCAGCTGATCTTCGCCGGCCACACTCATGGCGGCCAGATCTGCCTGCCCGTGAATCGGGCGATCATCGACAACTGTGATCTGCCGACCGAGCAGGCGTCCGGACTGAGTATCTGGAGCAGCGAGGGCCGCGCATCCTGGTTGCATGTCTCGGCCGGTATCGGCACGGCCCCGACCGTTCCATTGCGGCTGTTCTGTCGTCCGGAGGCAACGCTGCTGAGATTGGTTGGGCGAGGATAGTCCGACGCCGTAGCCAGACCGCTGCGAGCAGCACGACCACTCCAGAGAATCCGCGCCGAGCAACGCTAGGAAGCCGAGACCGGCCCGTGCTGCATGCGATTCGGGACAACTGAATTGGTGCCCGATCAAAAGGTGCGATAAGCTAGCTCGCGGCTCAAGGGCCATCGGGGTGTGGCGCAGCTTGGTAGCGCGCTTCGTTCGGGACGAAGAGGTCGCAGGTTCAAATCCTGTCACCCCGACGATGTGAAGTCCCGCGACATCGTTCAGTGATGTTGCGGGATTTTTCGTGTTTTTGGCGCGGGTATGTTGCGGGTCATCGTGCATGGTTTGGGGTGGGTGTTGCGGGTCATCGTTCACTTGGTGTGTCGGGTCATGGGTCTGATGCAGGAACAGGTGACAGTTCTGGTTAGGCCGCGAGGGCCAGTTCTTCGTTCATGATGGTCTCGAATTCGATCGGCGTCAAACGACCCAGGCGGGCCTGCCGGCGACGGCGATGATAGGTTCGCTCGATCCACGTGACAATCGCGATGCGAAGCTCCTCACGCGTGGCCCAGGAGCGCCGGTTCAGCACGTTCTTCTGCAACAGGCTGAAGAACGATTCCATCGCCGCGTTGTCACCGCAGGACGCGACTCTGCCCATCGAACCGACAAGTTTGTGCGCAGCGAGTTCACGGCGCAGCTTCCGGCTTCGGAATTGGGATCCTCGGTCCGAATGGACGATGCAGCCCGCAACGTTGCCGCGCATCCGGACGGCGTTTCGGACGGCGCGGACCGCGAGTGACGCTTTCATTCTCGAGTCGATGGAGTAGCCCACGATCCGGCCGCTGAATGCGTCTTTGACGGCGCAGAGATACAGCTTGCCCTCGGCGGTCTTGTGCTCGGTGATATCGGTCAGCCACAGTTCATTCACCCGAGAGGCACTGAACTGGTGACGCTCACGCCCGTCCTCATCGATGACGACGCAGCGGTCGTCGTGAACGGCAGGGCCGGGCTTCTTGCCGTTCTTGCCACGCTTCTTCCCGAACACGCTCCACCACCCATTCGACGACGTGATCCGCCACGCCGTTCGATCCGACATCGACTCGCCCTCCTGGCGGGCTTCGTCGGCGAGGAGCCGATACCCGAACTCCGGGTCATCGCGATGCGCGTCGAACAACGCGTTCGCGCGATACGCCTCGTCCAGCTCCCGCCGGGAGACGGGACGACGCAACCAGCGGTAGTAGGGCTGGCGAGCAAGCTTCAAGACCCGGCACGACACCACGACGGGGATCCCGTCCACGGCGAGCTCACTCACGAGCGGGTAGAGCTGTAATGGCCTCTGGCGGGCCCGCGGCCGGCTGGGATGCTGAGCCGTAGCTCGGCCGAGTGACTCCGGGTAGAACCGACTCGTGAATAGTTCGCGATGTCTTCAAAAGGACGTGTCCTCGGCTGAGCTACGGCTCGGTCTCTCCGCGCAGATGCCTTGATCAGAAGCCTGTCCGTCCCCAGGGGCGTGACTCATTACAGATGTGACTCTGAGCGACCCGGGCCAGTCCGCTGATGTGCTGACGACTGGAGGAACTCACCATGACCACCGTTACTGAACGCTACGAGCACGTCGTAGGGATCGATACCCACGCGCGTACTCACACGTATTGCATCATCGAATCCCGGACGGGAGCGGTGGTCGATACGAGATCGTTCCCGACTACTGCCCCCGGGATGCAGCGTGCAGTCACCTGGATCCGACGAAGGACTCACGGGAAGCCGGTGCTCGCCGCCGTGGAGGGTACTTCCTCGTACGGTGCCGGCATCACCACCGCCCTTCTGACAGAGGGGATCGAGGTGGCCGAGATCCGACCTCTCTACCGCCGTTCCCGAGCACAAACAGGCAAGTCGGACCCGCTGGATGCAGAAGCAGCCGCTCGAACGGCGCTTTCCACGGACGTCGAGAAACTTGCTCAGCCACGTCGCTTCGGTGACCGCGCGGCGCTCCGCGTGCTGCTGGCGAGCCGGTCACTGATCGATCAGCAGCGCACGGCCAACAAGAACGCGCTCACAGCACTCCTGCGCACCACCGACGTCGGAATAGATGCGCGCAAACCGCTCACAGACGCGCAAATCGCCACCATCGCGACCTGGCGAACCGGGCGAGATCAGCCATCGAAACGAGTCTTCCGGGAAGAGGGAAGAAGGCTGGCCAAGTCGATCATCGAGCAGACCAGGTCACTTCAGCAGAACCACCAGGCGCTGTCCGTGCTGACCGAGACTCTTGCCCCGGGCCTCCAGAGCATCCCGGGGGTCGGCGCGGTCACAGGAGCGATCCTGGTGGCCTCGTACTCGCATCACGGGCGGGTGCGCTCTGAAGCGGCTTTCGCCGCTCTCGGCGGTATAGCTCCATTGCCGGCCTCCTCGGGCAACACCAGTCGCCACCGACTCTCCCGCTCGGGCGACCGGCAACTCAACCGTGCCGTCGATGTCGTCGTCCGCACGCGGATGAGCTACGACCCCGTCACCTGCGAATACGTTGAGCGCCGGCGTGCCGAAGGGCTCTCCAAGCGCGAGATTCGACGGTGCCTCAAGCGATACGTCTGCAGGTCTCTGTTCCGAGAACTTCGGACTCGGATGGCTTGACACGGAGGCATAGAAGCGTCCCTTTTCCCGGCAGATGCGCCTGCGCGAAATACGCGGCCGCGCGACGCAGCACCTCGTTCTCCTGCTCGAGGAGCCGGTTGCGCTTACGCAGCTCACGTACCTCCACGGACTCCTGCTTCGTCTCGCCCGGCTGATCACCGGCCTCGATGCGGGCTTGTCGCATCCACTTGTCGAGAGTGCCGACATGGACGCCGAAGTCTTTCGCGATCTGCGCGAGAGTGACTTCTGGATCACGATTCTCCGCGACACGGACCACGTCGTCACGGAACTCCTTGGGGAACGGCTTGGGCATGATGACATCCTTCCAGGCCAGCGCTCTTGACTAGCCATGTTCAATGTCACCTGTTCCTGCATCAGACCCCGACCGCGTCGAGGCCGGCTTGCCGGTATCGGGCGAGCAGTATGTAGATCCACCGTTCTGAAACGTTGAATCGGGTAGCAGCTTCGCTTGGTGATAGGCCGCCCTCGATGATGGCCAGGACGATGACACGGTTCTTGTTTGATTGGTTCATGACTGAACGATGACGCGGCACACCAGGTGAATGATGCCGCGACACATGCTCTGCACGATGTCCTGAAACACTAAGTGAACGATGACACGGGACACCAATGAACGATGTCCTGCAACCAGACACCGTCACCCCGACGAAAGTCGAGAGCAATCGAGCTTGCTCGAATTGCCGAGGCCAAGGAGAGGGTTGAGTGCATCAGCGTAAGCACCCCGACACTGTAAAGTCCGCGACATCGTTTACTGATGCTGCGGGATTTTTCTTATTTTTGGCGCGGATATGGTGCGGGTCGTCGTGCATGGTCACCCCGGTGCAGGCTCCGTTGCTGTCGGCGAGGGGCAAGCTTTCTTTGCGGTTCCCGCGCCCGTAAACTTCGGTCATGACGCCGAAACTTGCCGACTACATCGAAGCCGGGTATGAGGTAGTCAGCCAGCGGGTGAATGATCTTCTCACTGGCAAGGTGAAGTCTGTGAGCGGCCAGGAATCCTTCGACCGTATCCGCGCCCGGCTCGACGCGCTGCACGAGTGATACTTGACTGGGACCAGCACCCTGATGCTGAAGAAGAACTTGCGCTGGCCGCCGAATGGTAAGAGCGTAGGGAGCCTGGCGTGGGCTACGAGCTGGCTCAAGCAGCGCGAGACGCTGTCGAGAGCATCCTCGATCCAACGATGCACTGGAGCTACTACCGCGCGAAAAAGACTGAGCCACAGATCTATTCACGGCGAGTCTCGGGATTCCCGTTCCATGTCATCTACTTCTTTCACGAGGCCGAGATCATGGTTGTTGTGTGCGCTCATGAACGCCGTCGTCCGGGCTATTGGGAGTATCGGCTGAACGACTGAATTGATGTGTCTACTATCTGCGCTGCGAACGCGCACTCACCGACTTGACAGGCCGAGTATGTTTTCTCCTTGGGTCCAACGAAGATCTGCTTCACGGCCGGCCGCGCACAGCGCGGAATCCCCGGGGTGGATCGGCCCCGGATCTGACGGTAGGCGCGCGTCATGTGCACCGCTCGGCGGAGATGGGCTGGGCCTGAGACCGACCAGCAATGGCGGCCCCGTAACAACTAGCATCGACGCCGGCCGATCCGGCGCCGGACATGTCGGCCGTCAAGAAGGGGTATTCATGACCACCCTCGCTGCTCCCACTGTCGCTCCGATTCATCCCGGCGAGATCCTCCGGGAGGAGCTACTGATCCCGCTCGGCGTCTCCCCCAAGCGCCTCGCGCAGGCCACCGGGCTATCGCTCGCGCAGATCCAGAACCTCGTCCATTGCAAATGCAGCGTCAACCAGGACGCAGCACAGCGCCTGGCCCACTACTTCGGCACCACTGATCAGTTCTGGCTCGGCCTCCAAGACAGCTACGACCTCGAATCGGCCCAAGCCGCCTGTCTTTGCTGACCCGGGCGTCCCGCTTGATGTCCAGGTGAGCACTCCAGGGCCAACCCAACTATTGTGTGAGACATGCTGATCAGCGCCTACTCGACGCGGTACGAGCATGTGCCGCACGACTTCACCCCCGTGGACGAGCATTTTCGCTGGCACACCTCCGGTGAACAAGATGCCTTCTTCACCGCCGATCTTGCAGCACTCGAGGATTACGTCAGGCGCGCGGGCGCCGGTCAACCGGGCGAATCCATCTGCCTTCTGCTGCGCCACGTTCGCGACACCCAGCGCAGCTACACCTTCACTCTCGATGCGTCCGAATCCACCCAGCTGACAGCCCTTGCTGCGTGGGCGACCACGGCCAACGCGATCCTGGTCGCAGAAGGCGCCGTACTCGACCCGACCGGGCGTCCGCTGTTGGCAGGCGCCCATGGCGCACCAACCGGACGCGTCCCGCTGACCACTGAATCGACCCATCGGGCACAGACCATTCGCGGGTGGCTGGCCTCTGCCCACGGTTTGCAGGTACCTGGCGAGCTGCCGCCGGTGCGCAGCCGCGACGAAACCCGGGTGCGGGACGCCTCGGACGTGGGGCTGCGAATCATCGCCCTCGTCATGACCAACGACTTCGCAGGCTCGGTCATCGCCAAAAAGCCCCTCGACCCCCGCGCCATGCGGGCGGTGTTCCCGCACGCGATGTCGGCACTGTCCCCATCGGAGCGTGAGCTCATGGACGCCCACGACCTCGACCTGGCCCGCCGCCTGCAGTCAGGCTCCGAGGCCGCCAATGAGCTGCTGTGGGCAATCGATCGCACCACCCTGGGTTGGCCCTCGGTGGCCTGCCAGCCTGCCAAGGTGAAGGAGATCGCATTCCAAGGCGGCGAACAGGGCTTCTTGGAGGGAATTCAGGCACGCGACCTCGGTGAGCTACTGGACGAGTACGAATGCCTCGCGTCGTTGAAATGGGCGCTCGACAACCGCGATCCTTCGCATGCCCAGGCCGGCTCCGGAGCAGATCCGGTCATCGTCACCCAACGCTGCAATGCGCTCGAGTGGCTGCTCAAACCGCAGCTGGCCTGGGACGACGTCGCAAGCTGAGCTCCCGCTACACAGGCTGCTACAGCACGCGGATCTGACTCAATGCCCGCCCCAGAGCGATCCGTCGTGACCATTCGGTCAGGTAGTCCGAAACCACCGCTTGAGTATTCCAATGAACGCAGTGGAAATCATCCCGGACCTCGGGCTCAGCGCTTGCTCCCCAGCTGCGGCAGATGCAGCCTGCGCAGCACCGGATTGACCAGATCGAAGAACTCAAAGATCCTCATCAGCCAGGCGCCGATCACCAGCAGCGCGATGAAGACCACACCGCCGGCGACTCCCCCGCCGACTTGCCAGATCCATGCGCCCGCTCCTCCGAAGGCCAACACCAGCCGGTAGGTCAACCATGCGCTGACCCCGGCGATCGCCGATGCGATGAACAGCCGGATGTACAAGGCGAGCACCGATCCCAATCCGAGCCCACCGATCTGGCGCCTGGCGTAGGCGACGAAGACCAGGGCCACCGTCATATTGCCGAAGAACATACCCAAGCAGATCGTCAACAGCCCGTACTCCAAGGGGACGACATAGGCCAACGCCCCGAAACCCACTTGGATCGCCGTCAGCAGGCTTTGCATCCACAGGTTGGTCTTGCCCTGCTCGGTGGCGAAGCAGTACCGCTGCTGCAAGGTGACGATCGTGTAGCCCAGCATGGCCGCACACATGACCATCAATGCCTGGGCGATGCCGCGGGCCTGGTCTGCGTCCACAGAGAAATAGACGACCCGCACCGCGGGGGTGGCGAGGGCGAAGAAGAGCACCGCCACCGGAATGATGCCCAAAGCCGGCAGCGTCAGCCCTCGATGCACCAGGTCTTGCATATCGCGCAATCCCACCTTCGGGTCATCGCGGCGTTGCCAGGCCCTGGCCAACTGCGGGAAGAGCGCCGTCAACAACGAGACCGCGATCAGCGAATACGGCATCTGGAACAGGCTCAGCGCGCTTTGATAGTGCACGTAGTTGCCGACCTCGGTGCCCTGCGCATGGCTGGCATCAGCGAGATAGGTACCGACCTTCATGATGAACAGGCCGCCCGCCTGAGCGATCACCAATGCCAAGAAGGTCAGCCCGGCGAAGCGTCCGAACTGGCCGAAGCCATGCCCGCGCAGCCCCCAACGTGGACGCCAGCGGAACCCCGAGCGGTAGAGCGGGGGAATCAAGATCGCGGCCTGCACCGCGATGCCCAACGTGGCGCTGCCCGCCATCACCCAGATCATCTCGGCCGTCCAGCTGGCGGCATCGGGCTGTTTGCCCCACATCCACAAGAAGACGATCAAGCCCGCGATCGCGATCACATTATTGGCCACCGGCGCCCAGCCGAATGCCCCGAACCGGCCACGCGCGTTCAAGATGTTCCCGAGAACGGCGAATATGCCGTAGAAGAGCACCTGCGGCATGCAGATGAACGCGAAAGCTATGGCCAGATCCAGCCCGGTGCCCGACAGCGAGGTGAGCGCCGTCATCAGCAATCCGGCGCCCGCGGTACACACCAGCGCGACCCCGGCGATCAGCGCGAATGCAGCCGTCAGCAGGCGGTTCACGAAGTCCTGGCCGCCGTCGGGGCGCTTCATCGCCTTGGTGATCTGTGGGATCAGCACGGCGTTCAAAATGCCGTCCGACAACAAAACCAGAAAGAAGTTGGGCAACGTGTTGGCGGCCTTGAACGCCGTACCCGCGATCGCGGTGCCGAGCACCGCCAATTGCAGGGAGGCATTGACCATGCCGAGGATGCGGCTCACCAGAGTTCCGGACGCCATCAGCAGTGAGTTGCGGCCGAGGTTCTTACGATCGGTTTCGTCGATCTGGTCAAGCATCGCCCCGGGTTGTTCTTCGCCGGTCGTCTCGGCTCCGCTGGTTCCGACCGTGGGCAGCAGTTCGGTTTTCCCGGCGTCGGCATCGTCCGGCGGTTGCTCCGGCCGGCGTGGGGCATGCCGGGTGGACGAAGCAGAATTCGGATAGTCGCCGAACTCGCTCGTCCAATCGATCTTCGGGATCAGCCGGGTCTCGATGAATGCCTCGGCATCATCGAAGCGCTGGAAAGAGCTGGTTGCGGGCTCGTAGGAATCTGCCGCCCTTTTGGGGACGGCAGCGCCTGCTGGGGGGTTGGCAGCGGCCCTGCGGGGACGCTGCTCGGGAGGCCGGTTGCCTGAGCTCAACGCCCGGTTCCTGCGTAGACGACCGCCTCCTGGTCGCTATCGAGGCCGAAGGCGGTGTGAGCGGCCTGAACTGCCGCGTCCACATCGGCAACGTCGACAACCACCGAGATACGGATCTCCGAGGTGGAGATCATCGAAATGTTGATGCCGGCCTTGGCCAGCGCACTGAAGAAATCCGCGGTGACACCGGGATGGGTGCGCATGCCGACGCCGACCACCGAGACCTTGCCGATCTTGTCGTCGTAGCGGACCTCGGAGAATCCGATGCGTTCCTTGGCCTCGGTCAGCGCCTCCATCGCCTTTGCCCCATCGCTCATCGGCAGCGTGAAGGTGATGTCAGTCGCGCCGGTCGAAACCGCCGAAACGTTCTGGACGATCATGTCGACGTTGATGTCCTGATCGGCGATGATGTCGAAGATGGACGCTGCCACGCCGGGCTTGTCGGGCACGCCCACCACGGTGATCTTGGCCTCGCTACGGTCGTGAGCGATGCCGCTGATGATGGCTTCTTCCATGGCGTTGCCTTTCTCAAGACTGATCTGGCCGGTGACCAAAGTGCCGGGCTTGTCGCTGAACGAGCTGCGCACATGCACGGTGACGCCCTCGCGGCGGGCATATTCGACACAGCGCAGATGCAAGATCTTCGCGCCGCAGGCAGCAAGTTCGAGCATCTCGTCGTAGCTGATCTTGGACAGTTGGCGGGCGCCGTGCACGATGCGGGGGTCGGCGCTGAAGACACCGTCGACATCCGAATAGATTTCGCAGACATCGGCGCCCAGGGAGGCCGCGAGCGCGACCGCCGTGGTGTCGGAGGCGCCTCGTCCGAGGGTGGTGACGTCTTTGGTGGCCTGGGCGACGCCCTGGAATCCGGCGACGATGACGATAAAGCCCTCCGACAGCGACTTCTCGATGCGTCCGGGGGTGATCTTGATGATGCGGGCGTTGCCGTGCTGGGCGGTGGTGATGACACCGGCCTGACTACCGGTGTAGCTGAGTGCCTGGCCACCCAGATCGTTGAGGGCCATGGCCAGCAGCGCGGCGGACTGCCGTTCGCCGGTGGTGAGCAGCATGTCCAACTCGCGGGCCTGCGGATCGGGGCTGACCTCAAGGGCGAGGTCCATCAGATCATCGGTGGTGTCACCCATCGCAGAGATGACGACGACGACCTCGTTGCCGGCCTGGCCGGCCGCCAAAACCCGCTTGGCAACACGCTTGATCGACTCGGCGTCGGCAACCGACGAACCGCCGAATTTCTGGACGATCCGGTGTTTGCCACTCTGGTTCATCTGTGCCTCCCTGACGCCCATGGAGCAGTCCGACGCCGGATCAACTCTAGCCGGTCGCCGTAAGCTGTAAGCGGCGGTTCCAGCCACAGGGGGTGCAGCGCGCAGATGGGCCAGATCGATTGGACGCTCTTCGGGTCGGAGGCGCTCTATGTACTGGCCTCCGCCGTGCTGTGCGGGTCGGTGGGCTTGGAACGGCAGATCCATCACAAGAACGCTGGTGTGCGCACCCACGCGTTGGTGGGGATGGGCGCCTGCCTGTTCACCATCGTCGGCATGTATCCGCTGCTGAATGCGGCCCACCCGATCACCTGGGACGCGATGCGAGTGGCCGCCCAGGTGGTCAGCGGCATCGGCTTTCTCGGCGCGGGCGTCATCTTCGTGAACCGGGACTCGGTGCGCGGTATGACAACGGCGGCCGGTATCTGGCTGTCGGCGGCCGTCGGCATGTCGTGCGGCGCAGGGCTACTGCTGTTGGCCCTTGTCACAACAGTGCTCTACCTCATCATCGTGTTGGGGGTTGGGCCGCTTGTCCGCCGCCTTCCGGGCAGCGATCGCCGGATGCTGGTGCGAATCTGCTACGAGGATCAGCTCGGGGTGCTGAGACGCGTACTGACGGCGTCCACCGAAATGGGGTTTCAATCGTCGGTGATCTCGACGAGACAGCGCCGCGAATCTGACCCGCCGAGCGTGGAGGTCGTCGTCCGGTTCAGTGGCGGCCTGCCGCTGCGTGACCTGGTTGCCGAGCTATCCGAAATCAAGGGCGTGCAATCGGCGGTCATCTTCGAAGACTCACACGACTCGGACGAGTGAGCGCGGGCAAGAACCTTCTTTCCGATAGCGGGCTTGGATAAGCCGGTCTCTTGCAGCAGGCTGGGTTACAAAGGGTTTTGACAAAGAATTCACGCGTCGGTTGGCGGCTCCGGCGAACAACGTCCGGGAGGCTGCATGCCGCGAAGCTCTTTGGAACCCCTCATTACCAAGGAAGGAGAAAACTCATGGCAACGCTCGATGGCAAGAAGATTCTCATCCTCTCGACGAACTATGGGACCGAATCTGCGGAGCTCACCAAGCCGCTGGCCTATCTCAAGGAACAGGGTGCGGACGTGACGGTCGCGGCTCCGCAGACCGACACCATTCAGACCCTCGAAGGCGACAAGACGCCAGGAGCGACGGTCGACCCCGACATCTCGCTCGCCGACGCCAACCCGTCAGACTACGATGCCGTCGTCGTCCCCGGTGGCACCATCAACGCCGACTCGCTACGTGTCGATCCCGACGCCCAGCGCATCGTCCAGGCGTTCGCCAACAACGGCAAGGTCGTCGCGGCCATCTGCCACGCACCGTGGCTGCTGATCAACTCCGGCGTGGCCGGGGGCAAGACGACGACCTCCTATCCGACGCTGAGTCTCGACCTGACAAATGCCGGAGCCACCTGGGTCAACCAAGAGGTGAAGGTATGCCCGGCCAACGGCTGGACGCTGATCACCTCGCGCAATCCCGGTGACATCCCCGCATTCAACCAGGCGATCACCGAGCAGCTGACCGGTGCGGCTGCGTAAGTCGCGCTCGACGAACTGCTAACAGCCTCTGGCCGCAACACGTCACCGGCGGGCAGGACAGAGAATATTGGCTGATGGTGCGGGCCCGGAGTCAAAATGAGACCCGGGCCCGCACCACTTTTGCGTCCATGGAAGCGCCTTTAGGCGTATCCCTTGACTTCACGCATACCCTTTGACCGGACCACGGTTGGCCGGTTCTGCCCGCTGGGTAGCCTTGACACATGAGCCAGATGCCCATTGAGGATGCGGACCGCGACCGCGTGATCGGTGCGCTGCAACGTAGCCACGCCTCGGGGCAAATCGACGAGAAGAGCCTCAAGCAACGCGTGGAGATCGCGTTGCAAACCGACGATCCTTACCAGCTCAACAACCTGCTGAGCGATCTGCCCGGCGGCAGCGCCTATTTGTGGACGCCGCAACCCGGGCAGCAGTTGAGCCCGTATTCTCCGCAGACCGGCTCGTACGGCGCACACGTCAGCCGTACCCAGCAACGTAGCGGCGGCTGGCAGGAATTTCTGCGCACCTACTGGGGTGTGATCCTCGGAATCGGCATCGTGCTGTTGATGGTGATGGGCAACGGTTACTTCTCGTTCTGGTGGATGTTCTTCCTGTTGATGTTTGTCTTCCCGCGCGGCATGCGCTCCAAGATGCATCGTCCACAGAATCGACCCGGCCCGATCGTTCCGCCCTATCAACCGATCCCGCCTTTCCAGCAGAACCAGCCCAAGGCTCCGCCACGCGTCCAGGACAGTTTTGATTCGGACGATGAAGACGGCGGCGAGACCGGCCGGTGGAATCAGCCACCCGGTTCGTCCACAAGATAGCCGATATACCTCGCTGCGGGCCGGTTACAGATTGTCAGATGCGGATGAGATGCTGGTCGCAGCAAAATCAGCAACAGGTAGCGTACGTTCTTGCAGCGTGCCGCAGCGGCCGCGGCGCGAATGACGTGGAAGGAACACCATCGTGAAGAAGACTTGGCGCGCATTCGCCGCGCTCGCCTCGGCCGGGGCACTCCTGTTGGCCGGCTGCGGCTCAGACTCCGACACCTCGAGCTCTGCCAGTGGCGGCGAGCCGACGACGGGCGTTGTCCATATCGGCATCACCCAGATTGTGTCGCATGCGTCCTTGGACAATGCCCGCGAGGGATTCAAGGCTGCCGTTGAGGAGGCGAGCCTGAATCCTGTCTTTGACGAGCAGAACGCGCAGGGCGACCAGGCGACGGCCTCGTCCATTGCGAACAAGTTCGCCAGCGCCGATCTCGATCTGGTGCTCGCGATCGCGACCCCCGCTGCGCAGGCCGCTGCCCAGTCGATCACCGACACTCCCGTTCTCTTCACCGCGGTCACCGATCCGGTGACCGCCGACCTGGTCGCCTCCAACGAGGCCCCTGGCGCGAACATCACCGGCACCACTGACCTCAACCCGGTCGCCGATCAGATCGGCCTGATCAAGCAGATCGCGCCGGACGCCGAATCGGTCGGCATCATCTATTCCTCCGGCGAGGTCAACTCGGCCGTGCAGGTGGAGCTCGCCAAAGAGGCCGCCGACAATGAGGGCCTGGAGGTGGTCGAGAAGACCATCACCACGACCGCCGAGGTGTTGCAGGCCGCTCAGTCACTGGACGTGGATGCGATCTACGTGCCAACCGACAACAATGTGGTCGCCGGTCTCGATTCGGTGATTTCGGTCGCCGAGGACCAGCAGATCCCGCTGGTGGTGGGCGAGACCGACTCCGTCGAAAAGGGCGGTTTGATCACCTACGGGCTCGACTACTATGAGCTCGGCAGGCAGACCGGCGAGATGGCGGTCAGGATCCTCAACAATGGCGAAGACCCTGCGTCCATGCCGGTTGAGGAGCAGAAGACTCCCAAGCTGGTCATCAATACCACCGCAGCCGAGCGAATGGGCGTCACCATTCCGCAGGAGCTGCTCGACAAGGCTGACGAAACGGTTGAGTAACGCATGATCACAGCGATCGATCTTGGTCTGATCTTCGGGTTGATGGCGCTCGGGGTGTATATCACCTTCCGCGTTCTTGACTTCGCCGATCTGACTATCGACGGCAGTTTCACCACCGGTGCCGCCACGGCCGCGACCCTGATTGTTGCGGGTTGGCAGCCATGGACGGCCACCCTGGTGGCAACTGTCGTCGGATTGATCGCTGGCCTGATCACCGGGCTGCTCAACACCTGGGGCAAGATTCATCCGCTGCTGGCCGGCATCTTGACCCAGATCGCGCTGTATTCGATCAACCTGCGCATCATGGGCAAGGCGAATGTGCCGCTGCTGCGCAATACCACCTTGTTCACCCCGCTGCGTGATCAGGCACTGCTCGGCACCTGGGTGTCTGTCGGGATCTTGGCCTGTGTGCTGGCGGTTTTCGTTATCGTTCTGATCTGGTTCTTGTCGACAGATGTCGGATTGGCGTTGCGTTCGACCGGCGACAACGAGTCGATGGCCCGGGCGCAGGGCGTCAATACGGACGCGATGACCCTGCTCGGGCTGGCTTTGAGTAACGGGTTGGTCGGGCTCTCGGGGGCGCTGTTCGCGCAATACCAGGGTTACGCCGACATCGGTATGGGCATCGGTTTGATCGTGGCCGGGCTGGCCTCGGTCATCATCGGCACCGCGATCATCAACACCGGACGCATCTGGATCACCGCGATCGCCGTGGTGATCGGTTCGATCATCTACCGCTTGATCATCCAGGCCGCGTTGACCATTCCGTGGTTCGACCCGAACGATATGAAGCTGCTCAGTGCGCTGATCGTGGTCATCGCGTTGTTGCTGCCCAGGTGGGATGTCTTCAACAGGATGCGGTCTCGCCGCCGCGACAAGGAGTCGGCGGCCGAGGTGTTCGGTGAACCGGATCGAAAATCCGCACCTGAGGCCGTTGACGCGGGAGAGGTCAGAGCCGTGCGTCCGGGAATCGTGAAGAAGGTGAAGCGCACCGATGCTTGAGGTTCGCCAGGTTACGAAAGCATTCTTTCCGCACACCATCAACGAGAAGATCGCGCTGCGGCATGTCTCGCTGACCCTGGACGCCGGTGATTTCGCCACCATCATCGGCTCGAACGGAGCCGGCAAGTCGACGCTGCTCAATGTGGTGGCCGGACGATACCGCCCCGATCTGGGGTCGGTCTGGATCGACGGCCAAGACGTCACGAGGCTGCCCGATTACCGGGTTGCCCGGCAGGTGGGCCGGGTCTTCCAGGATCCGATGGCGGGCACCAGCCCGCACTTGACGATCGAAGAGAATCTGGCGATCGCCTGGGCCCGCAATCGTGGACGCGGCCTCAAGATGGGCGTCACCAATGCCCGCCGTGAGCAGTTCCGTGAAGAGTTGAAGACGCTCGAGCTAGGGCTGGAGAATCGGCTGACCGCCCGCGTCGGGTTGCTGTCCGGTGGGCAGCGCCAGGCGTTGTCGCTGGTGATGGCCGCTTTCACCCAGCCGCGCATCCTGCTGTTGGACGAGCACACTGCGGCCCTCGACCCGCAGCGCGCCGCCCTGATCACCCGGCTGACCAAGCAGATGGTCGAACGCCATCAGTTGACCTCGATGATGGTCACCCACAACATGGAGCAGGCGCTGGAACTCGGCAACCGGCTGATCATGATGCACGAGGGCGAGATCATCCTCGAGCTGCAGGGTGAGGCCAAGAAGAAGGCCACGGTGGCCGACCTGATGGCGCAATTCGATGGTCTCAAAGGTGTCCAGCTGAGCGACCGGACGCTGCTGGCCTGAACCCTCTAGGATTACCCTCCATGGCGTCCGTTGAGTTCTTCCGCAATCTGCCCAAAGTTTCCCTGCATGATCACCTCGACGGGGGTCTGCGTCCGCAGACGATGATCGAGATCGCGGACGAGATCGGGCATCGGCTGCCCGCTTCTTCGGCAGATGAACTCGGTGACTGGTTCTTCGCAACAGCCAACTCGGGATCGCTCGCGCAATACCTGACCACCTTCGATCACACCACCGCCTGCATGCAGCGCGCCGACGATCTGCGCCGGGTGGCCCGCGAGTGGGTGGCCGATCAGGTCGCCGACGGTGTGGTTGCAGGCGAGGCCCGGTGGGCTCCCGAGCAGCATCTTCGTGCCGGGTTGAGTCTGGACGAGGCGGTCGAGGCGGTCGGCGAGGGGCTGCGCGAAGGCATCGCCGAGGCCGAGACCTCCGGGAAATCGTTCATCGCGGGGCAGATCGTGACGGCCATGCGGCACGCCGGCCGGGCCGTCGAGATCGCCGAGCTTGCCTTGCGGCACCGCGATTCTGACCTGGTGACCGGCTTCGATATCGCAGGCGGCGAGCAGGGCAATCCCCCTGCGAAGCATCTCGCAGCTTTTCAGTTGCTACGTGAGAACGACTTCCCGTACACCATCCACGCCGGTGAAGAGGGCCCGCTGGAATCTATGCACGAGGCGGTGCAGACTTGCGGCGCGTTGCGTATCGGGCACGGCGTCGGCATCGTGAAAGACATCACCCGCAATCAGACGACCGGACGCTACCAGCTCGGACGCTTCGCCCGGTTCGTCCGTGACCAGCAGATTCCGCTGGAGATCTGCCCAAGCTCAAATCTGCAGACCGGGGTGGCGTCCGAGATGAAGGTGCATCCGATCGGCACGCTGATCTGGCTCGGATTCAATGTGACGCTAAATTGCGACAACCGGCTGGTCAGCAATACCACCTTGAGCCGCGAGTACTCCCTTGTCAGCGAGGCCTTCGGGCTGTCGACGATGCAGATGTCGCAGATCGCGCTCGCCGGAGCGTCCGCATTGTTCCTGGATCACGCCGAACGCACCAAGCTCGTCCAAGAGATGACCCTCCCCTGGTTTCAGTCCTCGGTCAACGAGCGAGGCGGCGGCGTCCAGCCCGAGTTGTGGGAGCGCTGACCTGAACGCACGCCGTCCGTGTTAGGCCCGAAAGGCCCCATGACGAGACCAAACTGCACCCGTCAGGTGATGGATGCGAGTTTGTCTGCCATTTTGAAGCGATTGAGCGGTCTGGTAAGCCCAGTGAGAAGCAGGCATGATCGATTCGGCTGCCATCCGACAGCCTCTTACCCGATCATGACCACTTGCACCTTTGTAAGTGACCAGAAAAATGTAGACTGGCCAGATGAGCGAGACAATTACCGTGAACCCGGCGCACCTATCGAGTGATGATAGGGCACGCATTGACGCGTTCCTAGAATCCGCGAAGGAGCGCGGCGAAGTCGTCGACTTCACTTCACGGGTCGAATTGTTGACCCCAGCCGAAGTCGCTCACCGTCTGGGAATGTCACGCTCCACGGTGCTGCGCCGAATCGCCGACGGCGATATTCGCGCCACGAAGGTCGGTAGCCACCATCGCATTCCGCTCGCCGAATACGAACGCTACAGTCGAGAACTGCTCCACCGGATGGCCGAAGAGTCTGCCGCCGATATCGAAGCCGAGTTATTCCGTGAGTGAGGCACATCTTCTCTTTCTCGACGCCAACGTCCTCGCTTCGCCAGTCACCCGCACCCTCATCATCGCGGGAGCACGCTTGAAGGGCGGGATGAGTCTTCGGACCGGTTTGTGCACAGAACATCGTTTGCCGTGGGTGCCCACTTTCAATGACAGCCTCATGGAGAGAATGCTCGACGCCGTAGCTGATGAGCTATCCGATGATCTCAGCGACTGAGCTGCACTCACCTTCCTGGACGCAGCATCGGGAACGCAGTATTGATAGGGCACAACTTAGGCCCCGTCGCCGGACCGACGTTATCGTGAATGATTTGGTGCATGCAGGACACGAAATCACTCACAATAAGTCTGCATCCGCCGCTTTTCGGCTACTACGCGTCCTCATGGGGGTTCAGCCTCAGGCGTCGATGATGGTCGCCACCGTATCGCGGAGCTGCCGAAGGACGACCGGCCCAACGTTGCCGAGCCGTTCCCCCGCCCGCGTGGTGGCGACTGCGCGAATGTGCTGGCATTGCGCGGCCGAAACTGCGACCAGGCCGTTATGCGCATCGGGTTCGATGACAATCTCGGAACCGCTGTCGCGGATCGTGCGGGTGAGGGGAACCACCTGGACGACGTTTGACCCGCCACGAAGAATCCGGTTGGCCGTGATGATGACCGCAGGTCTGCGCATTCCTGCTTCGGATCCTGTCGGTGCTCCTAGATCGAGATCTACAACATCACCCGGCGTCAGCATCGAGCCAGTCCACCTCATCGTCACGCAAGGCAGTGGCCAAATCGTCACCGATGGCTTCCTGTTCGAGCAACCGCACGGCGCGGGCAACAGCAGCAGCCACAGTCACGCCTCGGCGGGCCGCCAGTTCGTTGAGTAGATCGCGGGTGGAGCGGCTGACCCGGATCGTCGTCGTATCACTCATGCCTCTAAGGCTAATCTCCGTAGACCAAATCATCTACAGGTTTCTAGCTTCTCGACCGCAGCCCACAGGCTAATTCACTCGACATTTTGCATCGTGCCGGATCGGCATTTTGCCCAGATTTGAATCTGCGTTTTCGCTAGCACCTAGTTGGCATCTTGGGTTACCAGTGGGCCCTGACTTCTTACTTGCAGCCAGCGGGCGATAAGCGTCGTGCGCCTTGCATGCTTCGATTTGGATGTCCCCGCGATCGGCCACGCGACCCAACGTGAGCGAATCGAAGAGCCTGAGGCAGACGACCCTGAGCCTTCACTCGTGCCAGGTGAAAATCACTTCCGGACGACCGGAGCCGCCGGTGCGTTGACTGCGGATCGCGCGTCCCTGATCGGCCAGATACTGCAGATAGCGTCTGGCCGTCACCCGCGAGGTGTCGAGACCGTGAGCAACTTCGGACGCACTCATGCCCTCGGGTGCGGACGCACGCAACGCTGCGATGACTTCGTCCAACACCTCGTTGACCAGACCTTTCGGAGCAACCGAGGGAGCCTCCACCGGGCGCCGCAGATCACGGAAGACCGCGTCCACGCCACGCTGAGTGGTTACCTCGTCGGACGCCAGCTGCAATCGGAAACGCTGATAGGCCTCCAGCCGCTCACGCAGATCGTTGAAGGTGAACGGCTTCAGCAGATACCCGATCACACCGAGCGCGACCGCGTTGCGCACCAGCCGGGCCTCGCGGGCCGCGGTGATCGGCAGAATGTCGACCGTACCTCCGGCCGCCCGGATGCGCCGCACGATATCGAGACCGTTCCCGTCCGGCAGATTCAGATCGAGCAGCACCAAATCGACCTCATGCCCGCGCAGCATCCGCAGCGTCTCCTGCACCGTGCCGGTAACTCCGGCCACCTCGAACCCCGGCACCCGCTGCACATAGGACGCATGCCCTTCCGCAGCCAATGGCTCGTCGTCCACCACGAGCACTCGCAGGTCATTCATGTTGCTCCCCGGCGTGCGACAGGTGCAAAAACCTGGCCCCGGACACCGCCGACCCCGATAAACGGGTGGGCATCATACCGACGGCCCGGCAAACTACGGATCATCGGCTCCTCCTAACCTTTCTCTTCGTCCGTCCCCCGAGAATCCGGATGACCGGCACCGGGCTTGACCGGAACTCTCACGCTGAAGACCGCACCCGGCCCCTCCGAAACCTGGACGCTACCGCCCAGCTGATCGACCGTTTGGCGCACCAACGCCAGTCCGATCCCCCTTCCGGCCGGAGCGCCGGATTGCTTGGTCGACCAGCCTCGCTCGAAACCGTGAGCCAGAGCATCAGCGTCCAGCCCCGGGCCGGAATCACTCACGGTCAACATCACCCGTCCATCAGCAACCTCGGCGTCGACCGTCACCAGTTTCTCGGACGAACCGGCCGCCGCGTCGATCGCATTATCGATCAGGTTCCCGAGAATGGTCACCGCAGCCCGCACCCCGATGACACCTTCGGGCAGGTAGGCATCGTCATCGATTTCCAACGACACCCCTCGCTCGGCAGCCTGTGCATTCTTTCCCAGCAACAGGGCCGCCACCGAAGGCTCCTCGATAGCAGCGAGCACGGCGTCGCGCTGCCGCTGTGTCGCCCGCAACTCATCGGTCGCGAAGCTCAATGCCTCCTCGGTGCGTCCGAGCTCGATCAGTGTCGTCACGGTGTGCATCCGGTTGGCGGCCTCGTGTGCCTGGGCATGCAACGCATTCGCCAGGCTGCGGGCTGCTCCCAGCTGGCCGGTCAACGCCTCCAATTCCGTACGATCCCGCAGAGTGGTCAGCGTGCTCGATCCCTGCGCTCGCATCCCCTTCCCGTTCGGCTGCTGATCGTGCCGGTCGCCATCCGACTTGCCTCCGCTCCCCTGGCGAAGGAGCCGGACGAGAGCAGTCCTCGGCGCGAGATACACCAAATGATCAGAGGTCTTGACGGCTGCCGGCCATGCATCATCAGGCTCAGCCTTCGACCTCGCCGGCCCGGCGCCACGCCCGGATCTGGAGACTTCGCGCGACGACACCAGCAGCACCCTGCCACCTTGCACCTGCGGAATATCAGCCTGCTCACCCGAGGCGGTCAGCATCCGTTCCAGGTCTGCGGGCAGGCCCAGCTCGACAAGCCTGCGTCCGGCGACATCGTCTTCGAACCCCAACAGACGCCGTGCCTCATCGTTGATCACCTCGACCCTGCCGTCCGCGCCGACGATGATCAGCCCTTCGCGCACCGCATGCAGCACGGCCTCATGATGATCGTGCAGGCGCTTCAGATCGTCCGCATTGAGCCCCATGGTCTGCCGTCTCACCCGCGAAGCCACCACGAAGGCGGCCGCACCCGACAACACGCCCGCGGTGAGTCCGGCCACCACGATCTGGGGCATCAGCGGACGCATCTGTGCGGTCACCTTTTCACGCAGCACCCCGACGGCCACCAACGCCCGCACCTGGCCTGAGACCATGACCGGCACCACGGCACGGGTGGAAGGGCCGAGGGTTCCGACGTAATCCTCCACGACCGTCCCGCCGGCCTGGGCGTCCGCGACCGTGCCGAGATAGATCTCGCCAACCTGATCAGGGTCGGGATGGGTGTACCGCACCCCGTCAGGCGACATGATCACGATGAAATCCGCACCGGTCAGGGCCAGTTCATGCTCGGCGAAACCTGCCAGAGCGGCAGCCGGATCGTCCGCCTCGATGCCCTCGCGCACATCGTCGGTGGCCGCGATCGTCGTAGCGATGCTGGTCACCTTCTGCACCGCGGTCGCCTCGACCTGGCGCCGGGCTTGCCCGTAGGCCATCGCCACCGACAGCACGACGACGAGCACGGCTACCACGCCGAGGACGGCGAGCACGTGCGAGGCGACGCTGCGAGGAACGGTGAACACTATGAACACAAGGATGCCCTGCGCGCACCAAGAGCACGAAGCTGGGGTGATACCGCCACATCGGCGCGACGGGAACCCCCGGAGTCAACGATGTACGCCGTTGCCGGGATATCGGCCTTACCCCGATTCCCAGCGTGTCTGCCCGCGCACCGATCGCCCGGGCGAGGCCGCGCAATGACGCAAGGCGGCGAAATTGGGATTCTGTACAAGGGAGTCTGCCCATGGCTGCATTGCATACCGTGATCGCGATCGTCGCGGTCGTTTTACTCATCATCAAGTTCAAGTTCGATCCGATCGTCGCCCTGGTGCTGGGCGCCCTCTATCTGGGCCTGGCCAGCGGAATCGGCATGATGGCAACCGTCGAGGCCATCACCACCGGATTCGGCGACATCATGGCCGACATCGGTCTGCTGATCGGCTTCGGCGTGCTCATCGGGGCCATGCTCAACAAGATCGGCGCCTTCCAGATGATGGTCGAGGCGCTGGTGCGCGCAGTGCCCGCCAAGCGGTTGCCCTACGCGCTGGCCGCCGTGCTGGCCACCATCGCGCCGTCCATCTACGTGGACGTACAGGTCGTGCTGGCCGCACCCGTGGCCCGGTCGTCCGCCAAGTACATCGGCGCAATCGGACGCCCGTGGATGGCCGGAGCACTCGGTATCGGCATCTTCGCCGGCTACGTCTTCGTGGTGCCGGGGCTCGCCGCGATCTCGATCGTCGGCCTGCTCGACCTGACCATGGGCACCTATCTGCTCTTCGGCATCGTCATCGGCCCGCTGACCGCGATGATCACCATCTGGATCTATCGGCGCATGCTGACCCACGGCTGGTGGAAAGAGGAGAAGGACGAAGAAGACCGCGACGACAACCTGACCGACGTCGAGACCTCCGAGACCATGGCCGCCGAGAAGCGCCCCAGGTTGCTAGCGGCGATGAGCCCCATCCTGGTTCCGCTGCTCATGATCGCCTTCGGTGCCTTCGCGGGGCTCGCCGGGCTGGATGTGCCGATCGTCAATTTCATCGGGGACGCCACCGTCGCGCTGTTCGTCGGCCTGCTCATCGCCTACGCCATGACCCGCCACTACGTGAAGGCCGAGGAAACCCAGGACGCCTTCACCAGCGGCCTTCGTACCTCCGGCGAGATCCTGCTGGTGACCGGTGTCGGCGGCTCGCTGGGCGACGTCATCAAGGCCACCGGTCTGGCCGACATCCTGGGTGGCCTGTTCACCGCGGAGCACGGCATGCCGGTCGTCCTGATCATCCTGATGGCATGGTTCGTGGCAGCCCTGATGCACATGGCTATCGGCTCGGTCTCGGTCGCCGCGATCACCGCCGCGGGTATCCTCGCCCCGGTCGTCAGTGGCCTGCCGATTGCCCCGATCATCATCGGTCTGGCGATCGCCTCCGGCTCGCTGTTCGCTCTGCAGGTCAACAGCAACTTCTTCTGGATGTACAAGGCGCTGCTCGGGCTCTCGACCCAGGGCACGCTGAAGACGATGACCACCGTGACGGCGATGGGTTCGCTGATCTCGCTGCCGATAGTGATGGCGGCGTCATTGCTGCCGATAGGTTGATTCAGGGCCACCGGTTGGGTGATTCGGATTCAGGCCGAGCCCGCCCAAATACCAAGAGAGGCGGGGCCGCGCAGGGAAACTCATCCCTCGTTGCGGCTCCGCCCGGTGCCGCAGCCTTCCTGGGTGCAGTTTGATCCCATGACGGGATCTTTCGGAACCCAGCCGCCTCGCCCAGGCCTCTCCCCCGAACCGAAACCCTTCACACCAGCCGCCAGCCCATCCACCCGGGTGCAGTTTGGCCCCATGACGGGACCTTTGGGCGCCCAATCGCTTCACCCAATCGCCTCGCCACAGAGGAGGCCGAGCACGGCGAAACTGCGATCATTCGCCGATACGAGTGATTGAATTGCCCCATGAAGGCTGTCATCGTCACCGCCGCTGGCGGACCAGAAGTACTCGAATACGCAGATGCGCCCGACCCCGTCGCCGGTCCCGGCGAAGTCGTCGTCAAGGTGGACGCCGCGGGCGTGAACTTCATCGACACCTATCGCCGCTCCGGCGTGTACAAGATGGACTATCCGTACATCGCAGGCGATGAGGGCTCCGGACGCGTTGCCTCGGTGGGCCCCGGGGTCTCGTCCGAAGTCAAGGAGGGAGATCCGGTGGCCTGGGCGTCCGCACCCGGCTCCTACGCAGAATATGTCGCTGTCAAGGAAGATCAGCTGCTGCCGGTGCCCGAAGGCATGGACATGAAGGCGGCCGGGGCGCTGCCGATGCAGGGCCTGACCGCGCATTACCTGTGCCGCTCGATCTTCCCGATCAACGAGGGCCACGTCGCGCTGGTGCATGCCGCGGCCGGTGGCGTCGGAGGCCTGCTCACCCAAATGATCACCTCGCACGGCGGACGGGTGATCGGTACCGCGGGCACCCCGGAGAAGGCCGAGATCGCCAAGGGCTACGGAGCGTCCGATGTGATTCTCTACACCGAGATCCCCGCCGATGAATTGACCACCGAGTTGCCCCGCCGGGTGCGCGCGCTGGCCGGTGGCGGGGTCGACGTGGTCTTCGACGGGGTCGGCAAGACCACCTTCGACGCCTCCCTGGCGAGCCTGAAGGTTCGCGGCATGATGGTGCTGTTCGGCGGATCGTCTGGCCAGGTGCCGCCGTTCGATCTGCAACGGCTGAACTCTGCCGGATCGCTGTTCATCACGCGTCCGACCCTCGCCCACTACACCTTGACCAGGGACGAAACCCTGTGGCGTGCAGGCGAGGTGTTCGGCCAGGCGGCGTCCGGCCAATTGAAGGTGCCGATCGGACGCGAGTTCCCGCTCGTCGAAGCCGCGGACGCCCATCGCGCCCTGGAATCACGTCAGACAACCGGCAAGGTGATCCTGGTTCCGTAGTGGGCGCCTGATCGTCGATCCACCGCAGCCTCGCTCGCGCTATGGCGTTTGCTCGTGTTGTGCCGAGAGCGAGAATCCACAACGCGAGCGTGGCCCGAGTGGGCGTCCACACCGGGAGCCAACTCGGGCCACGAGAAGAAACCGATCAGGCTTTCGCGTAGCTCGGATCGCGGCTACCGGCCTCGGTTCCCGATGGCTTGACGCCGCGCTCGGCGTCCACCAGGATCTGCTCGGCTCCCTCGGCGACGGCAGCATCAGCGTCAGCGGCATTCCCGTTCCCGGTATCCCCGACGCCCATCGCAGCACCGGTCTCGGCCAAGCCCGACACCCGGGCTTCCACCCGGTCATCAGGCGCGAGCGTGGTGCGCAGCGGCGTGTTCTTGATGAACAACGTCAATGCCAACGCGGCCACGGCGAACGGCACCGCCATCCAGAAGACCTGATTCATCGAATCGGCCATCCCGAACCGCACGGCCTGAGCGATCTCAGGCGGCAGCGAGCTGAGGGCCGACGAATCGAGCACCGACCCGGCATCGATCGTCTGGCCGGACTGGGCCATCTGCGCCTTCATGTCGTCCGAAAGATACCCGAGGATATTCGGCTGCAGCGACGAGCTCATCACTGTGCCGAGCACCGCGGTGCCCACCGTGGAACCCAGGTTGCGGAAGAACTGGACGGCCGAGGTGGCGATGCCCATCTCGGAGCGCTTCGCCTGGTTCTGCACGACCAGCGTGTACACCTGCATCGCGAGCCCCAGCCCGAAACCGATCACCACCAGCATCAGCGACAGCCTGACTTTGGACGAGTCCACGTTCAGGGTGGTCAGGCCCAGATATCCGGCGATCAGGACGAGCAGACCGGTGATCATGAAGCCCTTGTAGCGTCCGAACTTGGTGATCAGCAGGCCGACGCCGCTCGAGGTCACGATCATGGCGAGACTCAACGGCATCAAGATGATCCCCGAGTTGGTGGCGGACGATCCGAGCACACCTTGGGCGAAAACCGGCACGTAGATGATGGCACCGAACATCGCAACAGACATCGCGAATGCCGACAACACCGACAGCGTGAAGACGTTCTGCTTGAACATCCGAAGCGGCAGCAGCGGATTGTCCGCGTGCAGCTCGGCGATCACGAACCCGGCGAGCAGCACCGCACCTGCCGCGTACATGCCGACGATGGTCGCAGAGTTCCATGCGTAGGTGCCGCCGCCCCAGCTGGTCGCCAGCAGAATGGCCACCAGCGCCGGAACCAGAGTGAGGGTGCCCCACATGTCGAAGTTGGTCTTGACCCCGTTGTTCGGGATGCGCAGGAACCGGACGATGAAGTAGAGCGCCACCAGCCCGAGCGGAATCGGCAGATAGAACAGCCAGCGCCAGCCGAGATGATCGGTGATCGCCCCACCGGCGAGCGGGCCGAGCACCGAGGTCACGCCGAACATAGCGCCCATCAGGCCCTGGTATTTGCCGCGGGATCGCGCCGGGATGATGTCACCAATGACGGTCTGCGACAGCGGCTGCAAGGTGCCCATGCCGAGGCCTTGCACGGCCCGGGCGGCGACCAGCCACCAGAAACTCTGAGCTGCTCCCGACAGGGCGGCCCCGCACATGAAGACGATCAGCCCGGCGATGTAGAAGCCGCGGCGTCCGAACATGTCGGACAGCTTGCCGACGATCGGCACCACGCAGGCCGATGCCAGCATGGCCGCAGTGGCGACCCACGAGTAGTGCTCCATCCCGCCCAGCTCGGCGATGATCCGGGGCATGGCGGGCCCGACGATGGTCTGGCTGATCGAGCTGACGAGCATGCCGAGCATCAGACCGATGAAGACATTGCGTGCAGCTGGGCTCAGTTTGAATTGTGGGGTGGACGCCGCCGCTTGTTCGCGGCGTGCGGCGCGCCTGCTCGCCCGACTCGGCGAGACTGCTGGTGCCTGAGCACTCACTGTTGTTTTGCCTCCAAGAACTACAAGAGTCACGGACGTCCCATCCGCGGCGATGAGACGACTATACTCGTGTTTGCAGTCCATGCAAGATTGCAGATGATGAAGGCTGGCAATTTGTTTCATCTGGTTGTGACCCACCCGGACATTGTGCAAATGGCCATGCTCTCATCCACCCAGTCTTTAGCGGATTCCGAAGACCGGTTCCTCCCCGCGACCACACCTGGGCCACCAGGAAGCGGTACCGGCGTAACCGGCGAGGCTGGCAAGACAGGCGGCTGGCAAGCGAATTCACCACCTGGCAACCACTGCCAAAGATATGGCAGCAATTCGGCCATGATCTAAAATCACCCACAGAGGCCGTGCGGATGGGCTCAGCCACGACAAGGACATTTTGGGCTCCTGACGCCATGGCGGACGCAAGTTCGCACTGCACGCGCAGGATGCCTCTTGCTGAGCTACCCGCGCGATCTTCAAAGAGGTCGCAACAGATCTCGCAGAGAAAGGTATCCCGATATGCCCGGCACCCCTGCCGAGGAACCTGTCGTCTGGTCGCCGAACGAGGCCGGTGACGAATCGACGTGCGGCCTGCGCGAACAAAAGAAGCGCCAGACCAGGCGCGATCTGCATCACGCCGCACTGGTTCTCGTCCAAAAAGAGGGTTTGGACGCGGCGACCGTCGACCGCATTGCGGCCGCGGCAGGTGTCTCACCGAGGACCTTTTTCAACTACTTTCCCACCAAGGAAGCCGCCATCTTGGGGCTGCCGCCGAACGTGGGTGAGCGCATGAAGGCCCAACTGGAAGCCCGGCCCGCCGACGAGGACCCCTGGGAGTCGATCACGCTCATCGCGCGCGGGCTGTTCAGCCGGCAATTGGACGACTACCAGCTCCGCCAGGAGATCATCAACCGCTACCCGCAGCTCGTGCACAGCGTGCGAACCGTCACTCAGGATGCCAGGGCCACCGTGCGTGTCGTGCTCGCCGATCAACTGCGGGCCCAGGGGATGGACGCCGATGAGGCCGCACGCCGCGGCATCGTCTATGCCGACCTGGCGATGACGTTCCTCACCTCGGCCATCCGCATCACCCAACTCGGCAGCACGAATTTGGACGATGCTTTCGCCGAGGTCCAGCAGATCGTCCGCGGCCTGGATCTCGGGGGCCCGGCCGAGTAGCCGCCCGAGTCTTGGAGCCCTCAGGCCCCGGCCGAGGGATCGACGCGACAAACGATGACTGGATCGAATGGACGGGAAGCCCCCCGACTTGACCGAGGGATCATTCCGGCCGAGGGAGCGACGAGTAGTCACCCCAACGTGGCCGACGGATCGACGGGGATGATGTCGCGCGCCTCGGTTTCCCTGTTCGGCACCGTGGTGGGTGATTCGAGATGCACTGCACCCGAGGGCAGCAGACCCGCCCCGCCGAACTCCGCCATCACCCGCAACTGGGCGATGACGTCCTCGCCGACGTGCGCGGCAGGCAGCGAGCGCCAGAACGAGAAGCCACCGACCTCAAGCAAGCGTTCGCGATCGAAGAGCACGCAGCCGCCGACCCATGCCACCTTGTACAGCTGCCATCCCCCGCGCGGAATCTCCAGGCCGGCCGCGAGATGCGCGAGGTTGGCGGCATTGTGCAGCCGCCAGCGCTCCCAGGCCGGACTGTCCTCGGTGACCAGCTCGGGCCCGCCCTCCCACAGCTCGAAGCTCCGGCACTCGTCCGGGCGGCGATCGTCCAGGTAGGAGAGGCCCTGCACGGCCGACCCGACGAAACCGCAGTCGGCTTCGTCCATCGCGGTCATCAACCGGACGAGCAGCCCGGGCTCGCACCACACATCGTCGTCCAGGAACAACACCCGGGGCGCGGTGGCCAGCCTGAGCAGAAAATCGCGTTGCTGGGCCATGCCCTGGCGCGGCAGATTTCGTTCCAGCCGGACGTCGCGGCCCTGGGCTTCCAAGAGGCGGACCATCGTTTCGACGGCAGGGTGCTCCCACACCGGTTGCTCGCTCTGATCGGCGACGATCACGCCGAAGTTCGCGTCCATTTGTGCCGCCAGGCCGCTGAGGGTGACGGCCAGCTCGGCGGCCCGCTGGTAGCTGGGGATCAGCACCTGCAATTCCTGCTGTGTGTCGGGAACCTCCGGCGCGACGGGCAGCCCCCACTGCCCCGACCATCGTCCGGCCATCACTGTCCTCCTTGCTCGGCCAGGTGCGCAGGCACCAGCGCCGTCTGCGAACCGCGGATGCGCTCGACGACCTCGGTGGTCGAATGATCGGGCACATAGTCGAGGATCAGCACCGTCCCGCCATAGGCTTCGACCGCCGGCCTTTCGGCCAGGGTCTCGGCACTGTGGTCGCCGCCCTTCGCATACACGTCCGGACGCAGCCGCTGCACCACCTCGACCGCGGTATCGGACGCGAAGATGGTCACATGATCGACTCCGCCGAGCGCCGCCAGCACCGCCGCCCGGTCGGCTGCCGGGTTGATCGGCCTGCCGGGCCCCTTGAGCCGCCGCGCGGAGGCATCGTCGTTGATCGCGACGATCAGCACATCGCCCAGCTGGCGGGCCTGCTCCAGCAGTCTGGTGTGCCCGCGATGCAGCACGTCGAAGCAGCCGTTGGTCAGCACGATCCGCTTGCCCTCGGCCCGGTATTGCCGGACGCGGTGCTCCAGCAGGTCGAGGTCGACCACCTCACAGGCCAGCCCGCTGAGATACGCCTCGAGATCGGCCGTCGAGCAGACGGCGGTGCCCGGGCAGTGCACGGCGACATCGGCCGCCGATTGGGCGAGGTTGAGCGCGGCCGCTGCCGGCAGACCGGCTGCCAGCCCGACGCCCAGCGCGGCAACGAAAGTGTCGCCCGCACCCGAAGCCTGCTTCTCGGTCACCGGACGCGCCCAGGTGCGGTGCTCGTCGTCGAGCGGGAAACCGGGTCCCGGCAGGGCGACGGTGCCGTCGGCGTCCATCGTCACCACGACACACCCGGCCCCGGATGCGGCGAGCAAGTGCTCGCGGTGATCGTGCATGAATCCGGCGCGCCCATCTGATCGTCCGGCCGCCAACGGGACGCCGCCCGATTGCCCGGCGTCCAGCATCCGGCGGGCCTCCTGCTCGTTGGGGGTGACCAGATCGGGATGCAGATCATGCCAGCGCTCGGGTTCGTGCGCGTCCACGATTACCAGCGGACCACGCCTGCTTGCGCTGTCTGCACTGTCTGCGCCGCCGGGCTGCAGGGTTTCGGTCAGTGCCTCCCGCACCGCGCCGTCGAGCACCCCAATGCCGTAGTCGCAGATGATCACAGCATCGATGTCGTCCAGTGCCGCTTCGATCCGGCCCGCGAGGGCCTGCCGGGCGGCCGGCGGCGGAGCATCGGCGATCGAGTCGACCCGGACGATGATCTGGTCACCGGCCAGCACGCGGCTCTTGGTGGTCGTCGTGGCGCCTTCGGCATCGATCAGATTCTCGCAGTCGATCCCTCCGGCACTCAACAACTCGCGCAGCCGGACGCCCTCCCGGTCGTCGCCGACGATCCCCCAAAAGCTGACCCGGGCGCCCAACCGGGCGGCGTTCAGGGCGGTGTTCGCGGCCCCGCCGGGCGCTGCCCGCTGATCGTCCAGTTCGACGACCGGCGCGGGTGCCTCCCGGCAGAGCCGCCGGGTGCTGCCGTGCCACCAGCCGTCCAACAGCGCGTCGCCCAGCACCGCGATGCGCGGACTCGCGGCGGCCAGCAGGCCCGGGGTGTCGGGACCGGGGGCGGCCAGCCGGCTGAGCGGTGCCGCGGTCATGCGTTCTCACCGCCTTGCTCGATATGGACGACCTTCAGCTGGGTGAACTCGTCGAGCAGGCCGGGCCCGTAGCCGGCTCCGGCACCACTGTCCTTGCGGGGATGCGCCGATCCGCCGGGGGCGCCGCCGAAGACGGCGTTCACCTTCACGGTGCCCGCCGGGAGCTCGACGGCGGCCCGCTGGGCGTGGGCGAGATTGTGGGTCAACACGGTCGCCGCCAGACCGTAGCGTCCGGACGCCGCCTGGGCCAGGGCCTCGTCGAAGCTGTTCACGGTCATCACCGGCGCGACCGGGCCGAAGGTCTCTTCGCGCATCACTTCCATCTCGGCGGTGCAGCCGGCCAGCACAGTCGCCGGATAGTGCGCACCCGGCCCCTCGGGCAGCATGCCGCCGGCCAGCAGTTCGGCCCCGGCCGCGTTCGCTTCGTCCACCTGACGGGCCACGATCTCGCGCAGCCGCCGGTCGACCAGCGGGGCGACCGAGTGCTCGGCATTGCGCTGCCGGGCGCGGGCCGCCAGTTCGGAGCAGAATCGGGCGGCGATCTGGCGGTGCACGTAGATCCGTTCGACCGAGGTGCAGATCTGGCCGCTGTTCGCGAACGCGCCGACGGCCGCCTGCTCGGCAGCCCAGGCCGGATCGACATCGGCGTCCACAATCAGCGGATCCTTGCCGCCGTTCTCCCGGATCACCTTGGCGCCGGTGGCCGCCGCTTGGCGAGCGATGGCCTGGCCGGTCGCGGTCGAACCGACGTGCGCGACGACATCGGCGCCCGAGACCAGCGCCTCGCCGGTCATGGGGCCACCGTCGAGGGTGGTGAGAACGCCTATCGGGAAAACCGGTCCGAGAGCCTCGCCGAGCAGCCGTCCGAGATGCGGGCACCGTTCGCTGGGCTTGTGGATGACGACATTTCCGGTGGCCAGCGCGGCCCCGATCAGTCCGGCCGCGACAGCGACCGGGTCGTTCCACGGGGTGAGGACGACCGCCACCCCGAACGGTTCGTGGACGCTGTAGTCAATGGCTCCGAACTGGCCACACAGCTGTTCGCCGCGGTGCAACGGCCCCAGCTGGGCGTACTGGCGCAGCGTCGCCGCGCCCGCCGCTACACCGGCGGCGGCTTCGTCGAACGGCCGGCCGGTCTCCCGCTCGTTCATCCGGGCCAGCTCGGCGGTGTCGGCTTCGAGTGCGTCGGCGGCGGCCTCCAGCAGCTCGCCGCGGACGGCCGGTGCCATGCGGTGCCAATCCGGGTAGGCCCGGCGCGCCTGCGCCAGAGCCTCGTCGACTGCTTGGGGTGAGGTGGAAAGCACGGTACCGACCTCGGAGCCATCACGCGGATCGACGATAACGATGGATTGATCGGTTCGGGCAGTCATAACAATCTCCTCCGTCTTGCTTGGTTCTGCTGTGTCGGTGAGCCTTGGGGTGTTGGGTGGTGACCATGACGAACGTTCGAGAAGCGGTCGGGCCCCTCGGTCCGGTATTCGAAGATGTGCATCGCATCGCCGTGCTGCGCGGCGGCGGGCTGGGCGATCTGCTGTTCGCGCTGCCCGCAATGGAGGCACTCGCCGATGCCTACCCCGGCGCCGAGATCACCCTGCTGGGTACCCCGCTGCATCGGGAACTGTTCGAGGGGCGGCCGGGTCCGGTGCACGATGTCGAGGTGTTGCCCTTTGCGCAAGGCGTGCGGGACGGCCAGGTGGACGATGACGCCGTGGACGCCTTCTTCACCCGGATGCGAGCCCGCGAGTTCGATCTCGCGGTGCAGGTGCATGGCGGCGGACGCTTCTCGAATCCGTTCCTGCTGAATCTCGGCGCCCGGCACACCGTGGGCACCCGCACCGACGACGCGGCGCCGCTGGAACGCAACCTGCCCTACCTCTACTACCAGCACGAGGTGCTGCGGGCGCTCGAGGTGGTGGGGCTGGCCGGTGCCACCACGGCGGGACTGACACCACGCATCCAGGTGATGGACGCGGACCGCGCCGCCGCCGCGGACGCGCTCACCGGCACCTCGCCTAACCGGCCGCGCCTGGTGCTGCATCCGGGTGCCACCGACGCCCGCCGCCGCTGGGCGTCCGAACGTTTCGCGCAGGTTGCCCGCTGGGCCGCCGAGGACGGTTTCGATGTCGACGTGATCGGTGATGCCTCCGAGCAGGAACTTGCCCGGCAAGTGGTGGCCGAGGCGACCGTGACCCAGGCGTCCGCCGAACCGCCGGCCGCCGGAGCGGGCACGATTCGTTCGCTGGCCGGACGGCTCAGCATCGGCGGCTTGGTGGGGTTGCTCGAGGCCGCCGATGTGATGGTGGGCAACGATTCGGGCCCCCGGCATCTGGCGCAGGCGGTCGGCACCGCGACGGTCGGCATCTACTGGGTGGGCAATGTGATCAACGCGGCCCCGCTCGGCCGGTGCCGGCACCGGATGCACATCGGCTGGGTGACCCACTGCCCGGTCTGCGGCGCCGACGTCACCCAGGTGGGCTGGACGGCCGAGAAATGCGACCACACCTTCCCGCTCAATGACGCCGTCGAGCCGCGTGATGTCTACGCCGATGTCCGCGCGCTGGCCGGCGCACCGGGTGAGACCGCCGCAGCGGGTGAGCAGGCCGATCACGGCCAGGATTCCTCCTGTTCGTGACAGATCACCAGCTCCCGCACGGCGCAACCGGCCGGCTGGTCGAGCGCGAACAGCACCGCCCGGGCGACATTGGCGGGGTCGTTCAGCGTCGAATTGTCGGCCGGACGATACTGCTCGGTGCGGCCGTCGAAGAAGTGGGTGTCCATGCCGCCGGGAATCAGGGTGGTGACCCCGATCTCGCCGCGGGTTTCGGCGATGAGTGACCGGGAGAATCCCAGCACCCCGAATTTGGACGCGCAGTAGGCGGTGGCGTCGCTGACCGCGCTCAGCGCCAGTGTGGACGCCACGGTCACCACATGACCATGCGATTTCTGTAGGTGCGGCAAGGCCGCCCGGACGACCCGGACGGTGCCCAGCAGGTTCACGTTGATCACGTTCTCCCACTTCTCGGCGGGGATCTCGTCCAGTCGTCCGCAAGCGTCGGTGCCGGCCGCGGTGACCACTGCGTCCAGGCCACCGAGTTTGTCGACCGCGGCGGCCACGCCCTGCTCGACGGCCTGCCGGTCGGCAACGTCGACGCGGTAGAAGACCGCCGACACCAGGCTGGGCGGTTCCAGGTCGAAGACGATGGGTGTGCCGCCGGCGTCGGCCACGGCGTGCGCGAGCGCGGCACCCAAACCGGACGATCCTCCGGTGATCAGGACGCGGCCGGGGCCTGAGGTGCCGTTGCCGGTATCGGTTGTGACAGTCATGATTCCTCCTATTCGATCGAGGTGGATTCGATCAGGCCGGCGGCATGTTTGAGGGAGTCCGCCAGGGCCGTGGTCGAGCGGCCGGGATGGAACGGCACGATTTGCACGCTGCCGCCCCAGCCGGCCATCAGTTCGTGCTCGGGCAGAAGTTCGGCGATGTAGTCGCCGCCCTTCACCCAGATGTCGGGACGCAGCCTCGCCAAGACGGTGAGCGGAGTGTCCTCGCCGAAGATCGCGACCGCGTCCACACAATCCAAGCCGAGCAACAGCTCGGCACGGTCGTCCTGGCTCATCAGCGGCCGGGACAAGCCCTTGAGGCGGCGCACCGACTCGTCCGAATTCAGGCAGACGATCAGCGCATCGCCCTTGGCGCGCGCCGCGCGCAGGGTACGCAGGTGGCCTGCGTGCAGCAGATCGAAGCAGCCGCCCGTGGCGACCACGGTGCCGCCGGCAGCGTGCACCAGCCGCACCACCTCCGCCGCGTCCGGCAGGCCGGGTGCCTGGTCTGTTCGCGCCGGGTTCGCCGTGTTGTTCACCGGGGGCAGGGCCGCTACCCCACCGCCGGCGAGAAAGTCACCGGTGACGGCGATCGCTTCGGCGACGGCCGCGGACGGCCGGTCGGTATCAGGCAACGCGATCGCCAGGGCCGCGGTGAACCGGTCGCCGGCACCACAGACGTCGACATCCGGCAGCGGTGCCGCCGGTATCTGCCGGCCGTCGGATACGGTTTGCAGCCAGGCTCCCTCGCTGCCGAGCGTGATCACCACGTTCTTCGCCTGCCAGTTGGCCATCAGCCGCGAAGCCGCCCGCGCCACGCCGTGTTTGTCGTCGGTTTCCACACCCGCGAAGCGCAACGCCTCGCCACGGTTGGGGGTGACCGCGCTCACCCCGGGCACCGGCGCGGCACCCTTGAGATGCGGATCCCAGACCACCGGCACTCGTTTGGCCAGCTCGGCGATCAGCCTGCGCAGAGCGCGGCAGTTCAGCAGTCCTCTGCCGTAGTCCGCGACGACAATCACGTCGGCCTCCTGGATGGCGGCCAGCATCGGCCAGGTCGCGTTCGGCACCGGGGCCGGCGCGCAGCCCTCGTCCACCCTCGCCGAAACGCTGCCGTCTTGCAGAATGCGGGTCTTGATGGGAGTGGGCGCTCCGGAAGGCCCGGCCACCAGGTTGATGCCGGTCAGCTGTTTGCGCAGTTCCCAGGAGGCCTGGTCGTCGGACAGCACAGTCACCAAGGTGACGTCATGCCCGTCGTCGGCGAGCATCCGGGCGACCAGCCCGGCGCCGCCGGCCCGGCTGCGGGAGCGCTCGACATCGATCACCGGGGCGGACGAGTCGGGCACGCAGCGGGTGCAGGAGCCCTCGATGTCGCGGTCGAGCAGCACGTCTCCGATCACAGTGATGCCCATAGCGGCCCCCGTTCCGATCCGTCGCGGAGTCCGGCGATGGACGCGTCGTTACGCAGCTCGGCGATGGTCGCGTCGAACACCCGGCAGATGGCGTGCACGGCGACCAACTGGCATTCCTGCGCGTTCGGGGAGTCGCCGCCGATGGCGATGTGATCGTCCACCGCCCGGCACAACGAATTGGGTGCCGCCCCGGTCAACGCCCAGGTCGCGAGCCTCTGTTCGCGGCCGGCCTGAGCGGCGGCGAGCAGATTCGTGCTCTCACCGCTGGTGCTCAACAGCAGCAACACATCACCCGGCCTGCCGTGGCCGCGCACCTGGCGGGCGAAGACCTGGTCGAAGCCGTAGTCGTTGCCGACCGCTGTCAGAGTGGAGGTGTCGGCGTGCAGGGAGATCGCGGAGAAGGGTTCGCGTTCGCCGTCGAAACGGCCGACGATCTCGGCGGTCAGGTGCTGCGCCTCGGCGGCCGAGCCGCCGTTGCCGGCCACCAGCAGGCGTTGGCCAGCGGCCAGCCGGTGCGCGAGCGTCATTCCCCAGCGGACGAGTGTGTCGCGCGACCGGGCGAGATCGGTCATCGAGGTGGCCACCCCGTTCAGGTGGTCGTCCACCAAGGTCGCGGCGTCGCTTCGGCGGGTACTGATCGCGGTCATGCCTGCACCTCCATCGCCGGAACACGCGAACGCAGCACCGCCTGGTAGGCGGCTTCCGACAAGGCGGCGACGTGGTCCCAGGAGTAGCCGGCCTCGACCCGGCGTCTGCCGGCCCGGCCCATCCGCGAGCGCAACTTTGGGTCGTCCAGCAGCCGGCGCACGGCATCGGCGAGCGCGGCATCGTCGCGCGGCGGAATATGCAGTCCGGTCAGGTTGTCGGCCACGGAATCCTGCAGGCCGCCGACGGCCGCCACCACGACGGGCACCCCGCAGGCCATCGCTTCGAGCGGCACGATGCCGAAGGGCTCGTACCACGGAGTGCACAGCACCGCAGCGCAACTGCGCAGGAAGGCGGGCATCGCGGTGCGGGGCAGCTGGCCGCGGAAGATGGTCCGGTCGGCAACCCCCAGCTCATTGGCCAGCCCGCGCAGCCGGGTGGCCTCCGGGTCGCGGTCGAGCCCATCGGCCCCGGCCGCCCCTCCGACGATCTGCAGTTCGACATCGTCGCGTCCGGCGTCCTTCAGCCGGGCGAGAGCCCGGATCGCCAGATCGACGCCCTTGCGCGGCACCAGCCGTCCGATGACCGCGATCCTGGAGCGTCCGCCGATGGCCTCTGGTGGTCCGGACGCGGTGAACAGATCGAGGTCGACTCCGCAGGGCGCCATCGAGATCTGCGACGGGTCGGCGCCCAGAGCGGTCAGTTCGCGCACCTCATCGGGGCAGGTGGCGATTATGCCGTCGGCGCGGCGGGCCACACCCGGCTCCAGCCAGCGGCGGGAGCGCGGACTGGTGTCGGCGGCGCCCTGATAGCGCCGTTTCACCGAGCCCAGCGCGTGAAAGGTCTGCAACACCGGTGGTGCCGGGATTGTCTGGGCGGCCGCGTCGAGCGAGGCGAGCCCCGACATCCAGAAGTGCGCATGCACCACGTCCGGCGGGTCGAGCAGCCAGTCGGCTGCCATCCGACGGGCCATCTCGGGCATTAAGGGCAACAGTTCGTCCTTCGGCAAGGCCTCGGCGGGTCCGGCGGCGACGTGGACGACCTCGAACCCGGCCCGCGTGCTGACCCGTTCGGGCAGGTTCGGGTCGTCGCGGCGGGTATAGACGGTGAGTTCGTGGCCGCGTCTGGCAAGGGCGGACGACAGCTCTGCAACGTGCACGTTCTGGCCGCCGGCATCCACTCCGCCGATGGCGGCGAGCGGGCTGGCGTGTTCGGAAACCATGGCGATTCTCACAGTCGTGCTCCCTTCTCGCTGCGGCGCCGGCTGGTAACCGCGGCATCGAGTGTTTCGTCCCAATCGGTGAGGAACCGGGCGAGGTTGTATCGGTCGAGCGCTGCTTCACGCGCCACCCGGCCGCGCCGGGCGGCCTCTTCGGGATCGTCCAGCAGCCGGCCGGCGGCCCGGACCAGTTCGTCGATGTCGGTGCTGATGGCGCCCGCTTCGGGCGGCACCGCGCGGGCGGCCTCGGTGGCGTCCAATACCACGACGGGCATCGCCAGGTGCATCGCCTCCAGCAACCCGAGGCCGAGTGACGTCCACCGCAGCGGATGCACGTACACCCGGCAACGGGCGAGTTCGGCGTGCAGCTCGCTGCTCGGCAGATCACCGCGGACGCGCAGCCTGCCGTCAGGGAGGTTCAGTGCCTCGGCCAGGGCGTCGGTCTTCATGCCGAACGCCTCGAGCGGCCCAGCGGCCGCGAAGGCCGGTAACAGATCGGTTCCGGTGACCCGCCACCGGCGGACCGGCTCGTTGACGACCAGGCCGAGGCTCGCGCGCTCGCCGGTGTATTGCGCACCCGGGTCGACGATGCCGTGCTCGATGACCCGCACCGGCGCGCGGCCGTTGTCCCAGAACAGCCGGTTGAAGTGCGTGACGTGCACGATGGGTATCTCGCTTTGGTCGGCGAGGGGATGCACCACGTCGGGGGTGGGTCCTTTGGGGGTGTTGTGTTCGAGGTAGACGGCGGGCAGATCGCGGCCCGGACGCCGTCCGGTGAGCCGCTCGCAGGCGTCCAATTCTTCGGGGCGCTGCAGCACGACGGCGTCGATATCGGTATCGCGAAGCTCGTCGGGAGAAATCTCGATGGCGTTCGCGGGCCAGTCGCGTCCGCCTCTGCCAAGCCCCCAGGCGTCTCGGCGGGGCGTGCTGGGCAGCAGATAGTCATGCCCGCCGCGGACGAACGAATTCATCCAGCCGCCGTGCACGTGCCAGACCAGCACTCTCATCCATGCCTCCTAAGATCAGGAAGCGCAGTGATGCACTTCTTCTTCTACTGAAGCAGTGGGCTGAGTGCTGCTACTACATCCTTGGGGGTGGTTCTGCTCAGGCACGGGTGCCCGGGAATGGGGCAGATGCGGGCGCGGGAATCCTTGCAGGGGGCATCCTGGTCGCCGAGCAGGACGCAGGTGACGCCGTAGGGCGCCCACTTGATCGCCGGAACAACCGGCGAGAAAAGGCTCACCACGGGGGTGCCGACGGCCGCGGCGAGATGGGCCGGGCCGGTGTTGCCGACCACGACCGCGTCGGCGCCGGCCAGCACCCCGGCGAGTTCGGGCAGGGTCAATCGTCCGCCGAAGTCTTCGCCCCAGCGGCCCGCAACGGCCGCGGTCAACGCCTTCTCGCCCGCGGCTCCGGTCACCAGGACGCGGCGACCGGCCTCGGCAAGCAGCCGGACGAGTTCGGCGTGATGGTCTGCCGGCCAGGTGCGGGCGGGTGCGTCCGCGCCCGGATGCACCACCAGGAAGGGCCCGCTGCCGGTCAGCCGGTGCACGTCCGGGGGCGGTTTGACGGCAAGCCGGCCGTCATCGCGCTCGGGCAGCGCAAAGCCGGCAGCGGCGGCGATCGCCAGGGCCCGTTCGGGTTCCGGCTGGTTCTCCGCGAGATCTTCTCCCGGACGCAGCCTGACATCCAACAACGACCCCGCGTAGTCGACCGACGCCCCGGTGATCTTCGAAACACCGGCAAGGCGCAGCAGCAGCGCGAGCGGCAGCGGCGACTGATGGAAGGAGGTCAGGATCACCGCCTCGTCGAAGCCGCGCAGGGCCGAGACGAGTTGTTCGATATCGGCCGGTTCGACGGAAGGTGCGGCGGCGACGATCCAGGGGCTGTTCCAGACGATCACGTCGCTCACACCGGGCAGCATCCGGGCGGCGGGCGCACCCTGGGTGGAGCACAAGACGGTGACCTCGCCGGTGGCCGCGACGGCGCGGATCGCGGGGCCGGCCAGCAGCACGTCGCCGAGCGAGTCGAGCCGGGCCACCAGCACCCGGCTCATCGTGCTGCCTCCCCGGTGTCTGCCCGCTCGGTATCCGCCCAGGCCGGGCCGCTCCAGGCTCCGCTTCGGATCAGCTCTGCGGCCTCGGCGAGGTCTCGGGCGACATGGCGGCAGGCGCCGACCTCCGCCGCACGGGTGACCGGGGTCGGGACGAGAATCCCGGACGCCCCCGCCCGGTGGGCCGCCTGGATGTCGGAGCCGATGTCGCCGATCACCACCGTGGTTGCGGGCGGCACTTCGAGCCGTCGGCAGGCCTCCAGCACCATTCCCGGGGCGGGCTTGCGGCAGTCACAACCATCGGTGGGCAGGTGCGGGCAGGCGAGTATCACGTCGAAGGCGCCGAGCAGTTCGGTGAGCCGGGCGGTGACGGCCTCGTACTGGGCGGTCGTGATCAGGCCGCGTCCGATTGCCGACTGATTGGAGACGATGCCCACCAGCACTCCTGCCGCCCGCAGCTCGTCGAGCAGCGCGCGGGCACCCGGCATCGGGTCGACGAGCGCGGGGTCGCCGTTATAGGGCACATCGGCGATAAGCGTGCCGTCCCGGTCGAAGAGCACGGCGCGCGGCAGCCGGGCGGTGCTTTCGGACGATCGGGGCATGCGCTCACTATAGTCACCAGGTACCGGGCGCCGATCTGGACGGAGCCTCGTACCTGTTGCGGCTAGGAGACACCATGCGTGAGGCCCGCCTGGGATCGGCGTCCGCTCCCGAGCTCGTGGTGCTGCGCGCGCTCAAACTCGGTGATCTGCTGGTCGCGGTGCCCGCCCTGCGTGCTCTGCGCCGGGCGTTTCCCGAGCATCGGATCCGCTACCTCGGGCCCGCCTGGCTGGAGCCCATCGTCGATCTGGTCGGCGGCATCGAGTTGTTCGATACTCCCGGCCTGGAAGCCCCGATCGCATTCGGCGGCGATGTCGATATCGCGGTGAATCTGCACGGTCGCGGCCCGCAGAGCAACCGGCGGCTGGACGCGTTGAACCCGCACCGCCGGATCGGGCACCACCAAACCGACGCCGGTGGGCCGGTCTGGCAGGGCCCGGAATGGCTGGCCGACATCCACGAACGCGAACGCTGGACGAGGATGCTGCGCTGGCACGGCATCGACGCCGACCCGATGGAGCTATATCTCGATCCGCCGCCGGTCGCGTCCGTATACCCGGGGGCGGTCATCGTCCATCCCGGCGCGGCCTATGCGAGCAGGCAGTGGCCGGTGGAACGCTTCGCCGAACTGGCTCGCGCTGTGGCGGACGCGGGACATGAGGTGGTGCTCACCGGCAGCGCGTCCGAGCGGGAGCGGGCACTGACGGTTGCGCGGGCGACCGGGCTGGCGGACGAAGCCGTGCTCGCCGGCAGCTGCGATCTGGCACAGATGGCCGCCCTGGTTCACGAGGCCGCCGCCGTGATCAGCGCGGACACCGGAGCGGCGCACTTGGCGTCGGCCTACCGGACGCCCTCGGTCGTGCTGTTCGGTCCCGCCGCCCCCGAGCAGTGGGGTCCGCCGCCCGGCCCGCACCGGGTGCTGACCGACGCCCGCCGGCGCCGCGGCGATGTCTTCGCCGATCAACCCGATCCCGCCCTGCTGGCCGTGGGGCCCGGCGACGTGCTCGCCGCCCTGGCCGATCTCGAGGTTCTGTGATCAGCGTTCTGCCGGTATCCGGGGAGCAGGCGCGCTGAGGATCGTCCGCCAGAACGGCAGAAATGCCCGCGCCCAGGGCGTGATCGCTACACCCGAGGTATCTACCAGAAGAGTTTCTTGCAGAGCTTTTGGTTACACCGTGATGACTCGGAGCTCTCCCAATTCAGCGAGAGGATCGTAGTCGTGGTCCTGGGTATAGACGGCAAGCCCGTTCGCGAGCGCGACCGCCGCTATCCAAAGATCATTCACATTGACTCGGCGTCCGCTCTCCGCTAGCTGGACTCTCATACGTGCCCAATGGGCAGCAGCAGTTGCGTCCACCTGGAGCGGCACGAGCGCCGAGACGCGCGTCAGGGTCGCGAGGCGGCGCGAACGAATGGTCTGGTCGGACGCCGCGAGCACCCCGGCCTCAAGTTCGGCAAGTGTGATGACCGACACATAACCCTCATCAGGAAGCAACGACACATCGATTCGCCGCCCGGATTCCTGCGCAATGAACACGCTCGTGTCGAGCAAACCCCGTTCGCCGTGGTCTGGCGACGAGATCGAGTCGGCGCTCATGTGAGTGGCCCGAGATCGTCCGTGGTCTCACCAGCAAGCACCGAAAGGTCATGTGTGAGCCCAGGATCCGATTGGAAGGACAAGACCAGCTCGGCGAGCTCGCTGCGGGAGAAGAACTCGGGACGCGCCTGCCGCACCGGGGCAAGCTCCACGGACGGACGACCGCGAACCGCTACCGTGATGCGTTCGCCGTCGCTCACGCGGCGCAGAACATCGCTTGTGTGATTGCGCAGGTCACGAGCAGCAATGATGGTCATGTGCGCAAGCGTAGCAGTTTACGCACACACGTCGGGCGGGGCAGCCACGCAAGCTTCCCGCTCGTCGAGTTGATGTCCACGGCCACCGATGGCGTTCTACGGCAAAGCCGTGAGCACAACGCAGTCAGGCGAACGATCAACGAAGCGACACGCAGCAGTGATTCTCCCGCGGGCCATCAGAGCCTGCGCCGGATCAGCTTGCGGATCTCGTCGAACCACAGCACGGACGACGCCATCGCCACGCAAACGCCCCAATGGGCCAGATCCAGGGCCGCCGTCCCGAACGCCACCTGCAGGAACCCGATCTCGACCACCAGCACCTGCAGCACCACCCCGAGCGCCAGCGATCCCCACAGCCAGGGATTCACGAAGAGATGGTGGAAGGCCGAGACATCCTCCGAACGCGAATTCAGCGTATTGAACAGCTGGGCGAAGACCAAGGTGGTGAAGCCGGCCGTGCGGGCGACCTCCAATGAGTCGGTGCCCGCTATCAGTCCACCGGGCAGGAAGATGTCGATGGTCAGCAAGGTCGCCACCGCCATCACCAGGCCGATGGTCAAGACTCCTGTCCACATCGATTTGTTGATCACCGGCTCCTCGGCACGGCGTGGCTTGCGAGCCATGACATCCTCGATCGACGGGTCGACACCCATCGCCAGCGCGGGCCCGGAGTCGGTCACCAAGTTGATCCACAGAACCTGGGTAGCGAGCAACGGCACCACCACGCCGGTTCCGTCCTCGGTCGTCAAGCCGATGACGCCGGCGAGCGCGACACCGAGGAAAATGGTCAGTACCTCGCCCATATTGGACGACAACAGGTAGCGCAAGAACTTACGGATGTTGTCGAAGATCCGGCGTCCCTCGCGCACCGCGTCCACGATCGTGGCGAAATTGTCGTCGGCCAGCACCATGGTGCCCGCTTCTTTGGTCACCTGGGTGCCGGCCACGCCCATCGCCACGCCGATATCGGCGGCCCGCAACGCAGGCGCATCGTTCACGCCGTCGCCGGTCATCGCGACCGTTTCGCCCTGGGATTGCAGGGCGCGCACGATCCGCATCTTGTGCGACGGCGCCACCCGGGCGTAGACGGTGGTCTGCGCAACCGCCGCGGCGAGTTGCTCATCGTCCATCGCGGTCAGTTCGGCGCCGGTCAGCACCTGGGCGCCTTCGGGCGAGATGCCCAGATCGGCTGCGATGCGTCCGGCAGTGGCCGGGTGATCACCGGTGATCATCAGGACGCGGACGCCCGCGCGACGGGCCTGGTTCACCGCCTGTGCGGCTTCGGGACGCGCCGGGTCGATGATGCCCACGACCCCGGCCAAGGTGAAGTCACGTTCCAGCTCGTCGAGTTTGGCGGCGCGCTGTTCCTCGCTGCCGCCGGTGGTGGCCTCGAAGTCTTCACGCGAGACCTGCTTCACCGCGACTGCCAAAGTGCGCAGCGCCCGCGACGTCATGCCCTCGATCTCCGAGTTCACACGCTCCCGATGAGCGTCGTCCAGCAGACGTGAACCGTCACCGACGCGCACGCCGGTGCAGAGATCGAGCAGCACATCGGGTGCCCCCTTGGCAACCATGGTGATCGAGTTGTGCTCTGCGTCCGAATAGAAGACGCTCATCAGCTTGCGCTCGGAAGTGAAGGGGATCACACCGACGCGCTCGAATCTGCCCTCGCGGGAGCCGTCGGTGCCCAGTTTGCGCTCGGCAACCAGGAAAGCGCCCTCGGTGGGATCACCGAGCACATGCCAGCTGCCGTCGTCGGATTGAGCGAGTTCCGAATCGGAAGCCATCACTCCACCCGACAGCACCAGCGTGACCTCTTGTGCGAGGTCGCCGGCGAGTTCGGCCTTATCCGGCTCGCCGTCGCGATCAAGGTCGGGCGCCACCTCGCCGCTCGGCTCGTATCCGATTCCGGTGACGACCGTCGTCCCGGACGCTGTCGCGACCTCTTGGATCGTCATCTCCGACCGGGTCAGCGTTCCGGTCTTGTCGGAACAGATCACCGTCGCCGATCCGAGTGTCTCGACGCTCGTCAGCTTCTTGACGACCGCGTTGTGTGCGGCCATCCGCTGAACTCCGAGCGCCAGCACCACCGACAAGATCGCGGGCAGCCCCTCCGGAACGGCGGCGACCGCCAGCGAAACCCCCAGCAGCAGGGTCTCGATGAAGTCATCGACCGAATGCACGTTGCCCAGCAGCGCCAACGCGGCGATAACCACGACTGCGATGATCAGCACGGCGATGCCCAGGATCTTCGATACCTTGGTGATCTCGCGCTGCAGCGGGGTGGGGGCGTCCTCGACCGATGACAGCATCTGCGCTATCGATCCCATCTCGGTGTCGGTGCCGGTTGCTGTCACCACGGCGGTGCCGCTGCCCTGGGCGAGCGCGGTGCCGCGAAACACCATATTGGTGCGGTCGCCGATCTCGGCCGCCTGATCGACCGGGGCGGTCGACTTGGAGACCGGCTCCGACTCGCCGGTGAGCGACGATTCGATGACGCGCAACGACTCCGCGTTGATCAGCCGGGCGTCCGCGGGAATCTGGTCGCCCTCGGCGAGCACCACGATGTCGCCGCGGACGAGCTCACTCGAAGCGATCTCTTGCCGCGAGCCGTCGCGGATGACCAGGGTGGTGGCCTTGGTCATCTCTCGCAGCGCGGCCACCGCCTCGTCCGCTTTGTTCTCCTGGACCAGGCCGATAACGGCGTTGAGCAGCAGCACGGCCAAGATGACGATCGAATCGATCGGTGCTCCGACGGCTCCTTCCACTACCCAGGCGGCGGTCGAGATGACGATCGCGACCAGGAGCAGGATCACCAGCGGATCGGTGAATTGAGCGAAGAACCGCTTCCACAAAGGAGTAGGGGCCACGGTTTCGAGTTCGTTTGGTCCGTCAGACGCCAGCCGTTGCGCGGCTTCTGGTGCAGTCAGGCCGGACGATAGGTTGCTGCCGAGTTCAGTCGCGACCTCGCTGGCCGGGCGGGCAAACGGCGGTAGCTCAGTAGGGGTCTTGTCAGTGGACGGCCTTCGGACATCTGCTGGCAGTTCCATACATCCATCTAACCAGGCCACTCCGCGTCGGAGTGGCCACTCTCTGGTGAGTAGCTCCACCCAGGATTGTGTAGAAACTTCGCCCGTGGTGGGCGGTGGATCTACACGATCGGCGAGCGAAGGGCTACGCCTTCTCAACCCGAACGTGCAGGCCGGTCTCGGCGTCGTCGGCCCAGCCTTCGGCTGCCGGCGCTTCGGCTGTGGCCACGGCGAGCACTTCGTCCGCAATCTGCTTCAGGTGGGAGGCGACGGCCTTCGCCGTGTCGGGGTTGTCGGCGGCCCACTGCAGTTTGATGCGGTCGCTGACGTCCAGACCGGACGCCTTGCGGGTCTCCTGGATGAAGCGGATCGCTTCGCGGGCCATGCCGTCGGCGACCAACTCGGGGGTCAGCTCCAGGTCGAGGGCGATCGTCTGACCGTCCTCGTCGACCACCGACCAGCCCTCACGTGGACGCTCGGTGATGAAGATGTCGCCGGCACCGAGTTCGACCTCGCCCACACCGGACACGTCGAGCTTCACGGTTCCGCCATCGGCCAGGGTGTTGGCCAATTCGGCGGCGTCCGCGCTTGCCACCGCCTTGGCGACCACCGGGGTCTGCTTGCCGAAGCGCTTGCCCAAGGCCCGGAAGTTGGCCTTCGCCGAGTAGTCCACGACATCGCCGGCGTCGCTGAAGGTCTCAACCGAGCCGATGTTCAGCTCAGAGGTGATCTCGCCCAGCAGCGCGTCCAGCAGATGCGAGCGCGCGTTCGAGCTGATCAGCGCCCGGCGCAACGGCTGGCGGGTCTTCACCTTGGCCTCGGCGCGGGCGGCGCGGCCGAGCTCGACGAGCCGGCGGGCCAGCTTCATGGCGTCGTCCAGCTGCTCATTGATCAGCGAGGTGTCGGCCACCGGCCAACTGGTCAGGTGCACCGAATCCGGAAGCTGCGGGTCGGTCGGCACGAACAGGTCTTGCCAGACCCGCTCGGTGATGAACGGGACGATCGGGGCGAGCAGCCGGGTCAACTGATTGAGGGTCTCGTGCAGCGTCCACAAGGCATTCGGATCGCCTGCCCAAAAACGCCTGCGACTACGGCGAACGTACCAGTTGGAGAGGTTGTCGACGAAGTCTGCCAGCAATACACCGGCATGCTGGGTGTCGAAGTTCTCGAGGTCGCTCGTGACGTCGACGATCAGCTGCTGGGTGGCCGAGGTCAGCCAGCGGTCGAGCACATGGCGATCGGCGATGGCCGGCGCTTGGCCGCTGGGCGTCCATTTGTTGGCCCGGGCATACAAGCTGTGGAAGGCGACGGTGTTCCAATAGGTGAGCAGCACCTTGCGGGTGGTCTCCTGCAGCGCCCCGGCGCCGACCCGGCGGGCCGACCACGGCGAACCGGCGCACGCCATGAACCAGCGCACCGCGTCCGCCCCGTGCTCGTCGAGCAGCGGGATGGGCTCCAAGATGTTGCCCAGGTGCTTGCTCATCTTGCGTCCGTCTTCGGCGAGGATGTGGCCCAGGCACAACACGTTGCGGTAGCTGGACTGATCGAAGACCAGCGTGCCGACCGCCATCAGCGTGTAGAACCAGCCGCGGGTCTGGTCGATCGCCTCGCAGATGAAATCGGCCGGATAGTGCTGCTCGAACTTCTCCTTCGAGCCCTCGACGTAGGGGTAGCCCCACTGCGCGAACGGCATCGATCCCGAGTCGAACCAGGCGTCGATCACCTCGGGGACGCGCCGGTAGACGCCTTCGACGCCCGGCAGGGTGAAGGTGATGTCGTCGACGAACGGACGATGCGGGTCGAGCTCGGTAAGGTCTTGGCCTGCCAGTTCTCCCAGTTCGGCGCGGGAGCCGACGCAGACGATCTTCGAGGGGTCGAGCTCGTTGCGCCAGATCGGCAGCGGGGTGCCCCAGTAGCGGCTACGGCTCAGGGCCCAGTCGATGTTGTTGGTCAGCCAGTCGCCGTAGCGGCCGTGCTTGATGGTGTCGGGGTACCAGTTGGTGGCCTCGTTCTCGCGCAGCAGCGCGTCCTTGATCTGGGTGGTGCGGATGTACCAGGACGGCTGGGCGTAGTAGATCAGCGGGGTGCCGCAGCGCCAGCAGTGCGGGTAGGAGTGGGTGTAGGGCTGCAGCTTCCACAACAGCCCTCGCTTCTCCAGGTCGGCGACCAGCGGCTTGTCAGCGGACTTGAAGAATTGGCCGCCGATCAGCGGAACGTCGGCGTCGAAGGTGCCGTCGGAGCGGACCGGGTTGACCATCTCGAGCCCGTAGGCGCGGCAGCTCGCCATGTCGTCGGCACCGAAGGCGGGAGCCTCGTGCACCAGGCCGGTGCCGTCACCGGTGGTGACGTAGTCGGCGAGGATGACGTAGTTGGCCTTGTCCTTGAACTGCACCAGCTCGAATGGACGCTGATAGTCCCAGCGCTCCATCTGAGCGCCGGTGATCTTCTCGGTGACCTTCCAAACCTGGTTGCCGTCCTCATCGCTGATCGAGCCGAGCACGGAGTCGAACAATGGCTCGGCGACCACCAGGGAGTCATCGCCTGCGACCGCGCGTACATAAGTGACTTTGGGATGCACGGCAACGGCGGTGTTGGAGACCAGCGTCCAGGGGGTGGTCGTCCACACCAGCAGGTTGGTTCCTGCCCAAGGGCCGCTCAGCAAGGGGAAACGGACATAGACCGAGGGGTCCGAGACGTCCTGGTAGCCCTGGGAGACCTCGTGGTCGCTGAGCGCGGTCTCGTCCTTGGGGCAGTACGGGGTGACCCGGTAGTCCTCGACCAGCAGGCCCTTGTCGAAGATCTGTTTGAGGGCCCACCACTCGGACTCGACGTAGTGCGGGTCCATCGTCCAGTAGGCGTCGTCGAGGTTGACCCAGTAGCCCATCCGGTTGGTGAGCGTGGCGAATTCGCCGACATAGCGGGACACCGACTTGCGGCACAGCGCGTTGAATTTGGCTACGCCGTATTCCTCGATCTCGGACTTGTCGTCGATGCCGAGCTCGTTCTCGACGGCGAGTTCGACCGGCAGGCCATGGCAATCCCAGCCGGCCTTGCGGTCAACCCGACGCCCCTGCATGGTCTTGAAGCGGGGAAAGATGTCCTTGAAGACGCGGGCTTCGATGTGGTGGGTGCCGGGGTGACCGTTGGCGGTGGGCGGTCCTTCGAAGAAGGTCCAGGGCTCGCCGTCTTTGGTGGCCTCCCAGCTGCGCCGGAAGGTGTTCTTGGCGTCCCACAGCTTGATGATCTCGTGGTCCATCGCCGGCAGATCAAGCTGCGCGGGCACGGCCTGGTAGCCTGCCTCGGGCTGGGGCACCTCTTGCTCACTCATGAAGAAAATCCCTTGTCGAAAGCCGATCAAGGGACGAACGCGTTTGTCCGGCGTCCGCGGTACCACCCCTGTTGGGACATCACCTGGAGTCGTCGACTCGCACCAATCGTGCCGATCAACGCTTCCCGGGTCCAACCCAGATCCACCGGTCTTCGCCTAAGGCGCCCATCGGCAGATTCAGGTTCAGCCCCGAACCAGCGACGTGGCCCGGGTGTCCCCTCTTTATTCGCGCTCTGCGGCCGGGTCTAGTGAGCCGGTCTCCCGGCCGTTCTTCCGGCAGCTCCGGGGTGATGGCCCCATCTGTGCCGTGCAGCAGCGGATCTCATTGTAGGCGGCCGCCGCAGCTTGGGCGAAACCGGTCCACTTGCCTGCGTGGCTGGCACCCATTGACTGGATCCAGACTTATTGGGTTCGGTTTTACACACTATGGCTGTAAAAGTGAACCCAATAACCAGCCCCGGCCTCGAATCTTACCGGCACCGCGCTCTGTTCGGCACCTAGAGTTGGGGCATGAGCCACGACGAGAACCTGCAGGAATCGCCGCGGCAGCGCGCGGGAGACGCTGACCGGCAGAAAGCGATCGCAGCATTGACGCGCGCATGGGGCGACGGACGCCTTACCCGCGACGAATTCCAGGAGCGCTCGACCTCGGCGCTTTCCTCGAAACACCTCGACGAATTGGACGACCTGCTGGCCGACGTCGGCGGGATGCCGCCCGGCGATGCACTTTCAGAAGAGCTAGCACCCGGGCAGGCCATCTACCAGGCGCCCCAGGTATACGACGCCGAGATCGTTCAGGACTCCTGGCAGTCCGAGCCCGACGAGGCCGCACTGCCGGCGGTCTTTGCTCCGGAAGGCACCAAGGGCACCTCGCTGTCGATCGCGATCATGAGTGGGGTTGAGCGGGCCGCCGAATGGACGGTCGCCCCCACGCATGTGTCGATCGCCTTTTGGGGCGGCACCGACATCGACCTGCGTGATGTCATCTTCACCAGCGGCACTACCGTCATCACCTGTTTCGCGGTGATGGGCGGCACCAACGTGATCGTGCCACCCGAGATGGACGTCGAAGTCAACGGCATCGGATTCATGGGCAGCTTCGCGTGGGAGAAACCGAAGATGGCGAAGGCCACGGTCCGCGCGCCCGAAGGCAATCCCCGGGTGATCATCAACGGCCTCGGATTCTGGGGCGCGGTGAACATCGTCCGGCTGGAGCGCGGCGTCGAATACGAGGAAAGCTGATACGGCAGGCTGGCGGCCATTTGGATGGTCAACCTCGCGTTGGGGTGGAACACGAGAACCTCCGAACCGGATTGAGTCTTGACAACCCACATCCCCTTCGGGGGTTCTCCCCATTTCAACCAGCCACGCCGCTACCAACGTCCTGGCCGAGTACATCTCACAGGGGCTAAGGCCATCAGCCACAACACGCCGCAGCGCTCACCCGTCATCAGACCGGGTCATGATTTCAAGTGAATCGCTTTGGCTGAGCGCAATTCATACGGCACTGCTCACTTCAGTCGACATAGCGGCGTCCGCTGAAGGCGCGACCCAGGGTCACCTCGTCCGCATATTCGAGATCGCCGCCGACCGGCAGGCCGGAGGCGAGCCGGGTGATCTGGATGCCGGGGGTCTGGCCGAGCAGCCGGCTGAGGTAGGTGGCGGTGGCCTCCCCCTCCAGGTTCGGGTTCGTGGCGAGGATCACCTCGGTGATGGCATCGTCGCTCAGCCTGCGCACCAACTCGGCGATGTGTAGGTCGCCGGGCCCGCGTCCGGCGATCGGGCTGATCGAGCCCCCGAGTACGTGGTAGCGGCCGTGAAACTCTCGGGTGCGCTCGATGGCCACCACATCTTTACTTTCCTCCACCACGCAGATGGACGATGGGTCGCGCTTGGGGTCGCGGCAGATGCGGCAGACCTCCTGATCGGTGACATTGAAGCAGATCTCGCAGAAGTGCACCTTCTGTTTGACCTCGACCAGCGCATGCGCGAGCCGATCGACATCTTCGGCGGGCTGGTCGAGCAACCAGAAGGCGATGCGTTGAGCGCTCTTCGGGCCGACGCCGGGCAGGCGTCCCAGCTCGTCGATCAGATCTTGGACGGGACCGTCGTACAAGTAACTTCAGACCTTCCTAAGTACACGGGGCCTATTCAGAACCTACCGCCCCATGTCGTCAAGTGCTTTCTGACCTGGGGCTTCATAGGTCACACAGATGCCTCTAAATAGGCCTCCATGCATGGCGCAGGTGGGACGGATTACAACCCCAGCCCGCCGAGATCGGGCATCATGGTCTGGGCCTGGTTGGCGGCCTGAGTGTTGGCGTCCCGAACCGCGGCGACGATCAGGTCGCTCAGCGACTCGAGGTCGTCGACATCGACGGCGTCCGGCTTGATCGTCAGGCCGACCAACTCACCGGCGCCGGTCACGGTCGCCTGCACGAGATCGCCTCCCGCGGTGCCGTTGAATACCGTGTTGGCAAGGTCTTCTTGTGCCTGTTGCAGTTGCGCCTGCATGCTCTGCGCCTGCTGCAACAGTTCGTTCATGTCCATTCCCTCTGGGAACATGGTTGGTCCTCTCGCGACTTGACCCAAACCCAGGGTGGGCTCAGATTTCCTGTTCTTCGATGATCTGCGCGCCCAGCTGGCGCTTCAACAGTTCGGCGGCGTCCCCACCCGATTCGTCGAGTATCGCGTCATCTGCGGTGACAATATCGCTCATCACCGATTCCGACATTTCGGACGCTCTGGCCGGCGCACCGTTCAGCGTCCTGGCAGACAGTTCGTCCCCAGTCGGACGGCGATTGTCACGGGCGGCCTGATAATGGTGGACGACCTGTTCCGGCTCCGGTTCGGGCTCATACCCCGGCGGCGGTTCGGCGGGGGCACGATGCTGGCCTTGCCGACTCTCGGACGACGGCCCTCCGTCGACCGAGGCCGAGATACGCAGGTCGGCTCCCAGCACGGCGATCAGTGACTGCCGCAACACATCGATGCTGCCGCCCGACTGGAAGCGCTCCAAGGTGCCGGGGTTGGCGAAGCCGAGCAGCAATTCGCTGCCGCGGACCTCGACCACCTGCGCGTTCTGGCTGAGCAGCGCATGGGTGAACCTCTTGTGCGACTTCACTTCCTCCAAGATCTGCGGCCACAGCCTGCGCAGATCCGCCGTGCTCGGCCCGCCTGAGGCAGGTGCCTGGCTTGTTCGCTGCTGATGTTCGCGGTAGTCAGCGCTCGGCCCATCCGACGCGGGTGCCTGGTGAGCAGACGACGCCGACGCGGCGGCGCGATCCGATCGTTCAGTTTGCTGAGCGGGGGACGGCTGCTGCGAGCCTGAATCGACCGCGCCCTGGCCAGCCGCGGCACCGCTCCCCTGTTCCTGGCCAGACCGATCGGGTGCCGCAGGTGACTGCTGGCCCACCGGCATCTCCTCGTCCTGGTTCCCACCAGGGGCGGGGACGTGGTCGATAGGAGCGTGGTCCGGGTGCCGCTGCTCCTGGAGTTCCTCCCCACCCGAGGCTTGTGCAGGACGTTGCCCGGCAGGACGTTGCCCGGCAGGACGCTGGCCGGCCGGCGCCTGGGCAGCAACGTGCGAGACCGAATCGCGGCTCAGATAGCCTGCGCCGTCGGTCGATTGCGCGGAGCCCGCCGCAACCGGAGCAGCGGGGCGTCCGGGCACCACATCGGGCATGTCCAGGCGCCGCTCGATCCGGTCGAGCCTGGCGTGCACCCCGCGGGAATCGTCGTCCGCAGTGGGCAGCAGGATGCGGGCGCAGATCAGTTCGAGATGCAGCCTGGGCGCTGTCGTACCCCGCATCTGCACCAGGCCGGTGGCGATCACCTCGGCCGCCCGGGTGAGCTCTCCGGCACCCAACGCGGAGGCCTGCGCCTGCAGACGTTCGGCCTGGTCATCGGCGACATCGATCAGCCCGGAGCCGATCGCGTCCGGCACCTGCGCGACGATCACCAGGTCACGCATCCTCTCCAACAGGTCTTCGGCGAATCGCCTCGGATCCTGGCCGACCTCGATCACCTTGTCGATCGCCGCGAAGACTCCCTTGCCATCACCGGCGGCGAAGGCGTCGACGATCTCGTCCAGCAGCGCATCGGGGGTATACCCGAGCAGCCCGGCCGCCTGCTGGTAGGCAACATGACCGTGGTCGGCGGCACCCAGCAGCTGGTCGAGCACCGACAGCGAATCACGCACCGAACCTGCACCGGCACGCACCACCAATGGCAGCACCCCGCGCTCGACATCGACGCCCTCTTCGCCGCAGATCTTCTCCAGATACGCGGTGAGGGTGCGCGGCGGCACCAGCCGGAAGGGATAATGATGGGTGCGCGAACGGATCGTCCCGATAACCTTCTCGGGCTCGGTGGTCGCGAAGATGAACTTGACGTGTTCGGGGGGCTCCTCGACGACCTTCAGCAGGGCGTTGAAGCCCTCCTTGGTCACCATGTGAGCCTCGTCGATGATGTAGATCTTGTATCGGCTCGCCACCGGGGCGAAGTAGACGCCTTCCCGCAGCTCGCGGGCATCGTCCACCCGGCCATGGGACGCGGCGTCGATCTCGATCACATCGATGCTGCCCGGCCCTCCGGTTGCCAGGGCACGGCAGGATTCACACTCGCCGCATGGTGTCGGCGTGGGACCCTCGGCGCAGTTCAGGCAGCGGGCCAGGATGCGGGCGCTGGTGGTCTTGCCGCAGCCCCTGGGCCCGCTGAACAAATAGGCGTGATTCACCTTGTTGTTGGCGATCGCCCGGCACAGCGGCTCGGTGACGTGCTCCTGCCCGATGACTTCGGCAAAGGTGTCCGGACGATAGCGCCTGTACAGCGCCAGCGGGGCTGCCGGACGGTCAGGGGCCGGACGGTCGGCGGCCGGGGCCGAAACGTTTTGTAACTCAGAATCGCGCACCAGCGGCGGCTCGACGGGCTGCGCCGGTGAATCGTCCGATGCCTCGTCTGCGCGTTCGCCGGGAGGTGAGTCTGCCTCGAACAAATCGGGTCCTTCTTGAATGACGACGTCATCGTCAACTTCTTCGGTTTCTTCGTCCTCGTCGGACTCTGATTCGTCTTCGGTCTCGGGGGTGGGCTGTTCCTCGGCCACGGTTGGTTCGTCGTCCGGGAGGTCTTCGTTCTGCGCTGCGATATCGCACTCGGATTCGGGAAGCGGCAATGGCATGTCGAAAAGGCCGGGCTCCTCCTGCCCGAAAAGGGTGAGGTCGTCCGGACCATCAGCGCGGTCGCCGGAGTCTGGGCCAAGTTCGTCATCCACGCGGCAAGCCTATGCTGCCGCACTGACAATTTTCACGCTGGTTCCTGCGGGGATGTACGTCAGGTTTGTGGTGTGGGCCAGGTGAGGTGATGACGGCCTGGCCGTGCCCTGATGGCGAGGACGGGATCGGGTCCGTGGGTGGTCCACGCCTCGCGTCCGGACAGATCCGGGATCATCCAGCCCACACGCCCGATCAAACAAACTCGCGGCTGGACGGGCTGGGATCACCAGCCACTTGCGGACATAGAAGGGCCCCCCGCGCACCCGGAAGAGCTCACTTACCCTTGCTGCCTTCCGACCCTGGGGGGTTGGGCGAGTTACCGCCGCACGGGGGACCTTCGTCCATCTTAGAGGCACCGCGCCTGGAACCCGAAATCGGTCCGCAGACTCACGCTCGGGCAGCCGGACTTCTGAACCTGCTCAACCAGCTGCTCGTTCGCACTCTGCTCAGCCCACACGCCAAGTCAGGTCGCGGCCTGACCCGCCCATGCTCAGACGCTTGCGTCCAACGGATTCTCTCCACGGGTCACGATCACCGGGCAGTGCGCTTCTCGCAGGACATGCTTGCTGGTCGAGCCGAGCAATAGCCCGGCGAAGCCTCCGCGTCCACGTGAACCGACGACCATCAGACCCGCATCCTTCGACTGATCGACCAGGGCGATCTCGGCACGGCCCCGCACGATCTTGATCTGGACCGGCAGATCGGGGTATTTCGCCTTGCCTTCGGCAAGTTGCCCCTCAACCATGTCGGTGAGGCCCTCGACGATCTCGTCGACGGTGTATTCCCAGACGTCCGCGTTGTAGGCGTCGTAGGCACCAAAATCCCACGCGTTCACGGCAACCAGCGGCACCCCCCTGGCATGAGCGGTCTCGAACGCGAATCTGATGGCACCTTTTGCTTCCTCCGAGTCATCGACGCCCACCACGACCGGTCCGCCGGGATTCTCCAGCGACTCGTCGGTGATCACCGCGACCGGCCCGTGGGAGTGCGTCGCGACCGCGTCCGAAACGCCGCCGAGCAGACGCACCGACATAGGAGCGCCATGACCGCGAGCGCCGACCACCACGAGGAACGCATCTCGGGACGCCTGCGCCAACACGTAGGGCGGATTGCCCTGCACGACTTTGCCCTCGAGTTCAAGATTCGGGTAACGCTCCCGCAAGTGGGCAATCACCTTGTCAAGCCGCTCCTGAGCCTTCTGCCGGTACTTCTCGACGTAGTTGCCCTCACTCGACATCAACCTGAGAGCCTTGCTCTTGCTCGGTATCGGAACCTCCGAGATCACGTTCAGCACGAGCAGCGGCATACCGCGCACTTGGGCTCGTTCGGCCGCCCAATCGACTGCCTTGTTCGCCCTCTCGGATCCGTCGGTACCCACAACAAATCGGCCCGCAGTCTGAAGTTCTTCAGTCATCACGACCTCCTACGTCGTCCACCAGCCATCGTCCTCGTTAGCATCCCAATCCTATCGGCGGACGCATAACCCACGCGTGGTTGGCGGAAAAGCGCATCGCCTTACGGCCGTCTTGGATGCAGTCCAGATGCGAACGAACAACCTCGGATCCTCAACCGCAACGCGCAACGAGTTGGACGAGCACGTCCACCAATTTGTCGCTGACCTGCTCGTCCGGAACTGCGAGCCTGATCCAATTCGGGCCAAGACCGGGGAAAGTGTCGCAGCGCCGCACGGCGAAGCCCCGTTCGGCCAGTGATTCGACCGGGTTGGGCACGTTCAGGGCAGAGACGTCGACCAACACGAAGGGTGTTTGCGGATCACCGGCCACCGGGAAGCCTGCCGCGCTCAGCGCATCCACCAGATGCTCGCGCTCGCGCGCAACTTGGACGAGCAGTTCAGCTGCGGACTCGTTGGCCTTGGCGGTGGTGGTCGCGATCATGGCGTCCAATGCAGGGGTGGACACCGGCCACGGCTCCTGATGGCACGCCATCTCAGCGATCAGGGACGCATCCCCGACCACGAACCCGGCCCGAAGTCCCGCGATCCCCCACAGCTTGGTCAACGATCTGGTGACCAGCAGGCCGGCCAGCTCGCCGCGGAACATGGATTCGGCTTCGCCCGGCACGAAGTCCATGAAGGCCTCATCGACCAGCACGATCCGGCCCGGACGCACGAGTTTGCGGATCTGGTCAGCCGAGTGCAGGACGCCGGTCGGGTTGGTGGGGTTCCCGATGATCACCAGATCGCGGTCAGCGCCGATCCGGCTCGCATCCAGCCGGAAACCCTCATCTGCGCGCAGCATCAGCCTGCGCACCTGATGCCCGGCCGTACGGAAAGCGACCTCAGGTTCAGTGAACTGCGGGTGCACGATCAGTACCTTGCGCTCCGGGAAAGTTCTCGCGACGAGAGTGAATGCGTCGGCTGCACCGGCCGTCAGCAAAAGTTGATCCGCGGCCAGACCGTGCTTGGAGGCCAGCGCCTGCTGTGCTTGTTCGGCGACCGGGTAGGCCATCCAGTGGTCCGCGCCGGACGCGACTTCGGACAGCAACCATCCAGGAGCGGGGCGCACGTTGACGGCCAGATCGACCAGGCCCGGGCGAAGCTGGGCGTCACCGTGGTGCCGCAGATTAGGTTCCGGGATCGGTTCCTGCTCGGCGACCGGCTCCCAGCGCGCACCTGAGGTGGCGAATGCCGCGCATGCCTCGGCGAAGCGTTGTGCCTGTTCGGGATAGCCGGCCCAGTGAATGTGCTGATAGGACGCCAGCACCGAGTCAGTTGCCAGGCCCTCGTGGCGTCCGGATGCCTGGTCTACCAGCCACGCAGCGACGGGCCGCGAACTGCCGCCACGCAATGTCGTCATCGTCCGATGGAACTCGTGGGAATAGACCGTCTCTCCGGCGCGGGTGACCAGCGAGTCCGATTCGGCGACCAGTTCGCGGTATCCCATGGTCAGCCGCGGCGACATCTGGGCGTCCAGCGGCAGGGCGTCCGCCATGTCCATGCCATCGAGGGTGTGGCACAGATACAGCAGCCCGGCGCATTCGGCGACCGTCGGCAGGCCTGTACCAACAGCCGCGCGAACGTCGGCCAGCAGAGGACGGTTCGCGGCAAGTTCTTCAGCGTAGATCTCCGGGAAGCCGCCGCCGATATAGAGTCCGTGAGCCCCGGCGGGAAGCCGGCGATCGGTCATCGGGTCGAATTCGACGACCTCGCAGCCAGCCGCTTGCAGCAGCTCCGTGGTCTCGGCATAGCGGAAGGTGAAGGCGCGACCGGCTGCGACCGCGACCCGCGGGCGCCCGTTCACCCTTGTCATCTCAGCATCGGGCGACCATGGTTGCACATCCAATTGGGCTGACGAGCGCGCAATCGCCAGCACGGCATCAAGATCTACATGGTCTACAACGAGCTTGGCGGCCGACTCGATGACCGCCCGCGCCTGGTCGCGTTCGGCGGCGGGAACCAATCCCAGATGTCTGGATGGCACGATCAGATCCTTCGACCGTGGGATTGCGCCCAGCACCTGCAGCCCGACCTCGTCGAAGGCATCGCGCAGCTCGTCCACGGCGCGCGCCGAACCGGCCTTGTTGATGATCACCCCGGCGACCTTGGGGGCGTGAGGATGCGACGCCAGGCCGTACGCCGAAGCCGCGAGTGTGCGGGAGACTCCGCTGGCGTCCATCACCAAGACGACGGGCGCGTCGATCAGCTCGGCGACATGAGCCGTTGAGCCGAATCCGCGGCGTCCGCCGGCCGTTTCCGCTCCATCCGTGGAAGCCTTCGCAGGCGGCACCGGAGCGGGTTTTTGTTGCTGGTGGATGTCACTCTGAGCGCCTTCGGATGCGGACGCGCGGCGAGCGGCTGTCGGACGACCGGAAGTCACGCCCAGGCGGCCGTCGTAGAGCCCCATCACCCCTTCGACCACAGAGACGTCTGCCCCGGCAGCCCCGTGCGCGAACAGCGGCGCGATCCTCGAGGTACCGCACAGCCAGGCGTCCAGGTTGCGACCGGGCAGCCCGGTTGCCACCGTGTGGTAGCCGGGGTCGATGTAGTCCGGCCCGACCTTGAAGGGCGCGACCTTTAGCCCGCGGTCATGCAGGGCGGCCATCAGCCCGATGCTGACTGTAGTCTTGCCGGAACTCGAGTTCGGTGCGGCCAGCACGATCCGCGGATAGTTCGTCACCATCGTCACCATTCGATTCCGGCCTGGCCCTTTTCACCCTTGTCAAAGGGATGTTTGATCTTGCGCATCTCGGTAACCAGGTCGGCCGCGTCGATCAGACCCGCGGGGGCGTTGCGTCCGGTGATCACCACGTGCTGATGGCCAGGCCGATTCTTCAGGATCCGGACGACTTCGTCGGTATCGAGCCAGCCCTTGGCCAGTACGTGACAGAACTCGTCCAAGATGATCAGGTCGTGCGTTTGGGATTCCAGCCGCTCCCGGACGATCCCCCACCCCTTTTCTGCCAGCTCGCGCTGATTGGCCTTGGCCCCGGCACGGGTTGCGGTGCGTCCCTCGCCGAAGTTCATCCACTCCACCGAGCCGCCCTGGCCGGTGCGCTGATGCACGCCGTTCAGGGTCTGGAAGGCCAGCCTTTCGCCAGTCGGCCAGGTGGAGGTCTTGATGAACTGGAAAACGCCGACCGACCAGCCCTGCGACCAGCCGCGCAACCCGACGCCGAATGCCGCTGTCGATTTCCCCTTGCCGTCGCCGGTATTCACGATCAATCTCGGTTGCAGGCGCAGCTGGCGCGAGGTCTTGGGTTCGGATTCGATCTCGGAGTATTCGCAGACGTCCAAAGTGTCGTCAGAGGGGACTCCCGCCTGCGAGCCGGCGCCATGAGCCAGCTCGAGCAGCCGGTCGAGGTCGACCTTCTGCTCGACTGCGTCGGCCAGCATGTTGATCATGTTTTCCCTGGCCGCCGCGTATCCGACCGCGCCAGGTTGCGGACGCCAGCCCGACCCGGTCAACTCAGAGACGCGGGTCAGGAACGCCGTGCGGAAGTCGTCGTTTTCCAGGCTGCCATGCAACATCGTGCCGAACGTGGCGCCCACTTGCCAACCGTCCAGGAACGGCTCGGCGTCGCCGGTCAGCTCACAGATGCCGTGGTGAATCTCGTAGCCATGTACCTGTTGACCGTTCCATTCGTAACCGGCCTGCCGAGTGACCTTCTCGTCCGAGAATTGCACCTCGATCGGCAGCAGACCGAGACCTTTCACCTGGCCTTTGCGGGTCTCTATTTCGTCCTCAATGGTCGTGGCCAGCATTTCGTAGCCGCCGCAGATCCCCAGGAGCGGATGCCCGGATGCGTGCCTTTTCACGATGACCTCTTCCAGACCGTGGCTGCGCAGCCACGTCAGATCGTCGACGGTGGAGCGGGACCCGGGCAAGATCACCAAGTCGGCTGCCTCCACGACATAGGGATCATCGGTCATTGTGACGTCGACGCCGGGCGTATTGGCCAGCGCCTCGACATCGGTAGCATTCGAGATTCTGGGGAACCGCAGCACGGCCACCTTCAGCTGGGCCATGCCGTCCAGGACAGGGCCGACTTCGGAGCGCCAGCGATCGACCTGCAGCGCGTCCTCGCCGTCCATCCAGACGCCCTCAAGCCAGGGCAGCACGCCGAGATTCTCCATGCCGGTGCGCCGGGCGATGTCGTCCAGCCCGGGGTCGAGCACACTCTGATCGCCCCGGAATTTGTTGATGATGAACCCGGCCAACAGCGCCCGGTCGGCCTCCGAGACGATGCCCCAGGTGCCAAACAGGCTGGCCAGGATGCCGCCGCGATCGATGTCGCCGACCAGCACCACGGGCAAGTTGAACCGCTGAGCGAGCCCCATGTTCACGTAGTCACCGGAGCGAAGATTCGTTTCGGCGGGCGAGCCGGCCCCCTCAACAACCACGACCTCGTGGTTCTCGGCCAACTCCTGGTAGGCGGCGAACGCCGATTCGGCCAGCTGGCGGCGTCCGGTAGCGAACTCGCCGGCCTCCAGGGTGCCGGCCGGGCGTCCGCGCAGCACCACGAACGACCGCCGATCCGTGCCCGGCTTGAGCAGCACCGGGTTGAGGATGCTGGTCGGCTCGACCCCGGCGGCCTGGGCCTGCAGGTACTGCGCGCGACCGATCTCGGAGCCGTCCGCGCACACCATGGAATTGTTCGACATGTTCTGCGCCTTGAAGGGCACCACGTCGATGCCACGGCGGGCCAGGGCCCGGCAGATTCCGCTCACCACGAGAGATTTCCCGGCGTCGGACGAGGTTCCCGCGATCAGGATTCCTGCCATCGTTGCTCCTTCATCGGTGATTCGGTTCGTGGGCTAATAGGCTCGAGCGCGTGAGAGTGCTGGTATTGGGTGGCACGGCCGATGGCCGCGAGTTGGCCGCCAAGCTTGAAGCGAGAGGCATCGACGTGGTGACCTCGGTGGCCGGACGAACCAGCCGGGCACGCAGCCAGCCGGGCGCCAGGGTGGGCGGCTTCGGTGGGGTCGACGGTCTGATCGACTACCTGCGCGCTAGTGAGATGGACGCAGTAGTGGACGCGACTCACCCGTTCGCGGCGAGGATGACCGCCAACGCCGCTCAGGCGTGCGTGGCGACCGGCACCCCGCTGCTGCGGTTCACCCGCCCGAGCTGGGCCGATCGTCCGGATGCCGATAGCTGGACGTGGGTGCCCGATCATGCCGCAGCCGCACGAGCCGCAGCAAAGGCCAGAGGCCGGATCTTGCTCACCGTAGGACGCCAGCCGCTGCCCGCCTACGGCGGATTGCCCGACGTGCTGGCAAGAGTGGCCGAGTGGCAGGGCGACCCGATTCCCGCAGGCTTCCGGATTCTGGAATCTCGCGGCCCGTTCGATCTCGACGACGAGCTCGCCCTGCTGCGTGATGAACAGATCACGATGCTGGTCAGCAAGGATTCCGGGGGCGACGACAATGCCGCCAAGTTGGACGCCGCCACGTCCCTCCGCATCCCGGTGGTGATGATCGCTCGCCCGCCCCTGCCCGACGGAATCGAACAGGTTACCAGCGTCGATAAAGCAGTCGTTTGGGTGACGGCGGTAGGTGGCGGTCGGGCTTAATTCTGCCCCGTTCGATGCTGATGTCCTTGTGCCACCGGCCCGGGCAACGCCATGGTCGCATCCGTGAGGTCGCGCCGCAACGGCTTGTGGTTTATCAGCAGTTGCCGGAGTTTCCGCACGCCACGCGCGCCCGTCTCCACTTACTCTCATCAAGCAGGCGCCGGACAAAGATGACCTGCTGGCCCTGCTATCAAGACAAGCACTTATCACCATTCCGACCGATCGTTCTTCTCAATTCTGTGCTTCGTCCACCTGAACCGCCTGCGCCAGTTCAAGCTCGGCGACCGCGCCGATGATGGTGATCGCGGGCGGTGTCACTCCCGCCCGCACGGCCAGGCCGGCGAGTTCGCTGACCGGGGCGCGCAGCGTCCGCATCTGATCCGAGCCCGCGTTCATCACGATCGCGGCGGGCGTCCGATCGTCCAGACCGGCACCGAGCAGTTCGGCGACGATCTCGGGCAGGTACTTGACCCCCATCAGGATGACCAGCGTGGTGCCGGTTGTGGCCATCGCTCGCCAGTTCAAAGACGAGCGCGGATCACCCGGCGGCACATGGCCGCTGACGATGGTGACCCCTTGTGCCAAGCCACGATGCGTCACCGGGATACCGGCCAGCGCGGGTGCTGCGATCGATGAGCTCACACCGGGAATCAGGCGCACCGGGACGCCTGCGGCCGCGCACTCCAGCGCCTCCTCGCCGCCGCGGCCGAACAAGAAGTTGTCGCCACCCTTGAACCGGACGACCTTCTTGCCGGCCAGGGCATGCTCGATGAGCATCGCATTGATGTCGTCCTGGGAGGTCTGCGGGCCGCGCGGAATCTTGCCCACATCGACCTTCTCGGCGTCCGGCCTGGCCTCGTCGAGCACCTCGAGGGGCGCCAGCCGGTCATAGATGATGACGTCGGCCTGCTGGATGGCGCGCAGCCCACCGACGGTGATCAGGTCGGGGTCTCCGGGGCCTCCACCCACCAGGACGACCGTGCCGGGCTCAAGCGGTTGTAACATCTTTCTCCTTATCAGAGATAGTTCGGACAGGCCGTGGCCTGCTGCGGTCATCCAGGATCCGAAACGTCCTCGCCGTGAGCGAGCCTATCTGTGCAGCCGCCGAGCCGGTACCCTCGTGGGTTGTGAGCACATCTGAGCTTCCCACGCCCGCCGAGCTTGCCGAATGCAGCACGACTCCCGGACTGCCCGACGAGGCGTTCGAGCACGACGGCCTGATCACCAAACGGCACGTGCGGGCGAGCGCGTTCGCGTTCCTGCGTCCGGCCGCGGGCGAGCTGATGTGGGATGTCGGGCTGGGCTCGGGGGCAATGGCCATCGAATGGTGCCGAGCCGCGCCTGGCGCGACGGCGATCGGCCTCGAACGCAAGGCGGAGCGCGCAGAACGGGCCGTCCGCAATATCGAACGCATGGTTCCCGGACGCGTCCAAGTAGTCATTGGTGAGGCATCGAAAACCCTGGCCGGCTTGCCCGCGCCGGATGCGATCTTCATCGGCGGAGGGGTCACCGACGGCGTGCTGGACGGCTGTTGGCAGGCTCTCAAGCCGGGCGGACGCATCGTCGCGCACGGGGTCACGCTCGACACCGAAGCACTGCTGGCCGAGCGATACCGAACATACGGCGGCTCACTCACCCGGCTCGCGATCGAGAACGCCGAGCCGCTGGGCCGGTTCCTCAGCTGGACGCCTGCCCGCGCGGTCACCCAGTGGGCGTGCACCAAGCAATAGGCGAGACCAGTCCGGCTGGTACCTCTCGTCACCGGGAAAGTAGCTATCTTCACGGCCGGCGCAAACCCCTGGTATCCAAAGCCGACACGATCTCGTCCATCGTCCGGGGGCAGGAGTCGAGCCCGAGCCGGATCGCGAGTTCGAGCTGCCAAGGCTGCCGCAAGTGAGCCTGGCTCACTAGCTCGGTGTCGGAGAGCATCGCGGTGATCGCGCCCTGATGCACCTGCCCGGCGGCGACGACCGCCGCCTCATCCGCCCACGACAAGGCGAAATCCACATCGTGGGTGGCCAACGCGATAGTGGTGCCACGGGCGGTCAGCCGTTCCAGTGCCGAGCGGACGTCTTCGACACCCGCCGGGTCGAGACCCGCGGTCGGCTCGTCCAACAGCAGCACGTCCGGACGCATGGCCACCGCGCCCGCGATGGTCACGCGCTTGCGCTCGCCGTAGGACAGTTGATGGGTGGGACGATCGGCCAGGTGGGTGATGCCCAGCAGATCGAGGGCCTCGTCCACCCGGGCGCGCGCCTCGTCCTCGGCGAGTCCGAGATTCAGCGGGCCGAAGGCGACATCCTGGGTGACGTCCGCCGAGAACAACTGATCGTCCGGATCTTGCAGAACCAGCTGGACGCGCCGGCGGTGATCTCGCAAACCGTGCTTGTTGTGCTTGAGCCTGACACCGGCGAGCAGGATCTCGCCCGCGTCGGGCTTATGAGCTCCCGACAAGCAGCGCAACAACGTGGTCTTGCCGGAACCATTCGCGCCGAGCAGCGCCAGCCGGGTGCCAACCTCAAGTTCGCAGCAGGCCTGCTTCAAGACCGGCTGGGCTCCGGGATAGGACGCCACGATGTCATGTGCGGCGAGGATCATGAAAGAACCTTCCACAAGACTGTGATGAGCCAGATGCCTGCGATCAGCGCAGCAGAACGCACCAGGAACTTCGGGGAGGCGGGAAGCCTGCGCGGCAACGTGACCAGGTCGCCTTCGATCCCCCGGGCGGCCAGGCCGTCGGTGAGCCGGCTCGCGCGATCCCAGGAGCGGATCAGCAAGGTGCCCATGGTGTTCGCCGCGGTGTCGAGGCGTCTCTTGAGTGGCCTCGGGCCTGCCGGGGCATTGCCCAGCCTGGCGACCTGCGCGGCGTGCATGGCGAGCGCGGTGTCGAGCAGCACGAACAGCAGCCGGTAAATGAGCGATGCCACTTCGACCAGCGGCCCGGGTATGCCCTTCTGCCGGCACCAGCCGAGCAGGTCGACCATCGGGGTCGTGGTGGCCAGTAACAGCACCGCCAAGGTACCCGCCGATGACCGGGCGAACAGCTGCAATGCGGTCAGCGCCGAGGCCTGGTTCATCGAGAGCGGGCCCAGCGCGAACCAGGCGTCCGAGGGAGGGGTGCCGACCATGATGCCCACCGAGATCGAACCGATCAGGATGAAGACCAGCGGTGCACTGAACGCGATGGCCAATGTGCGAACCGGGATGCGTGCCGGACCGAGCGCCGAGACCACCGAGGCCAGCGCGACCGACGGCGCGGTGGGCCACGCCGGAGCGATCAGGGCCGTGAGAATCAGCCCGATGCCGAGCAGCAGCTTCTCGCCGACCCTGATGTGCCGCCACGGGGCTGCCCAGGCGGCATCATCGAGAGCGATCATTGGAGCTATTCGACGGCCGGGGCCGGTTCGTCCTCGTGGGTTGGATCGGAATGAATCGCATCGGATGCCGGTGATGTGGACGCAGCACCTGCGCCCGCAAGCTCTTCTTTCTGCTTGGCGCGGCCACGCAGGTTGCCGAGCGCGAAACCGACGATGCCGGCGCCGAGGGCAGCCTGCAGAGCGAACAGCCCAGACTCGATCTCGCCCGAACCGGGCTCGAAGATCGGCTGGAACCAGGGTTCGGCGCCCTCATCCTCCAGAGTCTCCGAGACGATCGAGTCGGTACCGGCGAAGCTCTCTTCGTCCCCACTCGGCTTGGGAGCCATGACGAACGAGATCACGAAAATGGCGACAATCGCCGCGAGCAGGCCGAAGGTGATCCAGGGGTTCTTCTTAAGCATGGGTGGACTCCTCTGCCTCGAGGAGGCTGCCGGCCTTGGCAGTATCGGTCGTCTCGGGCTTGGGCGTGAGAAGGCCGCGGCGCTCCAGTTCGGGACGCACCACACCGGCCAGGAAGCGGAACAACAGCACCCCGACGAAGCCCTCGGCGATCGCCAGCGGAATCTGCGTGATGGCGAAGACGCTCAGGAACTTCGCCACCGCACCACCGAAGCCGGAGACCGGATCGGGGTGGGCGATGGCCAGCTGCACCGAGGTGACACAGTAGGTGCTCAGATCAGCAAAGAACATGGCCGCGAAGATCGCCACCGATGGCCCGAGCTTGCGGCAGAGCTTGTAGGCGCCGTAACCGATCCAGGGTCCCGCGATCGCCATCGAGAAGACGTTCGCGCCCAGCGTGGTGATGCCGTCATGGGCCAGCAGCAGCGCCTGGAAGAGCAACACCACCGTGCCCAAGAAGGCCATCACCGGCGGTTTGAAGAGGACGGCGCCCACGCCCGTGCCGGTGGGATGCGAGGAGGAACCGGTGACCGAAGGCAGCTTGATGGCCGACAGCACGAAGGTGAAGGCGCCCGCGACGGCCAGCAGCATCTTGTTCTCGGTCGATTCGCGGGCCTCTTTGAGGACACAACGTGCGCCATGAATGACGAAGGGGGCGGCTGCCACATACCAGGCAGCGCATTGAAGTGGAGGCAGAAAGCCTTCGGCGATATGCACGGAATCTCTCCTTTTGAGATGACGCGTCCCAACAATTCGATGAAGCACATCAAGACGAGTCTCTGACTCTCGTTCGGATAGAACGTTCACAGTGGCGCGACCGTGCTGGATCTTCCCAGCTTCCTCGTTACTTGACGCATATGCGATTCTAGGACACGACGTTTCGAGGCGACGAGGGGACCCCTAGTGAGCGTGACCTACGAGTATCTGACCGACGCAGCGGCAATCTATGACGAATCGTTCGCCACCATCCGCCGCGAAGCCGATCTGACGCGATTCCCCGACGATGTCGCGAAGGTCGTCGTCCGGATGATTCATGCCGCCGCTCAGACCGATCTGCCCGCAGATATCGCTTTCACGCCCGGGATCGTGTCGAGTGCCCGTGAGGCGCTGTGGAATGGTGCGCCCATCTTCTGCGATTCGACGATGACCGCCACCGGCATCATCCGTTCCCGACTGCCCAAGCAGAACGAGGTCGTCTGCCATCTCGGCGATCCCCGGCTGGCCGAGATGGCGAAAGAGCTCGGCACCACGAAGACGGCCGCGGCCGTCGATTTGTGGCTGCCGCGGCTGGATGGTGCGGTGGTTGCGATCGGAAACGCCCCCACCGCGTTGTTCCGGCTTCTTGAGGTGGTGCGCGACACTGGAGTGAAGCCCGCCGGAGTGATCGGGATTCCGGTCGGATTCGTCGGTGCCGCCGAGTCGAAGCAGGCGTTGATCGACAACCCGTTCGGGCTCGAATACCTGGTCTTGGCCGGACGCCGGGGTGGCTCTGCGATCACCGTTGCCGCCGTCAACGCCATCGCCAGCACCGACGAACGGACGAACAAGGTTCAGGCCTGAACCTCAGTCTGCCGATTTCCGCCTGCTGCGCATCCCTGCGCAGCACAGTCGACTGAGACGAGAGGAGAGCAAGCTTGCTTGTTCTCCTGAGGCGATTGAGGCTGTTGACGAACGAAGTGAGGAGCACGCTTGCTGGGCCCAGCCCAGGGCGCGGCGGCCCCGCTGTGCAATCAGACGTCGCTTCGATCCTCGGCCTTCTGATGCACGCGGTCTATGACCAGCAATGTGCCGATGACCGCCAGCCGCACCTCGGGTGGGGCCTGCGGGTCAATGCTCACCGAGTAGGCCGAGTTTTCCGCAAGTGACGACCCTAATGCGCGCGTCGTTCTACGGATCCAGGCCGCCACCGTTTCAGGGGCGCGGATCTCGAACTGGCTGGCCAAACTATCGGCGTCCACCTCGAGAACCAGCCCACTGGCCATCGCGACCTTGAGCCTGACGTTCAGGAGGCTGAGTTTCTTGGTGGCTGTGGCCAACCGCTCCCCGTTGGGCAGGGTGAAACGGTATTTGTCGGGGCCGACACCTACCGGGTCACTGATGTGCAGTAGTGGTGTGCCGTCCGCATCGATCAAGTCGAATTCGCGGCTACCTGCCACGAATCGCACGGCGTTGGGCCCGACCGTGCTGATCTTTCCGATCTGACGGCCGCCTTCACCGACCGCGAAGAAGTCGAAGTCGTTGGAGATGAGTTCCGTCGTCTCCTTGACCGTGAACATGGTGTAGTCGAGCAGAGACCGCGCGTCCGGATCAGCATTCATGGTTCCCCATTCTTGCGCGCGGGGGTCAGGGCATCGATCGGCCTACACGAAGGCGATGTAACGCAGGTAGACGTAGATCCAGGCGATCACGCAGCTGAAGACGGTGGTGATGATGCCGTATTTGGTGAAATGCCAGAACGAGATCTTATGACCGGCGCGGGCGGCGAGCCCGATACCGACGACATTTGCACTGGCTGCCACGGCGGTACCGTTTCCTCCAAAATCAGCGCCCAATGCGAATGCCCACCACAGGTAACTACCATCATGGAAATCGGCCCCATAGTTGACCAGAACGTCGACGATCGGGGCCATGGTGGCCGCATAGGGAATGTTGTCGAAGAATGCGCCCAGTGCCGCAGAACCGAATAGCAGCGTGCCCGCAGCAAGCGTGTAATCGTGCCCGACCGCGCCGATTGCCCACTGTCCGATCGCCTCGATGACGCCTGTATTGACCAGGCCGCCGACCATGATGAACAGACCGGCGAAGAAGACCAGAGTGGGCCACTCGACCTCGCCGATGATGTCCTTGATGTCGGTATCGGTCACCAGCACCATCACCAAGGCACCGATCAGCGCGATGATCGACGGCGCGATGTGCAACACCGAGTGCAAGGTAAACCCGACGATGACAAGCCCCAATACCACCAGGCTCGTGACCAGGGTCCGCACATCGGTGATGGCGCGGCGCTCGTTCATGGCCATAACCGAGTCAACGTATTCAGGATTAAAGTGAAACTCCTTGCGGAACATCACCCTGGTGAGCAACACGAAAAGCGCGAACGTGATGACCACGATCGGTGTCATATGGACGATGAAGTCGTTGAATGTCAGATTCGCCCTATTAGCGATGATGATATTCGGCGGATCGCCGATAAGCGTAGCGGCGCCGCCGATATTCGAGGCGAGAATTTCGGCGATGATGTAGGGCTGCGCCGGAATGTGCAATCTATTGCAGACGACGATGGTGACGGGCACCACCAGCATGATGATGGTCACATTGTCGAGAATCGGGGAAGCGATAGCAGTGATCAACATGAGCATCACCATCAATCGGTAGGGATGCCCCTTGGATTTCTTAGCCGCCCAGACCCCGAGGAATTCAAATACGCCGGTTTGCCTGAGCACGCCGACGATGATCATCATGCCCATCAGCAGGAAGATGACATCCCACTCGATGCCGACCTCGTGCGAATAGAAGACCTCGTTGCCGGGCGCGACCCCGGTGACGATCATCAGCGCCGAGGCGACCAGCACCACCAGAACCTTGCTGATCTTCTCGGAGGCGATCATCACGAAGGCGGCAACGAAAATGCCGAGGGCAAGGAATTCGTGCATCATAGGCGGGTCACTCCCATCCCCACCTCGCGCACACGGCCATCAACCCGACTCGTTGATGACCACGCCGCGCGCGTCCTCGCTTTGCGCGCCCGAAGTATGAAGCATTTCGGGCGCGGCAACATGGTCGACGACTGACGTCGCGGGGATCCGGCCAGCAGTGAGGGGCACGAGGACGCGGGCCACGCGTCCGGAGCGAGGACGCGGGTTACACGTAGGGCAACGCGACCGCGGCCAGCAGCCCGTTCAACGTGATGCACCCCGTCAGCTTGCCGGTCTCGTCCACCACCGCGATGAGCGGAGTGCGCGACTTCGACATGGCGATGACAACGTCGAGCACTGTGGCATCGGTGCGCACCTTGGTGAATTTCGGCTCGTCGGGTTCGAGACACTCCCCGAGAGACCGGGTGCCCATGTCCGACCAGAATTGATCGGCCGAGGCCTCGTCGATGGTGCGCGCCAGCGCGGAGTCGTCGAGATACTGGGAGACCATCAATCGCAGCACCTGGGCATCGGCCAGCACGTAGCGCGGCTTGTCGTCCCAATCTGTGACCACGAGGCCCGGCAGGCCCTCGTTGACCATGATCTTCACGGCGCGCGAAACCGGATCGCCCACCCTGACCGGGGGCAGCTTGATAGCCAGATCTTTTGCCTTCATGGCAGCTTTCCTTTGTCCACAAGAACGAAGCGACAAACATAGATGAGGCTAGCAAGCCTGACATTGATTTGGGTCCCCTCCCCACCGAACGCTGACGACACCTTTGGCGCGGCAGGTACAGGTTAGCGGAAAAGTCGCATTCCCCGCTAGTGAGGATGCCTCAGTATGAGAGAGAGCGAGCAGCCGAACTTGTTCGAGCTGCCAGTCCAACGAAGTAGTTGCAGCACGAAGCGCGAACAGTACGACGACGAGGTTCGAGCGCAATCGAGCTTGCTCGAATTGCCGAGGACGAGGAAGGCGTCGTAGGCGTGAAACGCCGAATACGATTAAGGCCGAGCGCAATCGACCTCGCCCACCATTCGGTGAGTGCAGGCGCTACAGCACGAGACGGTGGACCGGTCGCTGGATCAGACTCGGCGCAGCAGGTAGGTGTCGAAGATCCAGCCGTTGGCCTCGGCAGCAGCCTTCCGGACGCGCAGGATCTCGTCCCGAACCTCATCCAACGGCCCGGAAATCAGAATCTCGTTCTCGGCGCCCAGGTAGGCACCCCAGTAGATATCGATGCCCGCCGGATCGATCTTCGAGAAGGTCTGCTTGCCGTCCAGCATCACCACGACATCGTCCGTATCTTCGGGCATGCCGGCGGCGAGCAGTCTTGCCGGCGAGATTTCGACGGAGCGCCCCTGACGGTTGAGCGGAATCTTGAAGGCAGCGGCCAGGGCCAGCACGCAGCTGATACCGGGGATCACCCGCAAATCGATCGGACGACCGGCCTTGCCGGAGGCGTCCGCGAGCTTCTGGACGATCGCCAGTGTGCTCTCGTACAGGCTCGGATCGCCCCAGATCAGGAACCCACCGCTCGCCCCCCCGGGCAGCTCAGCGGCGACCGCCGAGCTCCACGACTCGAGGCGTTGCGCCCGCCATTTGGCGACCGCGGCCGGATAGTCCGGGGTGGTCTGCCAGGGCCGGGGCGGATCGCGCAATTCAACAGTCTTGAGCGGAGTGTCGCGGTGCCGCTCGATGATGACCCGGCGGGCCTCCACCAGGTCGTCGAGTTGATCCTCTTTGAGCACCACGAAGAGCACGTCGATCGTGCGGATCGCCCCGATGGCTTCGAGCGTCACCCACTCCGGGTTGCCGGCTCCGATTCCGATCAGGATCAGTTCGCGGCGGCAGTCCCCCTCGGGCGGCTCTGTCGATGGGCTTTGGCGTACGGTCGACTCAGCCAAGTCCCCGGCGGGCGACTCCGTCGACGGGCGCCGATCTGCGGCAGCCACGGTGGAATCCCCTTCGGCAGCGTGGGGCGCGCGGCACTGGTCAGCGACTCCGGCAGCCCCGGGGGTTGTGGCTGCCGGCTCCCGGATACTCGAGTCGCTCTGCTCACCAGCGCTCATTGCGCCAACTCACCCAACGCCTTGACGGCGGCGCTGCGGGCATGCGCGGTGCGGTGCGGGTTGCGGTCTCCGACCACGCCCACCTTGAGCCCTGCCACCTCGCCGGTTGCGGGGGTCCAGGCGGTGCCGCCGGTCGCATCGTCACCACGGACGCAGAACACCCGCCGCGCCTCTGCCCAGGCGGCCACCTGAGCGTTGACCTCGGGAGCATCGGTGAGGGCCAGCACGTACCAGGCGCCGTCCAGATCATCCTCGGAAACTGCGCGTGGCGCCCACGCCACCTTGCCCTCGGTGGCCAGCGCGGTGATCTTCTCACCGGCATCGGGTGCCACCACCTGCACGTCGGCTCCTGCCTCCAGCAGGTTGCCGATCCGGCGGCCGGCGACCGTTCCGGCACCAACGATCAGTACCTTGTGTCCGGTCAGCACCAATCCGCTCAGATAGACCTGCGGAGCCGGCCCGGTAGCCGGGCCTACCCAGCCGTCGCTGACCGCGCGAAAGCGGTCAACGACCATCTGCGCCAGCGCATCGCAGTCACCGATCAGCTCGGAAACCCTGACCTCGGCATCGGGATGATTCTGCTGCCAGGCCGCGGACTGCTCCTTCGCCCACTTTTGCAGCAAACCGGGGAACAGGTAGTGCGGCATAACCACGACTTTGCGTCCACCATGGGCGTAGGCGCGGTCGAGTGCCGTTGTCAGATCGGGGTCGGAGATCTGAATGAATCCGGTCACCACATCGGCGTAGCCGCCCTCTTCGCGCAGCAGCCGGCCCAGCCGCACATGGTCGGCGTTGGCCTCGGGCACCGAACAGCCGCGTCCGAGGAAGACCACGCTGGTCTCATCAGCGGTCCAGTCACCCAGCGCATCGGCGATCCGATCGCGGGCAGCTGCCCGCAGCAGCGGGTCGGGCCCGAGGTGACCGGCGTAGCTGACCGCCCCGACGCCGGCTTTGGCTCGTCCGGCCTCAATGCCGCCGGGAATGTCGTCGTGCACGTGCCCACCGGCGCCGATCATCAGCGGCACCACCACGACGTGCTTGTCCGCAGATTCGGCGAGCGCAGTGGCGACCGCGTCTTCGATGGTCGGGGTGTCGAGCTCGACGTAGGCGTCGTAAACCTTCGTCTCCGGCAGCATGCCACGCACCCGATCGACCAGGGCGCGGCAGACCTGCTGGCCCTCGGCCAGCCTGGTGCCGTGCGCGGCGATGACCAATGAACTCATTTCTTCTCCATCCAGCTGTAGTCGCGCGGGGTAACCATGGCCTGGCTTCCGACTCCGGTAGGTAGCATCTGGGTCGTCGACGAGCCGACGATGACGATCGAATGCATGTCGACCCATTCCGGATCGAATTCGGCGATCGGCGCCACCCGATGGGTCTGCTCGGGGCGGCTGGCATCGCGCACCACGGCGACCGGGGTGCCGGCCGGGCGGTGGGCTGCCAGAATCTCCAGCGCCCGGGGCAGGTTCGCCAGCCGGGTGCGGCTGCGCGGGTTGTACATGGTGACCACGAAATCGCCCTCGGCAGCGGCCTTGAGGCGTTTTTCGATCAGTGCCCAATCGGTGTGCAGATCCGACAGTGACAAGGTGACATGGTCGTGCCCGAGAGGTGCACCCAAGATGGCGGACGCGGCAAGTTCGGCGGTCACCCCGGGCACGATCTCGACATCGATGCCCTCGGTGCCCTGCTGCAGGGTGGGCGAGGCCATCGCATAGATGGCGGGGTCGCCGCCGCAGACGATGGAAACCCGGCGCCCCTCACGGGCCTTCTCGATGGCCAGCGCGGTGCGCATGTCTTCGGTGCCCATGCCCGACGAGACGACCTCGGTGCCCGGACGCAGCACCTTGCGGATCTGCGCCACGTAGGGCCGGTAGCCGATCACGATGGCCGATTCGGCGAGCACCCTGCGGGCGCGCGGGGTGAGCAGGTCTTCGGCGCCCGGACCGAGGCCGACGACGGCGAGTTCACCGCGGGGCTCCAGCCTGCCGATGGCGATGGTTGCCTCGGGTGTCTTCTGCTTCTGGACGATCAGCCCGGCGCCCGAGGCCAGCACGGACGCCTCGCTCACGCTCGGGGTGCCGACCGCTTCTTGGGCGTGCTCGCTGGGGTTCGGCACCTGCTGCGTGGCGAGTTCGTCGGCGGGATAGGTGACGAACGGCACGCCCAACTGGGCGGCCAGCTCGAGCAGGCCTTGCTCGTCGGCTTTCGCGTCCACGCTGGTCAACATCGCAATGGACGACCTCGCCAGACCGTGTGCTTCGAAGGCGGCGTCGAGAAGACTCTGCAAAGACTCGACGGAGGTGCCGCGATTGCAGCCCATCCCCACCACCAGCGACGTGGGGTGCAGCACCACCGTCGGCAGATCAGTGGGAACGTTCGCCTTGTCGCTGAGCAGGATGCGGGCTTCGGGGTCGGGCGGCGGGGGCAGCACCTTGACATGGGTGCCGCGGCGCTCCACCCGCTCCACGCCTGGTTCGGTGACGTTGGCCGGAAGGGCAGGCATCGGCCACGGATGCTCGCGGACCAGCGCGACCGGGCGTCCGCCGATGACTGCGCCGGTCACTCCGGCGAGGTCGCCGGTGGTGTCCCAGCCGAGCGTGTCGAGGCCGGGCAGTCCGAGGGCGTCGGTGGCGGTGGTCAGCACCGCGGTGGCGCCGAGCCCATCTGCAACCTTTTTGGCGAGTTCGTTGGCTCCGCCGACATGGCCGCCGACCAGCGGCACCACAAACTTGCCGGCCTCGTCGACCACGACCACACCTGGGTCGGTCTTCTTGTTCACCAGCAGGCCAGCGATCAGCCGGGTGGTGGCGCCCAAGGCCAAGTGGCTGATAATCAGGTCACATTCGCCCCAGGCTTGTTTGAGGCCCTCGGCCGATGACGTGGTGTATCGCTTGGTCGCGCCGAGAAAGGCGTCGATGGCGTCGGCCCGGGCCTGGCTCGCGGTGCTGGTGGCCACTTGGCCGATGATGGGTTCGCTCACGCTTGGGCTCCTCCTGCCAGAAATCCGCCGACGATTGCCGTCTGCTCGCCGAGTGCGGCGGGGTCGTCCGGGTGATGGGCGAGCACGAGCACCACGTTCGGCTGAGCAGGCTCGGTGATCTTGCGGGCCTGGTCCTCGGTGAGGACGCGGACCTGCTCGTCCGACTCACCCAAGCGTTCGGCCAGCACATAGGTGCGGCCGAGGCCTGCGGTGGCATCCACGATCTGGGGTAGGCCGTGCTTGCCGTCGGTGAGCAGGCCGACCTTGGGATGGCTACGCAATACCTCGATCGCGGGAGCCGGATCATTGCCGTGCAGCGAGACCAGCAAGGCGTCGTCCCAGGGCAGCGCGACGGCGGCGAAGGCCAGCTGCAGCGAGGTGACCACGGGTATCACCCGCACCTTCAGTCCGGCCACCCTCATGCGCCGGACGACGCCGTAGAACAGCGGGTCGCCGGAGGCGATGACCACGACCTTCGCGGCGTCCGGAAGGGCCTGGATGGCTTCGATCGCCGGGGCGATAGCTCCCAGCACGACGCGGCGCTCCTCGGGAATATTCAGCGCGTCGAGGTGACGGCGCCCACCGACGACCAGCGCCGCATCGGCGGCTGCGTCACGCAACTCGGCAGACGGTGAACCGATATAGCCAAAGACGGTGATCATGCCTGGGCTCCCTTCTCGGCAGGCTCCTTGGCGACTGCGGATTCGTGCAACTCAGCAGACAGTGATCTGACGGAACCGAAGACGGTGATCATGCCTGGGCTCCCCTCTCGGCGAGTTCTTTGGCGGCCGCTGGGTCGGCGTCACGGTATTCGTGCCGGAATCCGGGATGGTAGAGGTGGCTGCGCTTGACCATCTTGGTCTCGGCCAGCGCGGGGCCCACCAAGATCACGGTGTGTTTCCAGAACTTGTGTTCCTTCATGGTGGCCGCCAACTGGTCGAGGGTGCAGCGCACCATGATCTCGTCCGGCCAGGTCACTTGGTGGCCGATGATGACCGGGGTGTCGGGGGCATATCCGCCTGCCAGCAGCTCTTCTTGCAGGGTGTGGCTTCGGGCCGCCGACAGATAGAGCGCCATGGTGGTGCCGTGGGTGGCGAACTCGCGGACGCTCTCGCGGGGCGGCATCGGGGTGCGGCCACCCTCCAGCCTGGTCAAGATCAGTGACTGTGAAACCTCGGGCAGCGTGATCTCCACATCGGAGCGGGCGGCTGCGGCCGAAAAAGCCGAAACCCCCGGGATCGATTCGTAGGCCACGCCGAGATCCCGCAGCACCTCGCGCTGCTCCGCGGTCGCGCCGTAGATGGCGGGGTCACCGGTGTGCACGCGGGCGATCAGCAGTCCCTCGTCGCGGACGCGTTCGTACAGCGGGGTGATGTCTTCGAGGGATTCGGTGGCCGAGTCGACCAGCAGCGCGTCCGGCTTGTGACCGGCCACTATCTCCGGGCTGACCAGAGACGATGCCCAGATGATGATGTCAGCCTGGGCGATCACTCTGGCTCCGCGGACGGTGATCAGGTCGGGGGCGCCGGGTCCGGCGCCGACGAAGACGACCTTGCCCTGACCGGGTTCGCCGCCCGCCGGTGGAATCAGGGAATACTCGGCTTTGGAGCCGTTCGCCTCTTCCGAAGTGGACTTCGGCTCCGAGATTTCTTCGCTCATGCCGGCTTCTCCTCGTCTGCTCTGGTTGGTGTGTCCATCGCAACTGCAGCTTGCGCCAGCCGGAGCCTGAGCTCCCGCTCGGCTGCGTGGCGCGGATGACTCTCTCGACCCAGCTTGTATTTGCGCTCAGCCATCTGATTCATACGGCCTGTCGCGTTCGAGTTGTCCGGAGTCACAGCCGTTGTCCTCGTCCGCTGCGCTTGGCCGGCCACAGCACGCTGGTGAAATACGGGGCGTTCTCGAGTTCGCTGACCTGGCTCAGCTGCTCGTTCGGCAGGCCTATGTTGATGCCTGCGATGGCGTCCTCACCGATCTCGGCGAGGTGGTCCTTCAACTCCGGAAGGTGGCGTCCGGCCTTGTAGATCACGCAGGTGTCGGCGGCTTCAGCCACCTTCAGTAGGGGCTGGATGCTCTTCTTGAGCGGCACCAACGCCAAGATCTCGTCGCCTTCGACCAGCGGGGTACGCGACGCGGCCGCCAGTGCCTGCATCGCGGTGATGCCGGGAATGACCTCGACCTGCACGTCGGCGATCTGCTCGCGCACCGACGACGCCAGGTAGCTGAAGGTCGAGTAGACCGACGGGTCGCCGATGGTCGCGAACCCGATCGCGGTGGCACCCTCGTTGAACGAGGCGACAGCCTGGTCGGCCGACGCCTGCCACGAGTCGGCGCGGCGCTTGGTCACCCCGGTGCGGTCGGCCATCGAGAACGGGATGCGGACGATCTTGTCGGCGACCTCGGGGCAGGCGGCCAGCACGATCGTCTCTGCGCGTCCCGAATCGGACCCGCTGGCCTCGGTCGCGGGCACCAAGATGGCGTCGCAGCCACGCAAGGCGTTGACCGCTTTCACGGTGATCAGTTCGGGATCGCCGGGTCCGACTCCGATACCGAAAAGAATGTGGGGGTTCGTTGCGTGCTCAGCGGATTCGCTCAACTCAACTCCTTGCGGCCCCTCTGCCGGGAGCCCTCGCTGCAGGGTGCGAGGGCCAGTCGACCGGGCTTGCCACACGCTGCTTATGCAGCGAGCGGACCACCGTTGCGGGACAGCACCGGAATCTCACCGGCTTTCGCATGGCACCTCACTCCGGTCAAGCTGACCGGCCCGGTCAGCTTATCGCCCCTGCCGGACGCGCCACAATGCGCGCTCCGGAGTTGCAGATGAGCACCGGCTTTTCATCGGCCAGGTCCTCAGCCCGTGCGAAACCTTCCGCAACTGTTGGGCTAGATCGATCCAAGCAGCCCAATCGCCGCGTTCTGCAGCGAATCGCGGAAGATTTCGCACGCCCTCCACATGTGTCCCCACTCTGCACTTCGATCACTATGCTCCTATACTCAGGCTCGATGACTTTCCTTAACAGTGTTAATGATCATGAGTGCTGACGCCGCCAGGGCGGGCAGGGATCTCTACACAGGCCATGCGACCACCAACCCGACGGACAGGGATCTCGACGCAAGTCATGCGGCTGCCAACTCAAGCCCCAGCGAAGCCACCACCCCTGACCCGAGCCCCCTCGATTCCGCATCCCCTTACCGAGAGACGGTCGATGTCGCTGCGGCCGCTGACCCGGTTGCGGCCTTCTGGGACGCCCACCGACGTGGGTTGAAGATCGCCGTGCACACCTCAGGAACCACCGGAACACCGCGGACGATCTGGCGCAGCACCGACTCATGGGTGGATTCATTCGCCCCGGCAGCCGCGAGGCTGGGGTTGACCCCGGCCGGCAGATTCCATATCCCCGGTCCGCTCAGCGCGACCATGGACCTTTTCGCCGCCTGCCTGGCCGACTGGGTGGGCGCCTCGTGGTCAGCCGATCCCGAAGGTGCCACGCATTGCACCATGACACCATCCGGGTTGGCCCGGGCGCTGCGTTCCGGGCGGTTTGCAACTCCAGGACGCTTTGCAGGTTCAGACAACAACCCTCAAGCTCTCCCAGCCCGATCTGCGAAAATGGCAGGCGCAGAGCAATCCACTGATCGACACAAAGGCCTTCCACGCCAGCCCGAAAACGCAACCCAACCAGGGCTACCGACTTCGATGCACCTCACTGTGCTGGTGGCGGGTGACGGCTTGAGTCGCCAACTACGTGACGAGGCGCTCGAAGCCGGATTGCGGATTGAGCACTACTACGGCGCGACCGAACTTTCGCTGGTGGCGTGGGGCAGCTGCCTTGATGACCTGCACCTGTTCGATCAGGTCGAGGCGCGCATCATCGATGGACGCATCTGGGTACGCTCCCCCTGGGTCTCCGACGGTCCGGCTCCCGGTTCGCCGGTGGGCCCGTGGCAGGCCTCGGACGACGGCTTCGTGAGCATCGGCGATCGCGGCTCACTCCTGGGCGACCGCCTGCACATCGACGGACGCGACGGTTCGATCACCACCGGTGGCGTGACTATTGAGCTGACCTCGCTTGCCGGACGGCTGCGCGAGCAGGCCCGCGGCGAGGTCTATCTGGTCGGCATCCCGCACGAATCCCTGGGCAAGGTGTTGGGCTGCGCGCTCACGCGGCCGGCCGACGTCCAGAAGCTGCGCGGTTGGGCCCAGGCCAATCTGGCTCCGGCCGAGCGTCCCAGATCGTGGGCCGTGATTGGCGAACCACCGCTCACCCCGGCGGGCAAAGTGGACGAAGACAAACTGATTTCACTCATTCGGCGACACCGGACCCAGCCAACTGTTGAGGAAAGGCCCTCGTGAACGATCTCCCGGTCATCATCGATGCGATCCGCACACCCATCGGCACCGAGCACGGGGCACTGAAATCCGTCACGGTCGACCAGCTGGCGTCTCCCCTGATAGCCGAACTAGCTCGGCGCTGCCCCGCCCCCGAACAGATCAGCCAGGTCATCTTGGGCAATCTGCGCGGGCCGGGCGGCAACCTGGCCCGCTACTGCGCCCTGGACGCGGGGCTTCCGCAACAGGTCACCGGTCTGACCGTCGACCAGCAATGTGGCGCCGGCCTGGCTGCGGTGGCCTGTGCCCGCGGTGCCCTCGCCCTGGACGCGGGGATCATCCTGGCCGGCGGAGCACAGTCCGCGTCCACTCAGCCGAGGACGTTTTGGCCGGGCGCCAGCACCGACACTCCGGCAGAAGACCTCGAAGAGTTCACCAAAGCACCATTCGTCCCCGAACGCCTGGACGACCCAGGGATGGGACTGGCCGCCGATCTGCTCGCCGACGAGCAGCAGATCGGCCGTGACCGGCAGGATGCCTATGCCGCGCGCTCCCACCAGAGTGCCGTGCGCTCCATTGATGACGGCATCTTCGACAACGAGATCTGGCCCATCGCGGGAGTCGGCCACGACGAGCGTCCCCGCCGAGGCTTCACCGAGCAACGGCTGGCGAGGTTCCGCCCGGTCTTCCGCGCGAACGGCACGGTTACCGCTGCGAACTCCTGCGGAGTGAATGACGGCGCATCCCTGGTGATGGTGGCCGACGCCGAGACCCACGCGAGGCTGGGCGTCCCAGGCTTGCGGATCCTCGACATGGTGACCGTTGGCGGCACACCCGCTCGTCCGGGATTCGGCATCGTGCCCGCGGTCGAGAAGCTTTACCGGCACACCGGGCTCGGCCCCGCCGACTTCGACGCCATCGAGTTCAACGAAGCATTCGCCGGCCAGGTCCTGGCGTGTTTGGACGCGGTCGGCATCGCGGACGACCGCAACTGCCTCCAGGGCGGTGCCTTGGCGCTCGGACATCCCTGGGCGGCAACCGGCGCCATACTGCTGACCCGGCTGTTCACTCAGCTGGTGCGGCAGGGCCGAGGAAGGCGGGGACTGGCAGCGATCGCCATCGCCGGAGGCATGGGCACCGCCGTGGCCGTCGAGGTCTGTCAGTGAGCCCGGACGAGGATCCCGCCACGCACCGTTGACGATTCAAGCTATACGCTAAGCACCGTGCCAGTCCTAGCCATCGGTCTCAGCCATCACCAGGTGAGTTCCGATGCCCTGACCCAATTCACCGCAGCGGCCGAGCGGGCCGGCGAGCAGCTACGCGAGGCCCATGGCGTCCATGGGTTGATCACGCTTGCCACCTGTAATCGCTGCGAGCTTTTTGTCGATTCGGAGAACTTCCACCAGACCGTCCGGTTGGCCCGGGATCTGCTCGGCAAGGCCGGCGTTCCCGATCTGGCTCCGATAACCGATGTCTATGGTCTGCGCAACGCGGTGCGGCATCTGTTCGAGGTGGCCTGCGGGCTGGATTCGATGGTCGTCGGCGAGGCCGAGATCGCCGGCCAGGTGCGCAAGGCGCTTCGCCGTTCGTCCGAGCAGGCATCTCCCCCGCTGCACCGGCTCTTTCAGATGGCGCTGGGCACGTCGAAGCAGGTCGCGAATGCCACCATGCTCGGCGCGATGGGACGATCGGTCGCCTCGGTGGCTCTCGATCTCGCCGAATCCAGGCATGGCGCGCTGCGTGGCAAGCAAGCGCTGCTGATCGGCACCGGCGCCTACGCGGGCGTCGTCACCGCCGATCTGCTGCGGCGAGGTGCCGAGGTTTCGGTCTACTCATCGTCCGGACGCGCGGCCGCCTTCGCCACAACCCATCCGGTCACGCCGCTCACCGATGCCGAACTTCCGGCCGCGCTCGGCACCACCCAGGCATTGATCGCCTGCAGCGGACGCGGCCGCACCGCCTATCACCTCACCTCACGCCAGCTGACCGAGGCCCGCGGCCAGGCTGCCGAACTTCTGCCCGTGGTCGATCTCGCGCTCGGACGAGACGTCTCCCCCGAGCTCGCCACCACGCCCGGCATCGACCTCATCGACCTCGACGTGGTCGGCCAGTGCACGCCGAATGACCATGTGGAGTCGCTGGAACGGGCGCGCAAGCTGATCGATGTGGCGGTCGAGAACTATCTGCAGGCGGAGCGCACCAGGCTGGCTGATCCCGCGATCGTGGCGGTGCGCTCCTACGTCAATCAGATCGTCGCCCAGGAACTGGGCGACGTGACCGCCCACAACTCCCCCGAGCAGACGGCCCTGGTCGCCCGCTCGCTGCGCAGGGTCGCCAACACCCTGCTGCATCAGCCGAGCGTGCGCGCCCAAGAATCCGCTCGCAATGGCGAGCTCGGCGATTTCATGTCAGCCTTGGAGGAAGTCTTCGGAATCGAGGTGACCGGACAATGAGCACGACCAACACTGCACCACTCAAACTCGGCACGCGCGGCTCATTGCTCGCCCGCACCCAATCCCAGATGGTGGCCGAGGCCATCAACGAGGCCACGGGCCGGCAGGTCGAGTTGACCATCATCCGCACCGAGGGCGATGACGTGTCAATCCCCCTGGACGCGCCCTCGCGTCCGGGAGCCTTCGCGGCCACGCTGCGCGATGCGCTGCTCGATGGACGCGTCGACCTGGCGGTGCACTCCTTCAAGGACCTGCCCAGTGCCCCGCTTCCGGGGCTATCCATCGCCGCGATTCCACGCAGATCCGACCCCAGGGACGCGTGGTGTTCGCGTGACGGCGTCCGGTTGGAGGACCTGCCCGCCGGTGCGAAGGTGGGCACCTCCAGCCCCAGGCGCGCGGTCGGCATCGAGCGCGCCCGGGCCGATCTGCAAATCGTCCCCATCAGGGGAAACGTCGACACCCGGCTGCGCAAGGTTGCCGAAGGCGAAGTGGACGCAGCGGTGCTCGCCGCCGCCGGATTGCTGCGGCTGGGCCACGAAGATGCCATCACCGAATACATCGACCCTGGCACGCTGCTCCCCGCCCCGGCGCAGGGAGCACTGGCGGTCGAATGCCGCACCGGAGAACTTGCCGCCGAGATGGCTGCTATCGACAATGAGGACACCCGGCTGGCAGTGGTCGCCGAACGCGCCATACTCGCGGGCATCGGTGCCACCTGCACCACCGCGGTCGGAGCACTGGCCAGCTGGCTGCACGACGACCGTATGAATCTGGTGGTCGAGGTCACCGCCCATCGTGGCATCGTCTACGACCGCATTTCGCGTACCGGCCATGTCAGCACCGAGGACGAGGCCCGGGCGCTGGGCCTGTCGATCTGCGACGAGCTCTTGGACCAGATGGGCTAGTAGCCAACGTGGTATCGATGGTTATCGTCCGAAAGACGGCATCGGCTTCGCAGCACTGTGGCTATCGCACCGAACCCGGCATTTGGCCCTTTCACACGCTCGTCACCAGGCACTCTTTCCGGATGCATAGTTCGGCTGATCTCAACTTCTTTTGCAGGCTCGGGATGTCGGTGAATCCATGAGACCGATTCTTCTGGTGCGTCCCGATCACAATCGGTCGGATGCCGAGGCGCTCGCGGCGGCAGGCATCGATTCGGTTATCTGCCCGTTGTTGCAGGTCGTTCCGGTCGCCGATCCGGACCCGGCAAGGGAACTGGCCAAGCGGTTGAGCGCAGGGTCGCTATCGTCTACCGAGTCCGGATTAGCCAATGACCATCTGAGCCCTGACCTGAATCAGCCAAAGCCGGCCTCTGCCGGCTTGCCTGATAGCCAGGCAACTGGTGGAACTGGTTCGGCAACCTGGGTCGTGGTGACCTCGCCACGCACCTGGGAGATGTGGCAGCGAACCATTAATGAGTTGGACTCACTACTCGCCGAGGGCTTGGCACATGGCCTCAAGATAGCGACCGTGGGAGCACGCACGGCATCCTCGCTCCCCGAATTCGCCCGTGAGTGCATCGTCACCCCACCGGGCATCAGCGCCGAACACCTTCTCGCATTCCTTCTTGAACATGGCGAAGGCACTTCGCGCCCAACTGTGCTGCTCCCGCACTCGGCACGGGCCAGGCGGCTCCTTCCCGACGGGCTGAGCGAGGCGGGCTGGCATGTGTTGGAGGCAGCGATCTATGACACCGTGCCCATCCCGGGCGTCCGGTTGCCCGATCTGACGAAACTCGGGGGCGTGCTGCTGCGCTCACCCAGCGCCGCGTCCGCTCTGGCTTCGCTGGCACCCGAGCTTCCCTCCGAGCTGACCGTGTTCGCCGTGGGCCCGATCACCGCTGCGCGCTGCCGCGAACTCGGCTGGCGTCCGGTAGAGATCGATTCCACCAATCCGGACGCGATCGCCACTGCCGTCGCCCAGCGCAGTGGCTCAGACAGGGGCATGCTTGAGTCATGAACGAGACACCGCAGCCGGGCGTCGAACGCATCACGCCGTTCGCCAGGAATGCGCTGGTCGTCGGCATCGAACCCGGCCAGCCCGAGATCGTCGTCGTCACTGCGGCCAGGCTGGCCGAGACCCTGCACGCCAAGGTCTACTTCGCCTACGCCGACCCGGAGCGCATCACCGAGCGCGAGTTTCCCGACGGCACCGTGCAGCACGGCGGTCTCGATCCGGACTTCTCCGGCGACGAGATCTGGCAGGCCAAGCGGGACAAGCTGATTGCTGCGCTGCGCAACACCCTGCTGAGTTCTCCTGTTGACTGGGAATTCCGCTATCTGGCCGGGCGCGCCGACCGTGCCCTGACCCACCTGGCCAGGGCCGTGGACGCCAGCATGATCGTGGTCGGCACCAGGCGTCCGGGCGGCGGCCGGGTGAAGCGGCTTCTCGAGGGGACGCTCGGCAGGCATCTGGCGCACCATCAACATCGTCCGGTGCTGATAATCCCGACCACGGTCGTCGACTGGAAGATCCCTCTCGAATGAGCATCACGCCAACCAGCTCGCACAGCCCGGATTCGCCGACGCGTGGTTACCAAGTGGCACCAGTCGATCGGCCCCAGATCGGCCACGCCGCCGCCACCAGCCGGACGCTCGGCCACTGCCTCGGGATCACCGGCGCATGACCGAGAACCGAACGCCGCAGGTGAGACCGCCTCACTTGTGTCCACTACTGATCATTCTGGTGATGGTAGGCGGCGCCTGCGGAACCGCGATACGCAATGCGATCGAGAACGCGTTCACTGCGTCCGGCGATCATCTACTGCCCTGGGCGACGTTCGCCATCAACATCTCCGGAGCGTTTCTGCTCGGGCTGCTCAGCGAGCTTCTCACCTTGCTGATCGCGGACGAGGAGAAGCGCCGCAAACTGCAACTGACCTTCGGCACCGGAGTTTTGGGCGGATTTACCACTTACTCAACCTTCGTTCTGGAAACCGTGCGGTTGGGCGAGACCAGTCACCTGATAGCGGCGTTTTGTTACGCGGCGATCAGTATCGCCCTCGGCTTCGCCGTCGCCTACCTGGCGATGATCGGAACCCGGTGGACGCTAGCTCAGAAGGGTCAACGACGATGACGTTAGACCTTATTCTCAATCCACCCGTTTACTGCGCGCCCAACGGCGGATTCAGGCTTATCACTGCGACACGTTCGCTCAACACCCACGATTTTCCGCGGACATCGCAGGGTCACTATTCGAGGAGCGGATCATGATCGCGCTCTGGGTGGCGATCTGCGGCGGACTCGGCGCCGGTGCCAGGTTCACCCTCGACGGCTGGCTCACCGGACGCGTCCGCGGTCCCGTCCCGCTCGCCACCTTCACCATCAACGCCATCGGCTCGTTCATCCTCGGACTTCTGACGGGCTGGATCGCAGCAGGTGGTCCGGCTGATGTGAAAGCGATAGCCGGGGTGGGGTTCTGTGGCGGCTTCACCACCTTCAGCACCGCCAGTGTCGAGTTGGCGAGATTGGTGCGATCCGGACGACACCTCGCCGCCCTCGGCCTGGGCGCCGCAATGTTCGCCATCAGCCTCGCGGCCGCGCTCGGGGGCATCGTCCTGGGTCGACTGCTCGGCTAAGTCGTCCCATCCATTTGGCCCTTACGAGCCCTCGCTTTGACTGCCTTGCCCCTGCGCGATGAACGCCCGTCCGTAACACTTTGATCTCTTGCCGTAGTGGCTGCTGCAACCACTTATCAGCACGACAAGCTCACGTTCTATGCTCATGGGGAGCGTTTATTGAATCGTGAAGGAGCCCGTCTTGTCCCTTGTTCAGCGTCCCCGCAGGTTACGTCAGAGCGCTGCCGTGCGGCGGCTGGTCGCGGAGACCAGGGTTGATCCGGCCGATCTGGTGCTGCCGATGTTCGTCGTCGAGGGGCTGGACGAGCCCCGCCCGATCGCCGCGATGCCGGGCGTCCACCAGCACACTCTCGCAAGCCTGGCCCAGGCGGCCCTCGAAGCGGCAGCGGCGGGCACCGGCGGGCTTATGCTCTTCGGCATCCCGCTGCACAAGGACGCCACCGGTTCCGAGGCCACCAATCCCGACGGCATTTTGGCCAAGGGTGTGCGGGTACTGGCCGAGACCGTGCCCGATATGCCGATCATCGCCGACCTGTGTTTGGACGAGTTCACCGACCACGGGCATTGCGGCGTGCTGACCCCGGGCGGACGTGTCGACAACGACGCAACCCTCGTCCGCTATCAGGAGATGGCACTCGTGCTGGCCCGCGCGGGCGCGACCATGGTCGGCACCTCGGGGGCGATGGACGGCCAGGTTGCTGCCTGCCGGTCCGCTCTTGACGAGCAAGGATTCACCGACACGATGATCATGGCCTACGGCGCGAAGTACGCGTCCGCCTTCTTCGGGCCCTTCCGCGAAGCCGTCGACTCGTCGCTGCAGGGTGACCGCAAGGCCTACCAGATGGACCCGGCCAACGGCGTCGAGGCACTGCGCGAGGTGCAGCTCGATGTGGACGAGGGCGCCGACATCGTGATGGTCAAGCCCGGTCTGCCCTATCTCGACATTTTGGCCCAGACCGCCGCCCAGGTGAGCATCCCGGTAGCCAGCTATGTCGTGTCGGGCGAGTATTCGATGATCGAGGCAGCCGCGGCGAACGGCTGGATCGACCGCAAGAAGACCATTCTCGAAGCGCTGACCAGCGTGAAACGGGCCGGAGGTTCGATCATCGTGACCTACTGGGCGACCGAAGTTGCCGACTGGCTGAATGACCGCTCAGACAGGTCATGAGCGGCAACCGTCACCGCCTTCCCGCTCTTGGCTCGACCGTCATCCGGGCACTCGTCCCGCGTATCCCACTGGCGGTAGCCGACCCCATTCGCGCCACATCTCAAAAAGGACTGAAGAAATGACCAGCAACGAAGAACTCTTCGCCCGCGCCAAGAACGTCATGCCCGGCGGCGTCTCGTCACCGGTGCGCGCCTATGGCGCCGTCGGCGGGACGCCGAGATTCGCGGCGAAGGCCGAGGGTGCCTGGATCACCGACGCCGAAGGCAAGCAGTACGTCGATCTGGTCGGCAGCTGGGGGCCGATGATTTTGGGGCATGCGCATCCGGCCGTGTTGGAGGCCATTCAGCGCACCGCCGAGCGCTCGTCCTCTTTCGGAGCGCCCTGCCTGCCCGAACTGGCGCTGGCCGAGAAGATCGTGACGATGGTGCAGCCGGTCGACCGGGTGCGGTTCACCTCGAGCGGCACCGAGGCCGTGATGACGGCGGTGCGGCTGGCCCGTGGGGCGACCGGACGCGACAAGATCATCAAGTTCGCCGGCTGCTATCACGGGCACAGCGACTCGCTGCTGGCCGCGGCGGGTTCGGGGGTGGCGACGCTCGGGCTGCCTGACTCTCCCGGAGTGACCAGGGGCACCGCAGCGGACACGATCGTGCTGCCCTATGGACGCCTCGACCTGGTCGAAGAGGCATTCACTGCCGATGACGGTCAGGTCGCCGCGGTGGTGACCGAGGCGGTGCCCGCGAATATGGGCGTGATCGTGCCGCCCGAGGGATTCAACAAGGGCCTGCGAGAGATCTGCAGCCGCCACGGCGCGAAGCTGATCATGGACGAGGTACTCACCGGGTTCCGGGTCGGCCCGACCGGTTACTTCGGTGCTGCCGTCAAGGACGAGGGCTGGGCACCCGATCTGCTCACCTATGGCAAGGTCGTGGGCGGTGGCGTGCCGATGTCGGCGGTCGCCGGTGGTGCCGAGCTGATGGATCTGCTGGCCCCTGCCGGACCGGTCTATCAAGCGGGAACGCTGAGCGGAAACCCCGTTGCGTCCGCTGCCGGGTTGGCGACTCTGGAGAACGCGACGCCAGAGGTCTATGAGCATTTGGACAGGGCCAGCGAGCGGCTTCGTGCGCTGATCGCCGACGCGCTGAGCACCGAAGGCGTGCCGCACCGGATCAACAATTGGGGCAACCTGTTCAGCGTCTTCTTCACCGCGGACGAGGTCACCGATTACGACTCGGCCAAGACTCAAGACACCGCAGCTTTCGGACGCTTCTTCCACACCCTGCTGGACGAAGGCGTCTGGATCGCACCGAGTTCGTTCGAGGCCTGGTTCGTCTCGGACGCCCTGGGCGATCGTGAGTTCGACGTGCTGGCGGCCGCCCTACCGAAGGCCGCGAAGGCGGCCGCACGCGGCTGATCACCGTGTCGGGAGAGTCCTTCGGAGGCTGCTTTGCCGGCATCCGTCGTGGGCGTATTGGGCGGCACCCTGAGGAGGGCCGAGTGCAATCGAGCTTGCCCAGATCGCGAGGCCAACAAACAGGCTGCGCCGAATCGCGCGAGCGGGTTGGAAGCCGTTGAGCGTGGGGGAACGCGAGGCCAGCCCACCTGGCAGAGACGCTAGATGGGCAGAACTCAGGCGAGAAACAAAGAACCGGTGGAGTTGGATAGGTCCAACTCCACCGGTTCGGTCTGTTAAGACCCTCTGGTCAAGCTCTAAGGCCGCCAGGGAATGACTGCTGCGTGTCGCACTCGACGCACCGATTCCCTGCCAGACCCTTACCGGATCACCCGCTGCGAACGGTTGATCTCCATCTCAAGAATCGCATCAGCGGAATCCTGCTGCGGGCGGAAAGGGGTCCACCGGAACCGCACCCGAGCGTCCCTTCTGATCCTTCCAGCCGCCGACAGCGCGGGTGATCACCACGGGGCAGTAGGACTCGCGCAGTACGTGCCGGCTCGTGGAGCCGAGCAGCAGCCGCGCGAAGCCGCCGCGTCCACGAGATCCGATCACCACCAGGCCGGCCGTCCGGGATGCCTCGATCAACGCGGCCTCGGGGCGTCCGCGTACGGCACGCACCTCGACCTGCACATCCGGGAACTCCTTCACCTTGTCAGCGATCAGTTGATCGGCGGCCTCGACCATCATCTTGGTCATGTCGTCGATGCTGTACTCCCACTGTTCGGCATTGAACGCGTCGTATGGGCCGTAGTCCCAGGCCGTGATCGCGATCAGCGGGACGCCTCGCAGCGATGCTGCCTGGAATGCGCGAGCAACGGCCAAGTTGCCCTGCGGCGAATCGTCCAAACCGACGACGACCGGGGCGCCCTCGTGATCCTCGGCCTGATCGGGCACCACAGCAATCGCGCCCTGCGCTTGGGCGACTACGTAATCAGACGTGCCACCGAGCATCTTCACCAGCGCCGGCGCGCCGGAACCACGGGCACCGACAACGATCTGGTCAGCATCCTTGCCCGCCTCGGCGAGGATGTCCGCCGGATGTCCCTCGACCACTGCCGTCTCGACCTGAAGCTTCGGGTACTCGGTGCGGACCCGCTCGGCGACATCACCGACGATCCTCTTCGCCTTGTCCCGGACCATCTCCGCATAGGAGCGCCCCTCACTCTGAGCGACGGCCGCCGCCTCACGCGAAGGGATCGGCGACTCCGGAATGGCGTGGATGATCAACAAAGGCACTGGTGTCGTGCGCTCGGACGCGTGCTTTGCCGCCCACATCACCGCTTTCTCGGCGCGCAACGAGCCGTCGGTTCCGACGACCCAGCGACCAGCAGTTTCTAGCTTTTCAGACATCATTGCCCTCCTCGATATGCGCTGCCTCGCACCAGGGACGGCGCCCTGATGACCCTCAAGCCTACCGCGAGGAAGCGAAACGGTTGAGGGCAAAGCCCGAACACGGCGACGCTGATCGAGAGAAGCGAGGCCCTGGGTTCTCTTCCGAGGGCAACCGCGGACGAAGCACTACGCGCAAGTTGGCGTCCGCTTGGGGGTTGCGGCTAGGATGCTCGGCGGAGGATTCGCCTAGAGGCCTATGGCGCTCGCTTGGAAAGCGGGTTGGGTTCACGCCCTCACGAGTTCGAATCTCGTATCCTCCGCCAAGTCGAATCCTTCACCAATCTGGTGAAGGATTTCTGCTTGTCAGAACGCGGAGGACGCCTCGCTCGCGACTTGCGGAAGTTCGGGAGTCGTGCCTGACACAATGGCGGCATGGGTGCATTTGAACATCGGTGTGAGGTGTGCGGCACCACGGCGCTGCTCACCCCGGACGAAGCGTTTGACTCCGGCTGGGATTATCCGCCACGAATGGGCATGTGGGGCGTCATTTCACCGCGCACCTGTGGACATTGCTCGATCGCGGATACGCTCTGGTGGGCCATCCAACAAGGAGAACTGGACCTAGCCGATCCGATGGGCTGGCCCGAAGATCGCCGTACGACACTCGCCCAGATCCTGAATGAATCACAAGAAGGTTTGCGCTGACTCTCTGATGGCCGACCACTCCTACTGACGAACGATTTCATCCAGGCCCTCATCGGTATTCATCCGAACCGATGAGTTCCTTCAGCGCCTTGATGTGTCCCAAGTAGGCGCGTCGTCCGGCCGTCGTCAAGCTGACCCAGGTGCGCGGACGACCTGTCCGTTGGGGACGCTTGTCGAGCTTGACGTATCCCGCGTCAACGAGGACTCGGAGTTGCTTCGACAATAGGGACGTCGAGATCTGCAGCGCCTCCTCAAGGGCGTTGAACTCCATATCGGTAGCCGTCGCCAAAGCGGCCGTGATTCTCAGTCTCGTCGGCATGTGAATCAGCTCATCGAAGCGCGGCGTGATTGGCTCCCAGCTCATACCAAGTCGTATGGGTCGTAGTCACCGGCGGCCAGCCGACGGGCCTGGTACCGCTCGTCCAATCGCAGGTAGGCGAAACCGCTGATCATTATGAACACGCCAACACCAATCGACACCGGCAGCGACCACCCGTCGTCGGGTCTCAGCATCCCTGACAAAACGATAGGGGCATACGCCATCAAGAACATCAGCATGTTCTTGCCGACCGATCGCTCATCAACAATGCGGCCCTTGCGCCTCACCCATCGGCGGCTGGCCAGGGCATACACAATGGCGATCAGCGTCAGGCATCCCAGCGCTATGGGCACTGACGGCAACTTCGGGCCGATATTCGCCACTACCATCACGATTCCGACCCCGACGCAAAACGAGGCGTCCAACCAGACCGGACGCGCCTTCACTTTCGCCGCTTTGTCCCTGCTTTGAGCAACAGTATCCAGGCTGGCCTGCGCGTCCTCGCGCGAGATCTGCCGCTTCTCGTCCATCATGACCTCGACAGTTAGTTGACGATTGTTCAACTAACTTACCTCGAACATAGCCCACTCGCGTGCAATCAGGGCAAGTGACCGAGACCAGTTCCATAGCCAAGATTTGGGGGCAGTTTGGCCCCGTCATCACCGGATCTAAGCGTCCCCACGAGGCCGGACGAACCAGTCAGGCGCATAGACCAGCTCCGACGAGGGGGCAGTCTGCTCTTCAGCTTGACGGTCAGATGATTGACCTCACCACTTCGACGAGCGCGCCAGACCACGCTCACTCTTTGAGTCCCAGCACTAGCGGCTCCATAATGGCTCCATGCCGAACATCCAGATCAAGAATGTGCCTGAGCAGACGCACTCCGTCTTTCAGCAGCGGGCAGCCAAGGCGCATCAATCGCTGCAGGAATACCTGCTGGCCAAACTGATCGCAGAGGCCGGTCAGCCAACAGTCGATGAGGTAATGGACACGGTCGCCACGCACGCAGGGGGCAGGTTGTCATTAGAGGATGCCGCCCTGGCAGTGAGGGACGAGCGTGCTGGTCATTGATGCCAGCGTGCTGGCGGTGGCATTGACCGACGACGGTACGGATGGTGATGCCGCGCGCGGCAGACTCCGCGGTGAAACGCTTGCCGCCCCCGCATTGATCGACCTGGAAGTCGTGTCGGTCTGGCGAGGGCTGGTCCGTGGGCATCTGCTTGATCCCGAACGGGCCGAACAGGCCATAGCAGATCTGCAGGCGCTTCCGATGCAACGAGTCGAACACGTCAGGCTCCTGGACCGCTGCTGGGAGCTACGCGACGACCTGACAACCTATGACGCCGCCTACGTCGCATTAGCCGAACTCCTGAACGCAACCCTGCTCACCGGAGACACCCGGCTGGCCAGGGCGAACGGGCCCCGCTGCACGATTGAAACCATCCGCTGTCGCTGAGTCTCCTTATCGAAGCAAGACTCGGGGGCAGATTGACCCCGTCATGGGCTCCAAACACCCGCACGAGAACGGACGAAGCAGCCAGACACATAACCAGCGCCCAACTCCGAGGATGCGGCCGGTCTACCTTCACGCGGAGCATCAGGCAGCTCGACCCACTCACCCCAACACAGCCGCAAGGATATATAACTCCGGGCTAAGTGCTGCTCTGGCCAGACGCCTGGATCGAGACTCTGCAACAGCCCGCGCACACGTGAGTATTTGCGGTGACGCCGCACCCTGCTCTGTCTTTAGCGCACGGATCGTGATAATCTGCCGCGGGTTCGCGGTAAAAACTGCGGCAAACCTAGACGACGACCCACAGGGTCACAGACGAGGAATGACATCGTGTCATCAACCACTTCCGAATCAACGCCGGCTTCCGCGGGCAACGACGCGTCCAAGGGGCATGGCGGCTTCTTCGGGCACCCCTGGGGCCTGGCAAACCTGGCGGGCGTCGAGTTGTGGGAGCGCTTCAGCTTCTACGGCATGCAGAGCCTGCTGGCCTTCTATATCTACTACTCGGTCAGCGACGGCGGGCTCGGGCTGTCGGAGATGGCAGCCACATCGATCGTCGGCGCCTACGGCGGCCTGGTCTACCTCTCGTCCGTGCTCGGTGGCTGGATCGCCGACCGGGTGCTGGGCTCCGAGAAGACCCTGCTGTCGTCCGCCGTCTCGGTGATGATCGGCCACCTGGCGCTGGCCTTCTTGCCCGGCATCCCGGGGCTCGCGATCGGTCTGATCTGCGTAGCGGTGGGCGCCGGATCGCTGAAGACCACGACCTCGACGACCCTGGGCGACCTCTACTCGCCTGGTGACAACCGCCGCGACGCCGCCTTCTCGATCTATTACATGGCCGTCAACATCGGCGCCCTGATCGGCCCGCTCGGCACCAGCGCGCTGTGGGGCTGGCGCGGCTTCCACTGGGGCTTCGGCCTGGCTGCGGTCGGCATGGCGGCCGGCCTGATTCAATACATCGCGATGCGCCACCACACCCTGAGTGAGGCGAGCTCCAAGCCGACCAATCCGCTCAGCTCCAAAGAGAAGCGCAACTGGACGATTGGCCTGGTCGTCGTCCTGGCTGTTCTCATTGCGATCATCGTTTCCGGCCTGATCCAGGCCGAATACCTGTCGACCATCGTCGTGGTGCTCACCTCGATCGCCGCGGTCGTGCTGTTCGTCGTCATCCTGACCAGCAAGAACGTCGAGTCGGACGAACGCAGCCGAGTCTTCTCGTTCATTCCGATGTTCATCGCGTCCTCGGTCTTCTGGTCACTGTTCCAGCAGCAGTTCACCGTCATGGCGATCTACTCCGACCAGCGGCTGAACCGCCACGTCTTCGGGATGGACCTGCCGCCGAGCGTGGTCAACTCGATCAACCCGGTCTTCATCATCATCTTCGCGGGTGTCTTCGCGGCTCTGTGGACGACGCTGGGCGACCGTCAGCCAACCGCGCCGGTGAAGTTCTCGCTGGGCACCGTCATCATGGGTGTCGCCTTCCTGCTCTTCATCCCGTTCGCGGGAGGCGCCGACGGCACCGTGCCGTTCTGGGCGATCGTGCTGATCCTCTTCTTCTTCACCCTCGCCGAACTGTGCCTGTCGCCGGTCGGGCAATCACTGTCGACAAAGCTGGCACCGAACGCCTACCACTCGCAGATGGTGGCGCTCTACTTCTTGTCGGTCTCGCTCGGCTCGGCGATGGCCGGAACACTGTCGTCGCTCTACGACACCACCAACGAGATTCCCTACTTCCTGGGTGTCGGCGGCGGCTCGATCGTGGTAGGCGTCGTGTTGTTCCTGGCCCGCAAGCCGATCGTGCGTCTGATGCGCGGAGTGAAATAGGTCTCGCTTCGGCGATCACTGAACACTTGGCTCCACTAATCACCCGCGGAGATCCGGTGTGCAGTTGATACACGTCGAGAACCCGCGGACATCCTCCGGCCTGAAGTTAAAGAATCGCAGCCCCCCAATGCGTGGCGCTAGTGTGACAGCATGCAGGATCCGTCTCAGCTTGTCGTTCATGCGGCCGATGGACGCGTGCTGACAGGAAGGTCGTTCGGGCCCGCCACCGGCGCCCCGGTACTGTTCATCGCTGGTGCTGGTACCGGAAAGAGCATGTGCTTCGGAGAAGACCTACTCGATAGTGCTCACGTCCGTTTGCTCACTATGGATCGTCCCGGCATGGAGGGTTCGGACCTGCATGCGCAGCGCACGCTCGCGACCACCGTTGACGACTATCGCGTCTTCGTCGAGGCCGCCATCGGCGAGCCGTCGGTTCCGGTCGTTGCGAATTCGCAGGGAAGCGTGTTCGGGTTGGGAGCGGCCGTAGCCGGCTGGGCTTCGCAGTTGGTACTCGTGTCACCTGCCGACGAGGTCGCGCACCCTGCGATACAAGCGATGCTGCCCGCAGAGGCCGCGCAGCTGGCCGTGCTCGCGGACGAACACCCCGCCGAAGCCGCCCGAGTCTTTCAGTCCTTCACCCCCGAGGCGATGGAGCAGATGGTCCTTGCAGGAGCGTGCCATTCGGATCGGGCGCTTTATTCCGATCGCAGATTCCTGTCTCTCTACCGGGAGGCTCTGGAGGAGGGCTTTGCCAACGGCGGTGCCGGGTACGTTCGCGACACTCTCATCGCTATGCGGCCCTGGGCGCTGTCGCTTGATCAGATCCGTATCCCGGTGACGGTGCTGTTCGGGGAGAAAGATCAAAGCCACTCGCCCGATCATGGACAGATCTTGGCACAACGAATTCGCGGAGCCCGCAGGCGGGTTATCCCCGGGGTCGGTGGCGCTTTGCTGTGGACGCGCGCGCAGGCCGTGCTTGAGGCGACTCAACGCCGGGAGTGATACTAACCAGCAAGACGCATGCGCGAGCATTATCGATGCAACCTTCTTCGTGACCGTGACGATCTCACTTGCTGCGGCGACCCACCACGACCGTCGTCCCGAACAGAAGGCATCGACGTAACGCAGTATCTTGATCGGAGGAAGCCATCATGACGCGCCCTGTCATCACGACCCAACGTCTTGAGCTGAGACCGATGACGCCCGAGCATCTGCCACTACACCGTGAGCTGGACACTGACCCTGCGGTGATGCGATATCTACTTGGCCGATCCCGGACCGCTGCGGAAAGCGACGAATTCTGGGCTCCGCGCTGCGCCGAAAAGATCGCCGATGCCGCGGGCCTCGGCTGGTGGGTCGGATTCGTGGACGATAGCTTCGTCGGATGGTGGGACCTCGGTCGAAGCGATTCCGAGCCCGGCGATGGCGTGAAGCTCGGCGAAGCGGAGATCGGCTGGCGGGTGCTGCGCTCACAATGGGGCAAGGGTCTGGCACCCGAAGGCGCCACTGCCCTGCTGCACTACGCTTTCGAAACTGTCGGGCTGGATCGCGCCTGGGCAGAAACGATGGCGGTGAACACTCCCTCGCGCCGAGTCATGGAGAAAATCGGGATGCAACATATCGCAACCGAAGTCCGCGACTGGGACGACCCGCTTCCCGGAAGTGAACTCGGTGAAGTCACCTACGAGATCACGAAGGCGGACTGGACTCACCCCTGGCCTCAGATCATCTCCATCACCGGGCCGCGATGAGCAGCTCGGTAGATGATGTTGCGCAGCATGTTGGCCTCGTCCGCGGTGAGCGTGCGGTCAATCGGACGGAGGATGATCCGCAGCAACAAGTTGACCTGTCCGGGTCTGGTCTGCAAACGTGAGCGTGCGGCCTCGGGCAGGTCTTCATGCGCGGTGCGGCCGAGCACGTCGACCGACTCGATCACGTCCGCCTCGTCTCCGAGCGCAGTCCTGATCCGGTCCCCGATGATTTCTTCGTCAGCTTCGTTCTCGACAACGACGGAGATGTCGCGCCTGGCCGATGGGAGCAACGACACGCTCCGCCAGGGCTCCAGGTTCAGCATCTGCGTGCTGACTCTCGGGTCATTCGCACGAAGATAGCGGATGTCGGGGATCGCCTTGCGGAGCATGAGGGCGCGCTCAAGTCCCATGCCTAGTGCAAGGCCCGACCAATGCTCGGGGTCGAGACCGGAACCGCGCAGGACGCTGGGATGGATACGACCGCATTCCGCGAGTTCGAGCCACTGCCCCTCATGCCGAACATCAATCTGCCGGCCCCCGAGGGTGTAGGGGTGCTGGGCTCGGGTGACCGTCCACTCGGCACCCGGCAGCACGACGTCGACCAGTTCCTGAATCATGCTGAGCATCTCTTCATCGCTGGTGTGACCCGTACTGCGGATGCGCCACAGGTCGACCTGATGGGGCTCCCCGACATGGCTACGATCGACGGTGTCGCGCCGGTACACCAGTCCCGGCGCGACGATCAACTCATCGACGTCATGGCTTGCCGCATATGCATCCAGAGCGGCCGGCAGTTCCGCACTCATGTGACTTCGCAGCATCGTCGTCGGGCTGAGGTATCGCGTATAGCGGCGATCGCGTGTTACGTCCCCGGGGTCGTAGCCGAGGCGATCGTAGTTCGCCGTGATCGACACGATGGGCGAGCTGCGCACTATGCGGACGGTGCTGCCCCACTTGCGTGTAAGCCGGGAGACGACAGCGTCCAGAAGCAGCTGGATCGCGTGCTCTCCTTGGTCGGGATCGGTCAGGTCACGAAGTGTCAGTGAGCGGTGCAGTTCATCGGGGGTCAGGTAGTCGGCATGAGGCATGAGAGAGTCTCCAGAAAGTTTGCGGGCGAGCGAGAAGAACGAAACTTCCCCGGCCGCGCCTGCGGAGTCCCGGTGAGCTACTGACGCACGTCGAGAACCCCGCGGCCGTTCTCCGGCCGGGGGTTGAGAAATCGCTGCTGATAGCGCATGACACGTAATCTAGCAGCCTGCATCGGTGCGTCGCGTCACCCGTCCGGGTGATGCAGCGAGAACGGATCTCCCGGATACTGGAATCGTGAGGTTCAGTGACGCGTCTTCGACTCGGCGGCCCCCGCGGGCCGTATCGGGGGAGGTCGTCGCTGCCGCGATCATGACGATCCTCGCACTGCCACTATCAGTAGTCGGGCTCGTCCAGGCGCCGTCCGCATCGATCCCCTCTGGCGAAGCCGCGTGGCTGATCGGTGTGTGCGTCGCACTGCACGCGACCGGGCTCCTCTGCGCCTGGCGCCCTACGGTCGCCTTCGCCGCGGGATCGGTGCTGATGCTCGTCCTCGCGTTCACGGTGATCCCGGGGATAGGAAGCGCGGCGATGCTGCCCTCCAGCATCGTGTACCTGCTCCTGGTGTGGAAACTCGCATCGGGAGAGGGTCGCCGGATCTCGATCCTTGCACTGGTAGTCGGGCTTGTCGGAGCCGGGGTCATCGCTGTGGCCAGTGCCGGCCAGACTGGCGAGCAGGATCCTATGTGGCTGCTGTTCGAGGGCGCTACGTTGGTCGCCGGGGTGGTCGCAGCCTGGGCGCTCGGCGTGCTCACGCGACGGTACCGCCGTGCTGAGGCCAGCCGAGTGGAGGAATCGATGCGGCGCGCCGTGGCCGAAGAGCGGACGATGATCAGTCGCGACCTGCACGATGTTGTCTCGCACGCCCTGACCGTGATGATCGCGCAGGCGGAAGCCGCACGGATCGTGATCGGGGCTGACGGTTCGGGCATCACACCTACGGGCGACGCTGCGCTGGAAAAGGTTGCCGAGACCGGTCGCGAAGCCATGCGCGGCCTGCGCAGCATGATCCGTACCCTCGACGAATCGGACGCTGCACCGCTCACCCCAACATCCGGGATCGCTGCCGTTGGCACCCTTGTCGAGAACGCGCGCAGCACAGAGCACACGATCACACTCACCGCCCAGGGTATGCCGGAGTGTCTTGCTCTTGACGCGGACCTGGCTGCATTCCGCGTCGTCCAAGAAGGAGTCACGAACTCGATCCGCCATGTGAAACCGCCGGTAGGTATCCAGGTCACCGTCGACTGGAGTGACACCGCGGTCGTGATCACTGTGCGCGACGATGGCGGCAGCGGAGTGAAAGAACCGTCCGACGCCGAAGGAACCGGTCTGATCGGATTGGCCGAGCGAGTCGAGCGTGCTGGAGGCACCCTCGATGTCAGCACTAGCAACGGCTGGTGCGTGCGAGCTGTACTCCCGACGGAGGTGACCTCATGACCACACCCAGTACGGTGCTCCTCGCCGATGATCAAGTTCTGCTCCGGGAAGCACTGGCCACGGTGCTCGGAGCGGACCCACACATCACTGTGGTCGGCGGTGTCGACGATGGTGCGGCCGCAATCGGGTTTATCCGCACGCACCGTGTCGATGTCGTGCTCATGGATATCCGGATGCCGGGGATGGACGGCATCGCCGCCACCGCGGAGGTTCTCCGAATCAGTCCGCACACACGGGTGCTGATTCTCACCACCTTCGATATCGACGAGTACGTGTTCGCCGCGATCCGTGCCGGGGCCAGCGGTTTCCTCACCAAAGACACCCGGCCGGCAGAGCTGTGCGATGCCGTGCACCGGGTCGCCGCCGGAGATGCGGCCGTCGCCCCACGTGCCGCCGCAGCGCTGCTCACACACGTGCGCCGCCAGGTACTGCCGACCGACGGCCTCCTCGACCCGCTCACCCCGCGCGAGCAGGAGGTGTTCGCTCTGCTCGCCCGCGGCGCCTCCAACAGTGAGATCGCCGCGAAGCTGTTCCTCAGCGACAACACAGTGAAGACGCACGTGAAGGCAGTGCTCGCGGGGCTCTGCCTCTCCGACCGGATCCAAGTCGTGATCTGGGCGTACGAGCATGGCCTCGTGCAACCCGGGGAAAAACTCAGAGACGAAGATCACCCGCTCGGGTGAGCCGCCTTCGCCCAGCAGAGCGATGATCTCCGCCGTCCCTCCCGGAAGACTGGACGGTATGACCACCACAACCCACTTTCCACCACAGGAGCGGAGCCTCCGAGCGCTGAACTGGATCGGCACCGCGCTCGCGGTCATTGTGCTCTCTGCGAGCCTGGTCTGGCTGGCCGCCCCGCAGCTCAGCCCGTACGCTGCTGGACCGAACCCCGCACCGATCCACCATCTGTTCGGGGCCGCCACAATGGGCCAACCGGCCGCCGCTTTACTGCAAGCTGCGGTCAGCGCCGCGGCGTCGGTCGTCGGACTTATCGCGCTGTTCGGCCGCAGAGAACATAACACGCTCATCGGCACGGTCGCGGTGGTATCCGGTGTACTCGCAGCGGTCGGCCTGGTCGGCCTGAACGGGCTCGCGATCTCCGGCTACACGCTCTCGCACGCCCTGCCGTTCGGCATCATCGCACTTCTCGTCTTCGTGGTCAGAGCACCGGTGGCGCGGATCATCGTCGCCATCGCGGGTGCAGCCGCAGCGGTGTTCCTCGTCGTCGGACCGACACCATTGTCCGTCCTGTACCGCCAGTTCGGCGACTACCTGGTCACAGACCCGGCACGTTCCGCCTCACCGCTGTTGCTGCTCCTGTTCTCCGGGGTGTGGGTGCTCACTGGTGCCATGCTCCTGCAACGCACTCCCGGAATGCCCGGACGCTTCGTCCTCAAACACCGGGTCGCGATCACGATCGCCGCCGCGTGCTGCGCGTTGCCGTACGTCATTGCGCGATTGAGCTGGCTGACCCCGTGGCCGCTCGCCGGAGACCCCGGCGACTACGCCGACGACACGTTGACGATGGCGACCGGCCTCATCCTCGGCTCGGGGATGCTCACTGGAGGGATCCTGACGCTTGGACTCATCTTGCCTTGGGGCAGTCGATTCCCGACCTGGTTCGGACGAGTGGGCGGCAGACCGGTCCCGACCCCACTAGCCGTGGTCCCCTCCTCGATCGTCGCCATCCTGTTCACCACAGCGGGTCTCGACTCACTGCTGCTCGCAGGCACCGATGGAATCGGATTCCCCGTCCTGGTCACCGCCGTAGTCTTCCCGTTCTGGTTGTGGGGGCCGCTCCTTGCTCTCGCGACGTGGGGCTACGCGCTGCACCGCAGTACCGAAGCGCAATGCATGCCTACGGCCGCCAGCAGGCCGTACTCGACACAACACTGAAAAGAAGAACACTGGGAAGAGAAATGACTCAAAGAATGAATCGTGAACGCCGCGCTTCGTCCGTTGCGAGTTGGGTGTCGCTCGGCATCGGCGCCGCCTCCGGCGTCATCGCCCTCCTGCACTCCGCTGCTAGCTATGTCGCAGATAACTCGCCGAGCTGGTTCGTGCTCGCCGGAATCGTCGTCGCCGTCGTGTTCCGCCTGCTTGCTCGGACGACCGGCCAGCGGTACACCGGGCTGCTACTCGCGACGGTGCTCCTGCTGCCGACCGCATGCACACTACTGGTACTGCACCTGCTCAGGCTCGTGGGCGTCATCCCATTCCCTGTCGATCCGATCTCTACGTGTGTCTCCGTCGGTGCCGCGATCGCACTGTTCAGCCTGTGGTTCGTCCCCAACCCGCTCGCACCCGAGCGCGAAGCGCGCGTACCGGTGCCCATGTGGGTGCCGATCGTGGGGATCGCGGCATCGCTGATCTACCCGGTGCTGAAGGTAATCTGGGCGATCGGGATCGCTGTTGCGGCGCCTCCGGAGACCCTCGGTATCATTGATGCGACATTCTTCGCAACCGTCGTGGTCTCCCTTGCTGCGACGCCTGCTCTGGTCATTGCGATGCGGTGGTGGAGCCGCCCGGCCCCCGCCTGGGTACGCCCCGTTGCACTCGTCGGCGGCTTCCTCCTCGTTGCCCTCGGTGCTTCGGGTCTCTGGGCCGTCGCGCAGGATCCGGCCGGTGCGGCCACTGGACTGCTCGTGTACGGCGGCTGGCTGATCTGGGGAACCACAGTCCTCGCGACAGCCGGACGGCTCTCACCGGGGAACCGGCAGAACGCGCCGAAGCGGCCTGCCGCAGCTGAACGAAAGGCGTACGCAAGATGATGACCCCTACCCGAACCCGAGTCACGGCGCGGATGCCCCAATGGATCATCGTGTGCGCCTGGGCGTCGTTCTTCGTCGCCCTGCCCACAGCTCTCTGGAGGATCCTCCCAGCCATCGGGGTGCCGCTCGGAACACCAGAAGCGTGGAGAGCGTTCCAGGACTTCCCCGGAAGCGGCACCTGGTACGCGCTCGGCCTCTCGGCCCTCCAGCTCGCCGCAGCTGGCTGCTGCCTGCTCCTCTCCCTCAATATCCAGCGGGTACTCCCCCCTCGAACCCCACCAAGGGTGGCCCGCACCGCACCGATCATCGGGGGCATCGCAGGACTTGTCGGAGCCGCCATCCTCGCATATCTCGTCGTCGCGTCGATCATTAACTGGCCCCTGGTCGATCCATTCGGTGGGCAACCATATGACGGCTGGGCATGGCTCTGCGCGGCCTGCTATCTGACGGCCGTGCCCTGGCCAGTCTTAACCGCTGCCGCGTCCGTCGGCTATCTGGCGAGACGAGGTCGGGCTGAAGCTACAGACGACACAATGGGCAGGCGCAGACCTGGGACGACGGGTCGACGTATGCCGGTGAGGCACTACGGCCCAGATCCGCAGCTATGAGTGGCGGCACTCGCTGTCAGAGATCATCGGATCGCTCCTCGCCGCGGGCCTGGTGCTGAAGCGCTTCGACGAGGCAAGACACTTCCGTTGCCGGTGCGGGGTAGGACCCAACACTTGACCGGCGGCCCGGCCGGGGCTTGTTTTTGGTTTGATCTGTCTGCCTCGCGGCGGTCCTGGAGCGCTGACTGGCCGGGCATGACCTCATAGGAGCGCCAGCAGCGCTCGTCTTCGCAGAGTGGGCGATACGAACGCTCGCCCAGGCAGGGATCAATACTGAAGAAGCCTTTGAGACACACATTCTGCTCTTCACGCAGGCGCGAGGCTGAACGGCACGCGCGGTCACGATTCGCTACGGTTCGCCAAACACGGCTCGGGCGCGAGCCAATCCGTCGATCAGTGCCGTCAGGCCGAAGTCGAACTCCCGGTCGCGTTCCGGATCGCTCGCACTGCCGGCCTCTGCCGCCTGTTCCTCCAGCACGACGCCGACGGTGTATCGGCTGACCGCGATCAGGGCGCTGACTGCTGTCTGCTCATCGAATCCTTGCGACACGAGAAGCCCAATCTGCCGGTCAGGTGCATCAGTTCCCTCGTCAGTGTCGTCGTCGGATGGTCTGCGGTGATGCTCGGCGTGGAGGCGTGCGCCGTCGCGGACCGCGTGTAATGCGTTCCGGAAGCTTCTCGCGTTGCGAAGCAGAAATGCGTCCCATTTCTCCTCGGGCTCGGGAAAAGAGGCGTGGTGCTCCCGGTCAAGCACATCGCTGGCCAGCGCAGCGAGGAGGTCGGCCTTCGTGCGGAAGTGCCAGTAGAGGGCGGGCTGCTGTACCTGGAGGTGAGCGGCCAGCGCGCGAGTCGTGAAGCCGTCGATCCCCGTCTCGTCGAGTACCTGCCGCGCCCCGCGCAGTACCGCCGCGCGGTCGAGACGTGTCCGGTGCTGAGCCATGGTTGCACTTTATCATCGATAACTTTATCTTAGATAAGGTGATTGTTCGCCTCTCCCACCGGGGAACCCTGACGACCGTGCTCATCACGGCGGCCCTCGACGCCGCAGGGCTCGGCCTCGTGATGCCGATTCTGCCCACCCTGCTCGACCAGATCGGCGCCCCGGACGACATGATCCCTCTGCACGTCGGGCTGCTGACCGCGCTCTACGCCGTCATGCAATTCCTCTGCGCCCCAATCCTCGGCAAACTCTCTGACCGTTTCGGACGACGCCGCGTGCTTGTCGCCTCGCTCGCGGGAGCGACGATCGACTACCTCGTGCTGGCACTGACGAGCACACTGTGGGTCTTCTACCTCGTCCGCGCGGTCGCCGGGGTCACCGGTGCCACGAACGCCGTCACTGCGACGGTGATCGCCGACATCACTCCGCCTGATCAGCGTGCGAAGCGGTACGGGTGGCTCGGTGCCTGCTACGGCGGTGGCATGATCGCCGGCCCCGCCATCGGTGGCTTCTTCGGTGGGATCTCGCCGCATCTGCCATTCCTCGTCGCCGCCGCGCTGACCGGTATCATCCTCGCACTCAGCTTGAGTCTGTTGCGAGACACGCGGCCACAGGGTGGCGACGGCACGGTGGCACCAGATCCCAGTACGGCGAAGCTCACCGCGGCGCCAGGGATGCTGCTCCTTCTCGCCGTCTTCGGCATGGTGCAGTTCATCGGCCAAGCACCAGGCTCCAGCTGGGTGCTCTTCACGCAGCAACGCCTCGACTGGAGCCCCGTCGAAGTTGGCGTCTCACTGTCCATTTTCGGGCTGGTGCAGGTGTTCGTGCAGGCGGCACTGACCGGACGCATCGTGTCCCGGGTCGGCGAGACCCGAGCGATCCTCGTCGGCATCGTCGCCGACGCCGTCGGCCTTATCGGCCTCGCCCTTATCATCAACGCGTGGGCGATGCTGCCGATCCTCGCGGCTCTCGGACTCGGCGGTATCACCATGCCCGCACTGCAGACGCTGCTCTCCGGACGCGTCCCCGACCAGCGGCAGGGGCACCTGCAGGGGACGCTTGCGAGCCTGAATAGCCTCACCTCGATCATCGGCCCCGTCACCTTCACCGGCATCTTCGCGCTCACTCGAATGGGTGCCGACGGCACTCTCTGGCTTTGCGCCGCAGCGCTATATGTTCCCTGCGCGCTCCTGATGATCCGTGAGGCGTACGCTTCACGGGGATACAGATGACCTCGTTGAGGCATCATCCTAAGCAGATTGCGGGATGCGGGCGATTCAAGAATCGCCGTGTAGTCGAAGCTCTCGTCTCTCTCGAGCTCGAGAACTGATGCAGTTAGGGCGAAGCTACCTCTCATCAACCGGGCGAAGCGACAGTGTGGCCGCCACGTCGACAGAGGACGGCCCTCCTGGGAAGCCGGCCTGAGAGATAAGCACGGCGCCGAAGACCGCGCTCCAGAATGTCTTCGCCGCCCGGCCGACACCTTGGTCTGTCGTCCATCCGTGTTCGCCAAGTTCTTTCTCCAGGAACCGCTCGGAGTGGCGAAACAGGAGGTTGAGTCCAGTCTCGACCGTCGGCTGCACCGCGGGGTTCCCGCGCGCGAGGGCGAGCGCGCTCACCACGACGGTCGTAGATGGCATGGTGAGAGCAGTTCGGGCGAGCACCTCGCGCAGACCATCAGGTGTGGACACTCTACGACCTGCCTTCTTGAGGCGTTCGGTGTCTCGCAGCAGAAGCCCGAATGCGGCGTCGATATACAGCGCGTCCTTGGAGCCGAAGTGGTGGGTGATTTGGTTGGGAAACAGCCCGCGATGTCAATCGTGCACTCTGGGAGGATCGCGCACTGCTGCACGAGGACCTCTACGATACCCACGCCCTTGCTGCCGATCCCGACGCGATCAGCACCGTGGTCCGTGACGGGCATCCGGCGCTGCTGATGCTGGACGAGAAGGCCGACACCCCGGTCGTGGGAATTCGACCCGGAATGGCGAGACAAGATCCCCTGCACCTTCACGATCGTGGCCCGAAAACCCCTCGAGAGCCCCAAGCCGATTGAGCAGGCGCCCTTTTGCGCCGCTCACAGCCCGGCACTGTAGAGTGCAGGACATGTCGAGTCCCGAGTCAGACAGGTCCGGGGTTGTCGGTCACACCGCCAGCCCCTTGAATTACTGATCTCGACGCCCGCAATCTCCGTGGGCGTGTGTCTGGCATTCCCGGGCCTGGCCGTGGTGACAAGAAGAACCATTTTCTTGATCTCTCACTTCGGAGTACTCGATGCCTTTTCCCCTCTACATGCTTGCTCTGGCAGTTTTCGTCATGGGCACATCAGAATTCATGCTCGCGGGACTGCTCCCCGCGATCGCGACCGAACTTGACGTATCGGTTGGCACGGCGGGTCTGCTGACCTCCGCATTCGCGGTCGGTATGGTCATCGGCGCACCAGTGATGGCGGCGTTTGCTCGCCAGTGGCCACCGCGGCTCACACTGGTCGCCTGCCTGCTCTTATTCGCGGGAAGTCACGCCATCGGAGCGGCGACCCCCGCCTTCTCACTCCTCCTCATCACCAGAGTGCTCAGCGCTCTTGCAAACGCCGGATTCCTCGCCGTAGCGCTGAGCACGGCCACGACCCTCGTTCCACCAAACCAGAAAGGGCGCGCACTGTCGATCCTGCTCTCCGGCACGACGATCGCAACCATCGCAGGCGTCCCCGCCGGCGCGCTGCTCGGCACCGCGCTGGGCTGGCGAACCACGTTCTGGGCGATCGCCATCCTCTGTGTTCCAGCGTTCTTCGGAATCATCCGCGGCATCACGAACAAGGCCAGGCAGTCCGCCACAAGTGCGTCCTCACCAAAGCTGAGTGCTGAGCTCAGCGAATTGGCGCGACCACGGCTGATTCTGGCCATGGTGCTCGGAGCGTTGACCAACGGCGGAACTTTTGCGGCATTCACCTTCCTCGCCCCAGTCGTGACCGAGATTGCGGGTCTGGCCGAAGGTTGGGTGTCCGTTGCGCTGGTGATGTTCGGCACAGGATCGTTCCTTGGCGTCACGACCGCCGGACGACTGTCGGATCAACGCCCCGGCCTCGTGCTCGCAGTCGGAGGGCCGCTGCTGTTGACGGGCTGGATCGTGTTGGCCTTGCTCGCGTCGAATCCCGTTGCGCTGGTCGTCCTCGTGTTCGTTCAGGGATTCCTCTCATTCGGTGTCGGCAGCACTTTGATCACGCGTGTGCTGTACGCCGCGTCAGGTGCGCCAACGATGAATGGTTCGTACGCAACCGCAGCACTGAACATCGGAGCTGCCGCGGGACCTGTACTTGGTGCGTTCGGGCTGGTAACTGGGCTCGGGCTGCTTGCGCCGGTTTGGGTGGCCGCGGCGCTGACAACGACCGCTCTCGCCATCATGGTTCTCACCTGGCGGTCTCTCACAGTCATACGCAACTGATCCCCAGCTGGATAGCGCCCGACCGCCGGAAGGAGGTAACACGCCGTTGAGGAACCGAAGCAGCAGCGACGGTGGCGTTCAAGAACGAGACTTCCGTGTCGTGCGGCGAGCGAGAGCGAGCAGGTGAAGACCGCCCGGGCCAACGCTGGATAGGTTGCCGCTGCCGCGGTGTTCGCGGCGATGAAGTAGGTCAGGAAGTCATCAGCGCCTGCTCCAGGAGTTCTCACCCGCCACACATCCTCTACCTCGAAGTCGGGAGCGAGCTCATGAATACGCCACTGCTGCGAGGTGTGATCGGCGACGGAAAGTCTACGCTTCACCATGTATCTAACTCTGACGCCGGAGAGACTTGAACTGATCACCCCGACGGCTGAGCGTTTCTCAACCGCCAGGGTGATCTTCGCGCGCCCACGCGTCGGGCGGGCCACGGTTAGATCAACCGGGCGCGCCCGAGCTGGGAAGTGTCGTCTTTAGCGCAATGGACGCAGGAATTCACGTACGTCGTCAAGAAGCAGATCCGGCTCTTCCATCGCCGCGAAGTGTCCTCCTCGGTCTTCGACGTCGGTCCATCGAACAATGTGGTTCGCCTTCTCCTCTGCGAACCGCAGTCCGACATCGTGCGCGAACACGATCACCGCGGTAGGCACGCCGGAGCTCTCCGGTTGCGTACCCCACGCGGCGTCTTGCGCGTACCCCACGTAGGCGGACGTGCCACCGGAGGCAGTGAACCAATAGAGGCCTGCGTTCTCGAATATGAAGCGCTCACCGAGGATGTCGGCGGCCGGACGCTCCGCAGGGTGTGTCCAGGCCTGCAGTTTGTCGAGGATCCACGCGAACTGTGCTGCGGGACTGTCCGCGAGCATCTGGCCGACGAGACCGGGGCGCGTGGACTGGATAGCGATGTACCCGAATTCGCGCTGCATGAATTCCCCGACACGACGCAGACGGTCCTGCTCGACAGGGGTGAGCGCAGCTCTCGTCTCCTCATCGACGCCGCCTACGAACGATCCGAGTGAGCCGTTCACGTGCACACCGATGACTCTTTCAGGTGTGAGTCGGCCGATCTCCGGTGCGACTCCCGCCCCGACATCACCGCCCTGCACCGCGAAGCGTTCGTAACCCAGGCGCGACATCAGCTCAAGCATCACGGCTGCGATGTCGCCTCGTTGCCAGTCAGTGCCCACCAGCGGCATCGAGAAACCGAATCCCGGATGCGACGGAATCACAACGTCGAAAGCGTCGGACGCATCTCCGCCATAGGCTGGCGGATCCGTGAGCGGACCGATCAGCGACTCAAACTCGAGGAACGAGCCGGGCCACCCGTGCATCAAGAGCAGCGGCACCGCATCGGGATGCGGTGAGCGTACGTGCACGGCGTGGATGTTCTGACCATCGATATTCGTGAGGATATGCGGCAGAGCGTTGAGGCGATCCTCAGTGGCTTGCCAGTCGTGCTCGGCCCAGCGCGCCAGGAGTTCGGCGAGTTCGTTGGACGGGATACCGGTCGTCCAGTCATCGACCGGGAGGGGCGCGGCATGTCGTGTGCCTCGGACTCGGCGACGGAAGTCTTCCACCTGCTCGTCACCGAACTCGATGTGGAAGGGGTGGACTCTGGGATCTACTTCTGTGTTTGTCATATCTTCACTCTGACGCCATATGCGGCCATAATATGACCGGATAGTAAAAGAGGATGCTGGCATGACACGGACCACAGGACGCACTCTTGAACTCCTCGCCCTCCTCCAGTCGCGTCGCGACTGGTCTGGGGCAGAACTGCGGGAGCGGCTGGAAGTGAGCGACCGCACACTGCGACGAGACATCGACGATCTCCGAGAGCGCGGATATGGCATCGGGGCAACTCGGGGGCGCGGAGGCGGCTACCGGATGGGCGCAGGGGCGGCCGTCCCGCCTCTATCTCTGACCGTCGACGAGTGCGTAGCCATCGCCGTGGGTCTGCGCGCCGCCGCCAGTGGCGCTGTCACCGGAATCGAAGAGCCCGCAGCACGAGCGCTGGCGAAGTTGGAACGGTCCCTCGCCCCGTCAACACGACACCAGATCACCGACGTCGAGCAGGCAATGATTCCACTAACGACCCGGCGCGACGACGTCGACATTACAGTTGTGACAACCATTACCAACGCCATCTCTGCGCGGTCACGGATGCGAATTCACTATGTGCGGCACGATGGTGAGGAAGTGCGGCGGGTCGTGGAACCGCATCGGATCGTGCACACCGCCGAACGCTGGTACCTCGTCGCGTGGAACCCTGAGCATGCCGCATGGCGCACACTGCGAATCGACCGAATTCGGCGGCCCGTGATCCTCCCCGAGAAATTCGCGCGACGAGAAATCCCGGAAGAGGAGGTGCGCAAGTTCACGGTACACAGCATCACGACCGCGCCGTATCGCTTTCGCGCCCGCGTGCGCTTTCACGCTCCGGCGGATATCGTCGCCGGTCACTTCGATCAGACGATCGCACAGGTCGTCGATGCTGGCGATGGCACAAGCATCCTGACGGCTGGTTCGAATACCCCCGAGGAGTTTGCACTGTACGTCGGACTATCGGGCCTCGAATTCGAAGTGCTTGAGAGTGAAGAACTCCGGGACGCCCTAACCGACCTTGCAGCCCGAGCGCTGCGAGCCGTTCAAGCGGGTGTCAGGTGAGCGGAGTTATTGTCAAATCCTGTGGACGGCACCTTTTAGGCGGCCTGGTTTTGGTTGTCTGTGTCGGGTTGGTCGAGGATGCCGTTGGTGAAGGTGGCTCCGGCTCTCACGAGTGGCACCAGGTGGGGTGCGTTGACTGCCCGCCACCGGGTTTCGGCGGTTTGGACGAGTTTGAACGCCATCGCGATACCAGCCGACCGGGAGCCGGGGCCTTTCGTGGTTTTCTGGCGTAGCCGGACGGTCGCGAACGTGGACTCGATCGGGTTCGTGGTGCGCAGGTGCACCCAATGCTCGGCCGGGTAGTGGTAGAACTCGAGCAGCACGTCCAGCTCGTCGGTGATCTTGGCTGCTGCTTTCGGATACTTCGCCCCATACACGTGCTGGAACGCTTTCGCAGCCTTGCGGGCGTGGGCTTCGTCCTCGGCGTTGTAGATTTCTTGCATCGCTTTGACCGCGTTCGGCTGCGCCGATTTCGGGAGACAGGCGAGAACGTTGGCCTGTTTGTGGAACCAGCAACGCTGCTCCCGGGTGGCCGGGAACACATCCCGGACGGCTTTCCAGAAGCCGAGCGCTCCATCCCCTGCCGCGAGTACCGGGGCTTGCATGCCGCGCCGTTTGCAGGAGCGCAGCAGATCGGCCCACGACTCGGCCGATTCCCGATACCCGTCCGCCAGGGCGATCAGCTCCTTGCGGCCATCGGTGCGGACTCCGATCATCACGAGCAGGCAGAGTTTCTCCTGGGCAAGACGTACTTTGAGATGGATGCCATCGACCCACATGTACACGTAATCGCTGTCGGAAAGATCACGCTCAGAAAAAGCCTGGGCCTCGGTCTGCCATTGCTTCGTCAACCGGGTGATGACCGCCGGGGACAGACCCTCACTGGTGCCCCAGAACTGTTCCAGGGCCGGCCCGAAATCATTGGTCGACAGGCCGTGCAAATACAGCAAGGGCAGCACCGTGGTGATATCGCCGCTCTTACGGGCCCAAGCCGGCAGAATCTTCGACGAAAACCGGCGGCGCTCCCCGGTCACCGCATCCGTGCGTTTGTCGTTGACCCGGGGCGCTCTCACCTCGATCGCGCCGGCAGCAGTCACCACCTGGCGTGGCTGGTGGGAGCCGTTACGCACCACCAGCCGGTGCCCATCCCCATCTGTTTGATCGGCGTGCTGGTCGATATAGGCGGCGACTTCGGCCTGCTACGCCGCCGCCAGCATCTGCCGCGCCCCATCCCGCACGATCTGATCCAACAACGACCGGCCATCACCATCGGGGTTGGAACCAACATTGATATCAACTACGTTAAGCACAGGAGTGCCTTCCCGCCAGCGCGGCAACGCTGACTTGATCAAGAACTGGAACTGACAGTGATCATTATGCGGGAAGGCACACCCTCCCCCCAGATCCACAAGTCTTGATTATTTCTCAGGTGAGCGGAAGTTGTAATACCGTTCAGAACTCGAAGTGTGAAGCGCTCAGCAGTAGTTAGAGTGCGTGTCCGCCCGCGACCTGGAGTACTTGGCCAGTGATCCACCGCGCCTGGTGTGAGGCCAGGAAGACACATGCATCGGCGATGTCCTCCGGCGTGCCGGCGCGCCCCAGCGGGATCGCTGTCACGGCTTCACGGACGAGGTTCTCACTCATCCACCCTGTCTGTACCGGACCAGGGGCGACCGCATTGACGCGGAGTCCTTGGGGGCCGAGATCAATGGCCACACCTCTGGTCAGTGCTTCAAGAGCCGCTTTCGATGACCCGTAACCGACTTTTGGGCGATGGGTTTGGTCTTACAGCGTTCGATCAATCGTCGGCGCCCCTCGTTCGTCAGCGACTCGTACGGGTAATTCTTCTTCAGCCTGCCTTCGGCGTCTCGTCGGTATGGTCTGATCCGTAGCCGTCGTCGTGTCGCGTTCTCGTGACCGTGCGCCGGCTCAGCGTCCAGGTGAGTAGTCCGCAGACGGCGAAGCTTGCCCCGAGAATGGCGCATCCGGTCCATCCTGACGTGGAGTAGATCATGGCTGTGGCCGTCGCTCCGAGGGCGGAGCCGAGCGAGTAGAAGATCATATAACCGCCGATGGTGCTGCTGGTCTGACCAGAGTAGGCGTTGGTGAGAAGAGTCTGGTTGCTGACGTGCGCGACCTGGACCGCGAAGTCCAGGACGATGACCCCGACGACGACGAGCCAGAGCGACCAGGTGGCCTGCCCCGATGCGATCCAGGAGAGGGCCAGCAGTGCCAGTGCGGTACCGGTCACGGGGTTGGCTCGGCCGATATCGGCCCATCGACCTGCCCGTGCAGCTCCCAGTGCGCCCGCGAGCCCGGCGATTCCGAACAAGCCGATCTGGGCGGTGCTCAGCTGCCACGGCTCGGCAGCAAGTGGTAGCGCGAGTCCGCTCCAGAGCGTGCCGAAGGAAGCGAAGAGGAAGAACGCGATCAGTCCGCGCGAGATGTACAGCGGTTCACGGAAGAGGTGTCCGAGGGAGGTCAGCGCGTCGCCGTAGGTCCTGCGATTCGATCGGCGGTCTGCCGGCAGCTGATTCAGCACCGCGATCGAGAGCGCGACGAGAAGCAGCATGAGCGTGAGGTAGATACTTCGCCACCCCCACAGGCCGGCGAGAGCCCCCGCCAGGACGCGCGCCCCAAGGATTCCGATGATGACACCGGAAGTGACGATTCCGAGCGTGCGGCCACGCTCGGTAGGCGTGGACAGATCAGCGGCGAATGCGACGGTGGTCTGCACGACGACGGCGAACAGACCTGTCGCGGCGAGACCGATGAGCAACAGCCACAGACCAGGGGCGACCGCGGCCACCAGCATGCCGACCGCGGCGAGGAGGAGTTGGCCCCCGATGAGCTTGCGCCGGTCCAGCACGTCTCCCAACGGGACCAGGACAACCAAGCCGACCATGTAGCCGATCTGCCCAGCTGTCACGATCCACCCCAGGTCAGACTCTGGCACTCCTAACTCTCGCCCGATCCGCGCGAGTACTGGCTGGGCGACGTAGATCGTCGCGACAGCGACTGAGCAGACCATCGCGAGCAGCGTCCTTCGACCATGCGTAAGTCTCACACCACCCCCAATCAGTAGCAATATGCAACTGATTTAAGTATGGCAGAAAGTATGGCAGAATGGTTTCAATCTGCAACTCATCGGGAGGCGTGATGAACTCAGTCGTGCATGTTGACGACGTGACCTGGACCGACCCGGCGTGCCCGGTCGCGCGGACGCTCGACCTTGTCGGAGACCGGTGGAGCCTGCTGATCATTCGCGACGCGATGGACAATGCTCGGTCGTTCACTGACTTCCAGCAACGCACCGGGGTCGCGCGCAACATCCTCACCGACCGGCTTCGTCGCCTCGTCGATCATGCCATCCTCAAGCGAGAGACGGCAATATCTGGACGCCGCCAGGTCTACGTCCTCACCGACTCGGGCCGCGACCTCTTCACGGTCATCGTGGCCTTGCGTCAGTGGGGTGAGCGACACGCCTTCGCCGACGACGAAGCGCACTCCACTCTCGTGGACGAGAGTGGCCACCCACTCGCACAACTGCGCCCGACCGACGCGCACGGCCACCGGGTCGACGTCGACTCCACCGAAGTCACGCAAAACAACTGATCGAGACGCTCCTGGGGTGACCGCATAGGCCGGCGAACGTCATCAACCTGCGGTTCGGCAACATGAAGTGTGGCAACATGATCTCACCCTGGAGGGTGATTCCCACTCCCTGAATCTCACTCCGCAGAGTCTGTCGGTGGGAGCGGCAACGAAATAGCGTCGTGTCTCATGCATCAACGTTTCATCGCTTCAGCAGCATCCGTCGCAATCTGCCTCGCTGCGCTCACAGGGTGCAGTCAGGCCTACACCGGCCCGTCAACCACACAGGAGCGGGAGATCGAGATGGTCAGCGCCGTAGAGCTCGATACTTCGGGAGAGTTGAACGTGACGAGGGGCGGCCATACCGCGCTCACCGTGACGGCTGGTGAGAACGTGATTGACCGCCTCACCTCAGAAGTCAAGGATGAAGTCCTGCACCTGGGCATCGATGGCGAACCGCTCGCCTGGGGCGGGGACATCCGATACGAACTCACCGTGCCCACGGTCGACGCAATCAGCGTGCTCGGTTCCGGAGAGGCGACGGTCGACTTCACCGGTGCAGCCGAGCCGATCATCCTGGTGGAGGGCTCAGGCAGTGTTCACGCCAACGGAATTGCAGCCGACAGCGCCTCGATGACCGTCAATGGATCAGGATCGATCGCCGCCCAAGACATCGATGCCCAGAAGCTGGCCACGAAGATCGATGGAGCAGGCGAGATTACTGTCAACGGAAGGACAGACGAACACGAAGTCGAAGTCCGCGGATCCGGTGGCTATTACGCGCATGATCTCGAAAGTACGAATGCCCGCGTCGTGATCGGCGGGTCCGGTACGGCAGATGTCTTCGTCAGCGGGGCGCTCGATGCCACAATCGATGGGAGCGGTGAAATCCGCTACGCAGGCAGCCCCGAGATTATGCAGGACATTTCGGGCTCAGGCGAAGTGGTGCCACGGTGACAGCGCACTCTTTACAAAGAGAACGTGAATGAGCGAGAAGATAACACATGACTATCGACATACGTACGCCTGATGTCTCGGAACTCAGTGTCGTGGCATGGATGCTGGCGGGCTGGCAGCATGACGACGGCGCGATACAACTGCACCCTGGCGACCTGGGTTGGTATTCCACCAACGGCATGAATGCAAACTGCGAGAGCGCTCCGGACCTGGTCAGCAGGAGAAGAAATTCTGGCTGTGGGACTTCTGGATGGACCACGACTTCTCCGCCTGGGAGTTCACCCCGAACTGCACGACAATGACCAGTTTGCCCATCAACCAGTGAGCGACGTCGAGGATCCGCGGCAGGGCGTATTGCCGGTCGGTGCCGCTACGATCGAGACACGGGGAACCCACTCGTTCTTAGAAGCACTGTCAGAGCACGGGTGGCAACTTGATGAGCCATGGATCCCGTTATTCATAGACCTGTCTGGACCTGTTCCAGAACCAGAAGTTCGGGTCGAACCCATCGGCCCGGACAGAGCCGAAGACTGGGTGTCAGTACATTGGTCCGCTTTTCGCGGTACGCCGTGTCGACGCCGCTTGAAAACTGAACAGTTTCGCCGGTGAAAAGTGGACACCCGACATCATCGGAAGGGTGATCACTATGGAGGATTGGGCATTGATCAGGAGGCTGGCCGCGGAGGAGGTTCCGCATGCGGCGATCGCGAGGCGGTTGGGTATCTCGCGGACGACGGTGATCAAGGCGGTGAAGTCGGACGGGCCGCCGAAGTACGAGCGTCGATCAGCGGTGACGTCGTTCTCGGCGGTCGAGGCGAGGGTGCGCGGCTTGTTGAGCGACACGCCTGATATGCCGGCGACGGTGCTCGCGGAGCGGGTGGGCTGGACGGGGTCGTCGTCGTGGTTCCGGGATAACGTGTCCCGGATCCGGCCGGAGTACCAGCCGCGGGACCCGGCCGACCGGATCGTGTGGGAGGCCGGGGACGCGGCTCAATGTGATTTGTGGTTTCCGCCGCGGAAGATCCCGCTGGAGAACGGCATGGCCAGCTTATTGCCGGTGCTGGTGATCACCTTGGCGTACTCCCGGTTCGTGTTGGGCCGGATGATCCCGACCAAGACCACCGAGGACCTGCTGCTGGGCACCTGGCTTCTGCTCCAGCAGCTCGGCCGGGTACCCCGGCGCCTGATCTGGGACAACGAGCGCGGCATCGGCCGTGGCCGGCACCGCTCCGAAGGGGTGCCGGCGTTCATGGGCACTTTGGCCACTCGGCTGGTGCTGCTACCGCCCCGGGATCCCGAATCAAAGGGAGTCGTGGAACGGCGTAACGGCTGGTTCGAGACCTCGTTCATGCCCGGGCGGACGTTCCTGTCCCCGGCCGACTTCAACGCCCAGTTCACCGATTGGCTGGCCACCGCGAACACCCGGATGGTACGCACGATCCGGGCCCGGCCGCACGACCGGCTCGAGACCGACAAGGCCGCAATGCTCGCCCTGCCGCCGGTGCCACCTGTGGTCGGGTGGCGCAGCCAGGTCCGGCTGGGCCGCGACTACTACGTGCGGATCGCGTCAAACGACTACTCCGTCGATCCGACCGCGATCGGCCGCATGGTCGCGGCCCGCGCCGACCTCGACCGGGTCCAGGTGAAGCTGGACGACAGGCTCGTCGCCGAGCATCCTCGCCTGTGGGCCCGGGGTCTGACCGTCACCGACACCGCTCACGTCGAGACCGCCGCCCGGCTGCGACGCGAGTTCCAACAACCCCGTCCGCGACCCACCGTTGATGAGTTGGTTCGTGACCTGGCCGACTACGACAAGGCGTTCGGGATCGACACCCAGGCAGGCCCACGATGACCACCAAAACCGGCGACACCACCAAGCAGCTGACCTGGCTGGCCGGCGCCCTCAAAGCACCCCGGATCCTGGAATCCGCGACCCGGCTGGCCGACCAGGCCAGGGATGCCGGCTGGACGTTCGAGGACTACCTGGCCGCCGTGCTGGAACGCGAAGTATCAGCACGTAACGCCTCCGGCGCCGACATGCGCATCCGGGCGGCCGGGTTCGGCGCCCGCAAGACCCTCGACGACTTCGACTTCGACGCCCAACCCGCGATACGCCAGCAGGTTGCTGCGCTCGGCGGAGGTGGGTTCCTGACCGAGGCCCGCAACGTCGTCCTGCTCGGCCCGCCCGGCACCGGCAAGACCCACCTCGCGATCGGCCTGGGCATCAAGGCCGCCCACTACGGCCACCGCGTCCTGTTCGCGACCGCGACCGACTGGGTCACCCGGCTCACCGACGCCCACCACGCCGGGAAACTACCCGCTGAGCTCACCCGGCTGCGCCGCTACGGACTGATCATCGTCGACGAGGTCGGCTACCTCCCCTTCGAGCAGGACGCCGCGAACCTGTTCTTCCAACTCGTGTCCAGCCGGTACGAACACGCCAGCCTGATCCTCACCTCCAACCTGCCATTCTCCGGCTGGGGAGGCGTCTTCGGCGACCAAGTCGTGGCTGCAGCGATGATCGACCGCATCGTCCACCACGCCGACGTCCTCACCCTCAAAGGAGCCAGCTACCGACTCCGCAACCGAGGCATCGACAGCCTGCCCAGCATCAGAACAACAACCGACAACAACCAGGGCTAAACTGCCCACAACCGTTCACTTTTCGACCAGCAAAACCGACCAGAGTTCGAGCGGCACCGACACGCCGTTCACCGAGGAAGATCGCCGTCGGCGACTGAACGCCTGGATGAACATGGCGGCAAGTCCCTTCTACACGTCAGCACGCAGTCTGGCAGCATTCGATGACCACAACGAGTTCATGGCAGGGCAATCACTATCGCCGCCGCCAACAACCTGCGTGAGATGGTGGCCTCCAGCGCCATCGTTTGCGCGGAGAACTCCAATGTGGCCGCGGTATCCACGTACAAGGCTGCAGGGTTCGCTGTTCGCTTGCCAGTTGCGGACACGCACCGACCCGATTGAGATATGTGCGGCCGCACTTCCGGATCCGAAAGGAAATGGGATCCGCGATGCTTCGGCATGCTCGGATCATTGAGCCGCAGCTCCAAGGACGCATCGCGATGAGCATGTCGCGCACATTGCGAACGTCAGTGGCCGCCTGGTCTTAGATATCGCGACTGTCACTTCTGTACGCACTCGGTGCGAGGCCGAGGACCTTACGGAAGTCTGCGGCGAGGTGGGCATGATCCGCGTACCCGAGTTCTGCCGAGACATGTGCAATGTTAAGTGAGGGGTCTTGCCGCAAGCGCAGAGCGGCCTCTTGGAGGCGGTACCGGCGAATAATCGCGAGCGGTGGGAGACCCACATAGCGTCGCGCGAGACGCTGCACTGCGCGGATCGATATTCCCAGGTGCGTTGCGACCTGATCGACACGAACGATGGTCCGGTCTGAGGAGATGAGGTTCTCCATCTCATTGGCCAGCATGGCATTCGCGTCCGCAGCCTGGAAGCGCTCTGCAGCCCACTCTGTGAATGCAACGATGGCGTGCTCCAAACCGTTTGTGTCTTTCCCTTTTCCCATGGCAGCAGTCACGGTCGTATGCAGCTCGGGAGCGTCAAAGGCAATCTCGGAGTTTTTGATACCGTGTGGATCTGCATGCAGTGATGCGATTCCGGCTGGACGGAGCGACGCACCGACCGCCCACCCGCGGCCGCGGAGATCCTGGTGCGACGTGCCGGTGGTGGGGCCATGGAGCTTCACTCCGTCGCTTTGAACGACCAGGTTCGACGCCGGAAACGGAAGCACTCTCTGCCGAGATGTTCGCCCTGGAGGAAGCTCCCAGCGCGGCACCCAGAACCAGCGGATCCATGCGTCGATGCCTTCCTCTGCTCGTTCTCTGTGGAAGGACGGGAGTTTGGTCGGGTACAGGATGCCTCGTCCGTCAGTGAGCTCAGTCATGGCACCTCCGTTCCCACCTCGTCGTGAATCTTCAAGCCACCGTGGCCGTCGCGCGAATACGCTCGAAGCATGACCGAAAACAACTTGCACCAACCTGGCGTTTCTGGCAACCACACTACCGATGGCATCCCGCACGGGTCGACCAGCCTGACCCCGTTCCTCGCGGTCACCGGTACCACCGATGCTGTCGAATTCTACCGCTCAGTATTCGGCGCTCGCCTCGTCGACGCCACCGAGATCAACGGTATCGTGGTCCATGCCGAGCTGGACTTCGGTAACGGCAAACTGCAGCTCGGCGAGCCCAGCCCTGATTACGGGCTCGTGCCAGCTCCGTCGGGAGACAACGTGTGCTATTCGATGGGCCTGTACTGCGCGGACATCGACGCGACAGTAGAACGAGCCGAACATGCCGGAGCCACTATTCGTGAAGCGACGAGCACGTTCGTCTCTGGCGACCGCTTCACCTCCATTCATGATCCATTCGGAGTGCGCTGGTCGGTCATGTCCCGTGTCGAAGATCTCTCCGAAGCCGAAAGCATGGAACGAGTCGCCGCCTGGGCGGCGGGCCAGGAAACCGGCGAGACGCAGTAACCGACGCCCAGCGGCGGATCGGTCGACCCGATCCGCCGCCTGGATCGTGGATGAAAGGGTGATTGAAGAAAAGAGGTCACGCACATGGAGCATGCAGCTCTGCTGCGCGGGGTGAACGTCGAGGGCATCACGATCCGTTCGGCGGATCTCAAAGGACTCTTCGTTGGGCTCGGCTTCGAAGATGTGCGCACATATCTCGCCAGTGGTAACGCGCGCTTCACTTCGGACGCCGCAGATCGCGCGGAACTCAAAGCAACGATCGAGCGGGCACTTACGGCGCGATTCGGCTACGAGGCCTGGAGCGTGCTCGTCACCCTCGATGAGCTCCGCCGAGCCCGTGATGAACTGCCCTTCGACCCTGCCGACACGACCCATAATTCCTATGTGATTTTCGGCGCGGACGGAGCGACGAGGGATGCACTGATGCAGAAGTACCATGATCTTCCGCACGGGGAGGATTGCGTACTGCCCGGACCGGGCGTGATCTACTGGAACGTGCCCGTGACCGACACGACCAGTTCTCCGTTCGGCAAGGAACTTGGCCGCACCGCCTGGAAGCGTACGACTACGAATCGCAACATCCGTACCGTCAGCAGGATCACGGTCTGAGCAGCGACAATGAGGATCGCACCGGCGTGATCACACCCCCAGAGATCGCGCTTTGTTCGCGGCGCACTGCCCCCGGTGTCCGTCCGATGATGCGTGTGAAGGCACGGTTGAATGCTGCTTCGGAGCGGTAGCCGAGTTCGGTGGCGAGTCGGGCCGCGGTGGTGTTCTCTTCACGGAGCCGGTTGTGGGCGATGTTCATTCTCCAGCGGGTGAGGTATGCGATCGGTGCTTCTCCAACGAGCTCGGTGAAGCGGGTGCTGAATGATGAGCGCGACATCGTTGCGAGGTGTGCGAGTCGTTCGAGTGTCCATTCGCGACCGGGGTCGGCGTGGATTGCTTCGAGCGCTCTGCCGATTCGTTCGTCCTGCATGGCGAGCAACCATCCGGTCCCGGTGTCGGGATCGGCGGCGAGCCAGGTGCGGATCGCTTGGATGACGAGGATGTCGGCGAGCCTGGTGGCCACGGCCTCGCCGCCGGGCTGCGTGCGTGCGAGTTCGCCGGCCATGAAGCGCAGGGTGTCACGGATCGGTTCCGCGGCGGAGGCGGTATCGCCACCGACGAACAATAGTTGCGGCAGCGCACGCATGAGCTCCCGTGCTGCCGCGTCGTCGAACGAGACGATGCCGCAGATCAGTTGACCGCGCCGACCATCACCTCCGTACTGCAGGAGTGAGTAGCGGTCGGTGAGGTACTGCTGCGGCAGCAGATCGACGCGGGGGCCGGGTGGCGCGTCTGGCGCACTGGCCAAGAAATGTCCGAGCCCGTGAGGCACCAACACCAGGTCTCCTGCTCGTAGTTCGCGGGACTCGCCGCCCGGCAGGCGGAGCCAACAGGTGCCGGCGGTGACGACATGAAAGCTGATCGAGTCGACGATGGCCGGCATCTCGAGCGCCCAGGGCTCAGTGAGCTGGGCATGGCAGTAGAACGTGCTGCGCATTCGCAGCGTGTGCAGCACTCGGGCCAGCCGATCGGTACTGCCGGGGACAACAGCATCTTCCATGCGCACAGCCTTCCATGGATGATCACGATAGTTCCGACCAAAGCAGATGAATGAGCAAGAAACTCGAATGTTCAGGCATAGATCCACCGTCGTCAACATCGTACGGTCGGACTGGTAAGAGCGCTATACGACCGAAAGGAAACGCTATGTACGTCGTTGCCGGGGCAACAGGCAGAGTCGGATCGGCTGTAGCAAGGCAACTGTTGTCCGAGGATGCGGAAGTGCGGGCACTCGTGCGTCGTCAGGTCGATGCCGATGGCTGGGAGGCGCAGGGTGCCGGAGCACGCATCGTCTCATTGGACGACCGTTCCACGCTGACTGAAGCGCTCGCAGGTTGCGCTGGGTTCTTCGCGCTGCTGCCGTTCGACCTCACCACCAATGATCTCAACGAGCACACGGAGCGTTTGGTCGAATCGATCGCGGGCGCCGTGGCCGGTGCCGCCGTGCCGCATGTGGTGCTGCTCTCGTCCGGCGGCGCGGACCTCGCCGAGGGCACCGGCCCGATCGCCGGGCTGCACTGCGCGGAAGTGGCTCTGCGTGCGACGGGCACGGTGCTCAGTGCGTTACGCTCGGTTCATTTCCAGGAGAAGCTCGCCGATGTGCTCGATACGGCTCGCGAGAGCGGCATCTACCCGGTGTTCGCCGGTTCGGCGGATGTGTCGGTTCCGATGGTCGCCACTGCTGATCTTGGAGCAGTCGCCGCCGACGTCCTGCAATCACCTCCCAGCGTGAGTGAAGCAATTGATGTTCTCGGCCCTTCGTATTCGGAGCGAGCTGTTGCTGCGGTGCTGGGTCGCGCACTGGGCCAGGAATTGACGGTCGAGGTTATTCCGGAAGAAGTGTGGGCGGACGTGCTTACCGAAGCAGGCTTCCGGCCGCGTATCGCAGCAAGCCTTGCCGAACTGTATCGAGCTGATCAACAGGGGCTGCTCGCGCCTCGCGGCGACCGCCAGGTCAGCGGGCATACGCCGATCGATGTCACGATCGACCGCCTCCTCGCGGCAAGCTGACCAGGCAGCCAGATGTGCGTTTTTCTGACGAGCTTGCTCTCGGTCGCCACCGTCACCAATGGGCTGCTCGCAGGAGTGTTCTTCGTATTCTCCTGTGCCGTCGTTCCCGGCCTCCGGCGTGTAGATGATCGTACATTCGCGTGTGCGTTCCAGGCGATCAACCGGGCGATCCTCAACAGCTGGTTCCTGAGCGTCTTCATCGCGGCACCCGTCACCGGGGTCGCCTGCGCCGCACTCACTATCTGGAAGGTGTCGTTCATGCCGACACTCATCGGTGCGGCTGCGGGCGGGTCATTGCTCACCTTCGCTATCACGGCGGTGAAGAACGTGCCACTGAACAATCAGCTCGATCGCGCGACGCTCAGCAGCCCGGAGGGTCTCCGAGTGGCGCGTCAAGCCTTTGAACGACCGTGGACGCGCTGGAACCTGGCACGCACGCTCACCAGTCTCGTCGCGTTCGGCTGCTTTGTCGTTGCCGGGATCCTCGCATAGCCTGGCGCGAATCCACCGGTGTTCTGAGGGGAAGCGCAACACCTTCTACGGCGCGATTCAAGAATCGCCGTGTAGTCGAGGTTCTCGTCTCTCTCGAGCTCGAGAACTGATGCAGTTAGGGCGAAGCTACCTCTCATCAACCGGGCGAAGCGACAGTGTGGCCGCCACGTCGACAGAGGACGGCCCTCCTGGGAAGCCGGCCTGAGAGATAAGCACGGCGCCGAAGACCGCGCTCCAGAATGTCTTCGCCGCCCGGCCGACACCTTGGTCTGTCGTCCATCCGTGTTCGCCAAGTTCTTTCTCCAGGAACCGCTCGGAGTGGCGAAACAGGAGGTTGAGTCCAGTCTCGACCGTCGGCTGCACCGCGGGGTTCCCGCGCGCGAGGGCGAGCGCGCTCACCACGACGGTCGTAGATGGCATGGTGAGAGCAGTTCGGGCGAGCACCTCGCGCAGACCATCAGGTGTGGACACTCTACGACCTGCCTTCTTGAGGCGTTCGGTGTCTCGCAGCAGAAGCCCGAATGCGGCGTCGATATACAGCGCGTCCTTGGAGCCGAAGTGGTGGGTGATTTGGTTGGGGTAGACGCCGGCGGCCTTGGCCAACACACTCACCGTGACGTCGGTGAACGTGCGGTCTCGGAAGAGGGCCATCGCGGCCTCGCGAATCCTCCAACGCGTGCCTGCACCACGAACGGATTGCCTGTGCTGATTCTTGTCGGCCACCTCTTAATTGTATGTGATACAAATGTAGTTGTATACGATACAAGACAGGAGAACGCTGATGCGGATTGCGATGACCGGCCACGGAGCGGTGACCCCGCTGGGAGCCAACGTGGACACCCTGTGGTCAGGCCTGATCGAGGGGCGCTCGGCAGCACGCGAACTGGACGAGCTGGACGCGTCATGGGCTGACCTCCCGGTTCGTGTCGCCGCTCCCGTGACGACCGATCTCGAAACGGTTCTTGGCCGCGTCCGGGCACGGCAGCTCGACCGGAGTCAACAGTTGGCACTTGTCGCAGCCAACGAGGCGTGGCAGCAGGCGGGGCTTCGCGACATCGAGCCCGAACGCCTGGCGGTGGCCGTCGGGACCGGAATAGGAGGCATTCAGACGCTGCTCGGCCAAGATGACACTCTTGAGAGCGGCGGTCCGCGGCGAGTGTCACCGCGCACCGTGCCCATGCTGATGCCCAACGGCGCGTCAGCCCAGATCAGCATTGAGTACGCCGCGAAGGCCGGAGTCTTTACCCCCACGTCGGCCTGTGCATCGGGAGCGGAGGCCATCGCGATGGGTGCGCGACTCATCCAAGAGGGCGAGGCGGACGTGGTGATCGCAGGCGGAGCCGAGGCGGCGATCACTCCTTTGACCCTCGCCGGGTTCGCCCAAGCCCAGGCTCTCGCCAAACCGGACGGAGGGCCGGTCGATCGACTCTCCCGGCCGTTCGACACCGACCGCCGAGGCTTCGTACTCGGTGAGGGAGCCGGCATCGTGATTCTCGAAAGCGAGAGCCACGCCGCCGCACGTGGCGGCCACATCCATGCCTGGCTTTCCGGATGGGGCATCACCTCGGACGCACACCACATCACCGGCACCGAGCCGGGCGGAATCGGCCAGGTCCGTGCCATCCGCAAGGCACTCGCGAGCGGTGGTCTCACCCCGAACGATGTCGGCCACGTGAATGCCCATGCGACCGGGACGATCATCGGTGACCGCGCCGAGGCGCAGGCGCTCGTTGAAGTATTCGGCGACGGTGTGAACGTCACTGCTCCGAAGGGCGCGCTGGGCCACCTCGTCGGAGGAGCGGGGGCCGTCGAAGCGATCATCACGGCACGGACCATTGAATCAGGGATCATTCCCGCGACCGCCAATCTGCAGACCATCGACCCCGAAATCCAGCTGGACGTCGTCAAAAAGACCCGCCGCTCGCCCGTGCGGGCCGCGATCAGCAACTCATTTGGATTCGGCGGGCAGAACGTGACACTCGTCATTTGTGCTGCCTAGAGGAGGCAGTCCGTGCGAACCAAGCCTTCGATCAGAGCTACCAGGCTGAAATCGAACTCCCGGCCACGTTCCGCAGGCGACAGGGTGTTCGAGGAAATCTTGGGCCTGACAGACGTGAATGCGCCCCTGTTCAGGCTTCACGAGGTCCACGCACAATAGAGGAGCAGTACCCGATTCCTGCAACGAGGTGGAGGGCCGCTCCGATAATGCAGAGCGCTTGCCCCGCGAGGCCGAGTTGATCGAGTTCCGGGATCGCTCCGAGCCCGACCAGCACGATGCCTGCCATCAGCACGGCTGTGCGAATCTTTCCGATCCAAGACACTCCAGGAGCATGGCTCGGTCGCACGATGAGGTAGGTCACAGCGAGGGTGACGTCGACTGCCGCGATGCCCAGAACGACCCAGATGGCTAGCTGACCGGCGACGACGAGCGCTAACGCGATCACTGCGACACCCATGCGATCTGCGATCGGGTCGAGCACAGCACCTGTTCTGCTGGACTGACCGAGTTTGCGCGCGAGGTAGCCGTCGACCCAGTCGCTGGCCCCGAAGACGATCAACAGGACCACGGCCAGCACGTGCTGTGACCTGTTGACGATCAGGATCGCAACGGGGATGACGAGCGCGAGCCGGACGAGGGTGATGGCATTGGGGATGGTTGCCCAGTCGTGAGCGCGGGCACGTTTGGTGGTGAGGTGGCTCATAGGTGGACCTTCTTTCGGCGGCGAGCGAATAGCCGGCTCGCCACGACAACGGCGAGTACCGTCAGAGTGGGCAATGTGTAGTGTTCGACCGCGTCCAGGAGCGCGGTGCCGATAGTGGCGCCGCCGACGACCCAGAGTGTCGCCCAAAGAACAGACGCAATTCCGCAGGCTGCGGCGAACCTTGAATAGGGCATGGTGGAGGAACCTGCTGCGGCGGCGACAAAGGTGCGGATGCCAGGGAGCAGTCGCGCAAGGATTATTGTCCAGAATCTGCCCGAGACATATTGGCGAGCAGTGTTCCATCGGTGTATTCCAAGCCGTCGAATAACTCTGGTGTCTCCCAGTTGCGATCCGAGCCCACGGCCTACCGCGAAGCCGATGTGGTCGCCGATGAAGGCCCCTACGGCGGCGGTGGCTACGGCGAGGGCGATAAGTTCGGCACGATCGGACAGGGCGATCGCGGCCAGCACGATCCCAGTTTCTCCAGGCAGGATGGCGCCTATGCCAAGAGCTGCGTCCATCGCGGCGGCCAGCAGGACACATACCAGCACTAGTGCGACATGTGCACTGGCTTGTTCGAGGATCGTGCGCAGAAGATCGATCATGCCTGTGAGGCTAGGTTCACCGAGCCGCTTCTCAGCAGTGCCGAAAGTCTGTCATTGATGTTCACTATCGTTAATGTCCCGGCCGAAACGGCGTCTGTAGGTTGGGGCCATGAGCGAACGCTTCAGGAATCGTATGGCCGGTCATGGTCGGCAGACGATTGTGGCCTGCATCGCCGGCGCTTGCGCGGGTGCGTCCACGCGCTGGTTGGCGGACGCCCCTGTGCTCATCCTGACTCTCGTCGCAATTGTTGCGGTTGCACTCGTATTGACGACCCCTCGTGCGCCGGTGTCTGGCGTGACTGCGGGGTCGATATCGGCGGCGGTCGCGGTCCAACTTCCACTCCTACAGATTGAGCCGGTTTTCCAGGGCCTGCTCTACGGACTACTGACGGCCCTGACACTCGCCGGCCCGTTGACGATTCGTCGCGCCCTTCACCAGCGGCGAGAGTTCCAACGCCGAGGCTGGCAGCTTGCCGCCACCGAGTCACAGCGACGGGCCAGCGAGACCCGGGCTGCGGTGCAGCGGGAACGGATGACGCTCGCAGCGGAGATGCACGATGGTCTCGGCCACTCCCTCACGCTCATCGCCGTACGGCTCGGGCAGCTGTCTGTCACGGCGTCCCTATCGGACGATGACCGGGCCGAGGTCGCCAATATTCGCGAGCTCGCGGCGGACGCGGCCGATAACCTTGGACTCGCGGTTCGATTGCTTCGCGAGTCGGACAACGCCGCTGCAAGCTGGGCACCGCAGACGATCGAGGACTCTGTCGAGGGCGCTCGCCGGGCGGGCATGCACGTGGATGCGAAGGTCGATGACACTCTGAGAGAAAAAGCCAGTGAAGAAACAGCGAACGCCGTGGCGCGGGTAGTTCAGGAGGGGCTCACCAACGCGGCCAAGCATGCTTCGGGTCAGCCCGTCACCATTCGTGTCGAAACTCATGGCGAGACCGTGATCGCACGCATCAGCAACCCCTTGCCCGAGCGGCAGGCTGAATCGACCGGGCCCGGGTTCGGGCTGACCGGCCTGCGTCATCGGGCGAGGATGCTTGATGGTCACCTCTCCGTCGATAGCACAGCGGCCGCGTACTCGATCACTCTCACTCTGCCGCTCCACGCACGCGTCTCAGGAGACAGGGCACCGGACGACCTGGTCATTGTCGAGGCCGAAAACGAAGCGGCCAGTCTGCGCGCCAACGCCGCGCGGAAGGCGATCACGGTGCCCTTGGCCCTTGCGAGCGCACTCGCATTCGTTGTTGCTGGCTACTTCGTCCTCGCGAACACGCTGCCGGTGCTGAGTAGCTCTCAGTTCGCCGCGATCGCGGTGGGCGATGACAGGGCGAGCGTCGAACAGGTGCTTCCGGCCCTGGACATGCTCGATGCGCCCCGAGATGAGTTCCCCGCGCGATCGGCAGAGGAATGCCGCTACTTCGAAGCCGAGGTCAGCTTCTTCGAACGCGTCGATGTCTACGTTGTCTGTTTCGCCTCTGAGCAGGTGAGTAGAACAGGAACGGTACCCGCGTCATGACCGCCCGTGAGAATGATCCCGCAGCGCGAACACGAATCCTGATCGCCGACGACGACCGGCTCGTCCGCACCGGAATCGCCGCGATCCTCACCTCTGCGTCAGACATGGAAGTCACCGCGCAAGCAGCCGACGGCCATGAAGCTGTCCGCGAAGCAGCTAGGCATCGCCTCGATGTCGCCCTTCTGGACATCCAGATGCCACGTTTCGACGGCATTCAGGCTCTGCGTGAAATCCGGCGGCAGCAGCCAAAGCTTCCGATCGCGATGCTGACGACCTTCTCCGATGATCACCTCATCTCGGACGCGCTTGGCGCCGGCGCACTTGGCTTCCTCCTGAAGTCCGACGATCCCCAGCAGCTCATCACCAGTGTCCGAGCACTCGCACAAGGCGGCGGCGCATTTTCACCGCGGGTCGCGCGCTGGCTCGCTTCCCGCGAACATGACAGCCAGCGGGCCGAAGGTGCCCGAAAGCACCTCACCGATGCTCTCACGCCCCGCCAGATCGAACTCCTCACCCACATTGGCCACGGACTTTCGAACTCCCAAATCGCCCAGGCAATGTATCTGTCTGAAGGCACAGTGAAACAGTATGTCTCCCAACTCTTCGACGTCCTTGGTGTCGATAACAGAGTGCATGCTGCCGTGGCCGCCTACCGAAGCGGGCTACTGTGAACCGAACTAATGCGCCCGCTCTCCTTGACGCGGCGGGTTAGGCTGACCTAAGTATCTGGAATCAACCGGAAGAGGTCACATGCCACCCAGCAAGCGAGTCGTGCGTCACGCAACCGTCACCGCCACTCGGACGATTTCTCCCAGCTTGATCCGGGTGAGCCTCGATTCGCCCGACCTTGTGGGCTTAGATCTGCCCTTCACCGACCACTACGTCAAGCTGCTCTTCCCGCCTGCCGGGTCTGACTACGCGCTTCCTTTCGACCCCGACGAGCATCCGGACGAGCGGCCCACCACCCGCACCTATTCGCTGCGGCGCCGCGACACCGTGAACGGGACGATGGACATCGATTTCGTCACCCACGGCGATACGGGCGTCGCCGGGCCGTGGGCAGAGCAAGCGAAGCCCGGGGATCGCATCAACTATTTCGGGCCGGGCGGAGCCTGGACGCCAACCGGCGACTACGACTACTTCGTGCTGGCGGGCGACGAGGCGGCCGCCCCGGCGATCTGCGCGGCGCTCGAAGAGTTCCCCGCAGGCAAGGCCGGGGTGGCTTTCCTCGAAGTGGCCGACGAGCAGTCCGTCTTCGAGCTTCCCGCGGTCGCCGGTGTCGAGATCGTCTGGGTGTATCGCGACGGCGCCCCCTATGGCCAAAAGCTCGCCGAGGAGGTCCGCACGGTCGCGACCCCGACGAATGGGAAGACCAGCTGGTTCGTCCATGGCGTCGCCGAGATGGTCAAGGACCTGCGCCGCTACCTTTTCGTCGAGCGCGGCTTCGACAAGGCCGACGTCTCGATCTCAGGTTACTGGCGCGCCGGAATGAACGAGGACGGCTGGCAATCGTCCAAACACGAGTTCGTCGCGGGCATGGAGGCCGAGGAGACCGCGGCGATGTCGCGCAGTTAGGGCCTGATGATGGACGCCCGGATGGCGTCCATCATCTGCAGGGTGCGCAAGGTGCGGTTCTGATCGGGCGTCGGATCGGCACCGGCGACCAGGTCGCAGAACCGCTCGATTTCGAAGACCATGTTGTCCGCCGGATTGTCTGCGGGAAGATCGATCGTCCGTGTTTCGCTGCGTCCATCGAGATAGCTGACGGCGATCTCGCGGGGAGAGGTCACCGAATCGAAGGTGAGCGTGCCGAGCTCGCCCTGGATCTCGCTGACCCGGGCGGAAGCGGTGATCTTCGAGTACGAGAGGTCTGCGGCCATTCCCGGGTAGGCGGCCACCACGATGCCTGCCCCGTCGGCACCCGATCCGATCGTCACGTCGGCGCCGGAGACGGATTCGGGCACGCCGAACAGCTCGATCAGCAACCCGACGCAGTAGACCCCGATGTCATAGAGCGCTCCCCCGAAAAGCTTCGGGTCGAAGATGTTCACCTGCTTGCCGGCGAGCACCAGGTCGTAGCGGCTTGAGCGCTGCGAGAAACTCAACGAGACCCGGCGGATCTGCCCGATGGTGCCGAGCAGCGCCTTGATCGCTTCGACGCTGGGATCATAGATGTTGCGCATGCCTTCGAAGATCACGACCCCGTGCCGTTCGGCTTCGTCCAGCAACGTGGCGAACTCGGCGGCGGTCGGCACTGCCGGTTTCTCGACGAGAACATGCTTGCCGGCCTCGAGTGCGCGTCCCGCCTGCTCATAGTGGATGCCGTTCGGGCTGGCCACGTAAACCGCATCGACGTCGGACGAGCCGAGCATCTCGCCGAGATCGGTCCAGGTCAGGCCGACTCCGAAATCGGCGCTCGCCCGGCGCGCCTTATCCGTGCTCCGCGAATAGACGCCGACAAGCTCGGCGCCGGGCGCCTGGGTCAAGGCGTCGACGAATTGGTGAGTGATCTTGCTGGTACCGATAGTGGCGAACCGGATCATGAATCAACCCTATTCCGCGCTCCCGCTCGAAGACCGGGCCACATCGGCATTCTGTGGATTTGCTAAAAGCGAACATCTGACCCCCACTAGCGGAACTGCTCGCGGTTTATGCTTCAACTACCCCAACTGACTTTTCGGGAGGGGACCGCGACGTGACGCAGCACAATCTGGCCGTTTCGATCGGTGCACGGCGCATCGCCTGCGCGGTGGCCCACCAAGGCTCCGACGGACAAACCACGACAGAACCAGTTCGGCTGGGCCATGGCACGCAGACGAGCGCGGCGGTCTTCGTCCGGCCCGACGGTGTGCTGATTTTCGGGGACGAGGCCGTGTTGCACGGCCAGGCCCATCCCGAACGCCTCATTCACGGACTGTCCGGGCGCATCGGCGACCCGATCGGTTTCACCGTCGCCGAGATGACCATCGAGGCGCCGGAGGCGTTTGCTCAAGCGCTCACGTGGGTCGCCAACCGCGCCACCGAGCAGTTGGACGAGCCGCCCACCGGCCTGGTCATCGTGCATCCCGACGAGTGGGGGCCACACCGGCTGCAGATCGTCTCCGACGCACTGACCGCGTGCGGTCTCGCCGGCTTCGGCTTCACCGCCTCGGCGCAGGCCGCGGTGGCCCGCTACCGGCAGACCGCCTCGCTGGACGCCGGGCATCACATCGCCATCTACGACTTCGGCGGCGAAACATTTCGCTGCACCATCATGAAGGCCGGCTCCGACGGCAGCGTCCGGCCTGCCGGAACCACCGGAAAACTGGACGATCTCGGTGGGGCCGATCTGGACGACGCCATCTTCGGATACCTGGTGGATTCTTCGGGGCTTTCCGAGGCATCCACTCTGACCAGCGGAAATGTCGCGGCGCATGAGGCTCTCGTCCGGTTGCGTGAGAGCGGGACGGCCGCGAAAGAAGCGCTGTCGTCCGAAACCGATGTCACCGTCCAGGTGATGGTGCCGCCCGTCCAGACCAACGTGCGACTCACCCGAGCAGAGCTCGAACAACTCGCGGAGCCGCTGATCGAACACACCGCCGATCTGCTCGATGAGGCCCTCGACGATGCCCGGATCGGCGCGGCCGACCTCGACGCGATCATATTGATCGGCGGCACGTCGAGGATGCCCCGGATCGCCCAGCGGCTGTCCGAGTTGTTCGACCGGCCCATCGTCATCGACCCCGATCCGGCGGCCTCCACGGTTCTCGGCGCGGCACAGGCAGGTCTCGAATCGGCTGCCGGACGCGACCACTCCATCTTCGGCAACGACCTCCACACCGAAGACGACGGCGACGACCGGCCGGACGAGGCTCCCCGGCAGAAACGAAAGCTTCGCCTGCCGTCAAGCGCGCACCTCACACGCATCGTCCGCATCGCCCTGATCGTGGCCGCGGTGGTGCTGGTCGCCGTCTGGCTGCTGGTGCAGCCGGCAGCAGCCGATGACCGAGACTCCACCGGCCACCCGTATCCGCTAGCGTCCGCCACCGTTCAATCGACCGACAACACCGCCACGTCACCACCCTCGACGTCGCCTACTCACCGGGGGAATCACTCATGACTCAACTTGACTCGCATCATGCCGCAACCGTCACCTTCGCCAGCGCGCAGACCGCCCTCAGGACGATCGCCGATCTGGCGGTGCCCCGGCTTTTCGTGCTGGGAACGGCGGGCAGCGGCACCACCGCGTTGCTCGATGAGGCGGCCGACATCTTGATAGCGCGCGGCACCGACGTGCACTACTGGCGTCCGGCAACCTCGATCGCCGAGTTACCGCGCTCGGCAACCCTCGTCGTCGACGACGCGCACCGGCTCGACGCCCAGGTCATCGGTCAGCTGCACGAGCACGTTTCGAAACCGGACGCGGGCCTGATCATCGGCGCGCGGCCCTGGCCGCGATCGGAGATCCTGACCGACATCGCACGCACCATCGAGCGTTCGATCCCCATGGTTGTGCTGGGGCAGCTCTCCCGGCGCGACGTGCTGGCTCTGCAGCGCACCCACGCCTTCCAAATCCCCGACCGGGACCTGGCACGGATCACGGAGTTCACCGGCGGCATCAGCTGGCTGGTCATCCGCGCGATGTATCTGTACGAGTATCTGAGCAGCGACGACGACCCCGAGCTGTCCGGGATCCGGCAGGTTCTCGCCGATGAGATCGCGGCCCGGGTCGCCCGCGAGGACGATGACCTGAAACAGCTGATCGAGGTGGTCAGCATCAATCCGCAGGCGATGGGGAGCTGCCCCGATGCCGATCCGCGGATCGCGGACGCTCTAATTGCCCAAGGCCATGCCGAAGGGCTGCTGCTGCGCAACGGGCAGCCCGCACCGATCGTCCGAGAAGCCGTCATGGCGAGCACCCCCGCTCATCGGCATGCCGGTCTGAAAACGGTCGGTGAACAGCACGCAGATCCCGATCCTGCCACCGGGCCCGCGCCCTCGTCCGCGGCCCGGGCCCTGGATGCCTGGCGGCAGGACGACCTGGACACGGCGGCCACGATCCTCGACGCGCTCGATCCGGCGGCGGGGAATCCGCACGACGATGGCCTCACCGATCTGGCCGCAGCGATCTGGAGCGCGCGCGGCATGCCGCAGATCAGCAGCGACAGCTATCTGGCCAGGCCACCGATCAGTGCGCAGTCGAGTGCCCGGGCCGCGATTGCCCACCTGGGTGTCGGGATGCCGGAGAGAGCCATTCCGGCTCAGAAGTCGTCACCGGCACCCACCACGCTCGGCGTCGCCCTGCAGTTGCTCGAGGAAGGCCTGGCGGCCTCGCTCGCACCGGTTCCGGATCTCACCGCGCTGCTCGATCTGGTGCGTGCCTCCGAGTTGTATACCGCATCGCGGCACGTGGGGCCGATTCCCGAACTACCTGCGGTGATCGCGGCGGCGGTTGCGATCGCCGCAGGCCAGCCCCAGACCGCCCGAGATGTCATGGTCGCTGCCGTCGAGGGTGGCCAAGGCGGTGATCCGGCCCGAGCGAGACTGCTGCTGTGGCAGGCGTTCGCGTCCATCTATGCCGAACGGCCCGCGGACGCCCGGGAAGCCCTCGCCCAGGCCGAACGGCTCATCGGCAGGCAATCGACACGCGACCTGATGCTTCTCGGCACCGTGCGAATCATGCTGGCGCGCCACTATGAAGATGTTCAGGCGCTACGCGCCGCCTGGAATGCCGCGGTCGCTCACCGGCGTCACACCGATGTCTCCATTTACTCGCTGCTGCCACTGGGCGCCCTGATCGATGCCGGCGCCCGGCTCGGCGAGGCCTCCTTGTTGGGGGTGGCGTCCAAGCGGGCGCTCGATCTGATCGAAGCGCTGGGGTCTCCCCCGCTGTGGTCGAATCATCTGCACTGGGCTTTCGTCCAACAGGGCATTCTGCTCAACGAGCCGGCCCGGCTGGCGTCACACGCGCAGGCCCTGGTCGCGGCCGCGCCGCACAGCGCGGTCGCCGCCGCGATGGCGCAGGCCGGATCGATGTGGGTCGCGGTGCTCGCCGGCAATGCCGACCCGGGCCAAGCCGAAACCGCCGCCCGGGCGCTCGCAGCGGTCGGTCTGGCCTGGGACGGGGCCAGGCTGGCGTCGCACGCGGCCCAGCGGGTCTCCTCCGATCGCCGGGCAGCGGCCAGGCTGCCGGCCTGCGCCCGAGAATTGCATCCGCCCGAGCAGGCCCGGACGACCCCGGCCGCCGAAACGGTGCAGCCGGCCACCGCGCAGCGCGAGCCGAACCCGCTCAGCGAGCGGGAGAACGACATCGCCCAGTTGATCTTGCAGGGCAAGACCTACGCCGAGATCGGCGAGTCGATCTTCATCTCGCCACGCACAGTCGAGCATCACGTGGCCAGCATCCGCCGCCGATTGGACGCCACCTCCCGCTCGGACCTGATAGCCAAGTTGCGTCTGGTCATCGGTGCATCCCTTGGGGTGTGAGCGCGAATTAGCTCGTCAACGGCGAACCCCGAAGCTGATCCCCGATCCGCCACGAACAACCATGGGGGCCAACCCCCATGTCACGCGGGCGGCACGGGCCTAGGGTCAGATCAGAATTCCCGCACGACAGGAGTTGCGATATGTCCACACCCTTGGCCACGATTGCCGACGCGCTCATCGAGTTCATTCTCAGTTTGTTGCGCGACCCGGCCGCGGCCGAGCAGTTCGCTGCAGACCCGGACGAGGCGCTCGCCTCGGCCGGTTTATCGAATGTCTGCGCCGCCGATGTGCGCGCCGTCGCGCCGGTTGTCGTTGACCGGCCCGATGTCGTCGCGCGAGTGGCGCAGCCTGCCCCGGTGATACCGGTGGCACACGGACCGGGCGGCTATCTGCCGCCCGTGAAGCCTCTCCCGCCCACCCCGGCCCAGGAGATCTCCCACATCACCAACAACTTCGCCGTCGATGCGCGCGCCACGATCGTCGACCAATCGGTGAATCAGAACATCTGGGCGCATGGCGACGTCAACCAGATCTTCGATCAGGAAGCCGTCATCGCGAGCGGCGACGGCTCGGTGGCGGCAGGCGACGACGTGCTCACCGACAACTCCGAGACCGACATCAGCACCGGAGACATCGGCATCGGCAACACCACCACCGATATCGACATCGACGATTCGTTCAACGACGAGTCGACCGAGGTGGACGTCGAGGTCGAGGCCGACGACTCGTTCAACGACGAGTCGGTGACTACCGGCACCGAGGTCGAGGACTCGTTCACCGTGGACGACTCCTTCAACACGGACGCCTCGCTGAGCGTCAGCACCGATGGCGCGTCGGACGCGGCCTATGCCGCCCCTCTCGACGCTGCACCGGCCGAGACCGTTCCTGCCGCAGATTATGTGGAGGTGGCTCCGGTCACCGAGTACCCGGTCACCGAGTACGAGGACGCCGGTGCGATCGTCTACGACCCCGGCTTGGACGCTCCGGGCGAATTCGACCAGCAGTGATAGCGATCAAGTGGAATCATGTCGATGACTGAACTGGATCGATCGGATAGCTCGGGCCCGGCCCCGGCGGTGACGCGGATTCGTACCGCGAAGCCGTCGCAGGCCAGGCCCGAGCGTCCTTCTGTGTTGAACGGCAATGCAGCACCGGTGGTGGTGAAGGTGCCCCCGCCTTTCGCGGTGCGCACCTGCCAGTTCTTCTGGGCGATCAATTTCGTGCTGGCCGCGACGGCGATCGTCTTCTTCTTCGTGATCCGCGAAGACCAACTGCCGCTGATCGCCGATGCCATCCGCGCGGTAGAGGCGGATCGTCCGGACGAGACCTATGACAAGGCCGCCGACATCGTCTACTGGTCGGTCTTCGGGGTGATGATCGCGTTGCTGCTCGTCCAGATCACCCTGATGGTGTCGTTCATGAACCGCAAGCCGGGCACCAGGTGGTGGCAGCTCGTCACGCTCGGCGCGTAGCTGCTGCTCTTCGGGCTGGGCCGCGAGCTCATCGCCGGCGGCGAGAACGAAGAAAGTATCCGCCAGCTGTTAGCCGGCCAGATCGTAGCCGTCACGCTCGCGCTGCTGATCAGCAATCTGCCGTCGGCCATCCGCTGGACCGCCCGGCGCCACGATGTCCGCCGCGGGCTGGGCGAGGTCGCCGGTATCGGTGGCGAGGCCTGAGGCGATCTGATCGAGGCTGCGAATCACGATCCGGCACGCATCGACTCCTGGCCGGTTCAGCAACGGCGACATGGCCTGAATCCGCCAGCTGTCGATGGCCGAGGCGACCTGGCGTCTCAGTCGCCCGGACGACGGGTCCGCCGCTTCGCCCAGCCCCAGCCTGCTGGCGGCGTCCAGGCCATCCCCACCGACGATGCGCACCGCCTCCGCGCTCAGCCCATCGGGCAGCCCGAGGCCTGACACCTGCGCCCGTGACAGCAGGGAAAGTTCGCGCAAGCCATGCGCGGCCGCGCGGATCCGTTCGATGCCGGCGCGCACCTGCTCGTCGCCGGGGCGCGGTGCCGCGTCCAGCAGGCGCTCCAGCCCGTCGAGCACCGCCCTGATTTTCAAGGTGGCGGCCCGCGACTGAAAACGCCGGTCGATGACATCCCTCAGTTCGACCAGGCCGCTGTGCTCGATGAGTTGTGCCGCCAACTGCTCCGAATCGGGCGCACCCGCCCTGATCAGCGAGACTGCCAGCCGGACGCCGAACAGCCCGAACCTATTGAGCAGCTGCCTTCGGGTGCCGGCGTCGAGGGCCAGGTCGCCGGTCGGGGCGGTGAACCGGTCGGCCGAGATCAGCAGACGCTCCCTGACGCCCCGGTCACAATTCGCGAGCGCGCGAAAGGCCCGGAACTCGGATTCGCGCAAGGTACGTGCGCCCTCGGCCAGCAGACCGGCGACCGGCACCACCCCGAGCACCAGCCGGGCCAGCTCGCCGTCACGTTCGTAGCGGCTGGCCACCTTGCCCGCCGAGAGCAGCGAGTCGATGCGGCCCGACCCGATCTCGTCGGCGCGGGAGAGCACCCCCACCGCGTTCACGGTTTGGGAGGCACCGGCCGCGGTGTCCCGGAAGGCCTCCAGGAATCCCAGATCCGACGGGTGCAGATGACGCATCAGGTAGACGATCGCGTCCGCTGATGACGGGGCATCGGAGGGGGTCAGGAAATCCAGTGAGCGGGTCGAGACATCGGACGACAACGAGGCGATGCCGGGGGTGTCGATGAGGATGACCGATTTCAGCACCGGCGCCGGCCAGCCGATGTCGATCCGCTCCACCTCGTCGGCCGAGGTGGCGTCCATGTCGATCACCAGCTGCCCTGCCACCCGCCGGATCGGCAGCCGACGGCTGGGGCCGTCATGGGGGTGCAAGGTGATCGAAGGGGTGTCCGCGTAGCGGTACCAGGTCACCACCTTCGTGCATTCCCCGGCATCCGTCGGCGCGATCTGCTCGCCGAGCAGGGCGTTGAGCAGCGTCGATTTTCCTGCCTTGACGATGCCGGCGAGCGCCAGCCGCAGCGGCTCACGCAGCCTGGCATCGAGTTCGTCCAGTGTGCCGATGGACGAATGGTCGCGGCTATAGAGCGACCGGGCGTCTGCGATGAGCCCGGCCACGTCGTCCAGTTCGTCGTTCATCTGGTCACCGCCCGCCGTACCTCGGCGGTGGGCAATGCCTGCACAGCGGGCAGCCCACTGTGTAGCTGCTCCAGTTGCTGCAGTTGCCCCTTCAGCAGTGCGACCCGCTTGTCCTGCTCGTCGGAATACGAACCGGCGGCCTGCTTGGCGGCCAGCACCGATTCGGCCAGCGAGCGATGCAGCTCGTCCGCGATGGACGTGAAGTGGTCGCGAGCGGTGCGTTGCACGATCCGCAGCCGGTCCTTCAGCTGCTTGGAGACCTGAAAGGTCACCTCGTCGATATAGCGGCGGACGATGTTCTTGGCCTCGAAACGACGTCTGGTCAGCCGGTTCGCCATGTCCTCGCGGTAGGCGCGGCGTCCTACCAGCACCCCTGCCAGCAGCGAGATCGGGAGCCCCGCACGCCGATATAGATCTTCTCGACCGCCCCCAGGTGCCCCTCCTCGAAATCGGGGAGTTCGTCAACCGGGTCCAGCAGCCCGTCGACCGAGGAGACTTCGATCACCGGGAGTTCGCGTTCGTCGGCGAGGAAGAGTTCGGCGATCTCCTCGACGAGCCAGGTCGAGCGTTCCTCGGTCCACACGAAGGTTTCGGAGATCGCGGCGGCGACCCGCTGATCGATCCATTCGGTGATCTGGTCCCAGATCGGGCCGGGATCGCCGTCGTCAATCGATTCCTCGGCTTCCCGCTGCACCCGGCGCAACCGATCGCGCAGATCGTGTTCCATGTCGGAGATCAGGTCGGCCATACCGTCGGCCAGCGCCACCTGCCAGCGTGCGGACACGCTGCGGAAGTCGTCCGCCTTCTGCTTGGCGTCCTCGAGCTGCGCGATCATCCGCGGGGTGTCCTCGGGGTGCAGGATGGCGTTCAGTTCGGTGCGCACCGTGACCGTCATCTGTTCGACGGCGAAGCTCATGTCGTGCACGGCGCTGCGCGCGCCCAACAGTTCGGCCCGCTCGACCACGTCGCGGCGCAGGTGGGTGACCAGCGCCGGGAACCCGGATTCGCTGTTGAGTTCGCGGTCCTGCTGCTGGGCCGCGAGCAGCCGCAGGTCGCTGGAGACCGCGAAGATCGGCAGGTCGCCGATCTGCTTCAGGTGGCCTTGATCGATGTGCTGGATCGAACGCCATTCGGGGTACAGGTCGGTCTTGGCCAGCACCGCGGCCACGTTCGGGCAGATGCGCATCGCATGCTTGAGCAGCTGAACCTCGGGGTCGGTGTATTCCTGCGACGCGTCGGAGACCAGCAGCACCGCGTCCGCGGTGGACAACGCCGACAGGGTCGCGAGGGCCTGGGTCGAATCCAGGTTGCCGACCCCGGGTGAGTCGACCAGCCGCAGCCCGTCCTTCAGCAGTTCGCGGGGCAGCGCCACCTCAGCGGCGACGATATGCCGCTCATTTCCGGGGTTGCCCTTCTCGGAGACATAGTCGGCCAGCTGGTCGAGGTCGACCACATTGCGGACGACCGGTGCGCCGGGCTGTGGCTTTCCTCGCGTCTGGTCGGCACCTTCGGGCCGGGTCATCACCCATGCGCCGGGCTGTTCGCCGTAGCCGACCGCGGTCGGCACGCTGGTGGCGATGTCGTCATCGATCGGGCAGACCGGGGCGTTCACCAGCGCGTTGATGAGTTTGCTCTTGCCCTGTTTGAACTCGCCGACCACCACCACGCGGACGTTGGGATCCTGCAGCCTGGCCCTGGTCGCTACCAGCCGCTGCACCAGGTCGGTGCGTCCGGTCACGGTGGCGAACCGGCCGGTCTGTTCGACCAGCTTGAGCAATTGCGGACGCGGGACGATGGCTGTGGGGCTGGCCTGGGCCGCGGCAGTCCGAGGCTTGGTGGCCGGCTTCACGGCGGTGAGGCTGCGGCGGGGCACGGTTGCTTCGCCGAGTCCGCTATCCGGGGTGTGGGACGCAGCGCTACCTGCCACACCCACATCACCCGCGTCGATGGAGTCGGCAGCTACCGGGTTCACCTGTGTGCTCATGCGGTTCCCTCGTGTTTCTCGTTCATGTCGGCGTCGTTGACGGCGTCCACCCAGCCGCGCCCGAAGTAGTGAGCTGCGCACGATATATCGGGCGCGTTCTCGCACATCGGGCGCAGGAACTGGTGCAACGGCGACTTCGTGCAGGTGCTGCGTGTGAACGCCCGCGAGCCCGGCTCCCACTTGGAGCCGGGCTGCGTTGTTCGGGTGGCGGATTCCACCGGGTTCAGTTACTTCGTCGGACGATGGGTCTCGGGCCCTATCGGGTCAGAAGTCGATCTCACCCTCGCCGCCGGTGGCACCTGCGCCCGGGCTGAAGATGTTGCCATTGTTCGCCCATTCGAAGCTGTTGTCGTAGGTGGCGTCGATCTCACTGGTGAACGAATCGTCGATGGTGAAGGAGTCTTCGATATCGACATCGACGTTGGTCGAGTAGTCGTTGAACGAATCCTCGATCTCCAGGTCGAGGTTGTACTGCTCGGAGAAATCATTGAACGAATCGTCGATCTGCGTGCTGATCTCGGTGTTGCCGATGGCGATGTCTCCGGTGGCCACGTTCACCACCGAATTGTCGATACCGATGTCGCCGCCTGCCGCGAGCGAGCCGTCACCGAATGCCACATTCGCGCTCTGGCCGAAGGCCTGGTTGACGTCGTCGCCGGCCGTGATGACCTGGTTGACCGACTGATCGAACTGCAGACTACGGGCGTCCACCTGAACGTTGAGGTCAGTGTCGCCGCCCAAGCCTCTGCCGAAGAAGCCGACGCCCGCGCCGCCGAGGTTCAGGCTGTCGAAGCCGGCGTTGTACTGGCGCACGCCCACCGTGGACGAGTAGTCGTTCAGTGTCTGGGTGTTGAACGAGCTGGTGATGTTGAACGAGTCCTGATTGCGGATCGAGTTGTCGGTCGTCTCATTGAAGGAGTCTTCGACCTCTACCTCGACATTGGTCGAATTGTCGTTGTAGGAGTCGCTCACATCGTTGAAGGAATCATCGATCTCGACTTCGACCTCGTTGTTCGACAAAACGTCGGTGTCGTTGTACGAGTCCTCGACGTCATTGAAGGAATCTTCATTGCCCGAGAGCACAGCGGTGTCGTTGTAGGAGTCGTCGATATCGTTCAGAGAATCCTCGACGGCAATACCCACGTTGGTGGAGTTATCCGAGCTGTCATTGAACGAATCCTCTACCTCGACCTCTGTCTCGGTGTTGAACGAGTCCTCGATGTCATTGTTGGAGGCGACATCATTGAAGGAGTCTTCGATCTCGGTATCGGTATTGAACGAATCCTCGACCTCGACGTCAGTGTTGAACGAATCGTCCACCTCGACGTCGTTATTGGACGCGATGTCGTTGAAAGAATCCTCGACTTCGGTATCGGTATTGAAGGAGTCCTCGACTTCGACCTCTGTCTCGGTATTGAAGGAATCCTCGATCTCGGTCTCAACGTCATTGTTCGACAAAATATCGTCAGCCACAGCTCTTGCCTTTCAACGGGGCCTTTAGGCCAAGTGATGAGTGGAAGTCTCGAGTAAGAGTCTGCGCCGGCGGGCGACCGGGAACATCGGGGATGAGCCCGGAACCCCTATCGCCCCTATAGGGGGATTCGAGGGGCTGGTCCCGGGCGGCGACGAGGACGAACCCGGCCCGGCACAGGGGCGGCGCCGCAGGCATCATCAAGACCTCCTCGGGCAGGCTGCAGGTAGCGTGGAACCATGTCCGACGAGCAACACGGTGACAGCAGCAGTGCCCCCACCAGCAAATACGACGAACGCGAGGCCGATTGGCGCAACGGGACGCTGATCTACCAGGTGATCGTCGACCGGTTCGCGCCGAGCGCCGACCTGGCGTCCAAGAAGGATCTCTATCCCGCACCCAAGAGACTTCGCGATTGGAGCGAAACCCCGACCCAAGGGCACTATCTCGAAGACCAGCAGGTCTGGTCGCACGAGATCGACTTTTGGGGAGGCGACATCGCGAGCCTCGAATCCCGCCTCGGCTATGTCGCCGAGCTGGGCGCCGACGTGCTCTATCTGTGCCCCATCCACCTGGCCTGGACGAACCACGGCTACGACGGGCTCGACTATAAAAAGGTGCGCCCCGAATACGGCACCCGCGACGACGTCAAGCAGCTCGCTTCCAAGCTGCACGGCCGCGGCATGAGGCTGGTGCTCGACGGCGTCTTCAATCACATGGGACGCCACAGTCCCGCCTTCAAGGCCGCCAGTTCGGACGAGCACGACCCGCATCGTGGCTGGTTCGATTTCAATCCGGACTATCCGGGTGGCGCCCGTGCCTGGGCGAACGCAGTCAACCTGCCCGAACTGGTGATCGAGAACCCGGAGGTGCAGCGCGAGATCTGGGGTGACCCGGATTCGGTGGTGCGCGGCTGGCTGCGTGACGGCATCGATGGCTGGCGGCTCGATGTGGCCTTCGAGCTCGGGCCGGACTATCTGGCGCAACTCACCCAGGCTGCCCACGATGAGTTGCCCGGCTCACTCACCCTGGGTGAGGTCTGCAACTACCCCGCCGGCTGGTTCCCGGCCCTCGATGGCGTGCTCAGCTTCACTCTGCGCGAGATCCTGCTGCTGGGCGCCAACCAGCAGATCACCGCCGGCCACATGCAGGCGATGCTGGAGCGCTACTTCGCCGATTCGGATTTCGAGCATCTGCTGAAGTGCTGGAATTACCTCGACAATCACGATGTGCCGAGAATCACCTCCACGATCCCGGACGCCCGCGCCCGCGAGCTCGCGACGGTCTTGCAGTTCACCCTGCCCGGGGCCGTCAACATCTATTACGGCACCGAGCTCGGGCAGACCGGCGGCGACGATCCGGAGAATCGGGCCCCGATGCGCTGGGATCTGGTCGCAGGCTCCAACCAGACCCTGCGGCTCTATCACCGGTTGATCTCGATCCGGAAGCAGCACCGAGCGCTTCGCGTCGGCGATATCCGCTGGCTGGTGACCGACCGGTTGATCGGTTTCGAGCGCCACACCGACCACATCGGCGAGGCGGTCTTCGTGGTCGCCAACCCGTCGTCCGACGAGGTCACCGAAACGGTTCTGGTGCCCGAGTCGATGCTGATGGATCTCTCCGATCTCACCGACCTGCTCAGCGGCACCAACGTGCCCGCCCACCGCGCGACGATCACCCTCACGCTGGCCCCGCACCAGGCGATGGTGCTCGTCGCCGATCTCGAGCCGGTTTTCGGGTACACCCCCTACAAGCGCACCCGTTAGCGGCCACTTGCGGCAAGAACGACTACCCGAGTGCCATGTTCCGGCGGGCGGCACTTAACATATGCACGTGTCCGTGACTGCTCCTGCCGCCCACAAACCACTCATCGACCCGGTGGACGCCGTGCCACCCACCCCGAAACTCGCCGTCCTCGGCCTGCAACATGTGCTGGCGTTCTATGCCGGCGCGGTGATCGTGCCGCTGGTGATTGCGCAGGGCCTCGGCCTGTCCGCGCAGGACACCATTCACCTCATCAATGCCGACCTGTTCACCTGCGGCATCGCCTCGATCATCCAATCGGCGGGCCTGGGACGCAAGGTCGGCGTCAAGATGCCGCTGCTGCAAGGCGTCACCTTCACCGCCGTCTCGCCGATCATCGCGATCGGCCTGGCGGCGGGTGGCGGCACCGAAGGCCTGGCCACGATCTACGGGTCGATCATCGTCGCAGGGCTGGCCACCTTCTTCCTCGCCCCCTATTTCGCGAAGCTGCTGCGGTTCTTCCCGCCGGTGGTCACCGGAACGCTGCTGACGGTGATGGGCACCACGCTGCTGTCGGTGGCGTCCAACGACGTGGTGAGCTGGGGCACCAGCGATCCCGGGATGCTGCCGAAGGCCCTCGGATACGCTGGCGGCACACTGCTGCTGATCATTCTCGTGCAGCGACTCTTCTCCGGATTCATGGGCACCATCGCCGTGCTGATCGGCCTGGTCGCGGGCACCCTCGCCGCATGGGCGTTCGGTGACACCGACTTCTCGGGTGTCGGCGACGCCGCACCGATCGGCATCACCACGCCGTTCTTCTTCGGCATCCCGCAGTTCTCGCTGGCCGCGATCGTCTCGATGCTGATCGTGATGGCCGTCACCGCCGTCGAGACCACCGGCGACGTCTTCGCCACCGGTGAGATCGTCGGAAAACGCGTCACTCCTGACCATGTCGCCGCGGCGCTGCGCGCCGATGGCCTGTCGACCATGCTCGGCGGAATTCTGAACTCCTTCCCCTACACCTGCTTCGCGCAGAACGTCGGGCTGGTGCGGCTCACCCGGGTGAAGTCACGCTGGGTGGTCACCGCGGCCGGCACCATCATGATCATCCTCGGCCTGCTGCCCAAGGCGGCCGCTATCGTCGCGGCGATCCCGGCGCCGGTGCTGGGCGGAGCGTCCATCGCCATGTTCGCGAATGTCGCGGTGGTGGGCATCCAGACCCTCGCCAAGGTCGACCTGCACGACAACCGCAACGCGGTCATCGTCGCGACCTCGGTCGGGCTGGCCATGCTGGTCACCTTCCAGCCGGGCATCGCCGAGGCCGTGCCCGGGTGGGCGCAGATCCTGCTCGGCTCCGGCGTGACGATCGGCGCGCTCACCGCGGTGTTGTTGAATCTGCTGTTCTTCCACACCGGCAACACCGATGGCCCCGACCTGGCGGTCAAGGACGGCAAGGCGATCACCTTGTCGCAGATCAACGCGCTCGACCACGACGAATTCGTCGAGGTCTTCTCGCCACTCTTCCCGGTGCGCTGGCCGATCGAGGAGGCCTGGGGCCTTCGTCCATTCGCGGACGCAGCCGAGCTGCGCGAGGCATTCCAGCATGTCGTGCTGACCGCACCGACCGACAGGCAGCGCGAACTGGTCGAGTCGTATCACGACATCATCGACCTGCTGATGGATCCCGATCATGCCGGCGATGACATCAAGGCGATCCAAGAGACCAGCACCCTCGCGCTCGACCGGCTGGACGATCAGGACCGCGAGGCGATGCTGGCGGTCGATCAGGCCTACCGTGAGCGCCACGGCATGCCGTGGGTGGCGGCCATGGCCAATGTGCATTCCACCAAGCAGTTGGTCACGGCGGGCTGGCGTCGGGTCGAGAGCTCCACCGAACGCGAGCTGGCCAAGTCGATCACCCAGATCGGCGACATCACCGACGCCCGGTTCAACGCTCTGGTGGCCGACGCCAACCCGATCAGCGGGGCCTGGGCGCACCGCTTCGAGCAGCTGAATCAGTGAAGTTTGTGGGCTCAGGTATTCTCGTGCTTCTGACCTGAGCCCGAAGATCTACCTGCGGACGATCGAGTTCGGGCGTCCAATTTTCTTTGTTTGCTGACTCGACGGGAGAACTATGCGCACCTTCAAACGGGTGCTGCTCAACACCCTGCTGGCCAACATCACGACCCAAATGGTGTGGTTCGGTTTCACGTTCTGGGCGTACCTGGAATCGCGTTCGGTGCTCGTCACCTCGATTCTGGGCGGCTCCTACATGCTGCTGCTCGCCGTGACCAGCGTGCCGTTCGGCACGCTCATCGACCGCGTCCGCAAGAAGACGGTGATGACCGGCGCCACGATCTGCACGGCCGCGGCGTTCGCGGTCGGCGCGTTGCTGTATTGGCTCGTGCCGTCCGAGACCTTGCTGGACCTTGGGCGTCCGTTCTTCTGGGTCTTCCTGCTGGTGTTGCTGGCCGGTGCTCTGGTGGAGTCAGTACGCAATCTGGCGCTGGCGACCTGCGTGACGATGCTGGTGCCCGCAACCGACCGGCCCAAGGCCAACGGAATGGTCGGGATGGTGCAGGGCCTCGGGTTTGCGCTCAATTCGGTGGTGTCGGGGCTGGCCGTCGGTTTTCTCGGCATGGGCGTGATCTTGGGCGCCGGGGTGCTGATCGTCGCGGCGACCGCTCTGCATCTGCGGACGATCGAGATCAACGAACCGGTCATTCAGCATGCCGAGGGAGCACCGGCGAAAGTGGACTTCGTGCAGGCATTCCGGATGACCCGGGAGATTCCCGGCCTGATGGCGTTGGTGATCTTCTCGACCTTCAACAACCTGCTCGGCGGCATCTACATGGCGCTGCTCGACCCCTACGGCCTCGAGCTGATGCCGGTGCAGGCGTGGGGCATCTTGTGGGGTGTCTGCAGCATCGGGTTCGTGCTCGGCGGGGCGATCATCTCCCGCACCGGCCTGGGCTCCAACCCGGTGCGCACCTTGCTGCTCGCGAACATCGTGATGTGGGTCGTCGGCATGGTGATGCCGATCCGCGAGTCGATTCCGCTGCTCGCGGTGGGCTGTTTCATCTATATGGGGCTGGTGACCTTCGCCGAGGCCTCCGAGCAGACGGTGCTGCAGAAGGTCGTCCCGTTCGCCCGGCAGGGACGCGTCTTCGGTTTCGCGATGGCCATCGAATTGGCCGCCGCACCGCTGAGCACGCTGGCGATCGGACCGATCGCCGAGTTCTGGCTGATTCCCTTCATGAACTCCGATGCCGGACGCGCCCAGCTGGGTTGGTTGCTGGGCTCCGGTTCGACCCGCGGCATGGCGCTGGCCTTCCTGCTGGCAGGTGTGATCGGGCTGATCGTCACCGGGCTGGCGCTGACATCGAAGCCCTACCGGGTGCTCTCGGGCACCTACCGGGATTCGGTGGTGAACGATTCGCTGACCGATGAGGGTGCGCAGGATGCTCCCCCGGCCGGCGTAGACGATGCCCCGGATTCGGCTGCCGGCCTGACCGCTCCTGGCCTCGATGAGCTCGGAACGCCTCGGCCGATCGAGGGCGAAGACGATCGTCCGGACGCGGAGCCGGTGGAGTAATCTCCTTGCGGGCCGAAAACGGTCGGCCATCGTGGCGCACCCTCAGGCTGCGCATGAGTTTGGACGACTGGTTCGCGTTTTGAAGCAGTTCCCAACAAGGACGCCACCGGTTCGTGGGGCGCGGAGGAGATCGTGATGGAGTGGATACCGCTGGTTGCCGCAGCGCTGATCATCGGTATCGCGAAGACCAGCTTCGGTGGCCTCGGGTCGATCGCCGTAGCGCTGATGGCGCTGGTCATGCCGACCAAGGAGTCCACGGCGGCCGCGCTGCTGCTGCTGATCACCGGCGACATCATCGCCGTGCTGCGCTACCGGACGACCGCCGATTGGCAGATGCTGCGCGGCTTGCTGCCCTCGGTGGTGCCCGGCCTGCTGCTGGGTGCGCTTTTCATCCGGATGGTGGACGACCTGGTGCTGCGCAGATCCATCGGTGCCATCCTGCTGATCTCGGTGCTCATCCAGCTGGTGGTGAGTGCCCGCCGCAAGCCGCCGTCCGCGGGCGATAATTCGCGTCCGCCCCGGCTGGTCACGATCGGCGCCGGAGTCGCCGGCGGATTCACCACCATGGCGGCGAATGCCGCGGGCCCCGTCATGGCCTTGTATCTGCAGGTGTCGAAGGTCGACAAGCTGCGATTCCTGGGCACCTCGGCCTGGTTCTACTTCATCGTGAACCTTGCCAAGACTCCGCTGACCGGGGCCCTGGGCCTCTTCACGCCGCGGGTGCTGACCACCGCGTTGATCCTGATTCCGGTGGTCGTCGTCGGAGCGCTGATCGGGATGAAGGTCATCGGACGAGTGAAGCAGCGCACCTTCGACATTTTGACCCTGCTCACCTCGGTGCTCGCGGCGGCCGCCCTGCTGGTCTTCTGAGCTTCGTTCCCCGGCGGACAGGTCGATCAGTCTTCGCCGCTGCCGAGGGCATTCATCAGGTCGTCGATGTATTTCTCCCTGCCGTCGCAGTACTGCAGCATGCTCCCGTGCTGGGTTCCTTCGGCGTCGGCGGCCACCACCGAGTATTCGGTGGCGTCCATGCAGGTGGCCTCGTCGTCGGCGTCGAGGAAGCGGTTTACCGCTTGGAGGAAGGCCCGTTCGTCCGCCAGTTCATAGCTGACGGACGAACTGGTGGCGGACCCGGGCTCGTCGCCCGGCTCGCTCTGGGTACGTTTCACCGAAGTTCCGTTGACTTCCCACAACACGTTGTCGGCGGGCATCCAGGGGTTCACCCGGCTGACGGTCACCTGGGTGAAGTCGGGGCCCGATGTGCATCCGGCCAGCCCGCTCACCACCGCGCAGAGCACGGCCACGAGGACTGCCGACCTGCGGGCCCTGGCCCAACGGTCGGTTCCGGAACCATGGCGGTCGGTGCGTGCTGTGGTTGGCATGAGTCTCTCCTGTCGTGCACCCGGGCACATCGTCCGGTCCAAGGCCCACCGGCTGCCACCAGAGTACCGAGTAGGACGCTGCCCGGATGCCGCAAATTGCGTCCGGTCTCCTTCACTGCCGCACGATTGCACCCCCTTGGGTTATCGGGAGCTACCGTGCGAAACCTTCCGCGACCAATAGCCTCTGCCCACCGTTTCACCGGGCCGATCTGTCGATCGCCTCGATTGAGGAAGGTTTTGCACAGGAGAGCAGTAGCTCAGCCAGTTATCCACAGGAAGAAGGAGTTCTGAACGATCCGAAGGCGAGTTGACAATCATTCAGGCATGAATATTGACGAGGCGCTGAGAGAAGGCGCTGGAGTAATTGCCGTGGCACGCTATCCGGAATCACGGGGCAAACTCACTCGGGCAGTCGCCGCAGGCAAACTCGTTCGGCTATGCCCAGGTATCTTAACGGCTGCAACCTTGGCCGATAACCCCCTGGTCCGCGCGCATGCTGCGCACCTATGGTGTCCGCGACATGTGCTGATGGGAGCGTCGGCGGCCCGAGTGACGTTCTGGCCAGACTGTCCCGGAGAGATAATTGATCTTGCAGGCGAGAAGGCAGGAAGCAACCCTGAGATCGTCCGGCTCCACCGACTGAAGGTCCCACCAGAGCTCCGCGCGAACTGGGGCACGGCCGCCATCACCTGCCCTGAATTGACCGTTCTAGATATGGCCACGATGGGAAACTGGAAGGGCCTATGCGAGGCGCTTCGGACCCGAACCGTCACGCTCGGGTCCCTGACCTTGGCAAATGAACTACTCGCAGGAAGAAACGGATCCACAACTCGCCGAGAATGCCTGACACGCGCAGCAGGAAACCCTTGGTCAGTACCTGAGATGGACTTGCAGGTCCTTTATCGCCAGCACAAGATCACCGGGTGGGTGGGCAACAGGAAAGTTACTTGTGCCGGTCGCACGGTGATCCCCGACATTGCGTTCGATGCCTTGAAGCTCGTCGTGGAGGTGGACGGGCGCAAATATCACTCGAAGCTCGAAGACTTCGAAAGGGACCGCCAACGCGCGAACTGGTTCATCGCGGATGGCTGGCGAGTATTGCAGTTCACTCCACAGACGATCTGGCACGACCCCCGGGAGGTAATTGAACTCACACAAGCTGCACTTGCCGCAGCAGCGCACCAAATAGGCCAGTAGCCGGTCTATTGCGTGCAAAACCTTCCGCAATGAAGCGACGCCGCGTCCCGATCCACCGAACAGATCGCTCTCTTGCGTTGATCGCGGAAGGTTTCGCACGGACGGTCGGATGTACCCCGCTAATCTGGTGGCGGTGAGCGCGGCGCAGCGGCCGCGACACGAGAGTTCCGGAGATTCGGCGAGGAAGAACGGAGAATGCGATGCGCAACAAGGTGAAGCAGATGATCGAGGCCGGCGAGCATCCACTGGGCACGTTCTTCCAGCTGGGCAACCAGACCGCGATCGAATGCATGGCCTACGGTGGGCTCGACTACGTCATCCTCGACACCGAGCACGGACCCTACGATGTCGAGACCTCGCTCAATTTGATCCGGGCCGCCAAGGCCGCCGGTCTGACGCCGCTGGCCCGCGTCAAGGATTCATCCCGCGCGTCCATCTTGAAGATGCTGGACGCGGGCGCGATGGGCATCGTCATCCCCAACGTGCGCAGCATCGACGAAGCCCGCGAGATCGTGAAGTGGGGCAAGTACTTTCCCACCGGCGAACGCGGCATCGCACCCACGCCCGGCACCCACTACTGGACGGACGACTATGCGGCCGCCGGACTCGACAATTACATGCAGGTCTCGAACGCGCAGACCATGCTGATCCCGCAATGCGAAACCCTCGGCTGCCTGGACGATATCGACGAGATCGTCGCGCTGGATGGCATCGACGGCATCTTCGTCGGCCCCTTCGACCTATCCGGTGCGTTGGGGCGTCCGGGTGATTTCGCGAACCCGGCACACATCGAGGCGATCGCCAAGGTGCAGCAACTGTGCCGTGACCAGGGCAAATCCTCCTTCATCTATGGCACCACACCCCAAGATGCCGCCAACCGTCTCGCCCAGGGTTTCGACTCGGTCACCTACTCGATGGACGCCCTGATGCTCATCGATGCCGTCAAGCAGACGGTGTCACAGCTGCGCATGGATAGCTAAAGGGAGCTGACGGAGCCGTAACGTTCCGTGCTCGGGACTGTTGCGCGCGCGTAACAATGTTCGTGCAAACTCGGCGTCATCAACATCGGCCTGCTTCGACCGGAGAACGCACATGGAACGCCTCACCGAGATCCTGGACGCCATTGATGGCTTCGTCTGGGGGCCCTTCTGCCTCATCCCTCTACTGCTCGGCACCGGCCTATGGCTGACTATCAGGCTTCGCGGGATCCAGTTCCGTAAGCTGGGTTCAGCGCTATGGCTCGGTTTCATCAAGCGATCGGACGATGGCACGGATTCGCGCGATGGGGATATCTCGCAGTATCAGGCCCTCACCACCGCATTGGCCGCCACTGTGGGCACCGGCAACATCGTCGGCGTCGCGACCGCGCTGTCCATCGGTGGGCCGGGAGCTCTGTTCTGGATGTGGGTGACCGGTCTGCTCGGCATGGCCAGCAAGTACTCCGAAGCGTTTCTGGCGGTGCGATTTCGCCATCGTGACAAGCGCGGCGATATCACCGGTGGTCCGCAGTATTACCTGAAAGATGCGATCGGCGGAAAGTTCGGCACGTTTCTGGCCACCTTCTTCTCCATTGCTGCCGCCATCGCGGCCTTTGGCATCGGCAACGGCACCCAGGCCAACTCGATCGCCGGCAACATCGAAGGCTCGTTCGGTGTGCCGACGGTGGTCACCGGCCTGGTGATGGTCGCCGTAACCGTCCTGGTTTTGATCGGTGGCATCCAATCGATCGGCAAGGTGACCTCCGCTCTGGTCCCGGTGATGATCGCCGTTTACGTCGTCGCGGCACTGATTCTGCTCGGCATGAACGCCGCTGCCATCCCAGCGGCCTTCGCAGAGATCTTCCGAACGGCGTTCACCGGCACGGCCGCAGCGGGTGGCTTCACGGGCAGTGCCTTCATCATCGCGTTGCAGATGGGCACCGCGCGCGGCATCTTCTCGAACGAGTCGGGCATGGGTTCGGCGGCCATCGCGGCGGCCGCAGCCAAGACCGCCCATCCGACGCGCCAGGGTCTGGTGTCGATGACCCAGACCTTCATCGACACGATCATCGTTGTCACCATGACCGGGCTCGTCATCGTCACCACCGGCACCTGGCAGGGCGGCAAGGATCTGGCGGCCACCATGACCGGACAGGCGTTCGACGCGGGCCTCAGGGTCACCTGGGGCCACTACATCGTGACGATCTCGCTGGTTCTGTTCGCCTACTCGACCATCCTGGGCTGGTGCTACTACGGTGAACGCAACATAGAGAAGCTCCTCGGACGCCGCTGGGTGATGCCCTACCGAATCGTCTTCTCACTCGCCGTCTTCGTCGGCTGCACCGCCGAACTCGGCCTGGTCTGGACCTTCAGTGACATCGCCAACGGGCTGATGGCACTGCCCAACCTGATCGGGTTGTTGATCTGCAGCGGCCTAATCGCCCGGGAGACCAAGTTCTACCTCGACCACGACCCGAAGCTACGTGCCGACAAGGCCGAGGTGGACGAGTTCATGACAGGACACAGGGGCGCGATCGACGCTCACTGGGAGTCGATCAGACTGACCGCGATCCACCGTTAGCCCGCGCCGGGCCCAGGTCGCCACGTGGAGACCCGCATCCCGCACGGCCCGAACTCAGCCAACCGGAGGATCGGCTTTGCCACCGGCGCCCTCTCCATCGGGGTCGGACGCCGCCTCCAGCGACTCGGTCTCGTGCTCGAGCGGCGGCAGACATTCGGATTCACCGGGCAGCGGCACGATGGCCGGCGGATGATTGCGGGTCAGCCACCGCCACACCGTGCCCCCGTTGGACTCCTGGCCCGTCATCACATAGTTCAAGGTGTTCGCGTTGCGCAGGATCAGGTCGAGGTGCCGCTTGGCCGTCAGCGATCCGGCCAGCAGGATCCGGTCACCGGAACGCAGCACGAAATCATCGTCCGGTAGCTGGATGTTCTTGTTGGCGCGGCGCACCAAGAGCACCACCATCGCCAGCCGGCGTCCACGATTGAACGGGTCGGCCCGCAGGTGGCCGACGGTGAAGCGCCCGCCGGCATTGACCAGGTCCATCAGGGCCGGGGCCCGGCTCAGCTTGATGGTCAGATCCCAGATCTCGGGGTAGTGGCCCGGGTTCAGCGACGAAAGCCGCCGGTGCAGGTCGGCGCATTCCGCCTCATTGTGTTGCGGAATCAGCCTCAAGAACCGGTTCAGCAGCGGAGTGGTGATCCGGGCGAGAAACTCCCTGGCCACGATCTGGCTCGGCACCATCAGCAGATTCTCGTCGAACGCGTCGATGAGCGGGGTGTTCTTCATCTGGTTCTGGCGCACCACCACATAGAGATCGTGTTTGAGCGCCCGCGCGGTCACCGCGATCGACAAATTCTTGGGGTCGGACGCATTGCCCGCGACCAGCCCCACCGCGGTGTCGATGCCTGCCGCTTTCAGGTCCTCGGATTTGCTTCCACTGCCCTTGATGTCGACGCCCGGATCGCCGAAGTGCAATTCGTCTATCACCGTCAGGCTCATGCCGACCGAGCGCAGTTCTTCGGCCATCATGTGCCCGAATCTGCCGTAGCCGCACATGATCCAATGGCCCTTGGGCGGCGGGTCGATGACGGTGATCACCGACCCCGGCAACCCGGTGATCAGATTGCGCAGCCGGTAGCGCTCGGGCGCCGTGATGGCCGCCGCCAACGATTCCGCGAACTGCTCGAACGGATTGATCACCAGATCGCCGCCGAACACGCCGATGTGGGTTTCGGTCTCGGTGTCGCGGATCCGGGCCAGCACCGGCACCCGGGGCGCCAGCAGGCGCACGTTGACCGCGATCGCCTGGTTGGTCGGGTCGTCGTCGGTCAGCGCCACCACACCCCGGCAGTTCGGGTTCATCAGGCCGGCCTGGCGAAGCAGCGTGGGATCTTTCGCGTCCGCCCGGACGCTCGGCGGATCGACGCTGAAGTCCTCCATCCGCAGTTCCTGGAGACGCTCGTCGTTGATCTCCAGCACCACGAACCGCAGCCCGAGATGATCCAGCCCGTGGCAGACCATTCGTCCGGTCTCACCGATTCCGCACACGATGTAGAAGGGCGAACGGATCTGGTTGACGTGCCGGGTGAAGTTGGCGATCCGCACCGCATTCTGGAAGCCCTTGTCCTGCAGCAGCGCCAGCACGTTGACCAGCGAGTACGACCAGGCCGCCACCGAAATATAGATGGTTCCGGTCAGCCACATCCGCTGCATCGCGTTGTAGGGGTGCGGCACCTCGCCGAATCCGATGGTCGTGGAAGTAAAGCTGACGACGTAGAACGCGTCGAAGAGACTCATCGGCGAGCCCGGCTCGCCGGTCGCCGGGTCGGTGCCGGGAATCAGCGCGAGCCCGGCGGCGCAGAAGGTATAGACGCCGATGATGAGCAGGAACGGAAATCTCATCCTGCGCAGGATGAGATAGAAGACGTCGCTCAGCTCGGTCTGCCGTTGAGCTGAATTTATCGGGGGCATCTCGCTCGATTCAGCGCCGCACCTGGATGATCTCGCTGACCATCAGCACGACGGAGACGACATTGGCCAGCAGCGCCCCGCCGGACAGCGACACCACCACGGACATGTGCGCGCCGGTCATGCCGCTGACGGCGACCTGCCCGGCCCATACCCACATTCCGGCGGCTATCAGTAGCTGCAGGTCGGCGACCAGGCTGGTCGCGAGGTGAATCGCGCCCAGCTGAGTGCGGTCGCCGAATTTGAGGACCGTGGCAACCAGACTGGTCACCAGAGCGGCCGCCAGCTCGATACCGTTGTGCACGGTGACGTCGTCGATTTGGCCCAGAAAGAAGCCGAAATTGAGTGCGGCGGCGAAGGTGATGAAGAAGCCGAAGACGACCTTCTCCAAATTCATGCGTCCTCCAACGTAGACCGGCCAACGCCTGAACTCGCGGGGCGCGCGCCCGGTGACCGGGTGGGCAGCGACGGAGTCCAAGCTGGAACATGATCAAGCGTAAGGCCAGAGGGGACGCTGCGCAGTTTCCGCGTCCGAGAAATTGCCCGCGCCTGCGCCCGGATCTGGTCTGGGAAGTCCGTGCCAGTATGGAGACAGCGATAAGGAGCGGGATATGACTGAGACTCTTGCCCGGTCGGAACGCCGGGAACTGTGCGAATTGATGCTGACCCTGGGCCCGGACGCGCCGACCCTGTGCGAGGGATGGACGGCTCATCATCTGGCGGCCCATCTGCGGATGCGCGAATCCGATCCGATCGGCGCCCTGGGCATGTTCGTCCCCTTCCTCAATACGGCCGAATCACATATGGCCAAGCTGATGACGCAGATGAGTTTCGACGACCTGGTCGCGCTGGTCGCCAAGGGGCCCTCGGGCATCAGCCCGTTTCGCATCGGTTGGGTGGACGCGAAGGCGAACAGCGCCGAGTTCTTCGTCCATCACGAGGACCTGCGGCGTGGCGGCCCCTACCCCGTCGGCCCCAGGGTGCTGCCGCCCGAAACCGACGACGCCTTGTGGGAGATCGTCACCTCGAGTGCGGGCATGCGATTGCGCCGAGCCCAGGTGGGCATCATCCTGCAACGCATTCGCGACCAGAAGGCCACCGATCAGCAGCAGGTCGTGGCCACCGGACCCGCGCCGGTGACGGTGACCGGCGAGCCCGGTGAGCTGCTGCTGTGGCTGTTCGGACGCGAGTCTGCGGCGCAGGTGCAGTTGAACGGTCCGGCCGAGAGCCTGGCCAAGGTGCGCTCGATTTCGCTGTCGGTCTAGCCCGAGTCCTCTGTCGCGGTGCCGCAGTGAGTCCGACCCAGGGATGTTTCCCATTCGTGCGCACGAAATGCGAGCGTGCGCACGAAGCTCCGTGCGTATCTTTGTATTCCGCGCGTACCAAGTTTGTGGAGCCCGGGCGAGTCGCGCATCACCTGGTCAAAGCTGCGGGCCTGGGGCGTTCCAGATCACCAAAACCGCTCTGGCCAGCCGATATGGCGCCCGATCCGGGACCCCGTTGGCAACTTGCTGGCAACTACCCGCTTCAGAATGCCGTTGTTCCCGACGAATATTCACACACTGCAATCAATCTGGGAAGATGACCTTATGTCTGCCGATAATTTGAACTCTGCCATCAATCTCAGGCTGGCTCTACTGGAGTTGCCCCGCGCAGAAGCCGGAGATGGCGGGATCGAGCTCGTCGAGCCGCTGTTGGCCCGGCAACGCGAATTGTCCCGCCGGCTGGCCGACCGGCTGTGTCCGGTCGATCAGCGAATTCAAGACTTCCTCGACGATTACCTCTCCGATGTCGAGCCCAAGCCCCAGCTGCCCAAGCAAACCCTCGTCCTCGACCAGGCCGGATTGGCCCGCGGTCTGAGCCTGCCCGTCGACGGCGACGAGTTCCACTCCCCGCTGCTGTCGAGCTATCGGCTGACCAATGGCGTGCTGCACAACCCGGCCAACGACCGCCGCACCACCGCCGGCGTCTTCCACGTCGTACAGGGCGGCCTGCCCATTCCGGACGACAAGATCGCCGTGCGCCGCGATGTTTTCGCCAAGCTCCTGAGCCTGGCCATGAAGCCGCCGCACGAAGACATGGTGCTGCCCTACACGGCGAATCAGGATAATCCGGCGGCCTGCTTCGTGTCGCTGCTGCTTCGCCCGCTGGTGGTGCCGGCGGTTCCCGGCTGCGGCGGCGCGCGCACCATGGAGACCCGCTTCATCGTGCCGGGCGGCCTGGTCTGCAACCTCGACTTCGTCGAAGGAATCTTCGGCAACGCCGGCGACCCGATGCTGCCGCAAAACGACGCCGCTCTCGACCCGGCCACCTGGTCGGGCCATACCGGCTGCGTCATCTTGGCCCCACACCTGACCAAGGTCACCAAGAAGAGCCTCGGCATGCCGCATTGGGACGACGCCACCGAGCGCGAGCGCCGCGACGGCCAGTGCTGGAAGGACGAGGACGAGCTCTACAACAACGGCCAGGCCTTCAAGTGCTGCGCCCGCGACGAGCGTGGCGTGATCGTCACCGTGATCGCCGACAACTACTTCGGCTACTGCAAGAAGGAAGTCAAGACGCAGCTTTCGTATTCGGCCAACCTGCTCGGTTGCGCCGAAGAGGAGCATTCGGGGGGTGCCCGCGTCTACCCCGCCTACAACCTGGGCCCGGAGTTCCACGACGACTACACCCCGGCCGACTACACCCTCGAAGACGTGCTGGCCCGCGACCCGCAGCGTTTCGAGTTGCAGCCCGAGGGACATGCCATCGACCTGACTCAGCCGCACATCGTGCTGGTTCCGGGCGGCGCCGACTACTCGATGCGTCATCAGACGATCAGTTGGACTGATGCGTCCGGCGGGCAGCAGACCATCAAGCTGCTCACCGGCAAGGTCTACATCACCCCGAACGGCTACCGGGTGTACGCCAAGCACCGCGAGATGGACGAGACCCAGTGGCATCTGATCGGCATCTCCCCGATCTCCACCGATTGCCACAAGCCGGCCACCGTGTCGGGCGGCGGCAAGTCGGAGATCAGCAAGTCGCTGGCCGACGCGTTCGTCTTCGGCAATGCCTACACCGCCGAGTTCGACCATGACATCGAAGAGGTCCAAAAGCTGCTGGACTCCGACTTCTCCGATCGTTTCCTCGATGCCGAGCGCAACGGCAAAGACCATCGCGAAATCCTCTCGGACGAGCGCTCCCTGGGCTCGGTCATCAAATTGCTGACCCCGCGCAGCGAATACACCGCCGAGTACAACGACTTCCTGCGCTCGATTCCGGCGCACATCAAGGAGCTGCTGTTCACCGTCAAGCGCTACTACAAGCCCGAGTGGGGCACCGATTGGCGTAGCCACTTCAGCGTCGGCATCATGAACGGGCGCGAGGGCAATATGGTGCGCCTCGATGGCGAGAAGGTCATCGTCAACCAGCTGCGCGTCGGCTTCCAGCCCGACGGCTCCTGGCGGTTGTTCAGCCTGCGTCCGGACTTCAGCCCGGCCATCAAGGTGCAGACCGAGGACGACATCACCGCCTCCACCGTGTGCTCGCCGTTCGAGAAGGCACCGGCCGGTTTCGGCAACCAGGAGGGGCTGTCCCGCAAGTTCGTGATGAACTGCGAGCAGCTGCTCTTCCAGCGTCCGGACGACGCGGTGCACCGCGGCTACGACAAGCAGGCCGAGCGTGACTTCGCCAAGGAAGGCACCTTCATCTCGAACTTCGAGCCGCTTACCCATGACGATGCTCGCGAGTTGATGACCGACGCCCAGGCGTTCAGCGAATACACCAAGCCGATGCAGGATCTGATCCGCAAGGTCGCCGAGATGCCGCAGGACGCTTCGCCGAGGTTCTGGATCGCCTCCGACCAGTCGCGCATCGTGAACGGAAAGCGGTCCAAGAACCCGCGCTACCTGCAGACCCGGCCCGATGTCGCGAATCCGAAGGCGACCGCATCGGCAGACCTGGCGTCCAAGCTGGTGCGCAAGCTGCCCAGCGACGCGTTTGCTCCGCTGTCGGTCGACATCTCGGCTGCCGGCAGGCGCAACAATCCGAAGGAGCCGGGGGTGCCGCCGCTGTCGGTCTACAACCCGCTGCACTATATGGAGCTCCCCGAGTTGTTCATGGAGTTCATCTCCTCGATGACCGGCAAGTCTCCCTCGACCACCGGCGCCGGCTCGGAGGGTGCGCTCACCAAGGGCCCGTTCAACGCGCTGCCCCCGATCGTCGACCTGAACAATAACTTCCTGGCCTACGCGCTGACCGGTTACGACGGCTGGCTGAGTTCGGCCGGCTATATCGGTCCGAAGATCAGGGTCGACCACGACATCTCGATGCTGGTGCCCGAGTTGTTCAGCCGGATGTGGCCCGACGAGCGCCGCGCGTGCAATCTGATCGCCGACGGCTACCTCGAGCGCCTCGAAGACTTCGAGTTCGAGGGCACGCAGGTCTTGGCCTCCCGGCTGGGCTACCGGATGAACGAGCGGTTCGCGACCACCTATTTCGGACGCGTCTTCTTGCACCCGGATGTGGTCTTCACCGACGAGATGCTGCGTCCGGAGACCCAGGACCTGGCGACCTTCGCCGAGTCGATGGGTGTCATCGTCAAGACCCATCAGCGAGTCGCCCAGGCTTACTTCGCCGACGGCGGTATCGATCTGGCGGTTCCTCCGCTGCGTGGCCTGCTGGAGATCATGGCGAACGGCACCACCACCGAAGGGTGGACGCTCGACAGCCCCGAGTTCCGTGAGCAGTTCACCCGTGAGTCGGTGCTGGCCAGCGACTGGTACGCGGCTCGTCTGGACGCCAAGCAGGTGCTCGACGTCAATCACGAGCAGACCGGCCTCGACGCGATCCGCGAGTTCTCCGCCGCGCCGGAGAACGAGCTGGTCGTGCAGCGTCTCGACCTGAACGGACGCATCGCCGACGCCGAGCAGGATCTGAGCAAGCTCGCCGACCCGAGCTACCGCCAGTCTCTGGTGGGCACGATCGGACGCCAGGTGAAGTTCGCCTGACCTGCTGATCATCGAGCCCCGAGTCCGCCGATGGGCGGAGCCCATGGGCTCTGAAGGCATCTCGAAGAGTCAGCGCGACACTTGGCGATGATTCGTCGAAGTGTTCTGGCTGACGGTGGCCGGTCACCCCTCGCGGGTGGCCGGCCATCCGTGTCTCGGCCCAGCTGCGTGCCCGCCGGTGACGCCCTCGGGCAGCAGGCATCACCGAGCCGCGCCCGAAATACGAAGACGCGCCCGATATATCGGGCGCGGGAGCAGATTTCGAGCGCGGGAATGGGCCACGCCTTGTTCACCTGCCGACAAATGCGGACATAGCAATAAACTGTGCATCAGATAAGTCAGGACGCGGGCGGGCCGCCGTCCATCCAAGTGTTTGCAGGGGGTGCCCGTGTCGCAGCCACGGTATCCGGGCGCCGGCCACGCCCACGGCTCCTACGCCGGTGAACCTGCCTGGCCGCCACCGACCGGCCAACCCTGGGGCATGCCGGCTGCGGCGCCGTGGGGCTCGCTCCCCCAGCAGGCACCGGCACGGCCCCAGCCGCCGGCCAAGAGACGCCAGGTCGCGCTGTGGGCCACCGTCATGGTCGTCCTGTTGGCCGCATTCGCGCTGGTCAGCTGGCAGTTGGCCGCACCGGCAGAGGTTGCCCTTCGCAATGGGTTTCACCCCAGACCGCCGATCACCAAAGACGAATCGCGGCACATCCCGACCTATTCGACCGCCGTCACCGCACAGATGAGTGTGGGCGTCGTGTTCATCGAGGGACAGTTGGACGACGGCGTCGCGTCGGGCACCGGCATCGTGCTCGACGAATCCGGCCTGGTGCTCACCAACTATCACGTCGTTGCCGACACCACCGGCGTGCAGGCCCAGATCGCCGACACCGGCACCAATTTCACCGCCGACGTGCTCGGACGCAACGTCTGGGCCGACGTCGCTCTCATCCAGCTCGAGGGCGCGGCCGGGCTGGCGACGGCCACCATCTCCGGTGAACCGGTCGTCCCCGGTGATCCGGTGGTTGCCGTCGGCAACGGCGATGGCGGCGGGGTGCTGCTCGCCACCGGCGGTGGGGTGACGGCGCTTGATGCGACCGTCTCGCTGGAGTCGGCATTCGGCGGCTACGGCTGGGAGGACGCGACCGGCATGATCGAATCGTCTGCCGGCGCCATTCCCGGCTACTCGGGCGGCCCGACCTTCAACGACCGGACAGAGGTGGTGGGTGTCACCAGTGCCGGGCAGGATCCGGTTTCGAATGAGATGACCACCTATTCGATTCCGATCGACACCGCCACCGGCATCACCGACGACATCGCCGCCGGACGCCAAAGTGAGCAGACCAGGGTCGGTCCGGGGGCCTGGCTCGGCATCGGTCTGGGCTCCCACAACATACCGGTCGTCTCGACGGTCGAGCCCGGCTCTCCGGCCGAGATCGTCGGTATCACGCCCGGATCGACCATCGACACCTTCGCCGGTGAGCCGGTGAACACGGCCAGCGGCCTGCTCAAGGTGCTGGAATCCCACGACCCCGACGAAACGGTCGAGGTCACCTGGACCGATGAGCAAGGAGACGCCCACGAAGCGATGATGACCCTGGGCACCAGTCCCACGAACTGACAAGCCTCTCCCTCGCACACGCCGAACCGTGCGAAACCTTCCGCAACTCGCCACAAATACCCTGCGAAACCAGTCCTACCCCTCCCTCGCTCACAATCATGGAAGGTTTTGCACACGCTACTCGCGTCGGCCCCACAAAGAGGCCCCAGATAGTGGTCACAATGCGCGTGACATGACTCCAAAACACTCACTCGACTGGACCAGACCGTGCGAAACCTTCCGCAACTCACCGCAAATACCCTGCGAAACCAGTCCCAGCCCACCCTCGCTCACAATCATGGAAGGTTTTGCACACGCAGGCTCAGTGACGGGTGTACAGCGTCCCCTGCATCGTGGTGATGAACGATTCGATCGAGAACGGGAAGTCCGACAGCTGCCAGCTGCCCGGGGCGTGATACCAGGACAGGTCTTCCGGATCGGGAACGCCCGGGTCGTCGTCCGCAGCGACCAGCGCGTCCAGCCAACGGTCGAGACCGCCGAGCACCACCGCATAGGGCAGCACACGGGAAATCTCGTCGTAGGTGTTCTCTTTCGGCAGCCGATCGGTCGGCTGGGTGGCCAGCGTCATCGCCAATACCTGCAGCCCGCTGAGGATGGACGCACCCTTTGCCGTGCGGCGCGGCATCTGCTGGCTGACCCAGAGCAGGCCGACGGCCAGCCCGACCAGCACCAGGCCGAGCAGGCCGAGGTCGGTGAAGGCCGCGAGCAGCACCAACGCGATCACCGAAAGCCCGACCGAGATCCAGCCGATGCGTCCCCAGGTGTTGCGAACCGAATCGGGGCGGGCGGCGAACCAGCCCTCGTTGACGACCTCGTCATAGATGGCGTCCTGTACCTCACCCACCGACTCACGGACCGTACCGCTGATCTTCGAGACGGTCACCGACGTGCCATCTGCCGGGGCCACGCGATCGAGAATGACGCGCTCGTAGGGCTGCAGTTCGCCGGTGGATTCGCGGCGCTCGAAAGTCCAGTCGATGTTGGTGTTCGCGTTCTCGTGCGGCAGCTGAACGATCGTCATGTGTCCGCGTACCGCGAGATCGATGATGGTGGCGGTGATGTCGACCGGATCAACCCGCTCGTCCACGAGTGTCCCGACCTCACCGGGGCGAACGTTCTCGACGAGTTCGAAGCGTTCCTCGCCGGCGGCGATCGGCTCGAACCTGCCGACCGGAACAGGACCGCCACCCTTGAGATCGGCGCCCCTGGAGCGGTGCAGCAAGAACAATGCGCCCAATCCGACGATCAAGGCGGCCACGGCCCAGATCAGCGGCGCGCCGTGCACGGTGAAGGCACGGTCCAGCGTCCAATGCTCGGTGAGGGTCTGGTTGGCGGCGACGGCCGCGGTCGGAACGGAGAAGGTCAGCACGACGACCTCGCCCGCACCGCGGGGGCCGTCGGTGAACTGCGGATTGAGCGCATCGAAGGTGCCGGACGCATAGGTGGTGCAGGTCGCGGTCGCCGACGGCGGGCCCGCCTCGCAGTCGATGTCGTAGGTGTGAGTGCCCGAGGGAAGCGCGATCTCGCCGCTGACCTTCTGGACGCCGACATTCAACCCCTGCAAGACCCGCCAGGAGACCTCGGTCAGATCGTCCTGACCGCTCACCTGGGGCAGTGCCATGGCCGCACCGATCACGGTGTAGCTGATCACCACCGGCTCGCTGCCCGCCTTGGACGCGTCGACGCCGATCACCAGGTAGTCGCCGTCGTTGCTGATCGTGGGCTCGAGATCACTACCGCCGGCGGTCACGGTGACGTCGGCGATCTCGTAGTCGAGCTGGGTGTAGTTCAGTTGCGGGCGAGAGGTAGCCAGCCGCTGTTCGAGGTCGCTGGGGCCGGCGCCGTCGAAGGTGATCGTCTCGGTGATCGACAACGTGCCGTCGGCCTGCACCTCGCCGGAGACGACGTAGCTTTCGGCCATGTCGTCGGCTCTGGCGGGCGAGGCGAACCCCAATACGCTGAGCAATAACGTGATTCCGGCGGCGAGGGCCGTGAACTGTGCCGACCGCGGTCTGCTCGATTTGGAACGAGTGCTCACCTGGCATGCCTTTCTGGACGATCAGTTGGCGACCCACCGCGGGGCAATGTGTCGCGGCATATCGGGTCCAAGGTACCGCACGAGTGGCCCAGCCAGCACCGGTTCTGCCCAATGGATGGGCGTGGCATGCCCGTTCGCTGATCACAGGCTGCCGTAGGCCCGCGATGGCCTAGGGTTATGCCCGTGAGTCAATGGGGGCAGCAAAACCAAGGCAACCGGCCGAACACCGGCTTTGGCCCTTCTAATCAGTGGGGCGCACCGCGCCAGCCGGCGCAGCAGTGGGCGCCCGCTCCGCAGTGGAGCCCGCCGAGCAATCGGCCGCAGCAATGGTCTCCCGGCCAGCAGTGGGGCGCGCCGCGTCCGCAAGCAGGCTGGGCACCTCCGGCAGGTCCCGCATGGACGCCGAACAATGCCGGTTGGCAAGCCACACAGCAGCGTCCGCCGGCGAATTTCGGCTACAACATGGGCGTGCCGGGCGGACCGGCACCCCGCAAACGGGGCTCGTCGGTTCTCAAGCTGGTGCTCTTCGTGATCGGCGGGTTCGTGCTCGCGATGGTCGCCTTCAGCGTGTTCAGCCAGACCGATGATCCGGTTCAGAACCCGCCGGCCGAATACCAGAACGAGGATTATCAGGTTCCCGAGGTCGACACGAGTCCCCCGGAGATCCCGATGCCCGAGACCTACAGCGAGGCTCAGGAATGGCTCACCACCAACTCCATCTATGACCAGGGTGTCGCGGTTCCGGTGCGGTGCGAGGCGACCCCGATCGATCTGATGAACGCCTCACAGGCCGAACTCGAAAATCACTTGAACGAGTTCACCGGCTGCCTGATGCGCGTCTTCGGCCCCACCTTGGAGCAGGCCGGCTACCAGGCCGTGCGTCCGAGCGTCACCATCTACACGACGTCGGTGAACACCAAGTGCGGCGAGATGCCGATGCAAAATGCCGCCTACTGCGCCGCCGATCAGCAGGTCTACTACGCCGCCGACTTACCCGAGATCGTTCCGGCCGACTTGCAGGGTGTGAACTACGTCGTCGAGTCGGTCATCGCGCACGAATTCGGGCACGCGATTCAGGCCCGCACCGGAATCCTGATCTCCGAGGTCGCCTGGGAGCAGAACTCTGACGAAGCCACTGCCAACAATTTCTCGCGCCGCCTCGAGGTGCAGGCTGATTGCTTCGCCGGCGAGTTCATTCAGTCGGTCGGCTATTCGGTCGGCGTCGATGACACCAGCGCTCAGGAGCTCTCGGAGTTGTTCTACTCGATCGGCGACGATGTGCTCACCGGCGACCCGAACTATGATGGCAATCACGGGCACGGCGACACCCGGCAGGCCTGGTTCATGGCCGGCTACCAGAATTCGCTGCTGAGTTCGTGCAACACCTTCACTGTCGGGGACGCAGAGGTCAAATAGTTCGCTCGACCAACACGGACGCGATAGCGGCCAGCCCCTCGCCCCTGCCGGTGAACCCGAGGCCATCGGTGGTGGTGGCGCTCAGACTGGCATCCGCGTCCAGGGTTTGGGTCAGCAACTCCTCCGCCTCGGCGCGGCGGGCGGCCATCCTGGGACGGTTGCCGATCAGCTGCACCGATACATTGACGATCTGCCAGCCCGCCGCCTCGGCCCGGCGCTTGGTCTCGGCGAGAAACGCCACGCCGGACGCCCCGGCCCACTCGGGCTCGCTGGTGCCGAAATTGGAACCCATGTCACCCAGCTTGCAGGCCGATAACAGGGCGTCGCAGATGGCATGACAGACCACGTCACCGTCGGAATGCCCCGCCAGGCCGACGCTTTCGTCCGGGAAATGGAGCCCGGCCACCCACATCGGCACGCCTTCGGCAAACCGGTGGGTGTCGGTGCCGATACCGGTGCGGATCATGAGCCGAAGTGCCGGCGGATCCGGCGTCCGGAGTGATGTCCCAGGGTGTCTCGTACGTCCCACAGCGCCTGCGCGATGGTCAGGTCGGTAGGCTCGGTGACCTTCATCGAGAGCCGGGAGCCCTCGACCAGCGTGACTCGGTGGCCTGCCTGCTCGGCACACGACACGTCGTCGGTGAACGCTGCGCCGGAGGCAGCCATCTTCTCGTGGGCGGCGAGGATAAGTTTCAGCGGAAAACCCTGCGGGGTCTGAATCGCCCGCAGCTGAGAGCGGTCGATGATCGCCGAGGCGCCCTCGGCGTCCACCAGGCGCATCGAGTCGGCCACCTGGATCGCAGGGGCAACCGCCTCCGCTCCAGAACGGACGGCCTCGATGACCGAGGCGACGACCTTGGCCGGCACCATCGGACGCACCGCGTCGTGCACCAGCACGACTTCGGCCCCCGCCAGCTTGGCATCGTCGCGCACCGCCTTGAGCCCGTTATAGACGGACTCCTGCCGGGACGCCCCACCCAGCACCTGGGTGACCGGGATCGGTAGCGCGGCCAACTCGGGGCCGAGTTGCCTGGCCACCTGCTCGTTGAGCACGATCACCGCGTGAGTGCAGCCACCGGCCGCCATCGCTTCGATCGACATGACCATCAGAGTTCGGCCGGTCACCTTGAGGGCGGGTTTGGGGGTTCTGCCTCCGTACCGCAAGCCCAGTCCGGCGCCGACCACCACAGCTACTACCGGGGATGCCATAAGCAGAAGTCTGGCACAGTACAGCCGGTTCTCGCTGTGAGGCACAGCGATGCGCGACCCATAGGCTTGAGGCATGATTCCCTCCCGCACCGATGATCTCCGGTTCGCCGATTGGCTGGACAGCAGCGTGCCGGATGGCTTCGACGCCTACCGGAAGATCGTGCACGACGGTGACGATCTGTCGACCACGGCACTGGCCGAGCTCATCGCGTTGCTGAGATGCGTCACCCCGCCCCATCTACAACAGGAGGTGAGCTACGGCTTATGGGAAGGGCACTCAGGCATCTTTGGTGGCGGTATCACAGCCGACGGCTATCTCCGTCCCACAAGCGGGCTCGCGAGAGCGGTCAATGCTGCGGCGCAATTCGGATCGCAGATCACCGCTTTCCGAGACCGGCGCCGAGCCGATACGGCGTCCTGGATCGACACTCAATTGCATAGTCGATTGGAGCTATCGGCGCGTCGCTATCTATTGTTCCGCGGCCGGTTGGAGCCGGTGGTCCAGTGGTTCCGCGACACCGGACCGGTTGCCTTTCGCCGCTGTCCCGATCTGATCTGGCCCGATGATCACTCGTGGATCGTGACAGCCCCTCCTGAGCAGGGATTCACCGTGGTGGCAGGCGCCCGCGAACTCATCGACCTGCTCGATTCCGATCCGATGTTCGAGACCAATTGAGCCGGTCCGGCCGGCGCCAGGTTGCCGCGTCTGCTGGCCGGTGAAAGAATCGAGCCGTCACAACGAGCTGTGCCTATCGTCCATGGAGGATGCCATGACCACCCGAGTATTGGAACCGCCCTTCTTGATCTGTAACCCCAAGGCTTATCTGGGCAGCGCCGATACCCTCAAACTGGCCACCCTCACCGACGAGCTGGCCGGCGAGTTCGGTATCGACGTGCTGTTCACCGCCCAGCATGTCGACCTGCGGATGGTCAGCGAGCACACCAAGAACCTGACGATCACCGCCCAGCACATGGATCCGATCGTCAAGGGCCGTGGCATGGGGTTCATCCTGCCCGAATCGCTGGTGGAGGCCGGCGCCAAGGCGGTCGTGCTGAACCACGCCGAGCATCAGCTCACTCTCGACGTGCTGGACGCAACCATGCGGCGGGCCCGCGAGGTCGGGCTGGCCACCGTCGTCTGCGCCGATTCGGACGCCCAGTGCCGCGCGATCGCCACCATGGGTCCCGCCATGATGATCTGCGAGCCGACCGCCAATATCGGCACCGGCAAGATGGACGCGGGCGACTACGTGGCGCGCACCACCAAGATCGTCAAAGAGGTGAACCCGGAGATTCTGGTCATCCAGGCCGCGGGCGTCACCGACGGCCAAGATGTCGCGAACGCTCTCGCCCAGGGCGCGGACTCCTCGGGCGGTACCAGCGGAATCGTGCAGAATCCTGACTGGCGCCAGGTGCTCACCGAGATGTTCACCGCGATCGCCGAGCACAAAAAGAACGCGTAAACAACTAACGCACGCGGCCACCGCGCGGGCCGCGGCCTCAACTCAACCCGGCCGTCCGCCGACGACACCGTCGATAGCGAGCGGAGTAGCGGGGATTGGTTCGAGCGGTGCGAACGGCATGTTGTGCGGATACACTCCTCACTCAGTGGCACCGGGTTCGGACCGACACATGACCGACAGGAGAGATGTATGTCCACACCACTTTGGAGTTCCACTATCACCCGAGTGGGCATCGACGCCGTCGAGATCGTCCGCTCGGGTGTGTTGATCCTGTTCGGTGAGCCGGTACCTGAGGCGCTCGCCGATGTCAGTGTCGTGCACGATCGTGCCACCGGTCTTTCGCGTCCGCTGCGGGCTGGTGACCAGTTCAGCTTCGCCGGCCAGACCTACGTGCTGGACGAGGTCGGTGGCCGGGCCAGTGACAATCTCACCGAACTTGGTCACGTGGTGATCTACATCGACCAACCCGATCAGTCGCTCCTGCCCGGAGCCATCAAGGCATCCGGGCCCACGCCCGTAATTCCCGAGCCGGGCAGCCAGATCAGTTTCAGCGAGGTTTAGCCCGCAAACTTGTAGCCCAGCCCCCGTACCGTCTGCAGTTTCACCGGATGGGCGGGATCGTCCTCGATCTTGGCGCGGATACGTTTGACATGCACGTCCAGGGTTTTGGTGTCGCCCACATAGTCGGCGCCCCAGACTCGGTCGATCAGCTGCCCGCGGGTCATCACCCGCCCGGCATTGCGCATCAGCAGTTCGAGCAACTCGAACTCCTTGAGCGCCAGCCGCACCTGCCCGCCGCCCGTGGTCACCTCGTGGCGTTCGACGTCCATCCGCACGCCGCTCACCTCGAGCACCTCGGAGAACGGCTCAGTGTCGTAACCGCGGCGCAGCACCGCCCGGATGCGGGCCACCAACTCGCGATGGCTGAACGGTTTGGTGACGTAGTCGTCGGCCCCCAGTTCCAGGCCGACCACCTTGTCGATCTCGGAATCGCGGGCTGTCACCATGATCACCGGCACATTGCCCCGCACCCGGAGTTGCCGGCAGGCTTCGATGCCGCCCATGCCCGGCATCATCAGGTCGAGCAGCACCAGATCTGCGCCGCCTCGGTCGTATTCGGCCAGGCCGGCTTCGCCATCGGCTGCCTCCGCGACCTCGAATCCCTCGCGTTGCAGCATGTAGCCGACGGCATCGCGATAGGACGCCTCGTCGTCCACGATCAGAATGCGGGTCACTGGTTACCTCTCATCTTGGTAGGCGGGCAGCCGGAGAGTGAAGGTCGACCCCTGGCCCGGCTTGCTCCACACGTTCACCGAACCACCATGCGCCCCCGCGGTGTGTTTCACGATGGCCAGGCCCAGCCCGGTGCCGCCCTCGGCCCGGCCGCGCGCGTAGTCCACGCGGTAGAACCGCTCGAAGATCCGGTCTTGTTCGTCCGGGGCTATGCCGATGCCGTTATCAGAGACCGCGATCTCGACGAAATCATCGTCGTCGTCCACAGGTCGCCTGGTGGTGACAGACACCCGCGCACCCAGATCCGAATAATTGATCGCATTTTGAATCAGGTTCACCACGGCGGTGGTCAGCTGATGTTCATCGCCCAACACCGTCAGGCCGGGCGCGATGGCTGCGTTCAGCTGCACCGACCGGGCCAGCGCCTGCTCCCGGCACTGGTCGACGGCGGCCCTGGCGACATCGTCCACCGATACCACCGATGGCTGCAGCATCGGATCGTCCGATTGCAGCCTCGACAGCTCGATGATCTGCGCAATGAGCTCGCTCAACCGGTCGGTCTCGGTAATCAGCCGGGCAGAAAAACGCCGCACGGCCTCGGGGTCGTCGTAGGCCCCCTCAAGCGCCTCGGCCAGCACCCTGATCGCCCCGACCGGGGTCTTCAACTCGTGGCTCACGTTGCCGACGAAGTCGCGTTTGATCTCGTCGGTGCGCACCTGCGCCGACCGGTCGTCCGCAATCGCCAGAACCAGGCCGTCGCCGAGCGCCACGATGCGCACCGCCAGCTCGACCACCGGCATGCCGAGCTCGCGGCGTCCCTTGAGCGCGGACCCCATGCCCTGACCCGATCGCCGTGCCTGCCGGACCAGGTCGAGCAGTTCTTCTGGGACGATGCGGGAGCCGCGCACCAGACCGAGAGTGCGCGCGCGGGGGTTCGACATCAGTACCTCGTCGTAGGGCCCGACCACCAGTGCTGCCGATCGCAACAAGCCGATGGTCGCCTCCAACTGGCCGCTGACTTCCGGTGTTCGTTCCGCAAGGTCGGCTTGGGTGGCGCGCGAAAGTACCCGCAGCCAACGCAGCACCGGCATCGCGGCCAAGCCGATGGCCAGGCCCAGCACGACAGCCAGTACAACCTCCACGTCTTCGATCATGCCAGAGATGTCCAGTGCCGTGTTCGGCCGACCGGACGATCCATATCTGCTAGCGGACCTGCTATTTCTTGCGCGTGAAATGTCATTTCGGGAGTGCGGCCGGCGACGCAACGACGCAATGTTCATCCGGAGTTCACCAACGCGCCAAGTCGATGAGGCATCCTTGGTGCAGAGCGGGCCACCATCAAGCCCGCGCCTCGCGCCGCTCGGCCCACCGGACTCGACTAGAGTCACGCGAGTGAGCAAGTGAGAGCGCCGGAGCCCGATTGAACTGTTCAGGCTTGACCCGGAATCGGGCATGAGAAGAGAGGTATCCAGTGCGCAAGATCTATCAAAGCGACCTTGAGAGCGTCGTGAACGAACTGGTCGTGATTTCCGATTCGGTACAGATTGCCGTTCGGGACGCCACCCGGGCGCTTCTGGAGGCCGACCTGCAGTTGGCCGAGCGGGTGATCAGCGGCGACTCCCGGATTGATGCCATGCACGATGAACTCGAGATGCGTGCCTTCACCATTTTGGCTCGCCAGGCCCCGGTCGCCGGCGAATTGCGCACCCTGGTCGCGGTGATTCAGATGGACGCGGCGCTGGGCCGGATGGGCGACCTCGCGGCGCACGTCGCCAAGATCGCCCGGCTGCGCTATCCCGAGCACGCGGTGCCCGAGCCGCTGCGGGAGAACTTCAAGCAGATGTCGCGGGTCGCCCAAGAGATGGTGGGCAACGCCGGCCGAGTGCTTGCCGAGCGCGATCTCGAAGAGGCCAAGAAACTCGCCGAAGACGACGAGGTGATGGACGATCTGCGCAGCGAGCAGTTCCGGGTCATCCTCGGCGACGACTGGACCGACGGTGTGGAGAGCGCGGTCGATGTCGCACTGCTCGGGCGTTACTACGAGCGCATCGCCGACCACGCCGTCTCGATGGGCCGGCGCATCATCTACATCATCACCGGCGACTTCCCCGAAGGCGAGAACTGGCCGTCCACGTAGACCGAACTGCTCGCCGTCCGTCGTGAACGCTCGTCGTCCGCCAGAATGTGCTCCACAAACGCCCACCGCGCTGCATAACGCTCGCCATAAGGGAGTTTGCTGCTGTTGCAACAGCAGCAAACTCCCTTTGGGTAGGCGATATGCACGATGGCGAGCGTCCAAGAATTACGGCGAGCGATATCGCGGAGTCCCGGCGGGCCCGACCAGTCGGGGCGCTCGGGACGATCACCGCAGCCGAGTGCAGACCACCTCGCCGGCCGGCAGATCGTCCGGACGCGGCAGGGTGGTGCCGGGCAACGAGGCAGCCGCCGACCCGTAGCCGATGGCGCTGGCCAGGCATTCGGACGCTGACTTGCCCGCGACATCGGCCAGGATGAACCCGGCCACCGATGAATCGCCTGCGCCGACGGTGCTGGCCACCGTGATCTTCGGGGCGGACGCGTACCAGGCGCCCTCGGCATTCACCAGCACCGCACCCGAGCCGCCGAGCGTCACCAGCACGTTGGCGATGCCCCTGGCGTGCAGGCCGGCCGCGGCCGCCACGATCTCATCGAGTTGGCCGGTCTTGGCCTGCTGCTCGAATGCCGCCGCGTCTCCCCCGGTCAGCTGGGCCAGTTCGTCCGAATTCGGTTTGATCAGGTCGAACGATCCCTTGGGCAGCCCGGCCAGCACTGCGTCGAGGCTGGCATCCGAGGTGTCGACGGCGATCTTGGCGCCGGTATCGTGCAGCCCGTCGACCAGCCGCGCATACCAATCCACCGGCGCTCCGGGCGGCAGCGAGCCCGACAGCGCCACCCAGTTGGCACCCTCGGCGGCGTCCATCAACAGCAGGGACGCCTCGGCCACCTGCTGGGCGGTCAGCCGGGGGCCCGGCCCGTTCAGTTTGGTGGTGACGCCGCTCGGTTCGGTGACCGTCGTGTTGCCCCGCACATGCTGGCCGGGCGCCAGCTGGATGCCCCTGATCGGCAGCGGCTCGGCGGCGCGGGCGGCCAGCATGCTGAACTGTTCGTCCAGCCCGGCACACACCGCCAGCACCGGGCGTCCGGACGCGGCGACCACACGGGCGACGTTGATGCCCTTGCCTGCGGCCTGTTCGGTGATGGATACCGCGCGCTGCACCTCACCGCGCAACAGCTCGTCGTCGAGCGCGATGGTGCGGTCCAGGCTGGGGTTGGCGGTGAAAGTGACGACCAACGGGGCGGGCTGCGGTTCAGTCATCTTCGGGACCCTTTCATGAATGATGTCGAATAATCATGCCGCAAAACGAAGCACGGCGATGCGTCAATCAGGTGCCTGACGCCGGTTGAATGCCGCAGTAGCAACAGAGCGGGCACATCGTCGCGGACGAACACTCGATCCGATTCGCCGGAATCGACCCGGCCTGGCGCAGCGGCTGTGCGCACCGCGCGGTCATCCTGCCCGTGCCGGTGACAGCGATTGCGATCCGGCAACCTCCACCCGCAGCCCCGCGGCTCGCAGCACCTGGGCAGCCTCCCCGGGCAGCGCGGCATCGGTGACCAGCGCAGTCACCGCGTCCAGACCCGCGAACCGGACGAGGTAGTCGATGCCCCATTTGGACGAATCGGCCAGCACGTAAACCTCGTTGGCGGCCTGCACCATCGCCCGTTTGATCGCCGCCTCACTGGGATCAGGCGTGGAGAAGCCGTGATCGGTGGAGAACCCGTTGGACCCCACGAAAGCCACGTCGACCCGCAGGCTCTCCAATGCCTCGACGGTCTGGGCGCCGACGGTTGCCTGAGTGATGCCGCGCACCTGGCCGCCCAGCAGCGTGACGTCCAAGCCCGGGCGCATCGACAGCGTGCCCGCCGACGGCACCGAGTTGGTGATCACCAGGGAGACCTGATCGGGAAGCAGTTCACACAGCTGGCCGGTCGTGGTGCCGGCGTCCAGCAGGACGGTCAGCGACTCCGTGTGGGGCAGCAACTCGACCGCCTTGGCTGCGATGGCCAGCTTCTCGCGTGGCGCCGCCTCGGCCCTGGTGCCCAGCGACGCTTCGGCCAACCGCAGCTTCCCGGCCGGCACCGCCCCGCCGTGCACCCGGCTGAGCAGGCCTTGCGCCGACAGCGCGTCCAGATCCCGGCGGATCGTCTCGGGAGTGACATCGAAGCGATCGGCGAGTTCGGCGACGGAGACGCGTCCGATATTGCGGGCACGCGAGACGATCTCTTGCTGTCGTTCTTGCGCGTACATTCGGGGCTCCCTTCGTCCAGCGCCAAACTATCGGATCTGCCGTTTCCGGAATGCATCGCCGCCGCCAGATTTGGCGAGAGTGGTTTGATTGCCGACGCTCGCCGGGAAAAGATGCGGCTCGCTTTCCGGCAATCAAAACCTCCGTCGTGGGCAGAATCAGCCGAGCCGGCCGCTGCCGAAATGGATCTTGGCTTGCGGCGTAACACAAGCCATCGTCCATTTCGGCAGCCACCTTGGTTTCGTCGATCGGGCTCAGGGCTCGACGGTGACCTTGATCGCCTCGCCCTTGGCCACGATGTCGAACGCCTGCAGCGCATCTTCCAGCGGGATATGCCGGGTGATCAGGTCCTTCACCGGCACCTGACCGGACGCGATGTACTGCAGGGCCCGCTTGTTGTGGGCGGGTGCCGAACCGTTCGCGCCGTGGATGTGCAGCTGGCGGTAGTGCACCAGGTTCGAGTCGCAGGTGATCGTCGGATTGTTCTTGGGCAGCCCCCCGAAGAACGAGATCCGGCCGTTGCGGGCGGCCATCGCGAGCGCCTGCTCCTGAGTGATGTTCGCCGGGGTGGCGGTGATCACCACATCGGCGCCGCGGCCACCGGTCATCTTCATGACCTCTTCGACGACATCGACCTTGGACGAGTCGATGATGTGGTCGGGGTGCACGGCGTCCGCCGACATCTCGAGCCGCTCACCGTTGATGTCGACCATCACGATGGTTCCGGCCTTGTGCACGCCACGGGCGATGCGGGTGTGGATGCAGCCGATCGGGCCGGCACCGAAGACCACCACGAAATCGCCTTCTTCGATGCCCAACTGCTCCTGAGCGTTGATCGCGCAGGCGAAGGGTTCGGCAGCCGAGGCCTCGTCATAGCCCACTCCATCCGGAATGTGGTTGAGACCGTCGACCTTCAGCACCTGCTCCGGCACGATCATGTAATCGGCGAAGCCACCATCGTATTGATAGCCGACCGAGGTCTGGTTCTCGCAGACCTCCATCCAGCCCTTCTTGCACTCGTGGCATTCACCGCACGGCACGGCGGCGATCGACTGGACGCGGTCGCCCACCTTGAAGTCGCCCAGTGCCTCGGCGCCGACCTCGACGACCTCACCGGCGACCTCGTGGCCCATCGTGGTGACCCGGGTGATGTTGACGTGCCCGTTGTTGCGGATCTTCACGTCGGTGCCGCAGGTCGAACAGTTCTTGACCTTGATCTTCACCTCTTTGGGGCCACAGACCGGCTCCGGAACGTCCTCGATGCGCACGTCTCCCGGCGCGTAGAACCGCACTGCCTTCATGATTTCACTCCTCGTTTTCTGGGGTCAGCAGGTCGATGACCTCGTCTACATCGGTTGCGGCGCGCAGCCGCTCGGCCTTGGCCGGATCCGCCAGCGTGGTGGCCAGGGCCGCCAGCACGCCGACATGTTCGTCGCTGTTGGACGCGATGGGAATCACCAGGTTGGCGGGCTTGCCGTCCCAGTCGATGCCATCGGGGAATTGCAGGAAGCCGAGCGCGGCGTGCTTCACGTGCGCGCGGGCGGCGTTGGTGCCGTGCGGAATCGCGATGCCCTCCCCCAGCAGGGTGGAGATCTCGGATTCGCGGTCGATCATGCCCTCAATGTATTGCGGATCGGCCGCTCCATTGTCGACGAGCACCTGACCGGCCTGCCGGATCGCCTCTTCTTTGGAGACCGAGGCCAATCCGAGCCGCACGTTCTCCCGGGGCAGGACGCCGGCCGCCAGCGTGTAGGTCTTGCGCTTGCGGGCGACCGGCTGCGAGGTGGTGGGCTCTTCGGTGACCTCGACATCGACGACATGCTCGGGAATGTCTTCGGCTGCTGCGGACGACGGGCTTGCCGCAGTGGCGGTTCCCCGTCCGGCTCCGGCGGCTACGGCCGCGCCGACGGGTTCTCCGCTGATGCCGGTGGCGGTGAGCCTGCGTCCGTCGCGGATGGCCTCTTCGACCCGGGTGAAGGCCGGATCGCCCATGTAGTTGCTGAACGGCACGACCAGTGAATTCGGTGCGGTCTTGATGGCTCGCGCCGCCAAACCTTCGTGCGTGAGCACGACCTGGGCGTCCGCCGGTATCTGATCGACCGGGGTGTGAGCCACTTCGATGCCGTAGGGCGCCAGCTTCTTCTTCATCTGGCTGGCGACCATCACCGAGGACCCCATGCCGGCGTCGCAGGCGATGATGACCTTGCTGACATCACTGCCCAGCACGGACGCAGTACTGCCGCCCGCTTCCGCTTCTGCGACGGCCTGCCCGGCGGCGTCCGCCTGCCGGCCTTCGGCCTCGAGCTCAGCCGCCTCGTCCTTCTTCTTGTCACCGCGAATCAGTAGATAGGCGACCGCGAATGAGACGGCTGTGGCGACCAGGAACATGACGATCATCGGAAGGTAGCCGCCGCGCGGGGTCATGATGAACCAGGCGAGAATCGAACCGGGAGATGCCGGGCCGACCAGGCCGGCGCCGAGCAGGCCACCGACGAACAATCCGCTCATGGCTCCGGCGATGGTGGCCAGGATGGTCTTGGGCTTCATCAGCACATACGGGAAGAAGATCTCGTGGATGCCACCGAACAGGTGAATGATGACGGCACCCGGAACCGACTGCCGGACCTTCTTGGTGCCGGCCACCCAGAACGCCAGCAGCAGGCCGAGGCCCGGGCCGGGGTTCGACTCCACCATGAAGAGAATGGAGCTGCCGGCCGCCTTCGCCTGCTCGATGCCGAGCGGAGTGAGAATGCCGTGGTTGATGGCGTTGTTGAGGAAGAGCACCTTCGCGGGCTCGACGATAACCGAGGCCAGCGGCAACAGATGATTGTTGACCAGCCAGCCGACACCCGAAGCCAGCACGGCCATCAGGGTTCCGACGACCGGACCGATGCCCAGGCCGCCGAGAATGGCCAGGATCATGCCGAGAATGCCGAGCGAGAAATTGTCGATCAACATCTCGAAGCCCGACGGAATGTGGCCTTCAAGGGCATTGTCAAGCTTCTTGAGCAGCCAGGCGGCCAGTGGGCCCATGATCATCGCGCCAAGGAACATCGGCACGTCCGAGCCGATCACGACGCCCATCGTGGCGACCGCGCCGATCACCGCGCCGCGGGTACCGTGCACCGTCTTGCCGCCGGTATAGCCGATCAGCAGCGGCAGCAGGTATTTGATCATGGGATCGACCAGGGTGGCCAACTTCTCGTTGGGTATCCATCCGGTCTCGATAAACAGCGCGGTGATCAGGCCCCAGGCGATGAACGCCCCGATGTTGGGCATGATCATGCCGGCGAGGAACCCGCCGAATTTTTGAATCCGGGCTCTCGCGCCCGGTCCTTCCAAGTTCTTGTTGACTCTCGCGTCAGGAAGTGACATGTCGACCTCCGTGTCGTTGCAGGGACGCTGCAACGCGTCCGTTGTGAACTCTGCTGTCCACGCGACCATGATGCAACACAAACAAACACGAAGTCAACATTTTCTGGTCATGCGGTCGTTGCTTTTTGTTGTTTTAGCTTTGTTTCACCATCTACTGGTCGGCCTGCACATGCTCTTCGATGACGTCCGCAGGCCGCTCATACTGCCCGTGCCGTTGACCGAAAATAGATCGCCAGGAGGGTGGACAGCGGAGATACCGATCGTCAGCGATTAGGGAGCCGGACGAACAGAACGGGGCCGGATCCACCCTCGCAGATGAATCCAGCCCCGTTTCTTCGAGCGCTGCCAAGTCAATTTGGCATCAATGTGACCACTGACCGGCGCGCTCACATTGCACTCCGGCGTCAGCTTTGAGCTACTTCTTGCCCTGGCTCGCGACGGCCTTCTGGCCCGCCTCAGCGGCCTCGGGGTCGAGGTAGCGTCCGCCTCTGGTGACCGGCTCGAAGTTGTCGTCCAGCTCATAGAACAGCGGAATGCCGGTCGGAATGTTGAGCCCGGCGATGTCTTCGTCCGAGATCTGGTCGAGGTGCTTGACCAGCGCCCGCAGCGAATTGCCGTGCGCAGCCACCAGCACCGTCTTGCCCTCGGCCAGGTCGGGCTTGATGGACGACTCCCAGTACGGCAGCATGCGGGCCACGACATCCTTGAGGCACTCGGTGCGCGGACGCTCGGCCTCGGGGATGTCGGCATAGCGCAGATCATGGAACTGCGAGTATTCGGCATCCTCGTCGAGGTTTGGCGGCGGCACGTCGTAGCTGCGGCGCCACTGCATGAACTGGGTCTCGCCGTACTTTTCCAAGGTGTCGGCCTTGTTCAGGCCCTGCAGCGCACCGTAATGGCGCTCGTTGAGCCGCCAGGAGCGTTCCACCGGAATCCAGTGCCGGTCGCAGTTGTCGAGGGCGAGGTAGGCGGTGTGGATCGCGCGGCGCAGCAACGAGGTGTGCAGCTTGTCGGGCAGCAGGGCCTGCTCGGCCAGCAACTCGCCGCCGTGCTTGGCCTCCGCGACGCCCTTCTCTGACAGATCGACATCCACCCAGCCGGTGAACAGGTTGAGGGAGTTCCATTCGCTCTCGCCGTGGCGGAGCAGGATGAGCTTGTAGGTCATGGGCACATTCTAAAGGCGCGTCCCCCGCCGTGAACCAGAGCAGACACGAATCGATGTGGCGATCTGCGCTCTGCGCTTCTGATCTCCGTTTCTCAGGATTAGCCAAGGGAGTCCGATCACTGTCAGGTGGCCCGGACGACAGCGAGAACGGCAACCTGAGAGGCGGTCGGCGTCCTGAGTATTTTTTCCTAACCTCGCTTTGACTAGGACGATCACCGAGGCGCGATGATGCGCTGGCAATAAAAGGCCACCCCAGTTTGCGGTTCTTGAGAAGGACTCTTAAGATTCTTTAAGAAACCGAGGGGTTCTCTCAGTTTCACCGAAGGATCAATCAAGCGTGATGGGTTGCGCAAACAACCCGAAGTTGGGTTGCTGAGGAAGAGAATGGCTGCTAGGGCACTACCACTGGACGCATGCGACCAGATTGTCGGCGATGATGATTCGCTGTCCTATCTGGCGACACATTCCCAGACGTACACCCCGACACGTTCGCTGGCTTACACGGCCACCCGTTCCATGCCTTATGCGCAGCACACCGCAGGCGGTGCCGCTCGCAGGGCGTTGGTAGAACCGGCCGATGAGGTCACGATCGACGTCTTCGCAACCCCCGAGCGATGTGGGGCCAAGCGGGCGATGGATCCGGCCACCGCAGCCAGGAACGCCGTCCTGGTGGCCGCTATCGCCGGCCCGGTGGCCGCTGCCGCCCAGGCGATGCGCGCCGAGCTGCCCGCCGATCCCGAAGCCGAGATCCCCACCGAGTCTCTCGACACCACCGCGATTCTCACTGTCGGCTCGACTCCGGCACCCGAGTCCAACGCCTTCGTCGCCCGTAAGGTCCGCCGCCGTAAGGGCGCCATGGGCGTGGTCGGGCTTGCCGCCGCAGTCGCCTTCACCGGCGTCGGGATGTCGGTTCAGGCGGTCTCCGCGAATGACTCGGTTCCCTCCACGAGCGGCCTCTTCGCGGCCAACGCCGACGCCGACCAGGCCGTCAGCGTCCGGGTCGATTCGGTCAGCCGCGATACCGAGCGTCCAGAACTCAGCAACGAGTTCGCGGCCGGCGAACCGCTGATGTCGCTGACCGCCAAACCGGCGATCGAGGGAGTGACCGCTCCGGGTCAGCTGGCCCCCAACACTCCCGCCCAGGCGATGGAGACCGCCAAATCGATGGTCGGCGACCAGAACTACGGCAACATGTGCCTCGCCCTGGTGTCGGCCTTCTACGGCTACTCCAGCGCCGGCATCGCCAGCGCCCAGGACGCCGCCGGAGTCATCTCCGCGGCCGGCATGATGCACACCGATATGGAAGACATCCCGGTCGGCGCACTCATCTGGTACGACGGCCTGCCCAGCGGCAACCCCTACGGGCACGTCGCCATGTATGCCGGTGACGGCCAGATCTACAGCAACGGCGCATCCACCGGAGTCGGCACCATGTCGATCAACACGCCTGCCGACGACTGGCACGAGCCGATCATCGGATGGTCCGCCGTCTGGCTGCCGGGCGCCACCAAGTAGCCTCCAGCGCGTCGGTGGGAAGGCCTCGCGATAGCCGGGTCCGAGCGCGTCGCCTGGGCACCGATGCCAGAATTGGCCACATGACTACATCCACAGATGACCGGAAGATCGCTGTCGTTACGGGCGCATCCAGCGGCATCGGGGCCGCGAGCGCCAGGGCTCTGGCCGGTGAGGGCTTCACAGTCTTCTGCGCTGCGCGGCGCATTGATCGTCTCACCGAACTCGCGGACGAGATCGGTGGCGTGGCCATCGCCTGCGATGTCACCGACCAGGCTCAGGTCGACGCTCTCGCCGAAGCCGTCGGGCCGCGCTGCGACGTGCTGCTGAACAATGCGGGAGGCGCCTTCGGGCAGGATCCCATCGAGACGGCCGATGTTGCCGACTGGGAGCAGATGTACCAGATCAACGTCGCCGGTTCGCTACGCGTCACTCAAGCGCTGTTGGGCGCCATCGAGCAGGCGCACGGCGCGGTCATCTTCATCACCTCCACCGCCGCCGAGACGGCCTACGAGGGTGGCGCGGGCTACTGCGGGGCGAAATCTGCCGAGCGCTCGATGGCGGGATCCTTGCGCCTGGAGCTGGCCGGGCGTCCGGTCAGGGTGTGCGAGATCAGCCCCGGCATGGTGCGGACCGACGAGTTCTCGCTGGTACGTTTCGAGGGCGATCAGGCCAAGGCGGACGCCGTCTATGCCGGGGTCGACCAGCCGCTGGTCGCCGAGGACATCGCCGAATGCGTGCGCTGGATCGCCACCTTGTCCGAATACGTGAACATCGATCGCCTGGTGATCAGGCCGAGGGCCCAGGCGTCCAACTGGAAGGTCGCGAGGAGCTAGCAGGCCGAGCGAATGCCCGGGACGAAGCCGACGGCTTCTTGCACCTTGCAGCAGTCATACTGAGACAGCTTCACTAGTGCAGGCTTCTACTGAGCCGCAATCGTCAAGGATCGTGATGCAGAAAACTATGAGCGGATCTCGCTCTCCGACGAAACGCTGGCTGACGGTCTTAGCCGTCATCTTGTTGGTGATCGGCGTCTCGGGTTGGTGGCATCTGCTCAGTGCACGGCTCAGTTCGCCCTATTCGCCCGGACGAGAGGCGGCGCATGTGCGCACGCTCGCCCGCGAGTTGGACGACGGCGCAGGCGCCGATATGCAGGCCTATTTTCCCGAGGGTGAGTTCTTCACCTGGGTGCTGACCGGGCTGTCCGCGGGCAGGCTCGCCGCTGATGGCGAGAACGTCGATCAGAATATGGCTGTCGTCACTGCTGCGGTCGCGGCGACTGGCCGCGACGAGGTGGCCGAGCGGTTCGGTGACGACCACCGAGGGGTGCCGCACGGCGCGTTCTATCACGGCTGGCGGTTGCTGTTGCTCGTCCAGCAGGCGGCGGTGACCGGTGATGACGGTCAACTGGCCGAGGTACACGATGAGGCCGCTCAACTGCTCGAGGCCTTGGACGCGCCGGGCGAGCCCCCGCTCACCTCCTATCCCGGGCAGGCCTGGCCATGCGACCTCGTGGCGGCCTGGGCCGCGGTGCATCAGGCCGACCGGCTGACTCCCATCGACGGGCTGGACGAAGCCACCGACAGGCTGCTCGCCCAGATCGACGACTGGCGCGATCCGGCAACCGGGCTCATCGGCCACGCCTTCACTACGACCGACGGCAGTTCGGTATCGGGACCGCGCGGAAGTTCGCAGGCGATCATCAATACCTACCTGCGCGACATCGACCCCGGCCTGGCCGAGGCAGAGTGGGCGAGCTTCACTCAACAGTTCGTGACGCGTGAATTCGTGTTGATGGGCGTACGTGAATACCCGGCCTCCGATGGCGATAAGCCGGGTGATGTCGATTCGGGTCCGCTGATCGCCGGTGTCTCGCTTTCGGCCTCCGCGGTGACGCTCGGGGCCGCGCAGGCCAATGGCGACATCGCGCTGGCAACCCGCCTCAACCAGGAGGCCGAGCTCCTCGGTCTGCCGCTGCCCTGGCGGGGCGTCCGCGGTCTCGACGGCCGCGCCTTCGCATTCGGAGTGCTGCCGGTCGGTGATGCCTTCGTCACCGCAGCCCGGACGCAGCCCTATGGCGCAGCGGTCGACTTCGTCCGGTCGAACACGCCGGGAATTCTCTGGTGGCCCTGGTTCACCGTGGCCAGCATCCCTGCGCTGCTGGGCGTCTGGCTTCTCGTCCGGAGCCGCAGGAGGAGGAACCCGTAAGCGCCTTCAACCCGGCCGGTGCTCTAATTGGCGTAAACCTGAATCTGCCGGTGGGCACGGTAGTGTGCGCACCCCGCAGGGACGCGCAGTAGGAAAAGTCGGCGGATTTAGCGGAGCTAGGATCTGCAGAAAGGTTCACTGGTGGGACGAACACGTCGGCTGTGCCGCAAATATCCGAACGTTCTCGGACGCCCGATCAAGACCTTTCGACAGACATTTCCGATGTGGATGCACCTGTTGTTCTTCGGCTTGTGGCTCCTGATCGTCGGCTTTGCAATCCGGAACCCTATCGGGAATCTGAACTACCTTCTGCTGATCACCCTGTTTGTATACGGGATCTTCTACCTTGTCGCCGACTATCGGCTCGTAATTTGTGAGCACGGCATCATCATCGGACATTTTCTGTCGCCGCGATTCTGCGAAGTGATGGCCTATCAGGAGATTTCTCCCCGCAGCGTCCGGCAGTGGACAAACTGCGGATATGCGCTGAGCCACACCGTCTATGGACCATGGCATCCCGTCTGGTACGCACTGCTCGGCTCAAAGAGCGGGTTCACCTTTGTGGGGCCAATGATGGACGAGCGCAAACTCAAGCGGAGCGACAGGCCCGGGCACCCCGGCGAAAAGCACGGCTCGTCGATGTTCGCCTACCGGCATCCCGAGAAGATCCTGCAGCTGATGGCTCAACAGAGCAGGGCCAATGGGCTTTCCGGCGCCGAATGGTACGACGAGGCTGCTGCCACGCCGCTGACCCTCACCGGCGTCGAAGACGAGGTCTTCGCCCAAATCCCGAGCCGTCCATGATGGCGTCCGCGATCTCGAGATCGTGCCTCAAAGCGCCCGGGCAGCGGTACGGATTGAACAGCAAGCCACACAACCACATGCGTATCGAGCAAGTATGCCGTCACCGCGCTCCGCCTTCCGGAGCGATCCGCGTTGTCAGAGGATCATCACCGTGTCCCTGTTCCCACGATCGAAGCTCGTCTTCCGGCATCGGATCAAGAAACTGGGACTCGTCAAATGACGGCAGTCCGGGAAGGGCAGGTCTACTGAAATCCCGTTGCCGTGGAGTCACCGGTTCAATCCGTACAACGGCCTTCCCGGCGCGGGCGATCACCACTTCTTCACCAGCTTCTGCACGGTGAAGCAGCTCTGATGGTCGGGTCTTCGCCTCTTGAACGTTCACGGTGATGCTCATGGCTCAAGTGTCCCATGGTCTGGTCAACCTAAAACTGGTCTACCTCGATCGTCACATGGTAAACGCAACCACTGGCCTCGCGAACGTTGCCGAGGTGTGCATCAGCCCAGCAGTTTCAGGCCGACGATTCCGCTGACGATCAGCACCAAGCAGACGATCCTGCCGGCGGTCACGGGATCTCCGAAGAAGACCATGCCCAGCGTCGCCGTACCGATGGCGCCGATTCCGGTCCAGACCGCATAGGCCGTACCGACCGGCAGGCTTCTGAGAGCGAAACCCAGCCCGACCATCGATAGCACCAGGGCCACCAGGAAAATCACAACCATCTTGACGTTGCGGAAGCCGTCGCTGTGCGCCAGAGCGGTCGCCCAAGCGGTCTCCATCAGGCCGGAAAGAATCAGGATGAACCACGACATCACAAACTCCACTGCCTCGACCGTCGTGCATGGGCGGGTACGGCGGGCCACTCGTCCGCGGCATCGAAGAGCGCGATGCCGCAAGCGAGTATAGCCAACAAAGCGAGGGGCTCCGATCGTCCAACCGGACGACCAGAGCCCCTTGTAGTTGCTGATTCAGATCTCTCAGGCGAGAGTGACCAGAGCCTGACCACCTTGGACGGCCTCGCGGACGTCCACCAAGATGGAGTCGACGGTACCGGCATTCGGCGCCGTGATCTCGGTCTCCATCTTCATGGCCTCGAGAACGATGACGACCTGGCCGGCATCGACCTTGTCGCCCTCCTTCACGAGGATGCGGGCCACCGAACCGGCGAGCGGCGCGGTGATCGCGTTGGCGGCCGAGCCGGGCACCGAAGCGGTCTGGTGGGTGGGCGCAGACATCGGTCCACCACCGATCACGATCGGAGCCGGAACCTGCCGGACCTCCTGCTCAGCTTCAACATCAACGACGTACTCGGTGCCGTTGACTGTCATCTTGAGACGCATGTCATTCCTCTTTCAGTTCATCAACCAGACACCGGTCACAGCGATGCCACTGGCATCGTGCCCCGCGAATTGTTCGTCGTGCGTGCGCGGCGGCTCGCTGCGCTCCAGCCGGTACGGCTCGCGTAGCTGACGGCCCGCACCGAGCCCTTGTAACCCATGTAGGCGGCCGCGGCCGCCGCAATGGCCATCAGATCTTCTTCCGGAACCGGACGATCGGCCTTCAGCCGGTTGACCTCGGCGTCCAGCTCCTCGACCCGCTTGGTCAGCTTTTCGATCAGCGCCGCAAGTTCAGCGGTCGACAGATCCTTCGTCTCGTTACTCATCCAAACTCCTAGACCGGGAAAATGCCGTGCTTCTTGGGCGGACGCTGAGTGCGCTTGTTCGCGGACAAGGCCAGAGCGGTCGCGATCTGACGGCGGGTGTCGGCAGGATCGATGATGTCGTCCACATAGCCGTGGGCGGCAGAGGCGAACGGCGTCGCAAACTCATCGCGGTAGGCCTGCACCAACTCGGCCCGCTTGGCCTCGGGATCCTCGGCGGACTTGATCTCCTTGCGGAAGACCACCGCCGCGGCGCCGTCGGCACCCATCACTGCGATCTCGGCGCTCGGCCAGGCAAACACCTTGTCAGCGCCCAGTTCCTTGGAGCACATGGCGAGGTACGAGCCGCCGTAGGCCTTGCGCAGCACGACCGTGATCTTCGGCACGGTGGCAGCTGAGTAAGCGAACAGCATCTTGGCGCCGTGGCGGATGATGCCGCCGTGCTCCTGAGCGACGCCGGGCAGGAAGCCGGGTACGTCGACCAGGTTGATCACCGGGATGTTGTAGGCATCGCAGATGCGGATGAACCGGGCTGCCTTGTCCGAGGCGTTGATGTCGAGCACACCCGACATCGACTTCGGCTGGTTGGCGATGAAGCCGACCGAGCGCCCGACGATGCGTCCGAAACCGGTCACCATGTTGGTGGCATAGCCGGCCTTGACTTCGAGGAAGTCGCCGTAGTCGACGAGCTTGCCGATGACATCGCGCACGTCGTAGCCCTTGTTGCCCTCGATCGGAACGACGTCGCGCAGCTCGGGCTGGAGTTCGACGTTGTCGTCCGGGTAGAGAACCGGAGGCTCCTCCGCGTTGTTCTGCGGCAGGAAGCTCAGGATCTTCTGGGCGATCAGCAGCGCCTGCTCATCGTTGTCCGCGATGAAATCGGTGACACCCGAGATCGACTGGTGAGCATCGGCACCGCCCAGGGCGTCCTGGGTGACGACCTCACCGGTGACCTGCTTGATGACATCGGGCCCGGTGATGAACATGTGGGCCTTGCGGGTCTGGATGATGAAGTCGGTCAGCGCCGGGCTGTAGACCGCGCCACCGGCGCAGGGGCCGGCGATGATCGAGATCTGCGGCACGACACCGGACAACTCGACGTTGGCGAAGAAGACCTTGCCGTAGCCGGACAGCGAATCGATGCCCTCTTGGACGCGCGCGCCACCCGAGTCATTGATGAAGACGAAAGGCGCGCCGTTGGTCAGCGCGTTTTCCATCGTCTCGGTGACCTTGGTGTTGTGCACCTCGCCGGCCGAGCCACCCACGACAGTGAAGTCCTGGCTGGCGATGTAGACCGGGCGTCCCATCACCGATGCATGACCGGTGACCACGCCATCGGCCGGCATATCGGCCTTGTCCATACCGAAAGCCGTGGTGCGGTTCTTGCGGAACGCGCCGGTTTCGATGAACGAGCCGGGGTCGGTGAAGGCGTCGATCCGCTCACGAGCGGTCAGCTTGCCCTTGTCGTGCTGCTTCTCGATGCGCGCCTCGCCACCACCGGCTATCACGCGTGCGCGCTCCTCGTTGAGGTGCGCCAGGCGCTCTTCCATGGTGTTTTGCTTAGCCATCTAGGTGTCCCCCTCAGGCAGGCTCGACGGAAACGGTATTGCTGATCCCGTTGACGGTGACGTTGTAGCTGATCGGGCCGGAAAGCGCATTCGCCTGGCCCTCGGCAGCAGCCTTCATCTGGGCTTCGGTGCGGGCAACCGACTTCGGGCCCTCACTGCGGTTTTCGAAGAAGGTCGGCGCGACTCCCGGGAACAGTGCATAGGTGAGCACGTCTTCGTCGGTGCCGTCGTAGCCCTTGAGCTTCGATGCCTCGTCGACCAGCTTGTCCCATTCAGGCTCGAGCAGGTCGGCCGGACGAACCGTGATCGGCTCTTTCTTGGCTTGCTCTTCGGCCTTCTTGATGACCTCGGGGTTGCGCTCGGCGGGCGAGGCGCCGTAGTAGCCGAGCATCATGTCGGCGAACTCACCGGTCATGACCTTGTACTCACCCATCAGCACGTTGAACACGGCCTGAGTGCCGACGATCTGGGACGACGGGGTGACCAGCGGCGGGTAACCGGCGTCCTTGCGGCAGACCGGAACCTCGGCCATGACCTCGTCCGTGCGGTCGCCGGCGCCCTGTGCGCGCAGCTGCGACTCCATGTTGGAGAGCATGCCGCCAGGGATCTGCGAATCGAAGATCTTGGTGTCGACCAGGGTCTTGGACTCGAACTCGGCGTACTTCGGGCGGATCTTCTTGAAGTGGTCGCGCACCTTGTAGACGCGCTCCATGTCGATGTTCGTGGTGTAACCGGTGCCCTCGAGCATCTCGATCACGGATTCGGTCGGGTTGTGGCCCGGGCCGAGCGACATCGAGCTGACCGAAGTGTCCACCACGTCGGCGCCGGCCTCGATGGCCTTCATCAGCGAAACCTGGGTGACGCCGGTGGTCGAGTGGCAGTGCACATTGATCTGCACGTCTTGGCCGTAGGCGTCCTTGATGCCCTTGACGATGTCATATGCCGGCTGCGGCTTGAGCAGTGCGGCCATATCCTTGAAGGCGATTGAATCGGCGCCCATATCGAGCAGTTGGCCGGCCAGCTTCACATAGCCTTCGGTGGTGTGTACCGGGGAGACGGTGTAGCAGATGGTGCCCTGGGCGTGCTTGCCCGCCTTCTTCACGGCGGCCATGGCGTGCTCGAGGTTACGGGGATCGTTCATCGCGTCGAAGACACGGAACACATCCATACCGTTCTCGGCCGACTTCTCGACGAACCTGTCGACAACCTCGTCGTTGTAGTGGCGATAGCCCAGCAGGTTCTGGCCACGCAGCAGCATCTGAAGGCGGCTGTTCGGCAGAAGCTTGCGGAAGGTTCGCAGGCGCTCCCACGGATCTTCATTCAAGAAACGAATACAACTGTCATATGTTGCTCCGCCCCAACACTCAACAGACCAGTAACCGGCTGCGTCAATATCTGCGCAGGCGTCGACCATGTCTTCCATGGCCATACGGGTAGCCAACAGGCTCTGGTGACCGTCGCGCAGCACCAGCTCGGTAATACCAATCTCGCGTGGTTCGGAGACCTCAATTTGTCGCGGACTCATGTACTGATTGTTTCATGGCCTTACCACTCGTGAGCACCCGGGGCACAAAACAGCAGCGATGCATTTTTGTTGGTTTCGCTATGGCCATCTGGAGAGGGCCATAGCCACTCCTTCACGACCTTCTGACAGGCGTTGACACGCTGGACCAGGACAGCGTGCCGCGACCGCTCGGGCTCAATCGCGGAAGCTCTTGCACACCACAGCCGAGCCAACTAGGCCATGATCGCTATGCTCGTCTGCAGGTTTGCGCCGCTTCACGAGTGGCGAGCAACAAATCTGGGCGAATCCAGCAATCGGCAGGACGGTAGGTATCCCGATGTGTGGCTTGATGGGCTTCATTTCGACCGGTGCGCTTGACGAAGCGCGAGTTGAGCAGGTCGGTCATGGCATGGCCTGCGCGCGCCACCGCGGGCCGGACGATACGGATGTCTGGCACGACGACCACGCAGTCTTCGGCTTCAACCGGCTCTCCATCATCGATATCGAAGGGTCCAAGCAGCCGCTGCGCTGGGGGCCGCCCGAGAACCCCGAGCGCTATGCGATGGTGTTCAACGGCGAGATTTACAACTATGTCGAGCTGCGCGCCCGGCTGGCCGCCGATGATCACGCGGTCTTTCACACCGAGGGCGACGGCGAGTCGATCGTGGCCGGCTACCACTATCACGGCGCCGACTGGGTCAAGCAGTTGCGCGGCATGTTCGCCTTCGTCATCTGGGACACCGAAACCCAGACGGTCTTTGGGGCCCGCGACTGGTTCGGCATCAAGCCGTTGTATCTGGCCGAGACCGGCGACGGCTTCGGGTTCGCGTCCGAGGCGAAGAGCCTGCGCGCGCTTACCGGACCTGCCGAGGTCGACAAGGACGCCCTGCGGCACTACCTCGTCCTGCAGTATGTGCCCGAGCCCGAGTCGATGGACGCGCACCTGCGCCGCATTGAGTCGGGTACCTCGTTCATGGTGCGCGACGGCGAATTGACCACCCAGCGTTACTTCCGTCCGCGGTTTGCGCCGGCCAAGGTGAACGGGCCTGAAGCCGAAACAGAGCTGTATTCGCAGATTCTCGAGGTGCTGGACGATTCGGTGTCGAAGCATATGCGAGCCGATGTGACCGTCGGTTCGTTCTTGTCGGGGGGCATCGATTCGACCGCTATCGCGGCACTGGCGAAGAAATACAACCCGAATCTGCTGACTTTCACGACCGGTTTCGAACGCGAGGGATATTCGGAGGTCGACGTAGCAGCCGAGTCGGCCGAGGCGATCGGGGTCAAGCACTTCATCAAGACGGTCAGCGAGCAGGAGCTGTGCGAGACGCTGCCGCTGATCGTCTGGTACCTGGACGATCCGGTCGCCGATCCCGCGCTGGTGCCGCTGTATTTCGTGGCCCGCGAGGCCCGCAAGCATGTGAAGGTGGTGCTGTCGGGTGAGGGCGCGGACGAGCTGTTCGGTGGCTACAACATCTACCGTGAGCCGCTGAGCCTGCGTCCACTCACCTCGTTGCCCAACCCCCTACGCAAGGGACTGGCGGCGGTCAGCCGAGTGCTTCCCCAAGGATTCCGGGGCAAGAGCCTGCTGGAGCGTGGCTCGATCGACCTCGAACAGCGCTACTACGGCAACGCCCGCAACTTCCGCGAGGAGCAGGTCAAAGCCGTGCTGCGCGACTACACGCCGAGTTCGTTCCGCGAGATCACCGACCCCATCTACGAATTGTCGAAGGGCTGGGACCCGGTCGCCAGGATGCAGCACATCGACCTGTTCACCTGGCTGCGCGGCGACATCTTGGTGAAGGCCGACAAGGTCACCATGGCGAACTCGCTGGAGCTACGCGTGCCCTTCCTCGACAAGGAAGTATTCGAGGTCGCCCGGCACATCCCGATCAGCCAGAAGATCACCCGCAACCAGTCCAAGCTCGCCATGCGGCGCGCGCTCGAGCCGGTCGTCCCGCCGCACGTGCTCAACCGCAAGAAGCTCGGCTTCCCGGTGCCGGTTCGCGTCTACCTGCGGGACGACTACGGGTATCAGTGGGCGCGGGACATCATCACCAACGCTGGGACAACCGAATTCATCGACCCGGCCGCGGCGCTGGAGATGCTGGACGCCCACCGCAAGGGCGAGGCCGACAACTCCCGCCAGATCTGGACCCTGCTGGTCTTCATGCTCTGGTACGACATCTTCGTCACCGAACAGTTGAAGCCCGAGGTGCCGCACCCGGTCTACCCGGTCCAATTGTGAGACGTGGGTCGCTCTACTGACCGAAAACCCATGCCGCACTTTGCGGATATCTTGTCCAGCAGATTGCGGACCAGCCATATAGCAGTCTGCGGATCAGCCTTCGTCCGGAACCCAGGCCACATCGCCTACTGCCGCCGCCAGCTTCAGATCGCATGTCACAACCCTGCACTTCAGCGCCTGGGCGAGGGCGACGTAGGTAGCGTCATACATCGACACATTGTGAATATGTCGCCACCCGTCAATCACCAGTGGCCAAAGGTCGTAGAGCTGAATACCCAAGAGCCGAAGGTCGTCCAGAGCGCGGCGCGCCCGCACCTCAGTTATCTGATGGCTCAGCGTCCAGCCTCGCAGCACCGACGCCACTTCGACCACCAGCAATTGCGGTGCATGCATGTCGTACTTGACGGCTGCCTTCGCGATTGAAGGCGCACGGCCACGCCCCAACAAGAGTTCGGCTGCTGCGGAGGCGTCCAGGACGAGCGAACTCATCCTTGTTCCCGCGCCTGCCGTAGTTCCTCGGCCGGATCGCTGACCTCGGGCCGGTCTCTGCTCATGATTATCCCCACGACTTGTTGTTTGGTAGGACGCGACACCAACTCGGTCAGCTGCTCGAGCACGTACTGGCTAAGCGAGCGTCCCTCGGATGCTGCGCGCACCTTCAATTCTCGTGTGAGTTCTTCGGGAACATCCCTTACTTGTAGTGTTGCCATGCATATAGCATGTCGCACATGCAATACGCACACAAGGGAGCCGGTCTCGTTGAAGCTACTCGCCACCTGCGTCTTCGCGGCTCAGCGAGTTCGCATTAACCCGTCGGCTCATCAATTTGCGCTTCGTCGTGGACGCTCGGACAGCCTGCGATGCAACAGCCGCAGTAGTCATAGCCGTACTCGGCGAGATCGGCGATGCCGTCGCAACGGCAGCGTCCTACCCGGCATTGGCAGGTAGCTTCTCCGGTTGTCATGTCACGTCTCCTCTCAGCTATCGCAGCACCGAATCTCGCCGCAAACCGCGCCGATCCGGAGTTCAATACGGAGCAGTCAGTCCATTGAACATCGGGAAATGCTTCACATTACAGGTGAGAATCGGGGCATCCAGCAGTGTCGCCGTCGCAGCAATCGCGAGGTCTGCAGAGTCGATACCGCGGTTGCCCGGGAGCCATCGTCTGCCGAGTTCACCGGCGATCTCGGCAACCTCTTCGTCCACACTGTGCCAGGTGAGAGCGCCTAGCAGAGCACGAGTGGAAGTCTCCTCGGATGGCCGCATGCCAGCCAAAACTTCGAGCCGCGTGATTTCGCTCGCGTGAAGCAGTCCATTCATGCGAGCAGTCTTCAGGACTACAGCGGCTGGGCGATGGCCACGAAGCACATCGATGAGCACCGAGGTATCAATGAGCACGCTCATCGCGCTCGAGCCTCAGCCAAGCGGGTGCCGGATCGGATGCCTTCGACATACGACCCGCCATCGATATCCCGATCACGCCACGAACCGAACGCGTCCTCAATCGCCTGCAGATCGTCTTGCGCACCTCGTTTGGAGCCATAGGCCTGGACGACGGCGTCTCGGATCAGCGCAGAGATCGATCGTCCGGTTCTCGCGGCCTCGGCATCAAGGAGAGCGCGGTCATCCTCGGTCAAGGAAATCTGGGTGCGCATCATGATGTAATGATACATCACGTTCGCGCTAACCATGCTAGTAGTCAACAGCCGCGTGATTTCACCCGCGTGACGCGGTCCGCCCATGTGCGAAATTGCGCACCTCGCAGAAACCCCCGTCCAGCGCCCCTGATAGAATAACGATATGGACACAACTTCCGAATTGGCGCGCCGTTTGGGTGTCTCGATTCCGCGCGTCCATCGCGAGTTGGACGAGCTCCAGGTTGCCCGGACGAAACGTGGGGTGGCCAGGCACATTCCAGATGGCGCGTACGAAGCCATATCTCGCGAGATCGGAGCCACTCCGCTCATCCCCGATGGCATGACTCGCGAGCAGGTGCTCATTTTGGCAGCCCTCATTCGTTCTCCCCTCGGCCTGGCATCAGCGCGCGCGGCCGCCACCAAATCAGGCATCAGCCCGACGGTAGCGTCCAGGGTCTTACAGAAATTGGAAAAGGACGGCCTGGCTGAACGTAAATCAAGAACGGAAGCCAGGGGACGCGCGATGAATGTGACCCGCTGGCATGCCCGAAGTGAAGGTGAATGGCCACAGGCGATTCGGCATGCGGCACGATCGGCGACGCTCCCAACCCCAGTTCGTCCTGCAATTCCCGAGCATCTACCCAGGAGATTCCAGCATCTGTTCTGGAACACAGATCCAAACGCCTTGTCCCTTCCCGAGGACGCAGCTTTCGTCGCTCACCGCATGCTGACTTCAGACGGCGCCGAGGCAATGTTGTGGGCACTTCAGCATCTCCCGCCTGAAGCGATCCGGAACGCCGTTTCTGTCCGCGGCGTCGACGCCAGAACCAAATCACTCGCACGTTTGGTTGCTGGCGATGACTGAGTCAGGGGTCAGCCACGACCTGGCGTCGGTCCAGGAGATTCTTCCAGGCGGGACCGCCGAGACATGGACGGCGATCACTCCGGTTGTTCCCAAGTCTGCATATTTGGCTGGGGGCACAGCGCTCGCCGTCCACCTGAAACACCGCATTTCACGAGACCTGGATTTCTTTACCGAGCGTGAATTCAATGTCGATCAACTCGCGGCACAACTATCTGAATTGGGCGACTTCGCTCCGACACTTGTAGTGCCAGGCACGCTCAACGGCATCTTCAACCGCACCAAGATCCAATTTCTTAAGGCCGGCTCTCAACGCAATGTGGAAGCGCCCACCGTCTTCGCCGGAATCCGTATCGCGTCCGTGGCTGATCTGATGGCAAGCAAACTCAAGGTCATCGGAGATCGCGGCGAATTGCGGGACTATTTCGACATCATGATGATCGAGGAGCAAACCGACATCTCGTTGGAGAATGGCTTGGAGCTATTCATTCAGCGATACCAGCCAAAAGTTCCGGACGCCGCGATCGCTCATTTGCTGCGCGGGCTCGGCTACATGGACGATGTTGCCGATGATCCGGGACTGCCCGTTTCGCGAAGGTTAATCGAGGATTTCTGGACCGCACGCATGCGGACTCTGAATCCGTTCTGACACTCACGTGTGGCGATAGCCCGCGTCAACGCCCGTCGATCACCTTGATCTGGTCGTCCAAACGGTAGGGACGCGAATGCACGACCGTGCCCAGTTCACCGTTGATGCGGCAGATCTCCGCGCGGACTGCGGCCGTGGCATCCGGGCGTCCATAGACCGCCTCGGCCAGCTCGCGGGCACTCACTCCGGCCGGATGATCGGCCAGCCAGGCCACGATCTGGGCGCGGCGTCCCTGCAACTCGTGCGTCGCGCCGGCGGTGCTGCCCTGCACGGTGAATCGGCAGCGATGCTCCGACAGAGTCAATTCCAACCGTTCCTGCACGCTCGCCCATGTTCCCGCGGGACGCAGCAGCCAACCGCCGGCCACCCTGTCCCCTGTCACCAACCCGAGCCTGTCGACCGTGAACACTCCCTGCGGATTGCCGGGCAGCCGAAGCTTCCCTTTCGTCGGCATCTCACCCGCCGCAGCCACCCAGCCCCAGTCGTCGACGAGCGCCCATCGTCCGCTCACCGGGGTTCTGGTCGAGGCAGTCAACCGATCGAGGCTTCGCCCGTGCTCCGCTTTGAGTTCGACCCCGATCTGGCGGGCGACACTGGCCACCAGCGCAATCGCCATCGGGTTCGCGTCTTCGACGGGAAACGACAAGTCGATGGCACCAAGCGGGCGCATGGTTCGTGGGTCGATCACCGGTGCCGCCGCACAACTCCACGCGTGGTGGCTGACACAGAAATGCTCCGCAGCATGAACGTGCACCGGGATTCCGGCGCTCAGCGCGGTGCCGATGGCGTTGGTGCCGACGGCCTTCTCCGACCACCTGTTGCCGGGCTGAAAGGAGAACTCATCGGCCCGCTTCATGATCGCACGCTCCCCCGAGCGCCAACGGATCGTCCCTTGCGCGTCGGAGAGCACCAAAAGCACCCGCGAGTCGTCAACCAGCGGGCCGAGAATCGACTCGATGACCGGCAGCAGAGTCAGGATCGCGGCGTCACCGGCGTCCGGTTCGGATTCGACCGTGGCGGGTATCTTCGCCGGGTTCATTCCGGCACGTCTCACCCGCAGCCATGAATCCCTGATCACCGGACGAGGCTGAGCAGGCGGACGATCACCGCTGAACCAGGCCGCATGAATCCGCTCCAGCACCTCCCGGTGCGAACCTTCGTCCGACTGCGCGAACGCCACGTCGTAAGAGCCCATGATGACCTCACCTGCGCTACCCCATTGACGCGTGGGCGATTGCCTCAATCGTAACCCGGGATCCGCGGATTCCCACCTGCCCGGATCGGCACAATCCTGTTACCCGCACGGCATGACCTCGCCCGAACGTTGCAGAACGTTACATGCGCGAATCACACCTAGCCACCCCTCGCTTTGCGGGCACGCCTACGCGATCCTCTGGTCGCTATGCCGGCGCCGTCGTAGCGTCAATCAACCCGCAGAGCCAGCGGGAGCCTCACACGAATCGATGGAGATATCACATGAGTGCACCTACTACCGAAGCGATCCGGATGGACTATCCGCATGAAGAGCTACTCGGTGCCTATCGGCGGATGACCGAGATCCGTGCCTTCGAGGATCGTCTGCATATCGAGAACATGACCGGCGACCTGCCCGGCTTCATCCATCTGTATGCGGGTGAAGAGGCCACGGCCGTCGGCGTCTGTGACAATTTGAGGCCAACCGACTACATATCGTCCACCCACCGAGGGCATGGGCATTGCCTCGCCAAGGGCTGCGAGATCCGCGGCATGATGTGCGAGATCTTCGGCAAGGACGAAGGGCTGTGCCGCGGCAAGGGCGGTTCGATGCACATCGCCGACCTCTCGGTCGGCATGCTCGGCGCCAACGGCATCGTCGGCGGCGGCCCGCCGCTGGCCATCGGCGCAGCACTGTCAGCGAAGACGCTCGGCAACGACGGCGTCGCCGTCAGCTTCACCGGCGACGGCGGCTCGAATCAGGGCACCGCATTCGAAGCCATGAACATGGCCGTCGTCCTCAATCTGCCGGTCATTTTTGTCTATGAGAACAACGGCATCGGCGAGGGCACCGCGGCCGCCTTCTCTGTTGGCTCGGGCGATATCGCCGGACGCGCCGCAGCCTTCGGGTTGCCTGCCGTGAAGGTGGACGGCGCCGACTATTTCGCCGTCCGACAGGCCGCCCGGCAGGCCGTCGACCGCGCCCGCTCCGGAGAGGGACCATCGGTTATTGAGGCCAGCTCAGTGCGTTTCTACGGGCATTTCGAAGGAGACGCGGCACTGATCCGCAGCCCCGAGCAACTGGAGGAACAGAAGGCCACCCGGGATCCGTTGAAGATCTTCCGTGAGAAGACAACAGATGTCATCGATCCGGCCGAGCTCGATGCCCTCGACGTCGCCGCCGAGAAGGAAGTCGACGAAGCCGTCGCATATGCGCGGGCAGCAGCCTGGCCCGACGCCAGCCAGGTGACCACCGACGTCTACGCGTCCTACTGAGCCAAGGAGACAAACATGACTGAAATGAGTTACCGCGAGGCCATCCGGGCCGGCCTGACAGACGCGATGCGCGAAGACCCGACCGTCGTGGTCATCGGCGAAGACCAGCGCGGCGGCAAGGGCGGCACCAATCCCGACCCAAACATCGAAGCATTCGGCGGCGTCCTCGGCGTCACCAAAGGGTTGTGGACAGAGTTCGGCGACGAACGGGTCATCGACACCCCGATCACCGAATCCGCGATCCTCGGCCTTGCCGCGGGGTCGGCCGCGACCGGGCTTCGGCCGGTGGCCGAGTTGATGTTCATGGACTTCTTCGGAGTCTGCTACGACCTGATCTGGAATCAGGCGTCCAAGTTCCGCTACATGTTCGGCGGCAAGGCCAGAACGCCTATGGTGATGCGCGGCATCATCGGCGCCGGTATCGGTGCCGCCGCCCAGCACTCGGCGTCGCCCTACAACTTGTTCACCGCAACGGCCGGCATGAAGGTTGCCTGCCCGTCGAGCCCGTATGACGCTCGCGGCCTGATGCTGGCGGCGATCCGTGACGACGATCCGGTGATCTTCTGCGAGCACAAGGCCTTATACGACATCAAAGGTGAGGTGCCCGACAGCCCGTACACGATTCCGTTTGGCGTGGCCAACTACACCCGCCAAGGTGACGATGTGACGATCGTGGCCCTGGCCAATATGGTCACGGTGGCCAATCAGGTCGCCGACAAACTTACTGGTGAGGGGATCTCAGTAGAGGTCGTGGATCCCCGCACCACGAGCCCGCTCGACGAAGAAGGCATTCTCGAATCGGTCGCATCAACCGGACGAGCGGTCGTCGTCGACGAGTCCACTGCCCGCTGCGGGTTCGGCCACGATGTGGTCGCCACGATCGCGACCAATCTCTTTAGCGAGCTCAAGGCGCCGATCAAGCTGATCACCCCACCGCACGCCCCGGTTCCGTTCTCCCCAGCACTGGAGAAGGAATGGGTGCCGAGCGCTGCCAAGGTCGAAGACGCCGTTCGAGCCGTTGTGGGGGCCTGAGCCATGGCCGAGATTCAAGCCATCACCCTCCCGAAGTGGGGGCTGACCATGGAAGAAGGCACTTTCGGCAGTTGGAATATCGCCGAGGGTGAGTCCTTCACGCAAGGCCAGGTGTTGTGCACGGTCGAGTCGTCCAAGCTCGTCAATGACATGGAGGCCTCGTTCGACGGCACCATGCGCCGGTTGATCGCCCGGCCTGGTGAGGTTTTCCCGGTGGGTGCGCTGATCGCGGTCAGTGCACCGTCAGAGGTGGCGGACGCCGAGATCGATGCGTTCATCGCCGCCCAGAGCGGGGTCACCGCGGCCACAGATGGTGAAGAGTCGGCGGCACCGCAGGCCTCCGCGCCCACACCAGCTCACGCATCTACCGCCGCGACCACTGAAGGGCCTTCCGCAGCAAAGCGGGCCGCGGCCGCACCGCCCGCTCCTCGTCCGGGTGAACTTATGATTCCCGAAGACCTGCGGGGCGCCTCCGCGCCCGACGTGTGGGCGACCCCTCGCGCCGTGAAGTTCGCAGCCGCCAACGGCATCGACCTGGGCAAGGTCGCCGGTTCGGGGCGCGACGGCAGGGTCAGCATCGCCGACGTCGAGCAAGCCATCACCGCTGGTGGCGGCCAGCTCGCGGCGAAGCCGAAGACCGAACGCGGGCAGGTGCGGCTGCGCTCGCACACCGATGATTCCGCCGTCGCGGCCACGCCTGTTGCCCGCAAGCTCGCGCACGTGCGCGGCATCAATCTGCATGACTGCCGGGCCACCGGTTCGAGGGGACGCGTGTGCCGGGCCGATGTCGAAGAGGCGATCCGCAAGCTGCAATCGGGTGAACCGACGCCGACGACTCAAGCTGCCGCGCAACCGGTCGTCCAGGCCAATGAGGCGACGCCGCAGCCGCTGTCCCCGATGCGCCGGACGATCGGTCAGCGATTGCAGTCGTCCTACCAGACCTCGCCGCATTTCCGGGTGAACACCGAGATCGAAATGGACGCTGCGCTCGCGCTGCGCGCCGAGATCAACGCCACGGTGCCGGGCGTGAAGGTCAGCGTCAACGATCTGGTGGTGAAGGCGGCGGGGCTCGCGCTGACCAGGATTCCCGAAGTCAACGCGCAGTTCGATGAAGCCAGTCAGACCGTCGTCCAGTTCGCCGATGCCGATATCGCCGTCGCGGTTTCGCTGCCCGAAGGGCTGATCACCCCGATCGTGCGCGGTGTGAACAAGAAGCCGCTCGGTCAGGTCTCGGCCGAGGTGAGTGATCTGGTCACCCGGGCAAAGGCGAAGACCCTGGCCGCCGACGACTTCCAAGGTGGCACCTTCACCGTCTCGAACCTGGGAATGTATGGGGTGACAAGCTTCGACGCGATCATCAATCCGCCGCAGGCCGCGATTCTGGCGGTCAGTGCCGGGGTGAAACGGCTGGTGGTGGACGATGAGGATCAGGTCGACGTGCACACCATCATGGAGGTCTCGCTGGCCAGTGACCACAGGATCGTCGACGGGGCTTTGGCAGCCCGGTTCGCCGCCGAGTTGCGGTCGATCCTCGAGGCTCCGGCCCAGATGCTGGTGTGAACGATGACTGCCATGAATGATTCGTTCGATGTGTTGGTGATCGGTGCCGGGCCGGGCGGTTATGTCGCCGCGATCCGGGCCGCCCAGCACGGGCTGCGAACTGCCATCGTCGAGCGCGGAAACGTAGGTGGGGTCTGTCTCAATGTGGGCTGCATCCCGACCAAGGCGATGCTGCACGGCGCCCAGGTTGCCCACACATTGGCCGATGCCGGCACGTATGGTTTCACCGTGCCGGGCGGAACCGTGTTCGACATCGGGCAGCTGGTGAAGTTCTCGGATTCGGTGGTGTCCCAGCTGGTCGCGGGCGTCCGTGCTTTGCTGGCAGCAAACGGAGTCGAGGTCATCACCGGTTCCGCGAAACTGACCGGCAAGGGCGAGGTGAGTGTTACCGATCAGGCAGGAGCGACACCTGATGGACGCCAGCGAGCGGGTGAGCCGCACAGTGCGGAGACCGTGCGGTCCCATGACGGGACCCGCCGACCCGACGCATCGCAGCTCGAGGATGCGGGAGCACGTGGCTCCGGTCGTATCCTGCGGAACGGCACGAGCGCGGGCCCGGCGCGCGTGCTGCACGCCGATCACGTCATCGTCGCGACCGGTGCGCGTCCGAGGGTGCTGCCCGGCATTACACCGGATGGCAAGAACATCTGGACCTCAACCGACGCCCTGCGTCCGACGAAGCTGCCGGAATCGCTGGTGATCATCGGTTCCGGCGCGATCGGCACCGAGTTCGCGAGTCTGTATGCGGGCCTCGGCACCAGGGTCACGCTGTTGGAGGCGCTCGATTCGATCCTTCCGGCCGAGGACGCAGCAGTCTCGGCAGCCATGGTGCGTCAACTGCAGGCTCAGGGGGTGCGGTGCGAAGCAGGCGTACGGGTTGTTTCGGTCACCTCACAGGAGCCAGAAGCACTCGCGGGATCATCTCCAGCCGACCATGACATGCCGCCGGGCAGCATCTTAGGATCAGCCGAAGCGGGCAGCGGCGACGCCGCCCGGGACAACGGAGCCGGCGTCACCACCACGATCACTCTCGCGAACGGACAATCCGAAACCATCCACAGCGAGCACGTGCTGGTCGCCGCCGGAGTGGTGCCCAATACCGAGGGACTCGGATTGGCCGAGCTCGGCGTCCGGTTCGAGCGCGGCTTCATTGCCACGGACGAATGGTGCCGCACCGGGGTGGCAGGGCTCTATGCCATCGGAGATGTCGCGGGCGGTCCATGCCTGGCTCATAAGGCCAGTCATGAGGCGATCATCTGTGTGGACCATCTCGCCGGAGTTGCGGGGGTTCGTCCGCTGGACCGGGTCTTCGTGCCTCGCTGCACCTATTCTCGTCCGCAGATTGCGAGCCTCGGATACACCGAAAAACAGGCCCGCGAGTTCGGGCGCCGAATCGAGATGGGTGTCTTCGATCTGGCAGCCAATGGCAAGGCCCTGGCCCAGGGTGAAGCCGCCGGGTTCGTGAAGACCATCTTCGACTCCGAATCCGGTGAACTGCTCGGCGCGCATATGGTCGGGCCGGAGGTCACCGAAATGATTCAGGGATTCTCGATCGCTCGCAGCTTGGAGGCCACCGCCGACGAGCTAGCCGAGACCGTCTTCCCGCATCCATCGGTCTCCGAAGCAATGCACGAGTCGGTGCTGGCTTCGCTGGGCCGGGCAATCCACGCACTGCCGTAAACCTGTTTGGGCCCTTGCCGATCCCCTCCGGCAGGGGCCCAAACTCCTACTCATCATTGCGAAGCTTCGTCTGGAACGAAATGCTCGTGGATGACCCTGTCTTGCTGAATGACTGTGATCTGAGTGCCTGCTTGCTTGGCCCATGAATCGGCGTCCAGCAGGTGCCGCCAGTCCATATCGGTAGTCATGCTCCAGCAATCGTCAGGTGCGCCTCGCCAGGTAAAACCGGACGACTTGAGATCCGCTCTCCATCCGTCGAGGTCAGGGCCCAAGGCATTACTGACCAGGATCTCCACCCGATCGTCCGGGCTTAATGCGCCAGGCATGTCCGGCAAGACGGCGAGAGTAGCGGAGAAGGCCTTCCAGAACGGTGACGCGCCCGACGCGGACGTGAGCACATCGAGATACTCGCGTGGGCGGCTGATCCCGACATAGAACAATCGCCGTTCGGCATCGGTCAACTTCTCAGGAGTGTCCCCGAACACCTGCAGCATCTGCCAGGTCGGGTGAACGAACGGATGATTGTGGTCGTCCACATCGACCAGAATGACGGCGTCGGCCTCTTGCCCCTTGAAGCTGTGAATCGTACCGAAATGGACGCTGTCCGAGTCTTCTACACCCAGCAGTTCGAGGAACTTAGAGCCGTATTCATCGAACGAACCCCATACCGATTGATGAGCCGCGGCCTTGCCGCTGCCAAAGTGAACGAACCGGCCGTGGCCGTTTCTGCGCAACACAGCCACCGTTCGTCCATGTGCCAGGTGTTCGGCGATCAGCCGTAATAGTGCGGGTGTTAGCCGGTCGCAGGCGTCGAACAGTTTCTGCTCGTCTGCAGTGGGCCAAAACCCATCCAGGTCGAAGGTGCGGATGACTCCCTCGCCGGCATCGGCCGCCGGTTTCGCTGGTGTTCCGCGCCCGCTCATCAGGGTGTTACCGGCCTTCACGATGGCCTTCGCGGAGCGGCGATTGGTCACCAATTCAAGGCGTTGTGCTCCCGGAAATTCCTTTTCGAAATCGTGGAAATATCTGGTGTCGCTGCCTGCGAATTCGTTGATCGCCTGCCAGTCGTCGCCCACCGTCATCACCGTGCAGCCGGGCGCTACCGCCAAGATCGCCTGAATAAGCTCGTCGAACATCAGCGAAAAATCTTGAAACTCATCAATGACGATGTGCCGAAGCCCGGCCAACGAACCCACCTCCCGCGCACCACCGCCGAACTCGGTCTCGCCACTGCGAACCTTGCCGATGGCCTGCCACATCAGACCCGGAAAATCATTGCTGTGACTGTCGGCCAACTTCGCCTCATATCGGCCGAGCACATCCGCTGCCAGTTCGGTAACCGCGCCCGGCCCGACAGCGCCATGCGGTGCTTGACCCAGCTCGGTTTTCAGCTGTGCACTGCTCCAACTGCGCTGCCGCGCTCGGGAAATGATCTGCCGGACGACTGAGGTGAACCTGTCGATAGCGCGTTCTCCCACCCGCTCCCACATGTCATCCTCGCCCAGCTTCGGTGGCTGAGGCAGACCGGCAGCCCGCAGGTCATGCAACAGCGCCGCCTCGAAACCCGGGTCCGCGACATTTTCAGGAAGGTACCCCAGGAAGGTCACAGATTCGGACGGGTTCTTCTCAATCCATTCCGCCCAGTAGTCGCGCTTCTTCTGCGAAATCTGGTCATATTCCAGATCGCCCACCATGCCGAAATATTCGATGACCACATGCTTGCGCCGCTTGCCGGAGCTCGTATCAACCGGATCGAAGATCATAAAATCAGGCTTGTAATTGGCTCCGTTCCAGAAGACGTCAGCTTCGTATTTGTAGGTCCATTCGTTCGTGTGCTCCGAGTCGCCAGTGAACCCGTTCAGATACAAAGCATTTGCGATCGCTTTTTCGCCATAAGACTTCACGAAATCGCCCTTGATACTCTCGCGGGCGAGTCCTGCTCGCTCGGCCAGGCCCTGTCTCGCAGATACCTGGCCGAACGCCTTGATGCGTTCCCAGTCACCCTTGAAGTACTCGAGCATCACGTCCCTGACGCGACGCTCCCAGTCCGGGTCATCCATGAGCTCGTCAATACATTTCTGAACAAACCAGGAAAGCTCACCACCGGTACCGGACGCATCAGACGCATCGGCAAGCAGCGTCCCTGTTGGGTGGACGATCCGGTGGGCGAGCGCGTGAAAGGTCAGCACATAGGGCAATTGCTCTGGTCCGAGTTGGCTCGCCAGCCTGGTCTCGATCTCTTTGGCCGCATCTTTGTTGAACGCGAGCATCATGATCGATTTCGGGTCAGCCCCGCGTCCTTTGATGAGAAATACCGTGCGGGCGACCATGGTTGCGGTCTTCCCACTCCCAGCACGCGCCGCCACCAGCGCATGCTGCCCGGTCGTTGCGATAACGGCCGCCTGCTCCCGATTCGGGACGAAGGGTCTACCGCTGCCGAAAGCAACGTTCTCGCGACACCATTCGACGACGTGATCAATGATGACCGACCGGGCATGTGGGCCGAGACCGGCCAGGTCAACACCCGCGGCCGGGAACCCGTCCTGGAGCCACTGCACGAGGCAGGCTTCGTAGATTCTGGCGGTACCGATTTGTTCGAGGAGCCAAGAGGATTCCATCAAGTGATCGGTGCCTGCCAGATCGCCCCTGATCCTATCCGGCAAGGCATTTCGGCACCATCGGGCGATCTGAGTGTCCATCGCGTCTCGGATTCTGGGCCGGGTTCGCAACCGGGACTGCGTGATTCTCCCGATAGTGGGTTCCGGATCGGAGGTCAGTTCCTCGACCAGGTGGGTTCTCACCCAATCGGTGACGCATTGATCGAAACGGTAACCGAGGTCGCACCGGTCGAGTAGCCCGCTGGACTGGATCTGCACTGTGACCTGCCAAAAGTCACACTCCAAGTCGGCAGGAAGAGTGCCGGTGATGCGTTCAGCAGTGGGCTGATACCAGGTGGACGCCGGCTGCAGCTCGCTCTTGGCCGCAGGCGCGCCCGGCGTTGATTCCGCTGACGCCGGCACGTCCGCACCGGTCATTACAGAATCATTCAGCGGTGCGCCGAACTTCGCGCGCACTCGCCGAACAACCGGAGCCTCCAGTGTCGAAGACGTCGAGCGGACGAACCCCCCATCTCGGTGAGCGTGGCGAGCAGTTCGCGGGAGCTGATCCCGAGTTCCCGCGCGAGTTCGTACACCCGAGCCTTGGTCGTCATGGTCTGTCCTCACGCTGCTTCGGAGACTTCGAGCCAGCGTCCGTCGTCCGCGACCGAGACCCGGGCATTGCGGGAGTGGATCTTTGCAAGCGGACGCAACAGGTGCCGCTCAATCGTCCGCTGGAGATATCGGGCCCCATGGGCCGGATCGTAGTCGACGTCCGCGATCCAGGCCGGCACATTTTCGTCGCACAAGATGTGCCAGCCTCGCTCATCCAGACGCTCCGTGAGCCCAGAAACCTCCTTGCGAGCGATCTCGCGGATCGCATAGCGATCGAGTGGATCGAAGACCACCGTTGCGCTCATGCGTCCTATGAATTCGGGCGGCAGAGCCTTGGCGATGACCCCGAGCTGGCGCTCAGCGTCAAAGCTCACTTCTCCGTCTGTGGCGCCGAAGCCGACCTGCGGAGCAGTGGCCTCTTCGGCACCGAGATTACTTGTCATCACGATGATCGACTCGTCGAAGTGAGCAGTCTTACCCCAGCCATCGGTGAGTATCCCTTCATCGAAGATCTGCAGAAACAGTGGCCAGATACTCGGATCCGACTTCTCGAATTCGTCGAGCAAAAGGACATTGAGCGGCTTGCGGCGCACACGGGTGGTGAGCAAACCCTCGGTTGAACTGTTCTTCCAGATCCGGGATCCCCCGATGAGCTTCATGCGCGCATCCTGGCCATCGGCGTACTCGCTCATGTCTAGGCGGATCAATGCCCGGTCGGTGCCGTAAACGACACGGGCGAGCGACTTGGCGAGCTGGGTCTTGCCGACCCCGGTCGGCCCTGCGAAGAAGAACACTGCATGTGGACGCTCGGGTCTGATCTTCAAGCCTGCGAGAGGGGCAGCGAGACTCTCGGCCACCGTGGCGATGGCCTTCTCCTGGCCCCGAACGTCCTGGGCCAATGCCGACACGATGGCCTCGGACGACAGATCCCGCTGGATCTCCGGAAACTCGGGCTCCAGCTCGCCGAAGCCGAAATTGAAGCTGAACTCTTCGATGGCTTCGTCCGAATTGTCGGTGGTCGCATTCGGGTCGCAGGCAAAGGGGTCTTGGTCGTCGACGACTTCGGGGTTCTTGGGGGTATCGATCAGCTGTGCCATAGCGACCACAGTAGGTCTCCGAAGGCTTCAAATCATCCCGAAAACCGAGAATAACCGCTAGTCAGAGAGGTTTAGGCTCGCGCGACATTTCCGTCCCGGATGAATAGACCAAAGCTCTTGTGAGCCTAACAGGGCGTTCAAATATGCTCAGGGCGAACAGAAGCCGAACTATTGCCCGCAAACCTCCGCGCCGCGAATCAGGGGCACGGGCAAGCACCGACGGTGCCTCATCTCACCAGGCGGTCCGATCGAAGCGCCATCATCCCTTGCCACCTGCCATTGCAGGCGTCCACGAGGTGTCGGTTGCGAGGCAGCAATTGCGCCGGAAGCTAGCCTTGTTGAGAAGGCGAAAGAAGGACGATCATGCCGAAGCTGCGATCTCGCACGACCACCGACGGCCGCAATATGGCCGGAGCCCGCGCACTCTGGCGCGCCACCGGGCTCACCAACGAGGATTTCGGCAAGCCGATCATCGCGATCGCCAACAGCTTCACCCAGTTCGTACCCGGCCACGTCGGGCTGCGCGACGTCGGCACCATTGTCGCCGACGCGGTGAAAGAGGCCGGCGGCATCGCCCGCGAGTTCAACACGATCGCCATCGATGACGGCATCGCGATGGGCCACGACGGCATGCTGTACTCGTTGCCCAGCCGCGAAATCATCGCCGACTCGGTCGAATACATGGTCAACGGCCACAAGGCCGACGCGCTGGTGTGCATCTCCAACTGTGACAAGATCACTCCCGGCATGCTGATTGCGGCCATGCGGCTGAATATTCCGACAGTCTTCGTCTCGGGCGGCCCGATGGAGTCCGGGCGTCCGGTGACCATGGACGACGGCTCCCAGTCGCACCGGCTCGACCTGATCGACGCGATGACCAACGCCGTCGACCAGCAGGTTTCGGACGACGAACTGTGGCGCATGGAGCAGGCTGCCTGCCCGACCTGCGGCTCGTGCTCGGGCATGTTCACCGCCAACTCGATGAACTGCCTGACCGAGGCGCTCGGCCTGGCGCTGCCGGGCAACGGCACCACGCTGGCCACCCATGCCTTCCGAAAAGAACTCTTTCAAGAGGCCGGACGCACCGTCGTCCAGATCGCCAAGCGTTACTACGACCAGGACGATGACTCGGTGCTGCCGCTGTCGATCGCCACCAAGAAGGCCTTCTCGAACGCCATGACGATGGACATCGCCATGGGCGGTTCGACGAACACGATCCTGCATCTGTTGGCGGCCGCTCAGGAGGCGAGAGTTGACTTCACTCAGGACGACATTGACGAGCTGAGCCGTCACGTCCCCTGCATCTGCAAGGTGGCTCCGAACACCAAGAACTACTTCATCGAAGACGTGCACCGCGCCGGCGGAATCCCAGCAATCCTGGGTGAGCTCAATCGTTCCGGCCTGCTCGACCCTGAGGTGCACTCGATCCATCACGATTCGATCCAGGGCTACCTGGACGATTGGGACATCCGCGGAGGCAAGGCTGTACCCGAGGCCGATCGGCTGTTCCATGCCGCACCGGGCGGCGTCCGCACTACTGAGATGTTCTCAGCGAGCGCGTTGTGGGACACTCTCGACCTGGACGCAGAATTGGGCTGCATTCGCTCGGTCGAGCACGCCTACACCACAGACGGCGGCCTGGGCATTCTGAAGGGCAATATCGCCCTCGATGGCTGCGTGGTCAAGACCGCCGGTGTGCCCACCGACCAGTGGGTGTTCCGTGGCCCGGCGAAGGTTACCGAGTCTCAGGAGGAGGCCGTCGACGCGATCCTTTCCGGACGCATCGAGGCCGGCGATGTGGTGGTCGTCCGCTACGAGGGTCCGAAGGGCGGGCCGGGTATGCAGGAGATGCTCTACCCCACCAGCTACCTGAAGGGTGTCGGGCTCGGCCCGAAGTGCGCGCTGATCACCGACGGCCGATTCTCGGGCGGTTCGTCCGGCCTGTCGCTCGGCCACATCAGCCCCGAAGCCGCCAGTGGCGGCGCTATCGGTCTGGTGCGGGACGGCGACATCATCTCGATCGATATCCCCGGCCGCACGATCAACGTCGAGCTCTCGGACGAAGAGTTGGCGACTCGCCGCGCTGAGCAGGACAAGATCGGCTGGCACCCGGCCACCCGTGATCGCAAGGTCTCCAACTCGCTGAAGATCTTCGCGCTGCTCGCCCAAAGCGCCGACAAGGGCGCGGCCCGCCGCCAACTCGAAGACTGAAAGTTTGTCGTGCAGTTTGCCGGAGCAACGTCCCACAACGATCCTTGGCCCCACAGGATGATGCTTACTACCGATGCACACCCGCCGCGGATCCGCTCCCAGCGTCCGCCGGACCAGACTCAGGTTGGTTGATCACTCTCGATGCTTCACTGGCGTCCACAGTCTATCGATCGGCATGACATGGATGCGATCGTCGTAGGTAAAGGATCGTTGCCCCGTAGTCAGCACGATCCCAGCGGCAAAGTGCGAGCCTAATGCGGCCCGTAATTGCTGTAGTCCTTTGAAATCAGGTGCTGTCGCACGTTGATTGGCCTTGACCTCGAACGCGACGACCGTTCCATCTTCGAACTCGATTACGAGATCAACCTCGGCGCCGTCGCTTGTGCGCCAGTGTCCAAGCACCACTGGCTCCTCAAGCCAAGAGGTCTGCTTGCGAATTTCGCCTACCACAAAGGTCTCCAGCAAGTTGCCAAATTCCGTCAAGGGCGCGGGGTCCAGCGATCCGAGCTTTGCCGGAGTAAGTCGCAGCAGCCTAGCAGCAAGTCCAGAGTCCACCACGTGTGCTTTTGGACGCGCACTCACCCTTGACCGCAAGGTTTTCCCCCACGCCGGCAGTCTAGAAACCAAGAAGAGATCTTCAAGTAATCGCAAATGGGCTTCCGCCGTTTTGCGCTCCACACCGATTGACTCGGCCGCCTTAGTGATGTTCAGCAATTGACCAGTTTGCGCGGCAACGTAAGTGACCAAATCGGCCAGCGACTGTCTTTGCCTGACCTTGAGCAGTTTGGTTGCATCACGTTCGATTGACTGACGCAAGTAATCATCAAACCAGCGGGCACGAGCAGCATCCGAACGTCGAACGGCAAGCGGAAATCCGCCCGCGCAGACCCGTGCCACATAATCTTCGCGAGAAGTGCCGGACTTGGAGTGCTGTGCCACCACAGAGTCCGAACAGATCCGAAGCTCCTCAATAAGGTTCTCCGTCACGCCAGCCATCTCACCCTGCGACATCGGCCAGAGGACCATCGAGTGGACGCGCCCCGTCAAGGCCTGAGCCGTCATCGGCAGTGCATCCTGCCTCGTAGATCCAGTAATGATCGCTATTCCAGGTTGGCTTCCTTCTCGGTTAAGACGGGCTTTGATCGCGTCCAGAACGTCTGGAACACGCTGATACTCGTCTATGCACAGCGGGATTTGCCCGTCACCGATCAAGCTCAGATTGCCGGCTACTGCTTCGCGCACATCCACGTCATCAAGATCTATGATCTCAACGCCACAGCTTGAGGCGAGACTGCGAAGCACCGTGGACTTTCCCACGGACCTCGGTCCATGCAACGCGACCACTGGCTCGTCTAGAAGCCTGCTTGACAACACCGCTGTTACCCGGCGTTCCAGTAGCGGAGACGCATCGATCATGATTCCAAGGTACCAAACATGAGCACGTCAACTACCCGACTACGAGTAGATTTACTACTCAAATATGAGCGCTTCTAGCGTACAAACATGACATCTCGAAGAGCCTCATCCTAAGGCTGTCGCCTTCGATGGCCCGGAGGACCACCACGCCCGGATCGAGAACCCCACCCTCGGCATCGACGAGCACACGTTGCTGTTCATGCGCGGCGCGGCCGCATATCAACACGTCGCCCAAACCTCGGGGGTTCCGCGCGCCAGCCACTGACCGATCGCCCACCGTCAAGTGGCTACTGAAATAGACGATGACTGCCGATACCAGGCATGATCAGTGTCCTGGCTGCCGGTATGGACGATGGCGCGTGCTATGCCGCGAGCCAGGATCTATTTCGGCAGTAAAAGGCAGTCGCTCGACATGGCTCGCACACTATCGGGTGACCCGGATTCCGAACAGCCAACGCCCGACTCGAGCAGCCCACACCCGTCCGTCAGGAATAAATCAACAAGATTGACTTAGTCCTTACGCGGAGATCAATCTGACGGCATGCGAGCCATGATCGTCAAAGAGTTCCGGGAACTGGCCAGGGATCATCGCACCCTTGCGATGACTCTTGTGCTGCCCATATTGCTGCTGGTGGTCTTCGGATACGCCGCGAACTTCAACGTCGATCAGGTGCCGACCGCACTAATCGGCAGCAACACTCAGACCGTGCAAGACCGGTTGCCCGACCTGTTCGAGGTGACCGAACTCACAGGGTCAACGAGCCAGGGCGACAACAGCAACCCAGAGCAGATTCTGCGCTCGGGCCAGGTCGATGTCGTACTCGACACCTCGGCCACGCCGGTGACCGCATACATCGACGGCTCGGCACTGTTCGCCGCCCAGTCGGTGCAGATAGCCGTCGGCCAATCGGGCGGCCTGCTGCAATCAGAGGTGCTGTTCAACCCCGACCTGACAACGTCGTGGGTGCTGGTGCCCGCGATCGCCGGACTGATCATGGCGCTGATCGGCACCATTATCACCTCGATCGGCCTGGTCAGGGAGAAGGAGACCGGCACCATCGAGCAGCTGGCGGTGCTGCCGATCCGGCCGTCCGCCGTCATCATCGGCAAGATCGCGCCCTACTTCGTGCTGGCCACCGCAGACATCACGATCGTCACCCTGCTCGGACTGTGGCTTTTCGGCGTGCCGTTCAACGGGCCGGTGTGGGTGTATGCGCTCGGCGCCGGCTGTTTCCTTCTCGTGGTGCTCGGCTTCGGCGTCTTCGCCTCCACCGTCTCGACGACAACCGGCCAGGCCATCCAGACGGCGATGTTCTTCATGTTCCCGCAGATCCTGCTGTCCGGCATGGTCTTCCCGCTGGACGCCATGCCCTGGGGCGTGCGGTGGATCGGCTTTATCCTGCCCCTGACCTACTTCATCAAGGTCGCTCTCGGCGTGCTGCTGCAGGGCGCCGGCATCGCCGAGCTGTGGCCGAATCTGGTCGTCTTGGCAGGCATGGCGCTGGTCGTGCTCTCGGCGGCGACCCTGCGATTCGGACGATCACTCGCGCCGCGCCAGCCCCGATCCGTCCGTCGCTCTGAAGCCGAGGCTGCCACAGACCGCGAGGCAGCATGATGTTCGGCGTCCACGATGTCACGGTGAGGTTCGGCGACCGGCTTGCCCTCCGCGAGGTGAGTCTGGACGCCCCGCCCGGGGCTGTCACGACCGTCGTCGGCGGCGACGGCGCCGGCAAGTCGACCCTGCTGAAAGTGCTGGCCGGACGCATCCTGCCCGATCGGGGAACCGTTCACGCTCCCCCAGCCGGCCGGTTGGGCATGCTGCCGGCCACCGATGGTTCCTGGGCGAATCTGACGGTGCAGCAGAACCTCGAGTTCGCCGCGGCTGCCCACGGCCTGGCGCGATCCGAATCCCGCGGACGAATCAACGAGCTGATCTCTTCTGCCGGTCTGGACGCCGCCCGGAACCGGCTGAGCTCAGCGTCGTCGGGAGGCATGCGCCGCAAGCTCGGCGTGATCATGGCGCTGGTCGCGCGTCCGGACCTTGTGTTGCTCGATGAACCGAGCACCGGCGTCGATCCGGTGAGCCGTGTCGAGCTGTGGCGGCTGATCAGTCGGGCTGCTGCCGATGGTGCAGCCGTTGTCACGACGACGACCTATCTGGACGAGGCCGAGCGCGCCAGTTGGTTCCTGGCGCTCGACGCCGGGCGTCCATTGCTGTGTGGCGAGCCCGCCACGGCGAAGACCACCTTCAGCGGAGCATTCTGGGCATCTTCCGACCGGCGATCAGGCCTTGCCTGGAGACGGGGCCGCTCCTGGCATCACTGGGGTCGGGAGCTTCCCAAGGACGCAGCTGCCCGGCAGCCCGATCTCCACGACCTGGTAGTAGCAGCCTCGCTCCGCGCCCAACTCGAACCCACCGACCAGAACGATCAGAATGGCGCCCGGGCAAGCGAGACCTCAACCGGCAAACGAACAGCCGGTGCCGCTGTCCAACGCGCCACCACCGGCGGAAACCGGGTCATCCCGAATCTGGCGAAGCGTGCGGCCGTGCCCCTGCTCAGCATCAGGTCGCTCAGCAAATCATTCGGACGCTTCGACGCCGTAAGAGAGGTCAGCCTCGAGGTGAACCCGGGCGAAATCGTCGGACTGCTCGGCGCCAACGGCGCGGGCAAGACGACCTTGATGCGCTGCGCGCTGGGGATCCTCGCGGCAAGCCACGGCTCCTCAATGCTCTTCGGCCAGGCCCCTTCACGCGAGGGCCGCGCCCGCATCGGCTATGTCCCTCAGATTCGCGGGCTGTATCCCGACCTGACCGCCCGCCAGAACGCAGAGTTCAGTGCGTCCGTCTTCGGTCAGCTGAAGGCGGAGCGCCGACGGCAAACAGAGTTCCGCCCGGTCCGCGGTAGGGCTGAGGCAGCAAGACGCCGATCGGACAGCAGCCAGGACGAGGCTCTCTCAGCCGATCCGAATCAATCAACGAGCCCGGCTCGGGCAAATGATCAAGCCGAGCCGAGAGCGGGTCTCGCTGCCGCCGGCTATCGCGACGTGCCCGTCCGCGATCTGCCCGCCGGCCGGCAACGCCGGCTCGCGTTCGATCTCGCGCTCGCCCATCGTCCGGAGCTGCTGGTGCTCGACGAGCCGACATCGGGAGTCGGTCCGCTCGAATCGTCCGAACTGTGGGAGATCATCGGTGCGCAGGCCGAGTCGGGCATTGGCGTCCTGGTGACCACGCACAACATGGCCGAGGCCGCCCAGTGCGACCGATTGGCGATCATGACCGACGGACGACTAGCTGCCGAGGGAACCGAATCCGAGATCATCGGGGACACTCAGGTGGTCACCGTCGAGACCATCGACTGGCAGATGGCCTTCGAACTTTTGTCGGACGCACACCTCATGGTGACCCTGATCGGACGATCGGTCCGCGTCTTGGGAGCCGGCTTGGAACACGTCGGCCAGGTGCTCGGCAATCTCCCCGGAGGGATCGCTTCGGCCATCATCACCATGGAAAGGGCGACCCTCGACGAGTGCATGGCACTGTTGACGATATGAGCACGCGAGCGCGAGGTCGTCGTCCCGGAATCTCGACGACCAGGGACGAGATCGTGCGTGCCACGGCTGAGATCGTCGAGGCCGAAGGCATCAACCGGGCAACCGCCCGCGCCATCGCCAGCCGTGCCAAAGTCGATCCCGCGCTCATCTACCGCCATTTCGGAAACAAGGATGCCCTCTTCGATGAGGTCTTCCAGAAGATCTTCGCCAGCATGCCCGGCTACGATCGCGACATCGCAAATGGACGCGAGCTGGTCGAACTGGCCCTCGACCTGTGGGAAAACCCCGGACGCAGAATGATCGGCATGAGCGTGATCCGCTCGGCCACCGCCAGCGAACGGGCATCGCTCACGGCACGCAAGGTGATCACGCGCACCATCCTGAAGAAGGTCGGAAGCTGCGTGCGATCCGACCACCACGACCTGCGCGTTGCGCTGATCGCCGCGCAGATGGTCGGCATCGTGCTGGTGCGCCACGGCATCAGGCTCCCCGCACTGTCGAGGGCCACGCGCGCCGACATCATCCGCGCCGCCGCTCCGGTCATCGAGCATTTTATGCACGGCGATCTGGGCCCCGAGCACAGCTCGCACTGAATCGGTCACAGAGCTGCCCTGGGCCGAGGGCCACGTGCAGATAGCAGGAGAGTCCTGCGCTTCACGTGCCGTGCTCGCCCACGGCGGCAGGCTGCACTGCTCATCTTGTGAGACCCACGAGAACTCTTGCCGAACTCCCGGCGTTAGGCGTAGTTTCCCTCCTAGCGACAACGTTCTAGCAGTTCTCTGAATCAGAGCTGGGTCGCGCCGCAGCAAGAATCTGTACCCCAGGCAAGGAACTACCCCAATGTCGGATACCGCTGTTTTACAAAAGAGCTCGGGTGCCAATTCGCTGGTCATCCGCAGCGCTATCGTCGCGTCCATCGGTGGCCTGATCTTCGGCTTCGATACCGCCGTGATCTCAGGCACCACGACCTCACTCGAGCGAGTATTCAATCTCTCGTCGAGCGGTCTTGGTTTCACCGTGGCGATCGCCACCATCGGCACCATCGTCGGCGCGATGTTCTCCGGCCAATTGGCCGACAAGTACGGCCGCCACAAGATGCTGTTCATCATCGGCAGCTTCTATATCATCGGAGCGCTCGGCACCGCGCTGGCGCCCGAGAGCGCGACCGGCCACAACCTGTTCATGCTTTTCCGGTTCCTCGGCGGTATCGGCGTCGGTATGTCCAGCGTCTGTGCTCCGATCTACACCGCCGAGATCGCGCCGCCATCGCAACGCGGACGCCTCGTCGGCCTCGTCCAGCTGAATATCGTGATCGGCATTCTGCTCGCCTACCTGAGCAACTACATCATCCGCCAGATCGTCTCCGAGGAGAACGCCTGGCGCTGGATGCTCGGCGTGATGGCCTTCCCGGCAGTGATCTTCCTGCTGTTGCTGCTCACCGTGCCCGAGACGCCGCGCTGGCTGATGGCGCATGGACGCGAAAACGATGCCGTCGCGATCAGCCGCAAACTCTGCCGGACTCAGGAGGAGTCGGACGGCCAGGTCGCCGAGATCCGCGCTCAGATTCAGGCGGATATCAATGCCAAGGCAACCAAGGTGCCCTTCTTCACCAAGCGCTACCGCAAGGTCATCTTGATGGCGTTTGCGATCGCCATGTTCAACCAGCTCTCCGGCGTGAACGCGATCCTCTACTACGCTCCGGTCGTCATGCAGCAGGCAGGCGCCTCCGACAACGCCTCTTACCTGATGAGCGTCGCCGTCGGCTTCATGAACCTGGTCGCCACCATGACCGCACTCACCGTGATCGACCGTATCGGACGCCGTTCGCTGATGATCGTCGGTTCGATCGGCTACCTGATCAGCCTGGGCTTCTTGACCATCATCATGTTCTTCTACGAGGGACGCTACGACTCGACCTCCTCGGTGCTGGTGCTGGTCGGCCTGCTCTGCTTCATCGCGGCGCACGCCTTCGGCCAAGGCTCGGTCATCTGGGTCTTCATCTCGGAGATCTTCCCGAACCGGGTCCGTGGCCGTGGCCAGTCGTTCGGCAGCCTCACCCACTGGACGTTCGCGGCGATCACGACTTACGCGTTCCCGCCGGTTCTCGATATTCTCGGTGGAGGCGTCGGGTTCGCCATCTTCTTCTGCTTCATGTGTGCGCAGCTCTTCTGGGTGTTGAAGGTGATGCCCGAGACCAAGGGCGTCCCGCTGGAAGAGATGGAAACCAAGCTGGGCCTCGACAAGTAGTAGTTGTTGTGGGCGATCATCGCGATTGCCCACATCCCCTGATCCACCGGTGAGCGCCATTGCATAATTGGTGCAGATTGGTGGATCAGGGGTTTGAACCATCAGCGTGATTCAAAGGAGTGTCATGACGCATTCACCCGCCGCACCCGCGGTCCCGGTCCGCAGCGAGGCCCCGGTCTTGTGTTTGGGCGAGGCGCTGGTCGACATCATCATTCGTAATGGGGAGATCCTCTCCGAGCACGTCGGAGGCAGCCCGCTCAACGTGGCCTGTGGACTGACCGGGCTCGGTCATCCGGCACTGATCGCCTCCTGGTGGGGTGACGACGAACGTGGCAAGGCCATTGAAGAGCACGCCACCGCCCACACCGTCGGCATCGTTTCCGGGAGCGACAAGGCCGACAACACCGCCATCGCCAACGCCCATCTGGACGAGCAGGGCCGCGCGACTTACGACTTCGATCTGGTCTGGGACGTTCCCGCCCTGCCGCCGCCCGCTTCGCTCGCCCATCTGCACACCGGTAGTTTCGCCGCCACCTTGGCGCCGGGCGGCGCGAAGGTACTGGCCGCGGTGAAAAAGATGGCCATCAATGGCACGGTCAGCTACGACCCGAACGTGCGTCCGGCTTTGATGGAGTCCCCGGACAAGGTGATCGGACGAGTCGAAGAGATCGTTTCACTATCCGACATCGTGAAGGCCAGCGATGAAGACCTCGCCTGGCTGTATGGCGAAGACACTCCTGTCGAGCAGGTCATGCGCAAATGGGCCAAGATGGGGCCAGGCCTGGTGGTGTGCACCCGTGGCCCCTGGGGCGCGTACGCGTTGCTGTCGGGCGACCGCGACATGCTGGTCATCGACCCGCTGAACGTCGAGATTGCCGATACCGTGGGGGCCGGCGATTCGTTCATGGCGGGTTTGCTTTCCGGCCTGTTGGACGCGGGCCTGGCGGGCAGCCCGGAGGCAAAGACCAGGCTGAAGGCAGCCGATTGGAGCCAGGTACGCACCGCGCTGCATCGCGCCGTGGTCACCTCGGGGCTCACCGTCAGTCACTCGGGTGCCTATTCGCCGAACCGGGCCGAGGTCGCCCGGGTGCTGACCGCCGATCCGCTGCTGCGCTAGCCCGGACCGATTGCCCGACCCATTCCGGCTCGCGTTGCGCTCGCGTTGCGCGCCCCCGGGTTCCCTTCCCGCTCGCGTTGTAGATTCCGGCTCGCAGCACAACACGAGCAAACGCCATATCGCGAGCCGGAATGAGCCCATCGTCCAGAACGCGAGCTGGATAACCATCACAACATGAAGGAACTGGGGCAGACCCATCGTCTGCCCCAGTTCCTTTATGCGTGTCAGTAACAGCTATCAGTTGCTGTGGGTGCCGGCCGAACCGAGCTGCTGGCAGGCCTCGATGACGCGGGCAGCCATGCCGCCCTCGGCCTCCTTGCCCCAGGCGCGCGGGTCGTACTGCTTCTTGTTGCCGACCTCGCCGTCGATCTTCAGCACGCCCTCGTAGTTCTTGAGCATGAAGTCGACGACCGGACGAGTGAACGCGTACTGGGTGTCGGTGTCGATGTTCATCTTCACCACGCCGTAGCTGACAGCGTCCGCGATCTCCTGGGCGGTCGAGCCGGAGCCGCCGTGGAAGACCAGGTCGAAGGGCTTGTCGATGCCGTACTTCTCGCCACAGGCGTCCTGGATCTCCTTGAGCACCTCGGGACGCAGCTTCACGTTGCCCGGCTTGTAGACGCCGTGCACGTTGCCGAAGGTCAGCGCGGTGATGTACTTGCCCTGCTCGCCGGTGCCGAGCACCTCGAGGGTACGCAGGCCATCGGCCACGGTGGAGTACAGCTTGTCGTTGATCTCGCCGACCACGCCGTCCTCTTCACCACCGACGGCACCGACCTCGATCTCGAGGATCTGCTTGGCCTTCGAGGTGCGCGACAGCAGCTCTTCGGCGATCTGCAGGTTCTCCTCGACCGGAACGGCCGAGCCGTCCCACATGTGCGAGTTGAAGATCGGATCTTCGCCGCGGTCGACGCGCTCCTGGGAGAGCGCGATCAGGGGGTTGACGTACTTGTCGAGCTTTTCCTTCTGGCAGTGGTCGGTGTGCAGGGCGATGGTGATCGGGTAGTTCTTCGCTACCACGCGAGCGAACTCGGCGAGCGCCACGGCACCGGTGACCATGTCCTTGACGGTCGATCCGGACGCATACTCTGCGCCACCGGTCGAAACCTGGATGATGCCGTCGGAGCCGGCCTCGGCGAAACCTCGGATGGCGGCGATCACGGTCTGTGAAGAGGTCACGTTGATGGCCGGGTAGGCGTATCCGCCTGCCTTGGCCTTGGCGAACATCTCCTGGTAGACCTCGGGGCTTGCGATAGGCATATCTGCTTCTTTCTGTCGTTCTCGCGGCGCTCGCCGCGAGTATTCGTGGATTCGCGATGGCCGTTGGCACTATGGGCGTTCCAAAGAATGACCGCTGCGCGCTGATTCTTCGTCACGCCCTATTGTGTCAAATTCCGTCGGCGGTCACCGAACCGCTCACCAAATGTCATCTACTGAACTCAAATCGAGTCCGAATCTGCCGAGCGAGAAGGCTCGCAGCGCCGAATCGACGGCGCTCGGGGAGGCGTCCAGCACGATGATCGGGACCGACCAGCTGCGGTTTTCGTCCCAGTGGATTTCGAGTCGGGGCCCGGGGTTGACGATCTTGTTGGTCCCTTTGATCGACGTGACCTGTTCCCAGTCGATCCGCTCGCCTTCCGGACGAGTCGACAGCACGAGCCCGTGGTCGTCGATCTGGAAGGCAGGGCCGAGTGGCACCTGCGCGGTCGACTTGCGGGCCCTTTTCAGTTGGACGAACTTCACGATGATGTTGGCCACCGTGTAGGCGGCGGATGCGATCAGCAGCCAGAAGAAGACGCTGGTGGTCTCCGGCTTGAAATAGAGATACAGCGCCACGGTGATGATCAGGCTGATCACGCCCATGATCGTCGTCCGGTCGAGGTTTTTGCGTATTCCGCCGGCTCGCTGTGCAATGGCGATCGGTGAATAGCTGACCAGCATTCCCATGCCATCGGACGACGGCGCCTGGGCGTTCAGCGCTGCCTCGCCGGCGATGCCCGGATGATCGGGGGTCCCGGGAACCACCGGGCCTACTGTTTCAGCGCTCACGAACACATCCTCATCTGGTCAACCTCAGTAGAAGAGCTTGGTGTTGACCACGTTACGCATCGGAGCGTCATCGAGGAAGGCATGCAGGTTTTCGATGAACAAGTCGGCGATCCGCGAATCCTCCTTGGCCGAGTTCGCCGCGGTGTGGGGTGAGATCACCACATTGGGCAGATCCCACAGCGGGCTGGATTCCGGGAGCGGCTCGACCTTGGTGACATCGAGCGCCGCAAATCCGAGGTGTCCACAGGCCAGCAGTTCGATCATGGCGTCCTCGTCGATGCACTGGCCCCGCCCGACGCTGGCGATGATCGCACCGGGAGCGAGTGCTTCGAGCACCTCCCGGCTGATCAACTCTTCGGTGCCGACCGCGCCCGGCAGCGCGTTCACCAGCGCATCCGCGCCCTTGGCCGCTTCGACGATCTGGTCGGAGGTGAAAAGCTTCTCGATCGCCTCGACCGGCTTGATCGAGCGGTTCACGCCGATCACGGTGGCGCCGAGCTGGTGGAATCGCTTGGCGCATTCCTGGCCGATCGCCCCCATGCCGACGACCACGATCCTCATGTCGGAGATCATGCCCATCAGCCGGCGGCTCGGCGGCCACAGGTGTTTCTTCTTGTCTTCCTCCAGTTCGGGGAGCTGCTTCGCCCCGGCGAGCACGCCGAACAGGGCGAACTCGGCCAACGTGCCGGCGTGCACGCCCGCGGACGTGGTGAAGATAACCCGCTTCAATTCCTCATCGGTCAGCTGAGCCGCTTTCACCGCGGCGCCGCCGCCGGCGGCCATGATGTGCACCCACTTCAGTTTGGGGTTGGCGCGCACGATCCTGGCGAGCTCGGCCGGGTCGAGGTCGGGAAAGCTGTAGAGAATATCCGCGCTATCGACCAGTTCGTCGAGCCTGGCCTGCTGTTCGGGGGTCCGTTTGAAATTGGGGTCGCCATGATGGTCGGAGGGCCAGCGCATCGGCGCCATCAGATCGCCTTCGTAGACGACCTCGACCCTCGGATCACAGGCGCGGAGCCGATCGACGTACTCTTCGGCCAGCGGCTTTGCTATCACGATGCGCAGTTTTTCCATTTTGCCCTCCCCGCCATATTCAACCAGGTTTGGGCAGGACGCATCGTCCCACCCGACGCATCTGCACGGGAGGTGACCGGCGAGATCAAAGGTGCAGCCGGTACATTGGTGCATTGGCGATCGATCCACAAGCCAACGAGAAGGTCCAACGCATGACGTATTCGCCCAACTCCGGTTTTACACCCGACGGTCCGCGCCAGCGCGGCAATCGTGGTCCCGAGCAGTGGCACACCTTCGGCGCACCATCGGGTGGGGGCGGCGATGAGGGCGAGCGGACGCGCACCGTGCTGATCACCATCTTGGTTTGCGTGGCGATGGCCGTTGTTCTCGGCGCGATCATGTTGTTCCGGCCGGGCCCCCATCTCACCGAGGTCACTCCGGCGCCGAGTGGCAGTCAGAGCACGACTGCTCAGGAATCGGCCCAGCCGAGTGCTGAGGCGACGGCCACCGTGACCGTTACGGTGCCGGCCTCTCCTTCGGCGAAGTCATCGTCCTCGTCGGCCAAGCCGTCCACATCGTCGGCACAGTGGCCGCCCACCGATGCTGCGGCCTGCGGCGACAAGGTCGCAGCGAACTCGGTCACCAGTTGTGGATTCGCCGAAGAAGTCCAGAAGGTCTTCGCCTCCTCGGGAGCGGGCACCTACGATGTCAAGAGCCCGACCACCGGCAGGACCTATTCGATGACCTGCACGAAAGCCGAAGCAGGCATCGCGACCTGTTCGGGCGGGGACAATGCCAAGGTTTACATCAAGGCGTGATCACTTCGGCAGCGCGTCGGCCATTTTCTCGATGGCCTCGATGAGCACCGGCCTGGGCATCGCGAAGTTGAACCGCACCTGTCCGCGTCCGATCTCACCGCATTCGGCGCCGGCGGTGACCGCCACTCCCGCTTCGAGGAAGTGCCGCTGGGGATCGTCCAGGCCCACGGGACGGAAATCGAGCCAGGCCAGGAAGGATGCCTGCGGTTCGATGTATTTCACGCCGGGCAGCAGTTCGGAAACCATTTTGGTGACCACTGCACGGTTTCCATCAAGATAGTCGAGCACCTCGCCGAGCCACGGCGTCCCCTCGCGGAAAGCCGCGATGTTGGCGGCCATGCCCAGCGGCGACGACTCGTAGGGCAGCCCGTGGCCTTGGGTTTCATAGAAACGCTGCTGGGTGGGGTTGGTGAGCACCATTTGCGCGCATTTCAGCCCGGCGATATTGAATGACTTGGACGCCGACATTGCGGTAACGGTGTGCGCGGCAGCGGTTTCGTTGATGCTCGCATAAGGGATATGAGGATTGCTCGCCGGGTAGACCAGCGGCGCGTGGATTTCGTCGCTGAAGACCATGCCGTGATGCCGCTCGACGATCTCGCAGATCGCCTCCAATTCGGCCCGGTCGAACACCTTGCCGATCGGGTTGTGCGGATTGCACAGGATCAGCAGTTTGGCTCCGGCGGCGAATTCGCGGTCGAGGGCGTCGAAGTCCATCGTCCACTCATCATTGCCGCGCAGCATGGGGAGGTCGACGCGTTCGTGACCGAAGGTGACCGGCATGTCGACGAAGGGGAAATAGCACGGCGTCGGGACGATGATCTTCGAATGCGCGGGCAGCCAGTGGGTCATCACGATGCCCAGCCCGGTCAGCACATCGGGCAACCACTGCACCTTCGGCCAATCAACCTGCCAGCCGTAACGCGCGGCGAGGAACTCCGAGGTCGCCTGCTTGAGTTCGGTACGCATCGCCATCGGCGCGTATCCGGTTTGCTGCCGGGCCACCATGTCGCCGAGCGCGTCCTGGATCTTTGGGGCGATGCCGAAGTCCATCTCGGCGATCCACGCTCCGATCGCGCCGGGATAGGTCGTCCATTTCAGACTGCCTGCTGTGCGCAGGTCATCAGGGGTCAGGGCATCGATTCGGTCGGCAAACTCGCTCACGCAGCTACCCTATTCCCGAACGCGTGCAGGCCCAGCGTGGGTGAGCGTCCACTGATACAAGGTGATGGCGGCTGCGGCTCCCGCGTTGAACGAGCGCGTCGAGCCGTATTGGCTGATGGCTACCAGCTTCTCGCATTTGTCCACCATTTCCGGGGTGAGACCGGGGCCCTCCGACCCGAAGACCAGGCAACACGCTTGCGGCAATTCGGTGGTCTCGAGCGGCACCGATCCCGGCAGGTTGTCGACCCCCACCATGGTCAGTTCTTCTGCCTTGCAGTGGTCTGCAAGAGCTTGCTCGTCTGGTTGATGGACGACGTGCAGATACCGGTCGGTGACCATGGCTCCGCGCCGGTTCCAGCGGCGTCGTCCGACGATATGCACCAGTTCGACGTTGAAAGCGTTGGCGGTGCGCACCATCGATCCGATGTTGAAATCGTGCTGCCAGTTCTGGATAGCGACCTGTAATCGGGCCGGACGAATCGCTTGGCGCCGGGCATCCAGGTCGGCGATGATCGCAGGCATCGTCCAATAGCGGTAGCGATCGATCACATTGCGCCGGTCGCCTTGGGCGAGCAGTTCGGGGTCGAACCGCGGGTCATCGGGCCAAGGCCCGGGATAGGGGCCGACACCGACGTCCGTATTGGTCGGATCGTCCGGTTCTGGCGGCTCAGATGTCGAGGTCATCGATGCCGTAGGCGTAGCGGTATTCCAGGCCCGCGGCGTTGACCGCCTCGGCGGCGCCGGTCGAGCGGTCGACGATCACGGCGACTCCGACCACCTCTGCCCCGGCTTCGCGCAGCGCGGCGACCGCCTGCAAGGACGATCCGCCGGTGGTGGAGGTGTCCTCGACGACCAGCACCTTGCGTCCGGCAATATCGGGGCCCTCGATGCGCTTTTGCAGACCGTGCGACTTCGCGTCCTTGCGGACGACGAACGCGTCGAGCCTCTCGCCTTCAGCTGCCGCGGCATGCAACATGGCGATGGCTACCGGATCAGCACCCATGGTCAGCCCACCGACGGCCTCGAACTCCCAATCGGCGACCAGTTCGCACATGATGCGTCCGACCAGCGGAGCAGCCTCGCCGTCGAGTGTGACGCGGCGAACGTCGACGTAGTAGTCGGCTTCGCGGCCGGAGGCGAGCGTCACCTTGCCCCGGACGACGGCCAGTTCGTTGATCAGTTCGCGCAGGCGTTCACGGTCAGTCATGGCCTCAGCTTATCGGGTGGATTCAGCGTGGTTCGGACGAGATCAGATGCCCCACGCCCACCGAGCGATCCTTGGTCGGCAGCAGGTCCTGACTGGTGACCAGGGTGATCATCTGTCCGGTCGGGCGCTTCCCCGAGTCGCCGGGAACTGCGTCCAGCACCCAGTCATCGCCTGATTGGACGGTCAGCTCGCGTGGGGCCACATCGAGTTCATAGCTGAAAACATCGGTGCAGGTGGTGATCTCGACCCGGTCGCCCTCGTTGAGGTCGAGCAGGTTCGCGAACGGCGCGCCGTGGGTGATCCGGTATCCGGCCAGCACGGTGTTGCCGACCTCGCCCACGCCCGCGGTCTGCGGATACCATCCGACGCCGGCGCCGAGCTCGTCCGCGCCTGTTCCGGCCAAGATCGGCCAGGACTCCTCGCCATGCCCCGGGAAGCTCAGCAATCCGATCACTTCTGCATCGGTTTCCGAGGTACCGGTGCCGGTAGCATCACCGGTGGCGCATGAGGCCTCGAATTGTTCGATCGCGTCGCGGGCCTGAGCGGCCGCCCGTTGATCGGTGCCGACATAGACCCAGAACGACCAGACCGCTACGGCAACGATCGCCACGGCAAGCAACAGCCAGGCGGCCTTCAGTAACCGTCCGCCCCAGCTTCTGGACGGACGGGCGCTGGTCGCGCCTGACTTCTTGCTCACCTGGATGATCCTAATGCCAGATTCACCGGCGGACGCGCGACAGGAAGGCTTGCGTCCGGTCTGCTTGCGGGTGGTCGAGGACCTGCTCGGGCGTCCCTGACTCGACGACCACGCCGGCGTCCATGAAATAGGCCCGGTCGGCGACCTCGTGAGCGAAACCCATCTCGTGGGTGACGACGATCATCGTGACGCCCTCGGCGGCCAGGGTCTTCATCACTTGCAGCACCTCCCCCACCAGTTCGGGGTCGAGCGCCGAGGTCGGCTCGTCGAAGAGCATCAACTCGGGATCCATGGCCAATGCGCGGGCGATGGCGATGCGCTGCTGTTGGCCGCCGGATAGTTGCGCCGGGTAGGCGTCCGCCTTGTCGGTCAGGCCGACCTGGGCGAGCAGATCCCAGGCGCGCTCGCCGGCGTCCTTCTTCGACTTCTTGGTGACAACGATCTGGCCTTCGGTGATGTTCTCCAGCGCGGTCTTGTGTGGGAAGAGGTTGAATCGCTGAAAGACCATACCGATCTTCGACCGCTGACGGTCGATCTCGGAATCCTTGCGCTGATAGAGCCTGCCGTTCCGTTCCTGGTAGCCGATCAGTTCGCCGTTGATCCAGATGCGTCCGCCGGTCAACGTCTCCATCTGGTTGATCAGCCGCAAGAAGGTGGTCTTGCCCGACCCGGAGGGCCCGAGCAAAACGACCGCCTCGCCCGGGTAAACCTCCAAGTCGATGCCCTTCAGCACCTCGGTTTCGCCGAACGACTTGTGTACGTTGACCGCCCGCACCAGCGGTTCGCCGCTGCGATCGATATGGGACGCATGACCACCATCCGGCACCAACCCCGCTGCGGACGACGAGACATCGCCGTGCGTGCCAGGCATGATACCCGGGCCGGGTTCTCCAGCACCGGAATCAGGGCACCCGGCGGTCCCACGGGCCTCATCCAGGTAGTCGTTCATCAGTGGTCGCTCCCCGGAAACATGATCGCCGTCCTATGGGTCTTGGCGTCCGCCTTTGCCCGCCGTTTGCCGTTGGCGGGTTCGGTCGGGTTATAGCCGCGTCCGAAGTGCTTCTCCAGCCACGACTGCCCAAATCCCAGAACTGTCGCGGTGACGACGTAATACAAGGTTGCGCCCATGTAGGAGGGAATCAGGTTGTAGGTATTGGTGCCGATCATCCGCAGCTGGAAGAACATCTCGTTGGCCAGCGGCAAGGCGCTCAGCAGCGAGGTGTCCTTGAACATCGCGATGGTCTCGTTGCCGGTCGGCGGCACGATCACTCGCATGGCCTGCGGCAAGACGATGCGCCGCATGGTCTGCCCGTTGCTCATGCCGATGGCCCGGGCCGCCTCCCACTGGCCACGATCGACACTCAGGATTCCGGAGCGGGCGATCTCTGCCATATAGGCGGCCTCCGACAACCCCAGTCCCAAGATCGCCATCCAGATGGTGGTCGAGATGCGGTTCAGATCGAGCCGGAATACCTCCCAGGAACCATCGACCGGCCACACCCCGATCGGCAGCCCGCCCAGGGCGAACGCCCCGGCCGCTCCCAGGATCATCAGCAGCACGTAGCGGGGAATGGCGCGGAAGAACCAGATGTAGGTGCTCGCCGTCACCCTGAGGATCGGATTGTCCGACATTCGCATGACGGCGAGCAGAACCCCCAGCACCACGCCGAGCACCATGGAGCCGACGGTGGCGACCAGGGTTCCGGTGACGAAGCCTTTGATGACCTGCTTCTGGTTCATCGCCTCGAAGGTGAACGCCCAGTCGAAGGCCTGATTGGTGATCAGCTGATAGACGATGAAGACGCCTATCAGCACCATCACGAATCCGGCGACGATCCGGCCGGGACGACGCAACGGGATCGCGTCGATCACCCCCGGCCGCTCGTCGCCGGATTCATTGCTTGCTTGTTGAGGTTGGGTCATGACACCTGTGGGTTAACCGGGAATTCGTCTACGGCAGCCGCCGAGACGCCGTACTTGTCAAGGATGGCCTCGTAGACGCCGTCAGCTTTCAACTCTTCCAACGCCTTCGAAATGACCGATGCCAACTCTAGGTTGTCCTTGGCCATGGTGAATCCGTAGGGTGCCTGGCCGTACTGTTCGCCGAGCGCCTCCATTTTGCCGTCGGAGGTTTGAATCGCGCTCTGGACGATCGGGTAGTCGGCTGCCATCGCGTCCGCCTTGCCGATCATCAGCGCATTGTTGACCTCGTCTTGGCCCTGGTAGGACAGTTCGCTGATCGGGTCGGAGGCGCAGGTGGTCTCCTGCAGTTCCTTGATCTCTTCTTCCTGGGTGGTGCCGGTCTGGTAGGCGATCGTCGTGCCGCACGGGTCGGCCTGATCGACGTCGGAAGGATTACCGGTCAGCGTCGCCCATTGGGAACCGACGTTCAGGTATTCCACGAAGGTGACCGACTCCAGGCGCTCGGGCGTGATGGTGAACGACGAGCTGCCGATGTTGTACTTGCCTGCCTCGACACCGGCCAGAATCGAATCGAAGGCGGCCGGGTTCCAGTTGTTCTCGACACCGAGTTTCGCGGCCACCGCATCGAAGACCTCGACGTTCATGCCGACCACAGTGGTGCCGTCCATGTACTCGTTGGGCTTATAGGTCGCATCCACACCGACCTCGATGGTGCCGGCGTCTTTGATCGCATCGGGCAGCGAATCGTGCAGCTCCTGCGACACCTCGACGGCGGGGATACCCGCATCGGATCCCTCTCCCGAGGCCGAGCCGGTGCTCAACGAATCTGAGCCGCAGCCGCTCATCAGCAGCGCAGCGGCGGACAACACGGCCGCAGCCGCAGCGAATGGACGTTTCATCGGTGGACCTTCCTTGATGATCTGGCGGAGCCCATCACCGGGCTTCGTCTCGGCACAAGACTGACACCCCTGGCCTGGCCCGGCCACGGCGTCCACCGATTAGTCGGTTACAACTTCGTAACCGGGGCAGGCTAGATGCTCCTCCAGATTGCGCTCGTCCTGGATGCGGGCTCAGCCTCAACCCAGATCCGCTGCGGGGCGCCGGATCGATATCCGGGTACCGGTTCGAATGCTCCAGTCTGTATCCGGGACTACATTGGCCGCCGCCGCTCGCCGGACAGAAAAGATAGGCTCGCTTTCCGGCGGCCAATTCCGCCCCTTCAAATTACGATGAGTGCCACGCAGCATGCGGATTCAGGCTCAGGCCTGAATTCAGGCTCAGGCCAACTCGGGATTGATCGGGAATTGCTCCACTGCGGCGTCGGCGACGCCGTACTTGTCGAGGATGGCGTCGTACACGCCGGAGGCCTTCAGGTCGTCCAGCGCCTGCGCGATGGCCTCGGCCAACTGCAGATTGTCCTTGGCCATGGTGAATCCGTAGGGCGCCGCACCGTATTGCTCGCCCAGGGCCTCCATCTCGCCCTCGGCTGCCTGAATGGCGTTCTGGACGATCGGGTAGTCGGCGGTCATCGCGTCCGCCTTGCCGATCATCAGCGCATTGTTGACCTCATCCTGACCGGTGTAGGCGAGCTCGGCCATCGGGTCGGACGCGCACGTTGTTTCTTGCAGTTCCTTGATCTCCACTTCCTGGGTGGTGCCGGTCTGGTAGGCGACGGTCTTTCCGCAGGGAGCGGCCGGATCGAAATCACCGGGGTTGCCGGTCAAGGTGGCCCACTGCGAGCCGACATTCAAATACTCGACGAATGTCAGAGTCTCCATGCGCTCATTGGTGATGGTGAAAGACGAGCTGCCCACGTCGTATTTACCCGCCTGCACACCGGCGAGAATCGAATCGAAGGCCGCCATATTCCAGTTGTTTTCGACGCCCAGGCGCGCGGCCACGGCGTCGAAAAGCTCGGGGTTCATGCCCTTGATCTCGGTGCCGTCGAGGTATTCATTGGGCTTGTAGGTGGCCTCGGCCCCCACCTGGATGACGCCCGCTTCTTGGATGGCATCGGGCAGCGAGTCGTGCAGCTCTTGGGAGGCCTCGACGGCGGGAATCTCGGCATCGGATGCTGCCGGACCGGACGATCCGTCGGTGCTCAGCGAGTCGGATCCACACCCACTCAGGACAAGGGCCGCCGCAGAGAATACGGTAGCGGCCAGGGCAAGTGGGCGTTTCATCGGGAAGCCTTCCGTCGAGAGAAGCAGTCAGGGAGCAGGCATGCGGTACGGACCGCCCGCCGGGCTCAGCCTAGCCACTCGCCTGTTCGAGCCTTCACCCGGGCTCCTTCGCCGCCAAGCCCGGTATCGATGTGTTCGGGTGGACAAGACAGTCAGGCGGGATATTTGAGAACTGAAAGAGGGCATTCAGGGCCCGTATAACACACAACGCAGTCAGGCGGGATGCTGAATGCCCTTTCTCTCATTCGAAATGCAGCAGGCCACGCTCCACCACAGGCGACGGCTCGGCGTCCGCGTCAGTGAAGGGCTCCGCGCCACCGATGAAACTCACCAGCTTGGCGCCGTGCATCACCCGATAGGGGAAGTCCGCGCCCGCCGCCTTGCGGACGATCTGGTCTACTGGCAGCTCGGCCCGGCTCGCGGCCAGCACCAGGTTGCCGTGCCGTCTGCCCTTGAGAACCGCCAATTCGGCGCTCAATGCGAGATGCCCGGCGAACTGCGAGATGCCGGCCAGCACCCGTTTCGTCCAGGCCAGCGGAAAGGTGTCGATGACATTGACCAACAGCATCCCGTCCGCGTGCAGCACCCGGAAACACTGCTCGAAGAACTCGGTGCTGATCAACGACTTCGGTACCCGGGCGTCCGCAAACGCGTCCACCACGATGGCCTGCGCATAGTCGTCCGGCATCTCGGTGACACCTTCGCGTCCGCCCAGCGGACGCACTTTGACGCCCGATCTCGGCGGCAATGGCAGGTACTCGCGCACCTTGGCGGTGAGTTCAACGTTGGGTTCCAGCACGATCTGCGCAGAGGTCGGGCGCGTGGCGGCCACATACCGTGGCAGGCTCATCGCCCCGCCACCGATGTGGATCACCCACATCCGCTCGCCGGGCCCGGCGGCCAGGTCGAGGTAGTCGGCGAGCCGCACCATGTAGGCGAACTCCAACCGGGTGGGATCGTCGGGATCGACCCACGAGTGAGCAACCTCGTCCATGGTCAGCACCCAGCCCGAGCCGTCCGGCTGGAACGAAATCTCGCTCATCAGCTCAGCGTAGCCGCCTGGCTCGGTGGTGACTGAACCAGTTCTTCGGTGGCCTCCACCCTGCGTTTGCGGACGCTGCGCCTGGCCAGCCAGCGGGAGAATCCGAGGATGGCGATCAGCAACACGCCCCAGGCGAAATCGGACGCGAACGCCGCGCCCGACCAGCCGCCGAGAATCATGTTCAGCCCGGTCTGCAACTCCTGAGCCACGATGGCCGCCAGAATCACCATGGAGATCCGCCCCGAGCCGCCGTAGGGATTCATGCCTGCCACCACGGCGATCAACAGCGCCTGGGTGAGATAGGACGAACCGAACGACACATTTGCCGCGTTCAGTCCGGCGAAGAGCAGCAGCCCTGCGATGGAGGCGATCAGGCCGGACACCGCGTAGGTGACGATCTGGTCACGTTCCACATTCGTGCGCCCGAACCTGGCGACCTTGGTCTGTTCACCGATGGCGTACAGCCGGAAACCGAATTGGGTACGTTGCGTCAGCAGCCACAGCACCGCGACCCCCGATCAGGAAAAACCAGAACGAAATCGGCAACACCGCGACCGTGGTGGTGCTGATCCAGCCCAGCGTGCCCTGACCGTAGACGGTGCTGCCCGAGGTGGCGCCGGTGAAGATACCGAGGAAAACCGCAGAAGTGCCGAGCGTGGTCCGGATCGGATGCACCCGCAAGATCGCGATCACGGTGCCGTTCAGTAGTCCGGCCGCGAGCCCCGTGGCGAGTCCCGCGACGATACCGATCACGGTCGCCGTGCCCGCGCCGGTGCCAGGGGTCAGCGCGTTCATCACCAGCGCGGCCACGATCGCCGACCCGTTGGCCACGTTCACGCATGACAGGTCGATGCCGCCGATCAGAAAGGTGATGGCGATGCACAAGGCGAGCAGCCCCAACGGGGCGATCTGGACGGCCATCGATTGCAGGTTGGCGATCTTCGGGAAGGTATGGGGCGCCAGCACGCTCAACACCGCCGTCAGCACCACCAGCAGGACGATCAGCGACCAGGTGTGAGATCTGGGCCCGAACCTGGATTCCATCAGTCGTCCACCACCTTTCCGCGCTTGATCCGCTCTCTTCGATCGCGGAAGGCCGGCATCACGACGCCGATCAGCAAGAAGCCACCGACGAAGACCTGCTGCCAGGCCGAAGGTATCCCGACCAGCACCAGCGAATTGCCGACAACGGTGATCAGCAGAACGCCCAGCACCGTGCCCGTCACCGTGCCCCTGCCACCGGTCACGTTCGCGCCGCCCAACACGACTGCGGCGAGCACCGACATCTCGAAGCCGATCAAGGTGGACGGATCGGCCGCCCGGTTCATGGACGCATAGAAGATGCCGCCCAGGCCCGCCAGCAGGCCGGACAGCACGAAGGCCGAGATCCTCGTCCGGTTGATCTTGACGCCCAGCCGTTCGGCGGCCTCCTCGTTGTCACCGATCGCATAGAGATATCGGCCCCACCAGGTGCGTTTCAGCAGCAGCGCGAGCCCGACCGCCAATAGCGCCCAGATCAGCACGGTGACGCTCAACGAGGCGATGCGGCCGCCGGAGTTGACCGAGAACAGCGATAGCTGGCCGAATTCGGACATCTGAGCCGGCAGCACGCGGATGCGCTCGGTGCCGACGAAGGCGAGCAGACCACCCCGGTAGAGGGTCAGTGTGCCGATGGTCACGATCATCGCGGGCAGCCTCAGCCAGGCCACCAATATGCCGTTGACCAGGCCGAGCACGGCACCGATCAAACAGCCGACGGCGATCGCCAGCAACACGGTGCCCTGAAAGTTGATGGCGTTCAGGGTCACGGTGGTCAGATACATGGAGACCACCTCGATCGCGGGCACCGAAATATCGATGCCGTTGGTGACCAGCACCGTCATCACGCCGAGGGCCATGATGCCCAGCACCACGGCACTTCTGGCCACACCGAATAGATGGGCCGCCGAGAAGAAGCTGGGGTTCGCGACGCCGAAGAGCACCATGATCACCACCAGCACCACGCCCAGCAGAGCCTCGCGGTGTGCGAACAGGCGCCCGATCATGCGGCCACCTCGCTCTGGTTGATGTCGATGATGCGCTCCTCGGTGAGGCCGTCGGCCGCGTGGGTTTCGGTCAATCGTCCAGAAATCACGAATCCGACATCGTCGCTGACGGCGAGCAGTTCGGCCGGCTCGTCCGAGATCAGCAGGACTGCCGTGCCCTCGTTCGCCACCGTCCTGATGAGGTCGTGGATCGCGGCCCGCGAGCCGACATCGACACCGACCGTCGGGTTGTTGAAGATCATCACGTCGGGGCGCGGGGCAAGCGCCCTGGCCAGCAGCACGCGCTGTTGATTGCCGCCGGACAATGACGAGACCGGGGCTTCGACGGTCGGGGTCTTGATGGAAAGCTTCGACCGCCATTGCTCGGCCAGGGCCTGCTGCCTGCCGGTGCTGAGCAGGTGCGCCGGGTTGCGGGTTTCGGCAAGGCTGGAGGCCACCACGTTCTCGGCTATCGACCAGTCGAGGTAGAGCCCCTCGGTCAGCCGGTCGTCGGGCAGGTACTGAATGTCGCGGCGGCTGCGCGCCGAATGAACCCGCTTGCCATGCAGCGCGATGGTGCCGGACTCGGTGGGGATGAGCCCTGCGATCGCCAGCCCGATGGAGATCTTTCCGCAACCGACCAGACCGGAGAGCCCGAGGATGCGCCCGGCGTAGAGATCGAGATCGATCTGCTGAAAGGTCTCCCCCAGGCTCAGTCCGCTCACCCGCAGCGTCGGTTCGCCCGTAGCCTGCGCCACATCGGTGCGCCGCACATTGACGACCTGGTTGCCGGTCATCAAGAAGCTGATCTTGTCGGTGTCGAATTCGGACGCCGGGCCGGTCGCGATCAGTTTTCCGTCGCGGATCACCGAGACGTCGTCGGCGATGTCGACCACCTCGCGCAGTTTGTGCGAGATGAAGATGAAAGAGACCCCACCGGCGGCGAGGGTGCGCACCGAGGCGAGCAACGAGTCGATCTCGTCCTGGGTGAGGGCCGCGGTCGGCTCGTCCATCACAATGATCTGGCCGTCGCTGGAGATGGCCCGGGCGATGGCGACCAGTTGCCGTTCGGCGGTCGACAGATCGCCCAGCCGGGCGTTTGGGTCGATCTCTGCGCCCAACCGGGCAGCGCAGCTGCCGCGGACGCGACAGCCTGCTTGCCGGGGGCCTTGCCGAACGGACGGGCGCCGCCTTCGAACGCGATGTTCTCGGCCACTGTCATATTCGGGAACAGCGCCAGATCCTGGTAGATCACCCGCACCCCGTGAGCGATCGCGTCACGTGGAGTGATGGCCTCGATCTCGGTGCCGCCGATGATGATCTGGCCGGAGTCGGGCGCGTGGGCACCGGCGATGATCTTCGTCAGGGTGGACTTGCCGGAGCCGTTCTCGCCGACCAGTGCGTGCACGGTGCCCCGGCGCAGCACCAGATCGACGCCGTCCAGGGCCTGGACGCTGCCGAATGCCTTGGAGATCTTTCGGCATTCGACAGCGGGAACATCCCCGGCTGCCGTCTCCGGGGCAACGCCGACAGGGGAACCACCCGTTCCGGCCGCCAGATCGGCGGCCGGAGCCACCTGGTCCCCGTCCGGATCTTCGTCAGAAGTCATACTCGTCGGCATTGTCTTTGGTGACGTTGATCCAGGCGTTCTCGCCGTAAATGACCTTGTCCTCGATGGTGATCGTGGCGTATCCCTCGGCGTCCAGCTTCATGGATTCGTCAACCGTGCCGCCGTCCAGCATGATCTTGGCGACCTCGTTCTGGGCGTAGGCGGCCTGCCCGGGATCCCAGAACTGGATGAGATCGATCGCGCCGCTGGCCAGCAGATCTTTGGTGTCCTTCGGGGTCGAGGTGCCGCAGACCACGATCGTGTCCTGCAGCCCGGCCTCCTCGACGGCCTGGCCGACACCCACGACATCGGTGGACGCAGAACCTTGCACACCTGCCAGGTTCGGGAACGCGGATAGCGCCTCCTGCATCTTCTGATAGGCCTGCTGGGAGTCGTCTGACGTCTCGATCCGATCGCCCACCCTGGTCATATTCGGATAATTATCCAGCTGGTACTTTTCGGCGGCTTCCACCCATTCCATATGGGTGGTGGACGATAGTGATCCGACCATTTGAATGTATTCGCCGGTCTCATTCATCCGGGAGGCGAGTTCCTTCATCAAATTGATGCCGTAATCCTCATTCTGGAAGGCTTCGATGTCGTAATCGGCATTGTCGATACCCGGCGCCTCGTGGGTGATGACGATGATGCCCGCCTCCATCGCCTGCCGCAGCACCTGCTCCACGGCGTCCGGCTGGAAGGGGCAGACCAGCAATGCGGAGACGTTCGAGGCGATCAGGTCTTGGATCACCTTGACCTGGGCGTTGGCGTCGGCCTGGCTCGAACCCTGATAGTAGGCGTTGTTGCCGGTGTCGGAGGCATATTGCTTGACGCCCTCCTCCATCCGGTTGAACCAGGCGATGCCGGTGAGCTTCGGCACCGTGACCATCGCCCCGGCGGCATCGCCGCCGCCGGACCCGCTCGCTTCGGTGGATCCCCCGGTCGTCCCGCAGGCCGACAGTGCACCCATGGCGGCCACGCCGGCACCGATATACATGAATTGACGACGATTGAATTCGATTGACATTGCTACTCCGCTCCGTGTCGTTCGCTCACCACGTTGACTAATACCTAAATATCGAACTATGCAAAAGATGTCGACTAAGGGGCCTGCAGATAAATTTCCGTTGCGTTTATTTATCGTCAGGCGCTAAACCCTGATCCGGGCCAAGACTGGATCCGGCTAGATAACGCGCGCGATTTCTTCGAGCAGTCGTAAGAAGGCGACCGATCCGGGATCCTTGCGGCCGACGGAACGTTCCCCCACCCAAGCGGCCCTGCCGCGCTGAGAGGTCTGCCCGGTCTGGGTCTCCACGACACCGGTGGCGACCTGCACGGCGCCGGCGGCCACTGCTTTGGCGTCGCTGCTGGTGGTCTGCTCCAGGTAGTTGGCGATGGCATCGATCACGTCGACGACCGTCTTGTCGCCCACCTGGGCGCCGCCTCTGGCCATGATCTTCTCGGCCATGGTGTGCGCGGCGGCAGCGAATGCGTTGGCGCCGACGCGATCATCGGCGAAGGCGGTCGAAGCGGCGATCATCCCGCCGCCCAGCAGGGCTGCGTAGGTCGACGGGTTCGCGGACGAGAATGCCGTGCCGAGTGCCTTGAAGATCTCTGCCGGGGCGGCATTGTCGGGCAGGGCCGCAACGGCGGCGTTCTGCGCTTTGGCTCCCTCGCCGACCGTGATGCCCAGGTCGCCATCGCCGAGGGCAGCGTCCAGTTCACGAAGCTCTTCGGAGTAGCCCGGCAGCCCGGCGGTGACCGCCAGCACGATATCGCGCAGCCGGCTGGGCTCCTCGACGGTGCGTATCCCCTCGTCAACTCCATCTTCAGTAGTGGCAGCGGTGTGGCTGGCGGTCGTGCGCACCCCCTCGGTCAGCTGCACCGAGCCGTGTTGGAAGAACGGCGAACGAGCGGGCTCATCCATCAATTCGGCCAGTTTGTCGTCCAATTGGCAGATGGAAAGAGAGGCGCCGGCCATTTCGAGTGAGGTTGCGTATTCGCCGATGAACAGATTCCGGACGACCGCCCTACGTTCGGTCAGTTGCTGATGCACCCGGCGGTAAATGACATACAGTTCTTCGAGCGGGGTCGACCCCAAGCCGTTGACGAGCACGGCCAGTTGCCTGCCCTGCGAAAGGTCGAGTTCCTTCTCCAACTCCGTGAGGAATCTATCGGTGATCTGATCGGCGGTTTCCAGCGGCCCGCGGAACTGGCCGGGTTCACCGTGAATACCGATACCGATCTCCATTTCGCCCTCGTCGAGAGTGAATGTCGGTTCTCCCGCCGCGGGCAGAATCGTCGGCGACAGCCCAACGCCCATCGTCCGGGTGGCGTCACAGGTGCGCTGCGCGATCTCGGTCACCTTGTCGAGGTCGCATCCCTTTTCGGCGGCCGCCCCGGCCGTCTTGTAAGCAAAGAAAAGACCCGCCACACCGCGACGGGTATCTGCCTTTTCGGGAGGAGCGGAAAGGATATCGTCGCGTCCCAATACCGTTGTGGTACGAATGCCCTCGGTCGATGCCAGGTCTGCTGCGATATCGAAATTGAAGATATCTCCGCCGTAGTTTCCATAGAGATAGAGAACGCCTGCGCCATCGTCGCTGGCTACCGTCGCTGCGTGAATCTGCTCGGGCGAGGGAGAGCTGAACACATTCCCGACCGCGCAGCCAGACGCCAGTCCCCGGCCCACGTATCCGAGGAAGAGCGGCCGCGCCTGAAATAGCCCGAGCGCGGCCCGCCCCCCGGCCCACGTATCCGAGGAAGAGCGGTAGGTGGCCCGATCCGCCGCCGGTGACGATGCCGACCCGGCCGTTGGTTCCGGCGTCGGTCCTCACCAGGGCTCTTCGATCAGGATCGACTGCCTTCAGTTCGTCGGGATGCCCCCACAGGATTCCATCCACGACTTCGTCGACAAAACTACCCGGATCATTGATGATCTTGCGCATCAGCACTCCCTCGTACCGCGGTTCTCAAGTAGTCAGGACAATAGCGCAAATCTATTGCGCTGGGAACCGCCCGGCGTCCGAAATAATCGAGCACGAGATTCGTTTAGAACGTGACGATAAATTAACGCGTCGAGTGGCGGTTTCGGGGTGGGATGCATGACAAAGCGGAGGCATAACCTCGTGCCGATGGCACGTGGGCGGGCCGATAACGCAATCAGGCGCCCGATCCCAGAAGCGACACGCAGCGGGAATATATCGGATGGTTCTTATCACATAGCAGCAGCTGCGTAAAGAGCAGACCCCCCTTACGAACGGGTTTCGCCGGTATATATTCATTCCTTCAGTGGCCGTTTTTATCCGAAATTATTTCGGGCTACGCGCTTACACCAATACCGGCAACGACGAGGCCCGCCGTCATGCCGCCTTTCGGCGGATCATGACGGCGGGCCGGCAGTTATTTCGTCAGGCGATACTGTCGATCTGCAGTCCATCTGCCTCGGGCTGCACGCCAAAGTGCACGCTCTGCCCATCGGTGACCTCACCGGCCAGCACCTTGCGGGCCAGCTGGTCCTCGATCGTGGTCTGCAGCAACCGGCGCAACGGACGAGCACCGTAAACCGGGTCGTAGCCACGATTGGCCAGCCAACGGCGTCCGGCATCGCTCACCTCGACGGTGATGCGGCGCTCGGCCAGCCGGTGGTTGATGCGGTCGAGGTTGATGTCGACGATGTGGGCCAGGTCTTCGCGGCTCAGCGGCGAGAACATCACGATCTCGTCCAGCCGGTTCAAGAACTCCGGACGGAAGGTCTTGCGGACCACGTTCATGACGGCTTCGTTCTTGGCCTTGTCGCTCATCGCGGTGTCGGACAAGAAGTTGCTGCCCAGATTCGAGGTCATGATCAAGATCACGTTGCGGAAGTCGATCGTGCGTCCCTGGCCGTCGGTCAGCCGGCCGTCGTCGAGCACCTGCAGCAAGATGTTGAAGACATCCGGATGGGCCTTCTCCACCTCGTCCAGCAGCACCACCGAGTAGGGACGACGCCGCACCGCTTCGGTCAGCTGGCCGCCCTCTTCGTAGCCGATGTAACCCGGAGGGGCACCGACCAGCCGCGAGACGGAGTGCTTCTCCATGTATTCGCTCATGTCGATACGGACCATGGCCTGCTCGTCATCGAAGAGGAAGTCGGCCAACGCCTTGGCCAGCTCCGTCTTGCCGACACCGGTCGGCCCGAGAAACAGGAACGATCCGGTCGGACGATTCGGGTCCGAGATACCGGCACGGGCACGGCGCACCGCGTCCGACACAGCCTTGACGGCGTCGCGCTGGCCGATCAGCCGCTTGCCGATACGGTCCTCCATCTCGAGCAGCTTCGCGGACTCGCCTTCCAGCATCTTGCCCACCGGAATACCGGTCCAGGCGCTGACGACCTCGGCGATATCGGCACTGGTGACGTCTTCGGAGACCATGGTCTTCTTGTCACCGGCGACCTGCTCGGCCTCGTTCATCTCCTTTTCGATGGCCGGAATCTCGCCATAGAGAATCTGCGCGGACTTCTCGAGGTTGCCCTCACGCTGGTAGCGCTCAGCGTCGGTACGCAACGAGTCGATCTGCTCCTTCAGCTCACCGACCCGGTTCAGTCCGCCCTTCTCGGCGTCCCATTGGGCCTCCAGTGCACGCAAGTGCTCCTTGGCATCGGCAAGTTCGGCGTTCAGGTTCTCCAGACGCTGCTTGGACGCCTCGTCGGTTTCGGTGCCCAGCGCGAACTGTTCCATGGTCAGCCGGTCGACCTGGCGGCGCAGCTGGTCGATCTCTTCGGGGGACGAATCGATCTCCATCCGCAGCCGGGACGCCGCCTCGTCGATCAGGTCGATAGCCTTGTCAGGGAGCTGACGATTCGAGATATAGCGGTTCGACAGGGTTGCTGCCGCGACCAGCGCACTATCGGTGATCCGCACCTTGTGGTGCGCCTCATAACGCTCGCGGATGCCACGAAGAATCGCAACCGTGTCCTCGACGCTCGGCTCACCGACATAGACCTGCTGGAAACGGCGTTCCAGAGCAGGGTCCTTCTCGATGTGCTCGCGGTATTCGTCCAAGGTGGTAGCGCCGATCATCCGCAGCTCGCCGCGGGCCAGCATCGGCTTCAACATATTGGACGCATCCATCGATCCTTCGGAGGCTCCCGCCCCGACGACCGTGTGCAGCTCGTCGATGAAGGTGATGATCTGGCCTTCAGCGTCCTTGATCTCGTTCAGGACGGCCTTCAGCCGCTCCTCGAACTCGCCACGGTATTTCGCACCTGCGACCATCGAAGCCAGGTCGAGGGAGACGACGCGACGTCCCTTCAAGGAGTCGGGAACATCGCCGGCGACCACGCGCTGGGCCAGGCCCTCGACGACGGCGGTCTTGCCGACGCCGGGTTCACCGATCAGCACCGGGTTGTTCTTGGTGCGCCGGCTCAACACCTGGACGACACGCCTGATCTCGGCGTCACGCCCGATCACCGGATCGAGTTTGCCCTCACGTGCACGTGCGGTCAGGTCGACCGAGTACTTGTCGAGCGCGGATTCGCCGCCCTCGGATTCGGCGCTGGTGACGCGCTTGGAGCCGCGCGCCTCGTTGAAGGTCTCGGTCAGCTTTTTGGCGGTTGCTCCGGCCCTGGTCAGAATCTGGCTTGCTTCGGATTGCACCTGGGCAAGCGAGATCAGCAGGTGTTCGGTGGCGACGTACTGGTCGCCCATCTGCTCGGCGCGGGTCTCGGCGTCCGCCATCACCCGGGCGAATGCGCCCGACAGTTGTGGCTGGGTAACAGACGAGCCCGAGGTCGCGGGCAGGTGCTTGATTGCAGCCTCGGCCTGCTGGTCGATCTGACCGGCGTCCACGCCGATCTTGGCCAACAGGGGGCTGACGGAATTGTCGGGCACCATCAGCAGTGCATGCAGCAGGTGCACCGGCTCGGCGGACGGGTTGCCGCCGGTCAATGCGAGTCGTAACGCGGTGGAAACCGCGTCGCGGCTCATGGTGGTTAGTTTCTCAGTGTCCATCAGGTCTCCGCGTAGTAGATCTTTGCCGGATCCATCAAAGGAGCGCTAACTGCGCGTCCGTTGACGAATCCGATCCAACTCAAAGTTGAGTCTATGCCACTCAACTCTGGTTCGGGGTCTGGTATTCCCTACTTGCGGGGTTGCTCCGGAGGTCTATGCCCGGGACCGGTCAGTGATCATCTTCGTCGTCCTTGCCGGATCTTGCTTGACATGAATAACCGCCACCACCTCAATGACCCCGGTTTCGGCAAGGTAATAGACCATGTACGGGAAGCTGGGCAGTTTCAGTCGCCGCGACTCTGCGACCCCTTCTGGCCCAATATACGGGTAGTGTTGTGCGAGCTTGACACCATCATTGAATTCCTTGCGCCAGCGGCGCACGAGGTCGCGGTCGATCTCGGCGTAGTAGGAAAGCGCCTTATCTATGTCGATCCAGACATCTGGATGAATACTAAGGTGCCATCTCACTGCCACTTTTCATCCAGTCGCCGATTCAGCTCCTCCAACGAGATACCGAGGGCAGAATCAGCACGTATCTCGGCCGCACGCCGACTTACGAGTTGAGCTTGCGAATCGGTGATCGATTCTTCTTGAGCCGCCGTCGAAATCTTCAGGTACTCAAGCAGATCAACCCGTTCGGCGTATGTCAGGGCGTCCACCGCAACCTGAACTGTCTGGCTAACCATGCGATCAATCTTATAATGGGCAGACGACCACGACCGAGGTGCGGGCGACAAGAGGCGCCACTGGCACTCAGGCACTCCAGACGTCCACCCACTGCCGGTCAGCAGCAATCAGCGATTCTCGAATCGCCGCATCGAAGGTCGCGAGTTTCGTGGCGTGAGCCGCTGCCAGGCCCACCAGGTGGAGGTCGGTCACTTGCCTGCGGCCCATCAATACCCGGGTGTCGATAAGGGAATCCGCAAGCGTGGTCGAATCCGGCAGCCATTTCCACCCCGGCACTTGCCGAATCGCACGCAACTGCTCCAGCGCCTCCGCTCCGCTGACCCTTCGGCCGACAACTGCTTCGGTCAGAAGCAGCCGCAAAAGACCAGACTCGGTTACCGAACAGGTACTCCACTCATCCAGCTTCGCGAAATGGGCATGAGCCGCAGCGTGATGCACATGCTGATCCCAACTGAGAGCCAGGAGCACATTGACATCAAGCAGCATCGGCGGCAGGGGTGTCGTCATCTCGGTATTGGGCGACCATTTCGTCCGTGACGAGATGATCCGGCGAGCCCGTCATCACGGGAAAGCCATCTTGCCCGGTGACTGGAGCCTGACGCACGCGCAGACCCTGAAGTGCGAGTTCAGATATTGCCTTGCCGATGGAAATTCGCTCAGCTGTGGCCTTGGCACGGGCCGCGCTCAGCACTGCATCATCGATGTCCAACGTCGTCCGCATGTCGTCATCATATCATCAGCGCATCAACTCGGAACGTTCGCAAAGTCCGCCAGCGGTCAAGCGGACAACCCAAGCAGACGCTGAGCCTGGCCCGATCAAAATTATTGGGTTCGGTTTTACAGCCATAGTCTGCAAAACCGAACCCAATAATCGTCCGTCGAAGAACTACCGCTCGACCTCACCGGCGATGAAGGCCTCGACCGACGCCTGGGCGTCCTCATCGTGGCGCTGTTCGGGCGGAGACTTCATGAAGAAGCTGGCCGGAGACAGCAGCGGACCACCGACGCCGCGATCGAGCCCGATCTTTGCCGCGCGGATCGCATCGATCACCACACCCGCCGAGTTCGGCGAATCCCAGACCTCGAGCTTGTATTCGAGGCTGACCGGTGCGCCGCCGAAGTTGCGTCCCTCCAGCCGGACGAAGGCCCACTTGCGGTCGTCCAGCCAATCGACGTAGTCAGACGGCCCGACGTGGATGTCGCGGTCTTCGAAATGATGCTCCACATTGCTGGTGACGGCTTGGGTTTTGGAGATCTTCTTCGACACCAGACGCTCGCGCTCCAGCATGTTCTTGAAGTCCATGTTGCCGCCGACGTTCAGCTGGTAGGTGCGGTCGATGGTGATACCGCGGTCCTCGAACAGCTTGGCCAGCACGCGGTGGGTGATGGTGGCGCCGATCTGGCTCTTGATGTCGTCGCCCACGATCGGCAGCTTGGCATCGGTGAACTTCTGCGCCCACTCGGGGGTGGACGCGATGAACACCGGCAGGCAGTTGACCATCGCGCAGCCGGCGTCGATCGCGCACTGCGCGTAATACTTGTCCGCCTCCTCCGAACCGACCGGAAGGTAGCTGACCAGCACGTCGACTTGCGCGTCCTTGAGCGCCTGGACGACATCAACCGGGGTTTCGGCCGATTCTTCGACGGTCTCGCGGTAATACTTGCCGAAACCATCAAGAGTCACGCCACGTTGCACCGTGACGCCGGTTTGCGGAACGTCGCAGATTCTGATGGTGCAATTGTCGCTGGCATTGATCGCGTCGGCGAGGTCGAGACCGACTTTTGCGGCGTCGACGTCGAATGCGGCAACGAATTCGATATCGCTGACATGATAATCACCGAATTGCACGTGCATCAGTCCCGGAACGGTTTCCTCGGGTGACGCGTCGTGGTAATAGGTGACACCTTGCACCAGGGATGATGCACAGTTGCCCACCCCAACGATCGCAACACGGATCGCGCTCATCTATTCTCCTTCTTGAATTCCGTCTTTTTGAATTCCGGTTTCCTCGGCGGCAATCATTTGGTCGAGCCAGGACAATTCGCCTGCCAGGACGTCGCGAGTGTGCCGAACGAGTTCTTGTCCGTAATGGTCCAAACCCGATAATGACCAAGAATCAATCGCAGCGAGCCTGGATGTTGATCCCTCACGCCGCCCGTGCAGAATGCGCAGCCGGTTACGTGGGCTGGTCATCCCCAGCAAAGAGAAGCGGACGCCGAAGTCGTCGCTCCACACACTGGGATCTGTGGTGGCCAGTTGCTGCGTGAGGTATTCCTCACCGGCCGGCGTCAGGTGATAGATACGACGCGAACGACCACCGACCAGCAGTGGACGCTCGGTGCCGCAATCACATATCAGGCCCCGCTCCAGCAGCCGGCGCAGAGCCGGATACAGCGAGCCGAACGACACCTTGTGCAGGTAACCGACCACCATATTGACGTGCTTGCGCACCTCGTAGCCATAGGACGGGCCATGTGACAGTCGCCCAAGGATCGCAAGATCCAAAGTCGGTTGCCGCAGGGCCATCTACGCACCTCACTTCTACTTCTTCGTGGAGACCAAGGCGCTCCTGGTGTTCGTCCAGAATCGGCCAAGTGGCGCCTTACCCATGTCGGGTTGCCGAACCATATATATCGGCTCGATATATCGAGATGCTACATGCTCCGCACGCCTGGTGTCACATGCCGACACGCAGCCGTGCCTGATCTGCGAACACACGCCTGCTCGGACGCGAGCCCGGGCGACTCGGACGATCCATTCAACGAACGCGTCGCCACATATGCTTGGCAACCGTGGGTTTGTTCAAGAAACAGGCAAAGCCCGGGCAGGCGTCCGCTAGACGCGAGTTCCCCCGGCTGCGCCGCGCGCCCAAACGAGAGATCCCCGGACCGAGCCGCGCGTTCGGCAAGGGCGGGCGCGTCAGGCCCCGGCTCCCCCTGCACCGCACCAGGCTGCCGGGCAAAGGGCTCGCCGCATTCGTCGAAACCCGCTGGAAGATCGCCGCCGCGCGAACCCATGAACTGGCCCAGGTCACCGTTCCCGAGACGCTCACCGGCTGGAGCGCCTACGCGGCGTCCTATTCGCCCAGCCTGCTGGCCAGACCCTGGTACTGGCAGGGCTTCATCGCAGGCCTGAGCGCGATGTTCGGGTACCAGGTGGGCCTGCTGACCAGCACCGCCGCCCGGCTGCTGGCCGACAAGACCGGCGTCCGGATCAAGCTGACGCCGGGCACCGGGCAAGGGGGCATGATCGCGGGCGGCGCCGTCTTGGCGGCTGCGGCGATAGCGGTTCCGCTGCGTTCGGTGCGCTGGAATCGCCGCACCGCCGACTACGCGCGGGTCGCCGGCCCCAACGCCTTCTGGGCGGTGGCCTCCGCGGCCGCGGCCGCAGCCACGTTCTCACTGCTTTTGGCGCAGTGGAAGGGCATTTTGTGGTCGATCAACTACCTGTCGGGGCACCTGCGCAATCGGTTCGCCTGGCAGGCCCTCGGACGCCTGGTCTCGACGCTGGTGATCATCACGACCATCCTGGTGGTCTTCGATCAGGTGATCTGGCGGGCGATCCTGGGAGTCACCATCTCGGCGTCCGCGAAGGTCGATCTGCGCATCCCGCCGGGCGTCCATCAGCCTGATTCCCCCCTGCATTCGGGCAGCGAGGAATCCTTCGAGAAATGGAACTCCTTGGGTCTGCAAGGCAAGAGATACGCCTGCGGCGGCCCGTCCAAGCAACGCATCGAAGAAGTGCTCGGCGAACAGGCCAAGCAACCAATCCGGGCCTACGCGTCCATGAATGGACGAAGCACGCCCGAGGTCATCGATGCGGTGCTCGCCGAACTCGACCGGACGAACGCCTGGGCGCGCAAGGCGATCCTGATCGTGACCACCACCGGACGCGGCAATGTCAACGAGTGGAGCACCTCGGCCTTCGAGTTCTTGATGCGCGGCGACTGCGCAACTGCCGCCATGCAGTACTCAGGCCTGCCGTCGGCAGTCACCATCTTGTCGAGCAAGCAGATCCCGGTGGACGCTTCCCGGCTGCTCTTCGGCGCGATCGAGGAGCGGGTGTCGGCCTTGCCGATCGGTGAGCGTCCGCAACTGTATGTCGCGGGCGAGTCACTGGGGGCATACGGCTCCAACGGCATCTTCGCCAGCCCGGAAGACATGCTCTCGCGCGCCGCCGGTGGAGTGTGGACGGGATGCCCGTCGTTCTCGCCCATTCAAAGCGAATGGTCGCGCCGCCGCACCGCCGGATCGACACTGGTGCGTCCGGTCGTCGATCGGGGACGCCACGTGCGATTCGCTTGCCGGCCCGATGATTTGACGCTCGGATTGCAGGGCGAGCGACTCGGCGAATGGCTGGCGCCGAGGTTCTGCTACCTGCAGAACGACACCGATCCGGTGGTCTGGTGGGAGCCCCGGTTGCTGTGGCACAAGCCCGAATGGCTGGACGAGATGCGCGGCACGGGCACGCCGATGGCCGCGATGACCTGGTGGCCGTTCATCACCTTCTGGCAGGTGGCCGCCGACATGCCGGTGTGCCGCAATGTCGGGCCCGGCTTTGGCCACAAGTACCACGCATCCCAGTGCGTCCCGGCCTGGGCGGGAGTGTTGGGGCTCGACCCCGAAGCCGAGTGGTCGCAGGTGATCGACGCGCTGAACGTCGACGTGCCGCCGGTGAATCCGTAGGCCCGATCCGGCCACACCCCGCCGCGCTTCCGCTCCCGGGCGAGTTCGGGCGGGTAGCGTGAACATGACCACGCAGAAGGGAACGCCATGTCCAACACCCGCTCGGCCGCCGGAACCGCGAGCCAAGCCGTGCTCTTTCTGATCGTCCGGCTCGGATTCGCCGCAATCTTGCTCGCCCGCGCCTGGTGGCGCTGGCAGATCGAAGGCATGGACGCACAAGTCGCCCGGCTCACAGATTCAGGCCTGCCGGCGCCCGAGGTGCTGGCCTGGGGCACCGTCGCGTTGGAGGGCATCGGCGGCGTGCTGCTGGTGTTCGGCCTGCTCACCCGCTTCATCGGCCTGATGGTCACCATCGAGAACATCGCGATCATCATCTTCATTCGATGGCAGGCCGGCCCGTTCCTGGGCGACGGCGGCTATGAATACAACATCGCCCTCGCTCTGCTGGGGCTGACCTTCCTGGCGGCCGGCGCGTATTACACCGGCCTCGACAGCCTTTTCTTCCGTCCGCGGAAGAAGACCAGAACCGATGAGAGCACCGACCTGTATCAGCCCAAGCTGGGTTCCACCGAGTACTGAGAGCCTGACAGAACGGGCGCCTGCCGCACACAGCTGATCCACAGCCGGCCCACAGCGAATCCTGTGAAATCCCTGTCAGGATACTGTTATGGCGAATACGAAACCTGAGCAACTGACCCGCCCTGACGGGACGCCGCTACGCGTCCTCGCTGTGGACGACGAGCCCAGCCTCACCGAGCTTCTGGGCATGGCGTTGCGCTACGAAGGATGGGAGGCCAGAACCGCCGGCCGCGGCTCCGAAGCGGTCAAGGCGGCTCGGGAATTCAAACCGGACGCCATCATCCTCGACATGATGCTGCCGGACTTCGACGGGCTCGAGGTGATGCGCCGGGTGCGAGCAGATCAGCCCTACGTCCCGGTGATATTCCTCACCGCCCGCGACGCGGTGTCCGACCGGGTGACCGGGCTGACCGCCGGCGGCGACGACTACGTGACCAAGCCGTTCAGCATCGAAGAGTTGATCGCCCGGCTGCGTTCCTTGTTGCGGCGCAGCGGGGCCGCGTCCAAACGCTCGGAGGCTCAGCTGGTGGTCGGTGATCTCACCCTTGATGAAGACACCCACGAGGTCTACCGAGCCGGCGATTCGATTCATCTGACCGCCACCGAATTCGAGTTGCTGCGCTTCATGATGCGCAACCCGCGCCGGGTGCTTTCGAAGGCGCAGATTCTGGACAGGGTCTGGAATTACGATTTCGGCGGGCAGGCCAACGTGGTCGAGCTCTACATCAGCTATTTGCGCAAGAAGATCGACGTGGGCCGGAAGCCGATGATTCATACCATGCGCGGGGCAGGATACGTTCTCAAGCCCGCGGCCTAGATCCGGAGCCGCTGGCTCAGCCACCGGAAACGAAACGAAAGGCTGATGTGCCAGACATTGCAGAAGCGCCCGTAACGACACTTGCCGGTGGGGCCAAGCGCATCCGGCAAGGGCGGACCCTGAAACGGCAGCTCGTCGTCCGGATCACGGCGATCGTCGCGATCGTCGCGATCGTGCTGTCGGCTTGTTCGACGCTTCTGGTCTCCTACATCCTGACCGCAAAGCTCGATCAGCAATTGCTCTATGCCGTGCGAGCGAGCGACGATCGTCCGCAAGGCCCGAAGAATGAGAACGAGCCCGACCTGCCGCCCGACGGCACACTGCGCGTCGGTGGCCTGCCTATCGGCAGCATCGCGCTGTCGGTTTCGGAATCGGGTGCTGTGCGAGGCACGATGACCGGCGATTACGGCACGGTACCAACGGATAGCCAGCTGAGTCGGCTGGCAGTGCTACTCGACCTGCCGGTCGATGGCACGGTGCGGAAAGTCACCATCTTTGGATGGGGGAACTATCGGGCGGTCGCCCTGAGCAGCGAGACAGATTCAGGGACCGCGACCCTGGTGGTCGCCGCGCCGACCGCCGTCAATGATGCCGTCATCACCGCGATGGTCTGGATCGAGCTCGGCTGCACGATCGTTGCAGCGTTCGTCGCCTGGGGCGTTTCGACCGTCGTCGTGCGCAGATCGCTGCGTCCCCTGAGCCGGCTGGCCGATACCGCGACGCAGGTGGCCGACCTGCCGCTGGAGTCGGGTGAAGTCGAGATCGACGTGCGAGTGCCGTGCCCTGCTGAGAGCGCCAACAGCGAGGTCGGACGCGTGAGTAGCGCATTCAATGCGATGCTCGACAACGTCGAGACCTCGCTGCAGGCCAGGCAGGCGTCCGAAACCAAGGTGCGCCAGTTCGTGGCCGATGCCAGCCATGAGCTGCGCAATCCTTTGGCGTCCATCCGCGGTTATGCCGAACTGACCAGGCGTGGACGCGACGAGCTGCCGCCGGACACCGTCTTCGCGCTCGGACGCATCGAATCGGAGTCGCAACGGATGAGTCATCTGGTCGAGCAGATGCTGCTGCTGGCCAGGCTCGACAACGATCCGCGGCAGGTGCGCGCCGAACTCGATCTCGGCGAGGTGGCGCTCAACGCGATGAGCGATGCCCAGGCTGCCGGACCCGACCACCACTGGCGAATTCAGGTGCCTGATGAGCCCATCAACATCGTCGGCGACGCCGCGCAACTGCAGCAGTTGATGGTGAATCTGCTGGGCAATGCCCGCAAACACACTCCGGCCGGCACCACCGTGACCACCACGGTCGAGGTGACGGACAGCTGGATACGCATCGAGGTGGCCGACAACGGTCCCGGTATTGCGCCCAGCATGGTAAGTCAGATCTTCGAACGCTTCACCAAGGCCGACACCTCCCGCGCACACGATGAGGAGGGCTCAACCGGGCTCGGGCTTGCCATCGTCGCGGCAGTTGCGCACGCTCATGGCGGCAGGGTTCGGGTGGAATCGGAGCAGGCGACGCAAACGCACGCCGGATTCTCGACGTTCATCGTCGATCTGCCACTGGTGGCGCGCTGACCACCGTTCGTTCGCTCGCCGTGGTTTTCATCCGCTCGCACTAACTGAGTTCGCTGCTGTTGCAACGTAGGCTAACTCGGTTTGACTAGGCGTTTGTGCCGGAAGGTGAGCGTTTAGGTCGGCGACACGGCGGAATCAGTCGTCGAACCCTCGGGCGACCAGGGCATCTCCCATCGCTTCCGCATCGCGCAGCGCCCGCACCATCAGCGGCACCGCGAACGCCTTGAAGCTGGTCGTTGCCGCCCGCGCGATCTGCGCCTCGCGTACCTCGCGGGCCAGCCCCGCCACCACCGGCACACACCGGATGCCCAGCATCAGGGTGAGGCCGACTCGATCGGGATCGACGCCGACCTTGCGCAGTGGTCCGGCGGCCCACACCACGACCTCGATCAACCGGCTCATCGGGGTGGTTAGGGTGACCAGCCCGGCCGCAGCCACCAGCATCGCGATCATGCCGGGCACGGCAATACCCTTCTGCCAACCGAATGACCACCAGTTCATCGCCGCGATGAAGATCAGCAGCCACCACATCGGACGCAGCTGCTTCAGCATCAATCCGAGAGGAAATCCCGCCACCAGATATGCGGCAAACACAACACCCAGCACCACCAGCACCAGCCACCACCGTGTTTGCAGCCATACCGATGCCACACCCAGCCCGAGCAGTAGCGCAAGCTTCGCACCCGCGGGGGCCCGGTGAATGACGGAGGTTCCCTGCCGGTAGAGACCGAGAGTATTGATACCGATCGACATCAGGCGTCCATCAGTTCGCGGTAATAGGCGATCGATTCGGCAGGCGAGCCGTCGGCAACCAGACGCCCGCCGTCGAAGACGAGCACCCTGTCGAAGTCGTCCAATAGATAGAGGTGATGGGTGGCCAACACGACCGTCTGCGACAACTCGCGAATCACCTGCCCAATCATCCGGGCATTACGCAGGTCGAGCAGGGTCGTCGGCTCGTCCATGATGATCAACTCCGGTGAGGTGATCAGCACCGAGGCAAGCGCCAGCAGCTGTTTCTGCCCGCCGGAAAGCAGATGTGCCGGGTGATCGCGATGCTCACCCAGGCCGAACCGGACGAGTAATTCGTCGACTCGCGCCGCGATCTCCGACTTGCTCAGACCGGACTTGCGCAACCCGAAGGCGACGTCTTCGGCGACGGTCGGCATGATGATCTGGGTGTCCGGATCGGTGAACAAGAAGCCGGCCAGTTTACGCACCTTGGCCGGATCCTTGGCGGTATCCAGCCCGTTCACCCGGATGGCGCCCTCGCTCGGAATGTGCAGGGCGTTGAGCATCCTCACGAAGGTCGATTTGCCCGACCCGTTGTGCCCGACCACCCCGACCCGCTGCTCGGTCAGGTCGAGATTGATGTCATCCAGCACCTGCCGGGCGAGCGGCCCTTGACCATAGACGTGCCCGACGTGATCGGCCTCGATATGTACCACGGCAGATCAGCGTAGTTCAGCGCGCCGCGGCTGCGCTGTCGGCGTTGAATTTGTCGTGTGCCGCGGCCGCCGCTTCTGCTTTTGCGCCACCCCAGGGCAACATGCCCGGCAGCGCGGCGTGCACACCCTTTGCGACGATCAAGGCGATGACGATCTTGGCAATGTCGCCTGGCAGATAGGGGATATTGGCCACGACGGCCTGAGTGAAGCTCAAGTGTCCCGACACCATCATTCCCGGGATACCCAGCCCGTACATCAGCACCAATCCGCCCAGCACCAACACGATCGCGCCCTTCCAGATCGAGTACGGTGCACCGATCCGGTAGGTGGCCCAACCGATGAACCAGGCGCACGCCACGAACGCGATCAAGAAACCCCAGGTGGGAGAGACGAAGACGCCGATACCGCCGCGTCCACCCGCAAGCAGCGGCAGCCCCAGCGCGACCAGCGTCAAGAAGAGCAACTGAGAAAGGCCTGCCCGTCGTCCGCCCAGAATCACACCGGCCAACATCGGCCCGAGCGACTGAGCGGTGATCGGAGCGGGTGAGATAGGCACCACGATCGGCGGGATCGCACCGAGCGCTGCGGTAACTCCGGCGAATACGGCGATCAGCGCGAGATCACGCGCCGGCTGGGATTGCTGATTACTCATGAGCAGTGGCCTTTCAAGCAAGAACGGCATTACTTTAACACTGTTCATTGATGGGGTTCGACGTGGTTACCTTCGATCGTCGTGACGAACCTTCCGCAAGTCATCAGGGTTTGTCACCCGACCGAATGCCGGGAGTAGTCGCGGGCATAGTTGCGGAAGTTTGGTCACGACTCATACCGGTGACGGCGGGGCACTGCACGACAGAACCTAACCCTGAACGCTCCGATGGGCCGTATCACAGGCAGCCCATCGGCGAATCTGAGCGAATAAGGGAAGCCCCTAGTAACCAAAATGCTGCTTATACCACTGCGGTGGACGTTAACTCACACTGGGGGCCCAAAAAAATTGGGTTTACCCCCTGACTTAGGTGTAAGTTCACGGTCATGGACGCACAGGTACTCGCGCGTTGGCAGTTCGGTATAACGACTGTCTACCACTTCTTTTTTGTGCCGATGACCATCGGCACAGCTTGGATGGTTGCAGTTCTGCAAACTCGCTGGATACGCAGCGGGGACAATCAATGGCTGCGCCTCACCAAGTTCTTCTCCAAGCTCTTCCTCATCAACTTCACCGCCGGCGTGGTCACCGGTATCGTGCAGGAGTTCCAGTTCGGCATGAACTGGTCCGAATACTCCCGGTTCGTCGGCGATATCTTCGGTGCTCCGCTAGCCCTTGAAGCCCTGATCGCCTTCTTCCTCGAATCGGTGTTCATCGGCGTGTGGATCTTCGGTTGGGACAAGTTGCCCCGTGGCCTGCACAACTTGTGCATGTATCTGGTAGCACTCGGCTCGACGATCTCGGCAGTTTTCATTTTGGCCGCGAACTGCTTCATGCAGAACCCGGTGGGAGCCGTCTACGAAAATGGACGCGCAGAGCTCTCCGATTTCACTGCGCTGTTCACCAATCCGTTCTTCATCGTCACCTTCCCCCACCAGATCGCCGCCTCGCTGATGGTCGGCGGCTCGCTGGTAGCAGGCGTGGGCGCTTGGAGGCTCGCCAAGCTACACAAGGACCATCCTGAAGGCCATGCGGACGAAGAGGCTTGGCGCAAGTCGTCCCGGATGGGCGCCTGGGTACTGATCGCCGCCTGCCTGGCAGTGTTCGGCACCGGCCACGCACAGGCTCAGGTCGAAGCCAAGTTTCAGCCGATGAAGCTTGCCGCCTCCGAGGGGCTGCTCGACACCACGACGGCAGCAGGGTTCTCCATTGTCGGCATTTACACGCAAGAACGTAACTCTGAGGGAATCACCGAAGTCACCGAAGTATTCAGCTTCGAGGTGCCTTATGTGCTGAGCTTCTTGGCCTTCAATGATCCCAACGCCGAAGTCATGGGCATCAATGATTTGACCGAGCAGTATCTGAACGACGGTTTCCTGAATGTCGATGGGGAGCGCACCGCACTTCAGGAGCAGTTCTCCAGTGAGCTTGCCGAGATGGGGGTCGATCCGGTCCCCAACGTGATGATCTCCTATTACAGCTTCCGCCTGATGATCGGTTTGGGCACCCTCGGTCTGTTGGTCGGGCTGGCGATCTTGTGGTTCACCCGCAAGGGCCACTACCCACCAACTGAAAAGAACTGGCAGTTCAAGACCTGGAAGTACACAATGGGCGCGCTGCCCTTCATGCCGCTGTTCGCCAACTCGTTCGGCTGGATTCTGACCGAGATGGGCCGCCAACCCTGGATCGTCTACGGAGTGCTGCCCACATGGACAGCGAATTCACCCAATGTCAGTGCCGGCCAGATCTTGTTCTCGATGATCGCGTTCACGCTGGTCTACGGCATCATCGCGGTGCTCGTGCTGAAGCTCTTCTTCACCTTCGTCGCCAAGGGCCTGCCCGATGTGACCCCGCCCGAGGTGTCCAAGGACGCCGACCAGCCGATGTCGTTCGCTTACTGAGGCCGAGGAGATTTCATGTCACACGATCAACTGATTGTCTTGTGGTTCTTGTTGGTAGCCGTGCTGTGGATCGGCTTCTTCTTCCTCGAAGGCTTCGACTTCGGAGTCGCGATGCTCTATCCGGTGATCGGTAAGGACCCCACCGAACGCCGCGTCATGATCAATTCGATCGGCCCGGTCTGGGACGGTAACGAGGTCTGGTTGATCACTGCGGGCGGTGCGATGTTCGCGGCCTTCCCGGGCTGGTATTCGACGCTGTTCAGCGGGCTCTACGTACCCTTGCTGCTGGTGTTGCTCGGGTTGATCATCCGAGGGGTCTCGTTCGAATACCGCGCTCTCGGCAATGAGGATTGGCGCGACACCTTCGACTGGTGCGCGATCATCGGCTCGTACCTCGTGCCGCTGGTCTTCGGCATCGGCTTCGCCAACATGTGGAAGGGCATGACCGTCGCCGGTGAGCCTCCGCACATGAGCGGTTTCTGGAATCTGTTCACCCCGTTCACGCTGCTCGGTGGCCTCGCGCTGATCGTGCTCTTCATGGTGCACGGTGCGGTCTTCCTCTGCCTGAAGACCTCCGGCACCGTGCACGAGAAGGCCAACGGCGTGGTCAAGGTCGCCGGCCCGATCGCGCTGGCCCTGCTCGCCGGGTTCGTCGTCATCGGCAACATCGTCTACCCCGCGACTCAGAATCCGAACCTGGGTGCCGGGGCGTCCGTGGCGATGTGGATCACCGGGCTGGTCTCGGTGGCCGCTCTCGGCTACGCGATTCTCATGCACACCCAGCACGGCGTACAAAGGCGCGAGAATCTCGCCTTCTTCGGCACCGGTGTGTCGATCGCGACGCTCTTCGCGACGATCTTCATCAAGATGTTCGGGACGCTCGGTTTCGTGCCCACCGAGGGAACCAACTTCGACATGTGGATCGCCGCCAGCTCGCCGGACACTCTCGATCTGATGAGCAAGGCCGCTTTGGTGGGCGTGCCGGTCGTACTCATCTACAGCATTTGGACCTACCGGGTATTCCGCCGCCGCATCTCAGTGGCGAACATGCCGCAAGATGCCGGATCGGCTCAGGCGACCGTCAACGTCACGGGAGACTGATTTTGGCGGGACCGCTTGATCCGCGGCTTCTCAAGCGTGCGACGGCGACCAGGGGTTTCCTGGTCGCCGTCGCCGCGACCGGGATAGTGGGCGCTTGCTGCATCATCGTGCAGGCCTGGCTGATCGCCCAGGCGGTCTCCGGAGTCTTCTACGCGGGTTCGATCGATTTCGACGGCCCGCTCGCCGGATTCTCGTCCTATCTGTGGGCGCTGGCCGGCGTCTTCTGTCTGCGGGCGGGGCTGAGCTGGCTGAATTCGTGGCTGGCGCACCGGGCGTCCGCGTCCGTGAAGAGCCAGCTGCGCACCGACCTGATGGCTGCCCGGTTGGCCCGGCCGCTGGACGCCTCGACCCCGTCGAGCACCCTGATTCATCTGGCCACCCAAGGCCTGGACGCGCTGGACGGATACTTCTCGAAGTACCTCCCACAGCTCGTGATGGCCGCCTTCATTCCGCTGCTGATCTGGGTGGTGATTCTTCGCCAGGACACCGAGTCGGCGATCATCATCGCGATCACGATTCCGCTGATTCCTTTCTTCATGGCGTTGATCGGCGTCACCACCCGCGACCAGGTCAACCGCAGGCTGAAATACCAGACCAGACTGGCCAACCACTTCGCCGACCTGGTTACCGGCCTGCCGACCCTGCAGGTCTTCGGACGCGCCCGCGCGCAGTTGCGTGGTCTTCGCGAGACCGAGGGCCGCTCGCGCACCGAGACCATGAAGACCTTGCGCATCGCGTTCTTGTCCGGCGGGGTGCTGGAGCTGCTGGCCACCTTGTCGGTGGCGCTGGTTGCGGTCACCGTCGGATTTCGGGTGGTCGCCGGCGAGCTCGACCTGACCACGGCCCTGTTCGTGCTGGTGCTGGCGCCCGAGGCCTATCTGCCGGTGCGGATGGTGGGCGTCCACTTTCATGATTCCGCCGATGGCACGGCTGCCGCCGATGCCGTGTTCAAGGTGATCGAGTCGTCCCTCGAGGCTGAGGCCGAGGTGGTCGTGCCTCCGGATCTTGGCTCAGCGGAGATCTGCTTCGACCAGGTCAGCGTGCAGTATCCGGGCACCGATCGCCCGAGCCTGGACAACCTGTCGTTCACCATGCGTCCCGGCGATGTGCTCGCACTGATCGGACGATCGGGTGGCGGCAAGTCGACCGCGCTCAGTGTGCTGATGGGTTTCGTGGCGCCCACCTCGGGAACCGTTCGGATCGGCGGTCTGGATCTGGCCCGGATCGACCTCGATCAGTGGCGGCGGCAGATCGCCTGGGTCGGGCAGAATCCGGGCATGTTGCGCGGCACCATCGCGTCCAATCTGCGGTTGGGGTATGACCAGGCGTCCGATGACCAGCTGCGCGAGGCGCTCGATCGGGCCGGTGGCTCGGAGCTTGCCCTCGACCGGACGATCGCCGACGACGGCGAGGGTCTGTCGGCGGGCGAGCGGCGGCGGGTGGCGCTGGCCAGGGCCCTGCTGCGCATTGAGTTGGGCGGCGCCAAACTGCTCGTCCTCGATGAACCGACGGCGGGGCTCGATCAGGCGACTGAGGCCCAGGCGGTGGCTGCGGTGCGGGCGGCAGGCGTCGGGGCGATCGTGGTGAGCCATCGGGAGGCTCTGCTGAAGCTGGCTGACGAGATGGTGGCCGTCGGGGAGGTGACCCATGGCGCCGATGCGTGATGTCTGGGCTCTGCTCGTCCGGTTATTGAGGGGCACGCCGCGGGGACGCTGGCGGCTGTTCGTGTCGGTGTTGCTGGCGATCTTCGCCAGCGGCTGCTCGGTGGCCCTGATGGGGGTGTCGGCCTGGCTGCTCAGCCGGGCCGCCGAACACCCGCCGGTGCTGTATCTGCTGGCGGCTTCGGTGGGCGTCCGGTTCTTCGGTATCGGACGCGGGGTCGGCCGCTATTTCGAGCGGCTCGTCGGGCATGACCTGGCGCTCCGGATGCAGAGCTCGCTCCGCGAACTCAGCTATGACAAGCTATCTCGCACCACCTTGCTGGGACAGCGCTTCGGCGATCTGCTGGTTCGCATCACCGCCGATGTCGAGGCCATCGTCGACCTGGTGGTGCGGGTGGTGCTGCCGTTCTGCTCGGCCGCCGTGGTCTTTCTCGGCACCAGCGCCATCTTGACCATCTTCAACCCGTTGGACGCCGTGGTGCTGCTGGCGATCTCCGTCTTCGCCGGGGTCGTCGTCCCGTGGCTTGCCGGACGCTGGTCACGCGCCGCGGACGAGCGGGCGATACCGGCCCGCGGGGCCTTGGGCGACAAGGTGCGTGAGATGTCGCTCGGCGCGCCCGACCTGGTCGCCTACGGGCAGGCCGACCGCGAACTCGACGCATTGGGCGCGATCGATGCCGAACTGCGCGACAGCGAACGCGAGGGCGCCTGGACACGCGGTGTTGCCGAGGCCGCCCAGATGCTAGCAACCGGGCTCGCCGTCGTCCTTGGCCTGGTGATAGGCGCACCCGCTGTTGCCTCCGGAGCGATGCTCGGGCGCGACCTGGCGATCCTCGCGCTGGTGCCGCTGGCGCTGCACGAGGTCTACGCCGACTTCTCGAAGGCCGCCCAGACCCTGACCAGGTCGAGGGCGGCGCTGGCCCGGGTGATCGATGTCTTGCAGGCGGATCCGGTGGGGACAGGCGACCGAGCGACGGACGATGCTTCTGCAACGGCACCCGCCCACTTGATGCTCCACGATCTGGCGGTCGGCTGGCCCGACGGACCGGTCTTGTTGTCAGGGGTCAACCTTGATGTGCACTCCGGGGAATCGGTCGCGCTGGTCGGCCCCTCGGGGCTCGGCAAGACCACACTGGCCGCCACGATCATGGGGCTGATCCCGGCCCGTAGCGGCGAGCTGGCGGCCCCGACTCGGATCGGATATCTGGCGCAGAACGCACATATCTTCGCGACCACGCTGGCCGAGAACGTCAAGATCGGCAACAAGGACGCCACCGGCGAGCAGGTCGCCTCGGCGATGCATCAGGCCGGGCTTGGTCTTGACGCCGAACGCGAGGTCGGCGAGCAAGGAGCGACACTGTCGGGGGGCGAGGCGCAGCGGGTGGCGCTGGCCCGGTTGCTGGTTGCCGACACCACACCCGACCTGGTGATTCTGGACGAGCCCACCGAGCATCTCGACCGCGAAACCGCCGATGCCCTGCTGGACGATCTGTTCGCGTCGCTGGCCGAGACGGCATTGCTGGTCATCACCCACGACGAAGATCTGATGGGCCGCTGCAACCAGGTCATCGACCTGCGCCAATGGGAGTCGGCAAGCGGCACACGCTGAATCCGGGCAACGGATCAACCTGACAGTCAGGTGATTCCTTGATCCCAGCCGACCTGGTCGGTGAGCGACACTGCGGAACTCCACTTGGCAGACCGCGAGGAAGACGCACGTTCCATCGTCCAGATGACGTTGGCGCCGACGACGTGCTCTACAAGCGGCGATTCCGAGAGCTTACGGCCAAGTAAGCGTGCGCGGGGTTTCGGACCAGACCGTCCAGGGACGTGCCTAGAACAGGTCCGCGTGTGTACCTGTTCGCATACACATGAGAACGAGGGCGTTCTCATCCTTTTCATAGACGAGAAGCCAGTCAGGCTCTATGTGACACTCGCGGGTTCCGCCCCAGTTCTTTGCCAACGCGTGGCCTCGGTTTGCTGGGGCAAGGGTCCTGTCTTCCGCAAGCTGCTCGATGATGCTGAAGAGCTTGTCCATGCTCTTGCCGCGCTTCTTCGCGGCCTTCACATCTTTCTTGAATGCGCTGGTATAGGCAATCGAATACGACACGAGGACTACACACCCAGTGACTTACGCAGCGCGTTCACGTCGGAAAACTTTGGGGTAGACGGGTCAGCCAGCTTCGCCTTGCCCTCCGCGATCGCATCGGCGGTGGCGGAATTGAAGGGCTCCGCAGTGATCTCAAAGGGGATACGGCGCTCACGCACTGCCTGTCTCAGAAAGGCATTAACAGCCACCGAGGTATTCAAGCCAAGCTCCGAGAACAATGACTCCGCTGCCAGCTTCGTCGTGTCGTCGACCCGAACCGTAATTGTTGACTTGGACATAGCGACCTCCTTTGTATAGCCATTGTAACACTTCCGCTATACAGCGAGTTGGCCGATCGCTCGCTAAGTCATTCGGCGCCAATTACGAAACGACTTGCGCGAGCGGAGAACGCTAGCCGAGCAGTTCCCGCACCCGGGGGATGACCTGCGTCCCGTAGAGCTCGATCGACTTCATGATCAGCTCGTGCGAGAGCACGCCGGTGCTGACCCGGATCGTCACGCGTCCGGCGTCCAGCAGCTCGATGACCTTCGCGAGCTTGCCGGCGACCGATTCCGGCGAGCCGACGAACAGCGATCCTTGAGCGATCTCCAACTCGAACTGGGCACGGCTCGGGGCCATCCAGCCGCGCTCGCGTCCGAGCTTGGTCATGTAGTCGCGCCACGGCTCGAAGAATTGCTCCTTCGCCTCGTCATCGGTTTCGGCAATGAATCCGGACGACTGGAAGCCGACCGGCAGGCCCGGCTTGCCGAATTCTGCCAGCGACTGGCGGTACCGGTCGGCGATGGGCGCGAACCTGGCGTGCGGTCCGTTGAGAACCGCCACGATGACCGGCAGCCCGTGGCGAGCGGCCCGGATAGCCGATTCCGGGTTGCCGCCCACTGCCACCCACATCGGCAGTGGATCGTCCGACTCGAGTTCGGGATGCAGCGTCACATCGTTCAGGCTCTGGGTGAATGTCCCTTCCCAGGTGACCGGCTGTTGAGTGCGAAGCTTGTCGAGAAGGTCAAGCTTTTCCTCGAATAGCGAACCATAATCGTCCAGGCTGAAACCGAAAAGCGGGAACGATTCGGTGAAAGAACCGCGTCCGACGATGATCTCGGCTCGCCCGTTCGATAGCGCCGCCAGGGTCGCGTAACGCTCCCATAGCCGCACCGGATCGTCCGAGCTGAGGACGGTCACCGACGAACTCAGCCGAAGATTGGTGGTGCGTCCCGCGATATTCGCCAGCACCATGTCAGGAGAGGAAATGGCGTAGTCAGAGCGATGATGCTCGCCGAGACCGAGATAGTCGACGCCCACCTCGTCGGCCAGCACGGCCTCCTCGACGACGTTGCGGACGACCTGTCCGGGCGCGACCGGATTGCCCTGCGCATCGTTGGAGATGTCTGCGAAGCTGTCGATGCCGAACTCGACATTCTTATGCGTCATCGTTTTCTCAACCGTCCCGATTCTCGCGTCATTGCCTGTTGCCCAGGCGTCATCGCCGGGCCGCACAAAATACAGTACGCCGTCCAAACCCGCATTGCCTGGAGTAGCGTTGCGGCCATTATGAGCAAGGTTCTGGGCATCATCGGCGCCGGCAAAGTGGGCACCGCCATCGGACGACTGGCCACCGATTCCGGCTGGCAGGTCTTGTTCTATGACGTGGCTCCGGTCGATCAGGTGGCCGGTGCCACGCTTGCCGAGGGTTCGTCGGACGCCACGTTCGTGAGCCTGCCCGAGTTGCTGAACGCCGCCGACATCGTGTTACTGGCCGTGCCGTTCGGCGCCGCATCCCATGCAGACCTGTCAGCCCTCAGCGGCAAGGTGGTGCTCGATCCGACCAATCATTGGCCCTACGTCGACGGCCCGATGCCCGAGCTGGACGCATGGCCGGATTCCACCAGCGCCCTGCTGGCCGCACACAACCCGAAGATGCGGCTGGTCAAGTCGCTCAACCACTTCAGCTACCACGACTTCACCTCGGACGCCCGCTCCGGCGATGTCTCCCCCAGACGCGCAATGGCGGTGGCTTCGGACGACGCGGACGCTCGCACAATCGTCAGCGAGTTCGTGGACGACATCGGTTTCGACCCGGTGCCGGTGCCCTTCGACCGCGCCAAGCTCCTGGAGCCGGAAGGCCCGGTCTTCGGTCACTGGCTGGACGCGTCCGGGATGCGTGAAGCGCTTCTGCTCAGCTGAGAGCCCTACGACCGGTTGGCTACGCCAATCTGAGAACGTCATGCGATGCCCAGCACGGTGGTCATGATGGCCTGCTGCACCAGCTTCAACGCGGATGTGAATCCGTGCCCGACGAAAGCGGGATGGCCGAAAGCGCCCACGTCTCGTCGAGCCTGATCAGGTGCTCCATTCATTCAGGCTAGCGGCGCATGTGGGACACATCCGAGAGTTGCGGACCCGGGTCCTCTCAACCTTGCCGTTGCTTATTCAGTGCACCCCAGTACTCTCATCACACGGGCAAACTCTCTCGAATCTTTTTTCGATTTATTGCTCGATCCTCCAGTTTTTGTCGGTGTGTTCGAGTAGAGTCTTGTCATGGAGCACACCAGCACTCGTGAACCGGTGGCCGGCCGCCCGACCAGTGCGGCGGTTGAGCCTGCGGTGCTCCCATTCGAGATACCGGACGCAGCACGTTCGAACTCGGCCTGTTCTCACACGACATCCGGCGTCTCTGCTTCTTCGCCTGGCGCCGCAACAATTAACTCGCCGGGGACCGGGCGGATTCAACCTCCGCGAGCCGACCGGGATTCTACCTCCAGCCATGGCGTCGGCACCGCTGATATGACAGCCCTCGCCGACGCCGACCCGTTGTGTGGCACCGAGGCCCTGACTCGTCCGGCCGGCGAGGCCGCAGCCGTGGCAGCCCTTGATTACGCGCACCGGCAAAAACGGGCGTACGAGGTCGCCGAATTGATCGCTATCCTTCACACTGCAGACCTTTGGAAGATGGACGACGAGGTCGTGTTCGAAGGCATGGAACGTCTCATCACCCCCGGCCACGATGGCACCCCTTCGGTCGGCGAATTCGTCGCGCTGGAGCTCGGGCCACTGCTGCAAGTCACCCCGAAATCAGCACTCGACCAGATCGGATTCGCCCTCGACCTCAGACACCGACACCCCCACATGTTCCGGCGCGTCATCGCAGGCAATCTCCACATCTGGAAAGCCAAAGAAGTCGTCAAATGCTGCTGGGTCCTGCCTCTCGACGTCTGCCTCGAAGTGGACGAAAAAGTTGCTCCGATCTTCGAATACCACACCACGGCCAAAGCCATGCGGCTACTCGAAGAGCACATCATCGCCGCCGACGTGGAAACCGCCCGCAAACGAGCCGAAGCCCAACGCCTGCAACGATTCATCAAAATCAGCGCCGTCGACGACGGCCACGTGAAGATCTTCGGCATCGTCAACCCCGAAGACGGGCTCCTGTTCGACTTCATTTTGAAGAAGATCGCCACCACTCTGCCCGAGCACCCGGACCCGCTCATCGGGAACGACTTCGACCAGCGCCGCGCCCGGGCATTGGGCATCTTGTGCCGGCAGTATCAGCAGCCTGGCGCCGACCCCGCAGTGGTGGTCACCCACGGGCCGCCAGCGCCCGATGAACCACCCGAACCAGAGCCACCCGAATTCAGTACCTGCTGGCACACCATCTTCGATGAATCAGCAGGCGATAGCGCTCCTGCCAGTGCGCAACCGGCCCCCACACCTGAACGAGGCGTCAGTTCCCGCGAGCCGAATGATCAGCGCCCCGCCTGGCGACGCAAACTCGACGCCGTTTTTAGGGACGACTCTGCCCAGAACACGAACAAGGGCGCGGACCCGGCCAAACCGGCTCGACCAACAGCTCCTCCGCACCGGCAACCTGCACCATCAGACAGGTCGCAGGACCAAGAATCTACCTGGCGACGCAAACTCGACGCCGTTTTTAGGGACGACTCTGCCCAAAACACGAGCAAGAACGCGGACTCGGCCAAACCGGCTCGACCAACAACCCCTCCGCACCGGCAACCTGCACCATCAGACAGGTCGCAGGACCAAGAATCTACCTGGCGGGAACGGCGCGGCGCGATCTTCGGGAACAGCCCTGCCCATGATGAGGGCAGCAGTGCAAGTCCACCGCCGGATGACCCCGATTACTGGGGGCCACCCGAACTACCCGACCCACCCGAATTCCTCACGACACCAGCACCAGTTACCAGCGAGGGCGGGACTGCGCACCGTTCCGGCAACTCGCCACAGGTCCCGGCCGATCCCAGCATGCCAGCAAGCGCTTCAGCACGCCCGCACCCGTGGCAGCACACCACCATGCCCACCCACACGCTGGTCGTCCACATCAATGCCTGTGACCTGGCACCCGGCACCGCCCGCGTCGACGGCTGGGGACCTCTCCTGACCGAGCAACTTCCCGAGTTCCTGAAAGACTCGAAAGTGGTCGTCCGGCCGATTCTCGACCCCGAGCAGATCAGCCCGTCGGACGCCTACCAGGTGCCCGGCCGGATGCGGTTCGCCATCGAGCAGCGCAACCTGATCGAAGTCTTCCCCTATGGAACCCTTCCCTCGAGTCGCTGCGACATGGATCACACGGTCCCGTTCCAGCGCGGTCCGAACGCACCGGCCGGGCAAACTAACCTCGGCAACCTCGGGCCCCTATCGAGGAAAGCCCACAGGGCGAAGACCAGCGGCAGCTGCCACCTGGAGCAACCCAGCCCCGGCGTGTTCATCTGGAACACCAAACACGGCTACCAGTACGCCATCACCGCCGCAGGTACCACCCGCATCCAGGCGCCGTGATGCCTCCTTGGCAATGCGGTACAGATGAGGCGCCCCATTAAGAGGTCTATCGACAGTCTGATCGCGCGCGTCTACCCACTCCCTTCTGCGTCAAATATCACTTTTTACCTGTAGATGCGTCGCTTTCATCCCCGGTACCTTCTCCAGCTCTCTCGCACGAGAACTGTGACCCGACGGATCTTCTCGCCACCGTCTCTCTAAGATGATCTCAGGTGATGTACCACGCGCGACGACGCTGACGTGTGGCCACCCCCACCCAGTGATAAGGAACCCACAGTGAATTCAACCTCGACAGGGCGATCGTGATAACGGCAGCTTTCCTCGTGGACGCACTCGCAGGATGACACCGTCATGTCCACCGATACCCCGCAACACAGTCCATTCACCCGGCCAGGCTTCATCGCCGCCGCCCTCGTCATCGCGCTCATCGTTGTAGCCGGCGTCATCGTCGGCATCACCCGAAACAAGCCCGAACCCGAGGCGCCACCAGCCACCACAGCCGCGACCACTGGTGAAAGCACCACCGCCAGCGAACCCAGCATCTGTGGTCTCGATGGGGAAGTGCTGACCGGCACACTCACGACCGCGCCCGAAACCACCTGGCAATACCAAGACATCGACGCCTACCCCACCTCACCCAAATACGGGCCAGCAGACACCCGCGACGGCTACAGAATGTGCTACCAACACACCCCCGAAGGAGCCCTCTTCAGTGCTGCGAATGCAGGTATTCAAGGCTCGATGGCCGCTACAGACTTCGAGGCATATCTGGCTTGGATGAACTATTTCGTTTCGGTTGACTGCCCAATCAGAGATCAACTGCTGGATCAGGCAGCGGCCGGCACCGACTCAGATCCGGCGGCCCAACTAAGAATCGAGGGGTTCCGTCTTCTTTCATACAACGCGGGCGACGCACGTGTTGATCTTGCATTCAGCTCGATGGTAGATGGCAGGACCGTGTATATGTCAGGCGTCTATGACCTGGTGTGGGAAAACGGGGACTGGAAAATGTCTCCAACGGACTCGGTAAATCCGTTGCGACTCGCACAGATCCCCGATCTCGCTGGATATGTGGACTGGGGAGAGTGACCAGCAATGGTATGTGCCCCCGGCCAGGTCAAGTGCGTTATGAACCAAGTCGGCGAAGCAGTTGTCGGTGACGCGATCGAGAACCTGAAAAACGCCGTCATGGAAGCCGTCGATTCAGCAGGAGCATCACTCGGCACCCTGTGGGTCAACGTCGGCACCCCCGACCTGACACAGTCCTCCCGTGTGGACACCACGGCTGATCCGCAACAAGCTGTGAGCGGCGTGCTGAGCTATGTGATGTGGATCGGTTTAGCAGTCGGGGTGATCAGGCTGATCATCATCAGCGTGAAGCTCGGACTGCACCTCAATCCCAGGGATTGATTATCTCGACACCTGCATACTCAAAATCTGACACATTGCGAGTCGCCACCGCGAAACTCCGTGAAGCAGCAATCGCGGCAATATACCCATCCGCTACCGCAAGACTGCGGCCCAATCTGCGGGCGTCTACGGCGATTTCTGCGTAGCGACGCGCGGATTCTTGATCAAACGCCAACACACGACCGGCGAACAGCGCCAACAGCCCGTCCGCAGCTTTCCGTAGGCGATCTTTTCGCGCGCCGACCGGCAAGGCGCCGACACCGAAAAGTAGCTCCGCCACAGTGATACTAGAGACATACAAGGTGTCGATGGATTGGCCATCCAACCACGCCTGCACTCGCGCCTCCGGCCTCGGGCGCATCACTTCTGAGATCACATTCGTGTCGAGAACAATCACGGCAGCTCAATCGGTTCCGCCGGAGTCTGGTCACGCACGGCCTCGATCTCGTCGATGTCACGATCGGTGAGCCCAAGATCGCGCCCAAGGTCAGCCAAAGCGCGCCCCAGGTGGATCCTCCGTGCGGGAAGCACCGCTTCCGCCAAGATTTCGCGGACTTCTGCTTCCGCGCTGTGCCCGTGTTGCGCGGCGCGAGCCTTTAGAGCGCGATGGACGTCTTCCGGAACATTCCTCACCGTATATACCGCCACCAGAACACCTCCAAGATCGCGATGACAGCACTATTCTAGTTTGCTGTCACTGGAATCCTGTCATGATCACCACGATCCCGTCGGCTGATTTTTACCTCGTAGTGATTGCCCTCCGCAGGCTCAGCAGCGCGGGTACGCTCAGGCCATGAGTGTCCCGATGACGATGGCCGATCTCGACTTCAGTGCGATCATCGAAAAATTCGAGTTGAGTGAGGCCTTCGCACCGGAGCTGGAGGACGAGGCCAGCCGGGCGTCCGATCGGTTCAGCGAAGGGCGCATTGATGCGCGCAACCTCGAACTGGTCACCATCGACCCACCCGGCTCCAAGGATCTCGATCAGGCCGTCCGCATCGAGCAGGGCACCGAAACAGGCGACGATGGCTTCACCCTTTATTACGCGATCGCCGACGTGGGCGCCTTCGTAGCTCCGGGCAGCCCCCTCGATGCCGAGGCGAAGAGACGCGGGGAGACTATCTATCTGCCCAGCGGAAACATCCCGCTTTATCCACGCGTCCTCACCGAGCAGACTGCGAGCCTGGTCGCAGGCGAAGACCGCCCCGCCGTGCTCTGGCAGATCGAAACCGACGGCACCGGCCTGTTGACTAGCGCCCGGGTCCGCCGGGCAATGGTGCGCGTCCGGGCCCGCCTCGACTACCCCAGTTTGCAGGCCCGATACGACCGTGCCGAATCCCTGCCCGAACCGATCAAACATCTGCCGGAGTTCGGCACGATGAGGCAACAACGCGCCCGCGAGCGCGGCGCTATCGAACTGCACTTGCCGGAGCAGGACCTCGTCCGTACCCCTGACGGCTGGCAGCTACGCCTCGAACCCCGCACCCAGATGGACGCGTGGAACAGCGAATGCTCACTGGCTACCGGGATCGCCGCAGCCCGGATCATGTTCGCCGGAGGCGCCGGCCTGTTGCGCACCTTGCCCGCACCCAGCGACGCGGCAAAATCACAATTCCGGGCAGCAGCAAAGGCCCTCGGCGTCCGGATCATCGATGGCTTCCCGCCGGGCGAAATCTTGGCCCGGTTGGATCTGGCCGACCCTGCCGCCCTGGCTCTGAATGCTGCCGCTACCAAGCTGCTCCGGGGATCAGGGTATTTGGCCTTCTCGTCCCGGCCGCCGCAGCCGGAAGCCTGGCACGCCGGCGTGGCCGGTACCTACGCGCACGCAACCGCGCCTATCCGCCGGCTCGGCGACCGATTCGTGAGCGAGATTTGCCTGGCCTTCGGTGGCGATTGGGCACGCTTGGACGACGAGACCACCCATCTCAGCGGTAACCTCCCCGCCGATATCGCCGAAGCCCTGCCCGAGCTGCCGGGCCTGCTCTCTCGCTCCGGACGCATCGCCTCCGATGTCGAAAACTCCTGCATCAACCTTGCCGAGGCGGTCGCGCTGCAAGACTGCATCGGTCAGGTCTACGACGCCGGCCTGCTGCGCGACGGCGACGAACAACATGACAGCGAGATCTTCGTCTACGAGCCTCCGGTCATCGCCCAATGCCGCGGTGAAGTTCCTGCGGGCCAAAAGGTGCAGGTCCGGCTGGCCGAAGTCGACGTCGACCAGCGAAAGGTGCGGTTCGCGTATCCGGTTGGTTAGCTACAACTCCACCTCGTGGCCCACGGAGCCGGCGGGCTGGCATGAGGGGCACCAGTAGAGATTGCGTCCGGCAAGAGCGGCACCTGCAACCGGAGTGCCGCAGACCCAGCAGGGTTCTCCGAGTCTGCGGTAGACGTAAACCTCGCCGCCGTGCGCATCGACGCGGGGCGGGCGTCCCATCGCCTCGGGCATGTGTGCGGGCGCAACCGTGTCGATCTTGCCGGCTTTGACGGCGTAGGCCATCAGCACGACCAGGTCGGCCCATACCGAATCGAAGATATCGCGAGGGAGCTTCTTGGCCGGCAGCAACGGATCGATGCCGTGCCGAAACAGCACCTCGGCCCTGAAGATGTTGCCGACTCCGGCGAACACCTTCTGATCCATCAGCAGCACGCCGATCGGACGACCGCTGGCATGCACCTTCTTCCAGGCACGCTCGGGGTCGGCGCCCGGACGCAACGGGTCGGGACCCGCCGAAGCGACCACCGCATCGCGCTCGGCCGGGTCGATTAAACGGCACCACTGCGGCCCGCGCAGATCCGCGGCCTGAGTCGGGTCCGCGATGCGCATCCGCAGGGTCGCAGGATGCGGCACCACCCCATCGACCGGGACGAACCACAGTTTGCCGATCAACCCGAGATGAATCCAGACCGTTCGTCCACCCTCGAAATCGATCAGCAGATGCTTGCCCACCGCATCCGCGGACACCAACTCGGTGCCGTTCAAGAGAGCGGACGCTGCAGCGAACCGCCCTTGCGGGCTCGCCACCTGAACCTCACGGTGCCCGAATCTGGCGGTGATCGCCGAACTGAGGCGGTGAATGACATGACCTTCGGGCACGGCCGCAAGTGTATGCCGAATCCCAGCGTCCACCGGCTCTTCCACCACCCGCGTCAGGCCGTAGCAGAAAGCAGGAAACTTTTGGAGATTGTCACAACAAATGGCGCATTACGGGATCCAAGCCACGCCAACCACGGCGCGCGATACTCCTGCGATCGCGCCAGACAGGGCCCGACAGATCTTTGAAGAGTCGCCTCAGGGTTCAAGGGCGGAAGTCCTCGCACACGATTCGCCGGCCCCGATGTTCCAGGGCGCAGCAGGCGTAATCATCACTTGCCACCGGCTCACACCTTCGATCCGAACTAGGCTGAAGGCATGTTAGTCGCATTCTCTATCACTCCATCCGGATCCGGCCCCGATGGCGCCGTGCACGATGCGGTCGCCGCCGCTGTCGAGGTCATCCGCGCATCAGGGCTACCCAACCACACCGACTCGATGTTCACTACGATCGAGGGCAACTGGGACGAATGCATGGCCGTCATCAAGAAGGCCTGCGACAAGGTCGGCGAATCCGATCCCAGGGTCTCGCTCGTCCTCAAAGCCGACATCCGGCCCGGCTACAGCGGCGAGATGACCGGCAAGGTGGACCGGTTGGAGGAAGCTCTAAAGACCCGTCAGTAAGCACGGGCAAAGATAGGATACCCTTAGCCGACTAGGCAATTGAGCACTAGTAAAGTGACCGCCAAGAACGCATTCGTGACAGGTGCGCGGTCGCAACTGATCAGCGGAAGGGCAAATGATTCCGCCCCGGTGATCGTGTACCGAAGCGATCATCGAGGGCAGGGATTTTGCGATGACGACGACCGACGGTCAACTAGATATAACCCAACTACCTGATCTGGCCGAGGGTACCGGCCGGGTTACCCCGGTTCGCAGTCGCCGGCCGATCTATGTCGATCTGCTGCCGCCCTGCAACAACGCCTGCCCCGCGGGCGAGAACATCCAGGAGTGGCTGCGGCTGATCAAGGAGGGCCAAGCCGAAGCCGCGTGGCGGCAGCTGACCCGTGACAATCCTTTCCCCGCCATTCACGGCCGGGTTTGCTACCACCCTTGTGAGGTGGCCTGCAACCGCCGCGACCTGGATTCCGCGGTCTCCATTCATTCGGTTGAGCGCTATCTCGGCGACCAGGCCATCGAGAACGATTGGCACTTCAGCAAGCCCCGCAACAACACCGGTTACCGGGTGCTGATCATCGGTGCCGGGCCGTCGGGCTTGTCGGCCGCCTACCATCTGGCCAGGGTCGGCCACGAGGTCGAGATTCACGACGCCGGCGAGAAGCCGGGCGGCATGATGCGCTACGGCATCCCCGAATACCGGCTTCCCCGCGACGTCGTCGATGCCGAGATCAAGCGGGTCGAAGACCTCGGGGTCAAGATCGTCCTCAACCACTCCGTCAAAGACCTGCTGCGAGAGCAGCGCGAGGGCAATTTCGACGCGGTCTTCATCGCTGTCGGCGCTCACCTGTCGAAGCGCGTCGAGATCCCCAGCATGGACGCCGGCAAGATGGTCGACGCCGTCGACTTCCTGCGTAACGTCGCGTCCGGCGAGAAGCCGAAGATCGGACGCAGAGTCGCCGTCTATGGTGGCGGTAACACGGCCATGGACGCTGCCCGCACCGCCCGCCGGATGGGCGCCGAAGAGGCAGTCATCATCTACCGCCGTAGCCAGGAGCAGATGCCGGCCCACGCGGAGGAACTCACCGACGCCGAGCAAGAGGGCGTCAAGGTGCACTGGTTGCGCACCATCAACGAGGTCGATGCCGACGACATCGAGGTCGAGATCATGGAGCTCGACGAGTGGGGCAAGCCGCATGGCACCGGCAAGTTCGAGAAGCTGCCCGCCGACACCGTGATCATGGCTGTCGGCCAGGTCGCCGACACCGGATTCCTGCACAGCCTGCCCGGCCTGCAATTCGTCAACGATGTCGTCCAGGTTGATCCCACCACTTTGATGACCGACGTGCCCGGCATCTTCGCCGGTGGCGACGCGGTGCCCTCCGAGCGCACCGTCACCGTCGGCACCGGGCATGGCAAGAAGGCCGCCAAGATGATCGACGCCTGGCTGAACCGCCGCCGGGTGCTGCCGACCGTCAAGCACCCGGGTGTCGGCTTCGACGACCTGCACCTGTGGTACTTCGGCGATCATCCGCGCAGCATCCAGTCCGAACTTGATCCCAGTGAGCGCGTCGCCGATTTCGACGAGATCGTGCAGGGTCTGACCGAAGACCAGGCCAACTTCGAGGCCCGCCGTTGCCTTTCCTGCGGCAACTGCTTCGAGTGCGACGGCTGCTTGGGGGCCTGCCCCGAAGACGCCGTCATCAAGCTCGGCAAGGGCCACAGATATCGCTTTGATTACGAGAAATGCACAGGTTGTGCAACCTGTTACGACCAGTGCCCGGCGCACGCTATCGAAATGATTGCGGAGAAGTGATGACAACCACGACCACCGACAACAAGATTCCTGCTCCCCACCCCAACATGCTGGGTGCCGAGGATCCGGTCGCCAACCTCGACCGCGACGAGCCCGCCGCCGAGCCCACCGAGGTGCGCTCCATCGTCGACGGCAACACTGCCGCGGCCGACGTCGCCTTCCGGGTCAACGAGCTCTGCTCGATCTATCCGATCACCCCGAGCTCCCCGATGGCAGAGCTCGCGGACGAATGGTCGGCCTTCGATCGTCCGAACATCTGGGGCGAGGTGCCCTCGGTGATGGAGATGCAGTCCGAGGCCGGCGCCGCCGGCGCCATGCACGGCGCCCTGCAGGCCGGAGCGCTGTCGACGACCTTCACGGCATCTCAGGGATTGCTGTTGATGATCCCGAACATGTTCAAGATCGCCGGCGAGCTGACCAGCACCGTCATGCACGTCGCGGCCCGCTCGCTGGCCACCCAGGGCCTGTCGATCTTCGGCGACCATCAGGACGTGATGGCGGCCCGCCAGACCGGTTGGGCGATGCTGGCCTCCACCTCGGTGCAGGAATGCCACGACAATGCGCTGATCGCGCAGAACGCCACCTTGCATTCGCGCGTGCCGTTCATGCACTTCTTCGACGGCTTCCGCACCAGCCACGAGCTGAACACCTGCATGATGCTCAGCGACGACGTGCTGCGCGCCATGATCCCGGACGAACTGGTGCGCGAGCACCGCCGCCGGGCGCTCAGCCCCGAGCACCCGTTCATCCGCGGCACCGCGCAGAACCCGGACGTCTACTTCCAGGGACGCGAGTCCGCGAACCCGTTCTACCTTGCCACACCGGGTATCGTGCAGCAGGCCATGGACGACTTCGCGCGTCTGACCGGGCGCCAATACCACCTGGTCGACTACGTGGGTGCCCCGGACGCCGACCGGATCGCGGTCGTGATGGGTTCGGGCGCAGAGGTGATCCAGCAGGCGGTCAAGTACCTGAACGAATCCGGCCAGAAGACCGGCGTGCTGATCGTTAGGCTCTATCGTCCGTTCCCCACCGAACAGCTTCTCGCGGCCATTCCCCAGACCGTGAAGAAGATCGCGGTGCTGGACCGCACCAAGGAGCCCGGCTCCGAGGGCGAGCCGCTGTTCCTCGATGTCACCGCAGCGTTGGCGGAAGCTGTCGGCATGGGCAAGCGCGAGACGATGCCTCGCATCATCGGCGGCCGCTACGGCCTGTCGAGCAAGGACTTCACCCCGGCCATGGCCGCGGCGATCTTCGACGAGCTCAGCAGCGACAACCCGCGTCCGCGGTTCACCGTCGGCATCAATGACGACGTGACCCGGCTGTCGCTCGACTACGATCCGCACATCGACCTGGAGGATCCGCTGACCAAGCGGGCCGTGTTCTACGGCATGGGTTCGGACGGCACCGTCGGCGCCAACAAGAACACCATCAAGATCCTCGGCTCGGACTCCGACACCTACGCCCAGGGCTACTTCGTCTACGACTCGAAGAAGTCCGGGTCCAGGACCACCAGCCACCTGCGGTTCGGTCCCGATCCGATCAAGGCCCCCTATCTGGTGAACAAGGCGTCGTTCATCGGCTGCCACCACTGGTCGATCCTGGAACGCATCGACGTCCTGGAGTTCGCCCGCAAGGCCATCTACAACGAAGCCGGCGAGCGGGTCAGCGGCACCACCTTGCTGATCAACTCCCCCTTCGAGGCCGACCAGGTCTGGGATCATCTGCCGGCCCCGATGCAGCAGAAGATCATCGACAACGACATCTTGTTGTATGCAATCAACGCCAACGAGGTGGCCCGTACCGCAGGCCTGGGCGGGCGGACCAACACGGTGCTGCAGACCTGCTACTTCGCGATCTCGGGTGTGCTGCCCTCCGATGTGGCGATCGAACGCATCAAGCAGTCGATCACCAAGACCTACTCGCGTAAGTCGATGGAGATCGTCCGCAAGAACCATGTCGCGGTGGACGAAGCAGTCGCGCACCTGCACAAGATCGAGGTGCCCGAAACCGCCACCAGCGATCACGGCTATCTTGCGCCGGTGCCGGCGTCCGCCCCCGATTTCGTGCAGGACGTGACAGCGACCATGCTGATCGACAAGGGCGACACCCTTCCGGTCAGCAAGCTGCCGGTCGACGGCTCCTTCCCGAGCGGCACGACCCGCTATGAGAAGCGCAACATCTCCGACATCATCGCGGTGTGGGACCCCGAAACCTGCATTCAGTGCGGCAATTGCTCGTTCGTCTGCCCGCACGCCGTGATCCGTGCCAAGCACTACCCGGCTGCCTCTCTCGACGGTGCGCCCGAAGGTTTCGATTCGGCACCGTTGGACGCGGCAGGCCTGCCCGGCTCGCGTTACACGCTGCAGATCTACGCCGAGGACTGCACCGGCTGCGGCCTGTGCGTGGAGGCCTGCCCGGTCTCCCCGATCGGTCAGCCGCAGCGCAAGGCGATCAACCTGGCGCCGGTGCTGGAACGAAGCAAGCAGCGCAACAATGTCGAATTCTTCGAGAAGATCCCCCGGCCGAAGCGTAGCCGGGTCAACTTCTCGTCGGTGCGTGGTGTGCAGTTCCTCACCCCACTGTTCGAGTTCTCGGGTGCCTGCTCGGGTTGCGGCGAAACCCCGTATCTGAAGTTGCTGACCCAGCTGTTCGGTGATCGGCTGCAGGTCGCCAACGCGACCGGCTGCTCGTCCATCTACGGCGGCAACCTGCCGACCACACCCTGGGCGAAGAACGAGGACGGCAGGGGCCCCGCCTGGTCGAACTCCTTGTTCGAGGACAACGCCGAGTTCGGGCTGGGCATGCGGCTGGCCGCCGACCTGCACAATTCGCTGGCCAAGCGGCGCCTGGAGCAGTTGCGTGCCGATATCGACGACGATGCGCTGGTCGACAGCCTGCTGAGCGGTCCGCAGGAAAGCATGCACGAACTGCGCATTCAGTACCGGCAGATGCAGAAGCTCTACGAGAAGCTCGATCAATTGAGCGGCCCGCTGGTCGATGATCTGCGTTCGGTCGCCGATCATCTGCTGCGCCGCTCGGTGTGGATCATCGGTGGCGACGGCTGGGCCTACGACATCGGCTCGGGTGGTCTCGACCATGTGCTGGCGTCCGGACGAAATGTGAACGTGCTGGTGATGGATACCGAGGTCTACTCGAACACCGGCGGCCAATCGTCCAAGTCGACCCCGCTGGGCGCGGTCGCCAAGTTCGCCACCGGCGGCAAGACGACCAACAAGAAGGATCTGGCCATGCAGGCTGTCGCCTACGGCCACGTCTATGTGGCCCGGGTCGCGCTGGGCGCCGATCCGCAGCAGACGCTGAAGGCGTTCCGTGAGGCCGAGGCCTATGACGGCCCGAGCCTGATCATCGCCTACAGCCACTGCATCAGCCACGGCATCGACATGCGCAAGGGCTTGGAGCAGCAGTACAAGGCGGTGGCCTGCGGGCACTGGCCGCTGATGCGCTTCAACCCCGTGCTGCGCGACGAGGGCATGAACCCGTTCCTGCTCGACTCGCCTCGTCCGCGGATCACGCTGAAGGAGTACCGCTCGTCCGAGTTGCGCTTCAAGATGCTGACCCAGTCCGACCCGGAAGAGGCCGAGCGGCTGCTCGAAATCGGTCAGCAGCATGTGCTGCGCCGCTATGCCGAATATGAGCAGATGGCGGGTCGTCCGGCCGAGATGTTCAGCGCTGATGCCCGCAAATCCGTCAACGGCAACGCCGGCGCGGTGCCCGCCACCAGCAGCAAGGAGGCCTGAGATGGTGGAGTTCGATCCCGATGCCTTGCAAGCCGCTGCAGAGTCGGCCCGGCTGAAATCGGCGATGGGCAGCAATGCCACCGACCAGTTGGCTCCCGCCTCCGCCTTGATCGAGGACGAGGAGCCGGCCGCCCCGGAGGCCATCAACGACCTGCGGACCCGCTACATGGGTTTGCAGTTGCGCAATCCGCTGGTGGCCTCGGCCGGTCCGTTGAGTCAGACGCTCGATGGCATCAAATCGCTCGCCGGTGGTGGCGTGGGCGCGATCGTGATGTACTCGCTGTTCGAGGAGCAGATCCGTCACGAGGCTGCGCGCGAGACCGAGATGATGGACCGCAGCGCCGAGAGCTTCGCCGAGGCGCTGAGCTACTTCCCGACCGAGCCGAGCAACGAGTCGGGCCTGGTGCACAGCTATCTGCAGCTGATCGAGAAGGCGGCGCCGGTGATCGACGTGCCGCTGATCGCCAGCCTCAACGGCTCCGCCAAGGGCGAATGGTCGGGCATGGCCCGTCGGATGGTCGACGCCGGGGCGTCCGGTATCGAGTTGAACGTCTATTACCTGCCCGAAGATCTGCAGGTCTCGGGCCGCGAGGTCGAGCAGCGGTACGTCGACATCGTGGCGGACGTGAAGCAGAAGGTCAGCGTCCCGGTCGCGGTGAAGCTGAGCCCGTTCTTCTCGAGCTTCGGCGAGATGGCGCGCAGGCTCGACGAGGCCGGCGCGGATGCGCTGGTGTTGTTCAACCGGTTCTTGCAGCCCGACATCGATCTCGATCAGCTTCAGGTCATCTCCGGCTTTGATCTGTCGAATCCGGACGAGGCGAAGCTGCCGCGCAGCTGGATCTCCGCGCTGTATCGCCGGGTCAGTGCCTCGCTGGCCGCAAGTACCGGTGTCGAGACCACCCAGGACGTGGTGAAGTATCTACTGGCCGGTGCCGACGTAGTGATGACAACCGCGGCGCTGGTACGCAACGGCAGTTCGTATGCCGGCCAGTTGGTCGACGGTGTGACCTCATGGTTGAACCGCCGCCAGCTGACCCTCAATCAGGCTCGCGGCATGCTCGCTGTTCCGGCCGGGGCGGACGCGGACGAGTACGCGCGTTCGGGTTACGTCTCGGGTCTGGAGCGGGCCAAGAAGACCTACGCCAAGTAAGCGTCTATTCCACGGGGTGGCGAACTCCCCGCCGTGTTCAGTCCGGCGGGGAGTTCGCTTTTCCGGGTTTCCTCTGCCCAGCCCGTCTCGGTTCGCCCCGTACCGATAGTTCGAACTTTTAAGCATCTCTTTGCTACAGTTGGTGCATGTCCGCCGTTCTTCATGTGCCTGCCGCCCTTGCCACCAAGAAGGGTGCCGGCTACCTCGCAGAGCAGGCCGGCGATCAAACTGTCGTCCTCACCAACCACGGCAAGTCGACGGCCGTTGTCATGAGCCCTGAGAACTTCGATGAACTGCAGCGCGCTCTGAGGGAGGCTGCGAACCGTTTGATCAGTGGGGTTACGGATCTCGTCGCCGAGGGCGCGACATTTCGATCCGTCGAGGACGCCAGGCAGCGTCTGCATGTTGACCGGTGAGCATTTTCCCGGCGATCAAGCCGAAGTCGTCATCTCGGACGACGTCACAGAATGGATGATCGACAACATCACCGACTCTCAGCGAGACGAGGTACTGGACGATGTCGTCGCGCTCTTCACGCAACCATGGGGAAAGCACCCACTATCCAACCGCAATGCCGCAGATCATCTCGCCGGATTCAATACCGCGACGACCTTGCGCGGTGATTACCGCATCGTGTTCCGCAGTACGGTTACCAGTGCCGGAACCGGACTCATCCAGGTCGTGGCGATCGGACGACGGACCGACTCCCGCGTCTACGACGCCGTCAATGCCCTGCTCTGCTGTGGGCACCTCGATCCCTCCCTGGAGCAACAGATCTGGGATCTTCTCAAGATCTTCGAGGACACCGCGGAGCGGTTCGGCCTCGAGTTGTGGGACTACCAGCCGCAACCGGCATCTGCCGGCCTCGTCAAGGCTGCGGTCGTAACAGGGGCGCTTACCCGCGAAGTGGCCGAGCGGCTCTCAGCGGACGAGATCACTGCGGCGCTCGAGGAGGCCTGGGATCCCGACACCGGCGAGCTCGATCCTGAGCGCGCCTTGAAGGCCGCGCTGCGACGTGTCGCCTCCAGTTCGGACCCTGAGCAGATCCTCAAAGTGCGTTCGGAGCCGCGCTGCGGCGCATACATGGTCCGGGCAAAGGCCCCGTGCATCCGCAGGCGCGGTCATCCCGGTGCCCACCGGGCGACCGCTTAGCGGGCCCATGCAGAATCGCCTCGAACAATCTGACCGGTCATTCACCGGCCTCATACTGCGCAATGCTCTCTTCAGTATCCGGCAGGAGCACTGCATCGACCTCCGCAAGGTCGTCCAGGTACTCGTGGTCCGGTGTCTCGGTCTCGAGAGCAGTCCTCAACTCAGTATGCCGGCGTGCTTGAAGCATTTGCTCAATCAACTGACCGGGCGTCAGGTTTGCTGCCCGAGCCGCATCACGAACATCATCACGAACGGCGCGGGGAACCTTGATAACGGCCATATCGGCCATGCTCAGCTCTCCCGCAACCTCGATACTCATCAACTGACCGTCTCGAAGTGAAGCTTGAGTCCCAGCGCGCTCGCGACTTTCATAATGGTGGCAAAGCTAGGATTACCGTCTGCGGAAAGCGCCTTATAGAGCCCCTCCCGGCTCATGCCCACTCGGCGGGCAAGCTGGCTGAGATTGCCGGAGCGGGCAATCGTACCCAGCGCATTCGCGATCAGGGCCGGATCGTCGCTATCTTCGAGCGTCGCCTCCAGATAGGCAGCAGCGTCGCCAAGGCTACTCAGATAGTCGGCACCGTCATAGGAGCTAAATTGCTCAGCCGAATCATTCATTGCTTATCCATTCCCGAGCGATGCGGTGCGCGTTCTCAATATCGCGCTGTTGGCTTGACTTGTCGCCACCACACAGCAACAAAATCAGCCGGGAACCACGTTGCAAGTAGTAGACCCGATATCCGGGCCCATAATCGATGCGCAACTCCCAAATCCCGGCTCCGACCGATTTCGCATCACCACGATTACCAGCAGAGAGACGATCGATCCTTGCCAAGATACGACCAGCACCCTGCCGGTCCCTAAGTCTGGTCAGCCAACGGTCAAACGTCGTACTCTTGACGACCTCCACCATGCGTCAACTGTAGTTCACAGTAGCGCAAAGGGCAATACAACCTCGGGCAAAGACACCGCTTGGATCGCCGCCGATCAGTGCTTGGGCTTCCAGGTGCGCAGCCGCAGGCTATTCGTCACCACGAATACCGAGCTGAAGGCCATCGCCGCACCGGCGAACATCGGGTTCAGGTAGCCCAGCGCGGCGACCGGGATCGCACACACGTTGTAGATGAACGCCCAGAACAGGTTGCCGTGGATGGTGTTGAGCGTCCGGCGGGAGAGCCGGATGGCGTCCGCGGCCAGCATCAGATCGTGGCGCATCAGCGTCAGGTCGGACGCGGCGATCGCTGCGTCGGTGCCCGACCCCATCGCGATGCCCAGGTCGGCCTGAGTCAGCGCGGCGGCGTCGTTCACGCCGTCGCCGATCATCGCGACCGGAGTCTGGCCGTCTTGCTGCAGCTCGGTGACCACATCGAACTTGTCGCCCGGCAGCACCTCGGCGCGCACGCCGTCGATGCCCACCTGTGCAGCCACGTATTCGGCAGCGGCCTGATTGTCGCCGGTCACCATCACCGTGGTCAGACCCAGCCCGTGCAGCGCCTCGACGGCGTCGGCCGCGCCCGGATCCACCTTGTCTGACACCCCGACCAGGCCGATGACCCGGCCCGCGTGAGCGACCAGAACGGTGCTGGCACCCCGCTTCGCGGCGTCTTGGGCGGCCCGAGTCAACGGTTCTGGAACGTCGAGGCCGAGGTCAGCCATCAAGGCAGGATTTCCGGCGGCTGCCGGTTGCCCGTCGACGGTCGCCCGGACGCCCCGGCCCGGCACATTGCTGAAGTTTTCCAAAGTTTGCAGTACCGGCGTGCCGCTCAGCTTGGATTCGGGATCTTGAAGTTCAGCAAGCACTGGTGACATCAACGGCTGGTCCTCGCTCGCTTGCCCATCGCTAATACTTTGCTGAGCAGCGGGATCGCCTTGATAAGCCCTGACGATCGCTCTCGCAATCGGGTGCTCGGACGCCGATTCCAGAGTCGCGGCCAGCCTCAGCACCTCATCGGCGCCGACACCCTCGGCCGGGACGACCGTTTCCAGACTCATCTGACCCGCGGTGATGGTGCCGGTCTTGTCGAGGGCGATCACCTTGATGCGGTGCGCCTCTTCGAGAGCTTCCGGTCCGCGGATCAGAATGCCCAACTGCGAACCCCGCAACGATCCGGCCAACAGCGCGGTCGGAGTCGCCAACCCAAGCGCGCACGGGCAGCTGATGATCAGCACCGAGACCGCGGCGGTGATCGCGAAGGTCGCCGACTCACCCAGCAGCAGCCAGACAACCAGAGTGATCAGCGCCAGCGAGATGACGATCGGCACGAAGATGCCGGAGATCTTGTCGGCCAGCGCCTGCGAACGGGACTTGCCGGTCTGGGCAAGCTCCACCAGATGGGCGATCTGCGACAGCTGGGTGTCGGAGCCGACCGCCGTCGCGCGGACGACCAGTCGTCCGGTCGTGTTCACCGACGCGCCCACCACAGTGCTGCCAGGATGCACGTCGACCGGCAGTGACTCGCCGGTGATGACCGAGTTGTCGACGGCCGAATCGCCGCTGACGACCACACCGTCGGTGGCCACCTTCTCACCCGGACGCACGATGAACTCATCGTCGGTCCCGAGCTTTTCGATCGGCAACGTCACCTCTACGCCATCGCGCAGCACGGTCACCGATTTGGCGCCGACCTCGGCCAAGGCACGCAGCGCGGAGCTGGCGTCCTGCCTGGAACGCGCCTCGATATAGCGTCCGGCAAGGATGAATGTGATGATGCCGACCGCGGCCTCGAAGTAGACCGAGCTCAGCTCGTGGTCGTGCGAGAGGCTGAGCGTCCAGTGATGGGTCATGCCGATCATGCCGGCGTTGCCGAAGATCAGAGCGACCAGCGACCAGATATAGGCGGCGCTGGTGCCCAGGCTGATCAGCGTGTCCATGGTGGCCGCGCCGTGGCGAAGATTCACCAGGGTCGAGCGGTGGAACGGCCAGGCGGCCCAGGTGACCACCGGGGTGGCCAGCACCAGGCTGACCCACTGCCAGCCGGGGAATTGCAGCGGCGGGATCATCGCCATCGCGATGACCGGCACCGCAAGCGCCGCCGAGGTGATCAGGCGGCGCTTGATCTCGGCCGCCCGGTCGCGCGGCGGGGCGTCGGGGACGGGCAGAGCGGCGTCGTATCCCGCAGCTTGCACGGTCGAGATGAGATCATCGGCGGTCAGCTCGGCGGGAGCCACCACATGGGCCTTCTCGGTCGCGTAGTTGACGCTCGCCTGCACTCCGCCAAGCTTGCCCAGCTTCTTCTCGATACGTGCCGCACACGAAGCACAGGTCATGCCCTGCACATCGAGTTCGATGATCTGACTCGCCGGGGCAGGCGTTTCGGGCCGGACGCCGTCTGTCGTCCCTACTGACATCAGACCAGCGCCACCTTGTAGTCGCCCGCTTCGGCGACGGCTTCTTCGACCTTCGCCAGGTCGATGGCGGCGTCGCTGGTGACAGCCATCGGGCCGGCCTGCTCGACCTTCACATCGGTGACGCCGGGGATGGCCGAGACCTCTTCGGTGACATGGTTCACGCAGTGTCCGCAGGTCATTCCGGTAACGACGTAATTGGTGATCATGGTGGTACCTTCCGGGTTTGGTGTTGTTTCTCGTGTCGAGCTAAGAACGGACCAATCTCGCGATCGCCTTGCTGGCCTCGTCCAGCTTCTGCTTGGCCGCATCGTCGCCCTGTTTAGCGGCGTCGAGAACGCATGAGTTCATGTGATCGTCCAGCAGGCCGAGCGCCACGGATTGCAGGGCGCTGGTGGCAGCCGAGATCTGGGTCAGCACATCGATGCAGTACTTCTCGTCCTCGACCATCCGCGCGATGCCGCGCACCTGACCCTCGACCCGGCGCAACCTCGAAAGGTAGGCGTCCTTATCGTTGAGATAGCCATGGTGATGCCCGTGCATCTCGCATTCGTCCACGCTCATGTCAACCACCATACCCCCCTAGGGTATGGACGCAAGGGGCGCACTACCGTTGAGTCATGGATATTCTCTTGCTCGGTGGACAGACCCCACGTCATCTCGAGTGGTCGCATCAGATCGCAGACGGCCTTTCGGCCTTCGGGCACCGGGTCGTACCTCTCGAATACGCCAATTGGCTGGATCAGACCGCGGTCACCGATGTCGAGAGTGAGGTGACGGCGGCCACCAAACTGGCCGAAGGCCTGACGAGCCCCGTCATCGTCGCGAAGTCGATCGGCACCGTGATCGCAACCCTTGCGATCGGACGCGGCGGTATCCGACCATCCGGCGAAGTCTTCATGGGTATGCCGCTTGCGATGTGGCAGCAGAGCCCGGAAGCGACCGGATACCTGCCGGGATTGCCGCCGCTGACCGCGGTACAAAATGAGCACGATCCGGTGGGTGAAGCCAGCGATGCTCTTGGGCTTGTCACCGGTCACACTCCCGGCACCTGGTGGTTCGAGACGATTCCCGGAGTCGCCACCCACGACTATGTGGACGCGCCCGCCATCGCGAGATGGGCCGACCACTGCGGGCACAACCCGGCATAGTCCAAGGCGGCTAGAATCGCCGCATGTACTTCATCGTGGTCAAGTACCAAGTCAAACCCGAATTCGTCGAGAACTTTGTGGAGTTGAACTCCGTATTCACGAACGCCACCCGGGGCGAAGAAGGCAACCTGTGGTTCGACTGGTATCGCAGCGTGGACGACCCGAACCAGTATTTGCTCGTCGAGGGCTTCCTCGACGACGATGCCGCCAGTCGCCATGTCAATTCCGAACACTTCGCGAATGGACTGGAAACCATGCGTCCGATGCTGGTCAGCACTCCGAAGATCATCTCCCGCAAGGTCGAAGGATCGAGCTGGGACGAGATGGGCGAACTCCAGATCGACTGATCCGACCGGGCATAATCTGGACGCTCTGAAATCGGGTTTCACGCTCTCGTAGACTCGCGCCGGAACCCACCGGACCCAGGAATGAGCGAATGTCTGACGACGGAGCAGCCACCACCACAATCACCGCGCCGAGTGGCGCCGAGACGAACGGCGTCAACCCGGTGCCGTTGAACGAAAGGCGCGGCAGGTCCCGGGATCTGTTTGCCGTCTGGTTCGCCTGGAACGTCTCGATTATGGGCGTCGGCTACGGCATCTACGTCTACGGGCTGGGGCTCAGCCCGCTGCAGGCAATTCTTGCCGGGGTGGCCGGATACGCCGTCTCATCATTCTTGGTCGGCATCTTGTCGGTCGGCGGCCCCAGAACGGGACTGCCGACGCTGACTCAGACCCGATTCGCCTTCGGATATCACGGCAACAAGATCCCGGCCGCCTTCGCCTATATCTCGAATATCGGCTGGAAGGTCACGATCATCACCTTGGCGTCCACGACCGGCGCGAATATCTTCGCCAGGCTGTGGCCCGCCCAGTTCGCCACCGCCGGCGGGCGCCCGGTCATGTGGCTGATCGGGACTTGGTTCGTTGTCGTCCTGGTACTGACCATGTGGTTCGCGCTCGCCGGCCATGCGCTGATCATGCGTGCCGAGAAATGGATCTCGTGGTTGACCGGGCTGATGTCGATCGTCTTCTTATTCATGATCATCCCGCACATCGAGTGGGCAAATCTCGTCAACCAACCGGCTGGATCGCCCTTGACGGTAATCGGCGGCGCGGTGATGGCGATGACCATGGTCGGCCTCGGCATGCTCAACTACGGCGGTGACTTCGCCCGCTATCTTCCGCCCTCCACCCCGGCCCGTGGAGTCATCGGCTGGTCGACACTGGGTATCTCGCTGCCGGTCGGCGTGTTGCTGATTCTGGGTGTGCTGCTGGCAGGGTCCAATCCTGATCTCGGCGCCCAGGCGGCCATCGATCCGATCGCGGCGCTCACCGGTCTGCTTCCCACCTGGTTCTTCGTTCCGTTCAGCGTCGTCATCGTGATCTCGCTGGTCTCAGCGGCAATGACCGGCATCTACTCGTCCGGGTTGGCTCTGATGGCGGTGGGCTTACCCGGCTCACGGATGATGGTCACCACCGTCAATGGGCTCATCATCGCGGCAGGAGCGTTCTACCTGCTGTTCATCTCCGACTCGTTCCTGGCAACGTTCCAGGCTTTCCTCGCTCTCATCGCGGTACCGATGGGCACCATGGGCGGCATTCAGCTCATCGACTTCATCCGGCAGCGACAGATGGGCTGGGATGTACGGATGGCCGAACCCGCCGGTCTTGGCGGACGCTCCTGGCGTTGGACGGCGGTCACCTCGCTGGTCGTCGCGACCGTCATCGGGCTCGGTATGGTGACATCCGCTGACCCGAACATCGCGAAGTTTGTCGGCTTCCTCCTCACCCCAGAACAACGGGCAGGAGTCATCGGGACGAGCAACGTGGGCGTGGTGGTGGCCATGGCCGTCGGCGCTGCACTGTATGCCCTACTCACCTTCGCCTTCAGGTTCGATCCTCAACCAGATCGCTCGAGGCGTCCTGCGTCCAAGGTCACGGCCAATGAATGAGGTAACGGTTCCGCAGGCCGCCACCGAGATCTGCTCGGACGGAGGCCGAGCAGAATTCGCCCACCCGGGCCCGTTCAATGCACCCGCTTGTTACTGGTTCTGGCATCGTGTTCCGAGCCCGGACGAGATCACCACGCAGGTCGCCACGATGCGCCGGGCGGGGTATCAGTCCTTCCAGATTCAGACCAGGCTGTCCTTTCCACTCGATCAGTACCTATCGGACGACTATCTGGCTGCCTGCCGCTTGGCTGCCGAGCAGGCCCGCAGGCAGAACATGATCGTCGGCATCTATGACGAATACAACTGGCTGAGTGGCCACGCCGGCGGGCGTGTGGTCGCCGGTCACGACGACCTGAGAGAACGCCACCTCTTTCATGTAACGGCACCGGTCGACCACGGGCACGCCAGCGCACAGATCTCGGGCATCGTCCCCGTCGATGTTTCCTATTTGCTCGAACCCGGCATGAACTGGGTTTTTGAGGGCGGCGAACCGAAGTGGGACGAGTGGACGCTGATCGCGGCGGTGCTGCACGATCAGCCGACCGGCCTGCGGCCCGGCCCTTCTTGCACCGACGTCACCGGTTCGGTGATTGACGTCGAAGGCCACGCCGACGGCTGCGTCCTGGGTGCCGATCTGCGTGGCGAGCACCTCGGTGATGGTTCCCGCGTGACCTTCTTCGTGGCAGCTCGCTGCGCCACCAGCCGGATGATCAACTACCTGATGCCTGCCGCTGCCGAACGCTTCACCGAGGTCGGTCTGAGCCCATATGCCCGCGCCTTTGATGGCTATCTCGGCTCGACGGTGCGCTATGTCTTCTTCGATCAGCCACATGCGTGCTTCTTCACCTGGGACCAAAACTGCGGGACTACTGCGTCCACCTTGATGTACGAGGAGGGGTTCTACTCTGCGCTGCGCGAGGCAGCCGGTGGCGACTGGATGCCGATGCTGCTGAGCCTGGCCGAGGACACCGGTGAGCGATCGGCGATCCTTCGGGCACGATTTTTCGAGGAGTACGCAAGCTGTGGCATCGATGCGTTCTTCGGCACATTGTCGCGCTGGTGTCACGAACACGATCTGCTGCTCACCGGCCATGAGGTGCTCGGGCACGTCTCCACCTGGGATCCGACCGGCACCGTCATCACCGATGACCCGCGCACCAACTTTGGTGTCGACTATTTCGGCATCGACTCCTGGCGAGATATCACAGCAGCCGATGCCCGCAACGACTATCCACAGTTGTCAGCCAAGTTCGGTGATTCGGTCGCCCGAGCTCACGGACGCTCGGGTTGCATCATCGAACAGTACTTCGGACGCGTCGTGCCCGGCTCTCACTTCGCCGCCGGATGGTGGGAGCTGACCCTGAAGCAACTGCGCGCCCAGACCATGCGTCACCATATCCTGGGCATGAGGCAGCTGCTGATGCACGCCTTCTGGCTGACCGACGGATTCGACGGCGAGCAAATGTTCAGCAATCCGCGCTTCGACTTTGCGCCCGGAATCAACTTCGAGCCATGGTTCGGTTATCACCGCAGCTTCGCGGACGAGTCCGCGCGGGTTTCGGTCTTCTGCGACGGCATGACGGCTTTGAGTGAGGTCGCCGTGCTCTATCCACTCGCCACCGCCCAGGCGCACGGCCCGGGCCACGAGTTCGGCAAACACACCGCTTTTTGGACCGAGCACCTTGCCCGGGCCGGATTCGACTATCACCTTGTCGATGAGCGCGAGTTGCTCGGTGCCAAAGCGACCGTTGATCGGCTTCGGCTGCCCCATGGACGGAACTACTCCGTCATTGTGCTGCCGGCAGCGCAGACGCTGTATGACTCCCGGGTGATCGACGTGCTCGAGGCTTATCAGGCATCCGGCGGGCGGGTTCTGTCGACCGGTGCACTGCCGTCCGAACTCACTCATCGAGGCCGAGCTGTGCAGACGAGTTGGGCTCCCCGGATTCGTTGGGACGAGATTCCCGATTGGCAACTCGCTCGAGCAGCTGTGCTCGAGGGGTTACCGACCCACGTATGGGTCGAGGATGAATCGCCCGATTCGGGGCAGCTGTGGGTTCGCCGGGGACGCCATGCCGATGTGTTCCGCGTGATGGCGTTCAATGACTCCGACACCCGCAAACCGGTCGTATTGCATACCGGAAGGGCTTTCGGCCAGGTGCGGTTCTGGAATGCGGACGACGGCACGATCTCGGATTGGCAACGAGTCGAAGGCGATATCAGGCTCGTCCTCGATCCCGGGCAGGTCCTGCTGATCGAAGTCGAACCGGGTGGCGATACCCTTCCCCGCACGAGAACGCTCGCCGAGGGCTGGACCATCAGTTTTGCCGGCGGCATGAGCTCACCTATTGAAGTGATTAGAGGCTGGGAGACCCAAGGTTTCGCCACGATCAGCGGATTCGGTAGCTATCGCCACACGTTCGTCCTTTCGGACGAGGACACTGCCTTCGACTGGCAGCTTGACCTTCCGGTCGTGCACGGAAGTGCGACTGTCGAGGTGAATGGTGAACCTGCCGGAGAATTGCCGTGGGCACCGGGACGGGTCACTATCGCGCGTCGGCTCCTCGCATCTGGTGATAACCACTTGACGGTCACCGTCGCGTCTTCGGCGGCCAATCACTACTATGCGGGCACCCGACTGCAAGGTGTCGGCCTCGCGTCCTGCGGTCTCGGGTCGGTTCCGCTGCTCCGCCCGGTGCTGCCGGTAACCGAGCTGCGCCACAGTGTCAGGTGAGCCCCGATCGGGTGAAGGCCGATAGCGCGGCACCCAGCGTCCCCACCTGCAGGTGCGGGTCGACGATGACCAACCGAGATGCCAGGTCGATCTGCTGCAGGAAAGCAGACGATCGTGCCCGACGGTCGAGTTCGTTCTGCAGCCCGGCCAGCAAGCGATCGCCCAGCCGGGTGACCCCACCCGCCAGAAAGATCGTTCCGACATCGACGGTCAGGCCGAGCACGGTCACGGCGTGGGCCAACGCGCCCAGCCATTCGTCCCGGGCTTCGATCGCCTCCGGAACCCCGCCGGCCGCGGCGTCCAAGAGGGCAACCGCGGGGCTGCCGTCCGAGGTTTGCGGCCACATCCTCGCCACCGCGCTGCCCGAGGCATAAAGCTCCAGGCAACCCCGCTGGCCGCACGCACAAGGCAACCCGCCGGCCCGGTAGACCAGGTGTCCGATCTCACCGACATTTCCACGGGCCCCGACCCGGGGCTTGCCGTCCAGCAACAAGCCCGCGGCCAGCCCCGTCCCGATCGACAGCAACGCGACATCGTCGCCCACGCCCAGTGCGTGCGCAGCGCCCAGCATCGCCGCGGTGACATCGTTCACCATTACCGCAGGCACGCCCAACCGTGCGGTGACCATCGCGGCAAGCGGCAGATCATCCTGATCGATGCCGATGTTCACACCATGTGACACGGTGCCGCAGGCGGCGGACACCACTCCCGGAACTCCGATGCCGATCGCGGCCAATTCGTCCGTACGCATGCCCCGGGCAGCAAGCAATTCGGCCGCGACCTGCGTGATCGTCGCGATGACGCCTTTGCCGCCGCGCCGAGTCGGCCGCGTCACCGACGCCAGCACGTCATCTTGCCCGCAACCCGCCGGACGCACTGCGTACAGCACCCCCTGCGTCTTGGTGCCACCGAGATCGATTCCGATGACGAGGCAGTCAGGGGCGCTCATCCCTTCACCGCTCCCGACACCAGCCCCGAGGTCATCTTGTTCTGCACGAACATGAAGAAGATGATCACCGGAACCGCGATCAATGATGAAGCCGCCATCACCTGAGCCCAGTCGACGCCACGGTTGACCGACGCGTTCAGGAAGCCACGCAGCCACAGCGGCAGGGTTTGGGCGGACGCATCGGGCAGCGCCACGAGTGCGATGGTGAATTCGTTCCAGGCCTGCAAGAATGCGTACACCCCGGAGGCGACCAGGCCGGGCGCGAGTAGCGGAAACGTGATGCGCATGAAGGCTTGTGGACGCGACAGTCCGTCGACCATCGCGGCTTCCTCCAGATCGGCCGGCACACCCGCCACGAATCCCCGGAGCATCCACACGGTGAACGGGATCACGGCGGCCGAATACAAAATGGTGATGCCGCCGACCGAGCTGAGCCCGAGCATCGGCACCTGCTGACCGACGGTCGACAGCATCTTGTACTGCGCGATGAACAGCCCCTCGGCGGGAAGCATCTGGATGAAGAGGACGGCCAGCACGAAGGCCTTGCGTCCACGGAACTTATAGCGGCTGATCGCCAGCGCGGCCAAGAAGGCGAAGAACAACACGAGGCCGACGGTCAGCAGCGTGATCGCGAGGCTCATCCGCAGCGCCGAGACGAATCCGGGGTCGCCAACCACCGCGCGGAAATTGGCCCAGGTGGTGTTGGTGGGCCAGAACGAGGGCGGAATCTGGCGCAACCGGGCGTTCGGCGTGAGCGCCGACAGCAGCATCCAATAAACCGGAAAGACCCAGACCAGCGCCAGCAGCAGGCCGCCGATGTTCGCGATCAGTCGGGCGGAGCGAAAGCTCTTCCGCCGCGGCTCAGGCATGGCTCTCACTGCTCGTCCTCCTTCATCAGCGAGCGGACGTAGGGCGAGCTCAGCACCATCGTCAAGATGAGCACCAGCAAGGAGACCGCGGACGCTCCGCCGAAGTCCTGGCGTCCCATACCCAGTTCGTAGACCAGGTTGCCCAGCAGGTTGGTGTCGGCCACCGGAGAGCCGGCATCTTGCAGCAGCCTGATCTGCGCGAAGACCCGCAGATCCCAGATGATCTGCAGCAACAACACGATCGACAGCACGGGCCGCACCATCGGCAGCAGAATGTAGCGCAGTTGCTGCCAGCGGGACGCGCCGTCGATCGAGGCGGCCTCGGTGATCTCACCGGGCACCTGGGTCAACCCCGCGTACAGCGACATCGCGACGAACGGCACCGACATCCACACGATGATGCAGGTCGCCACGAAGAAGAAGGTGCCCGGCTGCGACAGCCAGGAGAAGCCGCGGAATTGCTCCAGGCCGAGCGTGGCGAGCAGCCAGTTGATCACACCGCTGCGGTAGTCGAACAGCCACCGGAACACGGTGACCGCGGCGACCATCGGCATCGCCCAGGCGAGCAGCAGGCAGACCTGAATGATGATCCGGACGCCACGGTTCACCGCCCTCATCAGCAGCGCACAGCCGAGCCCGATCAGCACGGTGACGAACGCGTTGACCAGGCAGAACGCGATGGAGCGTCCCAGTATTGCCCACAGCCGGCCATCGGCGAACACCCGCGCATAGTTGTCGAACCCAGCGAATTCTGCCGACTGGCCGAACTGCTGGGCGAGGCCGAACTTCTGGAACGAGGTGATGATCTGCCAAAGCACCGGGTATCCGAGCCCCGCCAGCAGGATCACCACCGCGCCCAGCAGCAGAACATAGGGCGCCGGGTGCACCTTCTTGTGGTGCTCGGCAGACCCGGTGTCTGCGCTGGTCACACTGGTGCGAGAAGACATACCAACTCCGCTAACACTGTTTTTTATCTGAGCCGGACGGCCTGGTTGCCGGAAAGCGAGCCCATCTTTTCCCTTCGGCTCGCGGCAGCAACCAGGACGGCAGGCGACCCCAAGCTATGAGGCCCAAGCCAGACCTACGACTACGACTCGCCATTCAGCATCGGAGTCAGCGTCTCGTCGTACTCCTTGGCGAGCGCGCTGACGTCGCCGCCGTCGGCGATCTTCTGGAAGAGTTCTTCATAGACGAAGGCACCTTCGACCGCCGCCCACCCGGGCGCCGCCGGGGTGAGCTTGGAGACCTCGGCGGTCTCGACCATGGTCTCGGCGAACTTGTCGTCACCAAGCGAAGACATGAAATCGGAGTTGGCCGGGCCGAGTCCGTTCTCACCGAGCATCGTCTGGTACTCCTCCGAATAGACGATGCGCAGCAGATTCTTCGCCAGCTCGGGGTTCTGCGATTGCGCGGAGATGGCAATGTTGGATCCGCCGGCGAAGACCGGTGCGATTCCGCCGTCGAGACCAGGCAGCGCGAAGATGTCGTACTTGGAGGCATCTTCCATGCCGTCGCGCACCTCTTCGCCCTCATCGTTGGTGGTCAACTCGCCGATCTCCCAACGTGCCCAGTTCGGGGCCATGATCGTGGCAGCTTCGGGAGCAGCACCGTCGGTGCCGTCGTTGATGAAGTCCCAGTAGGCGACGTCGCGTTCGGTGGAGGGCAGATTCGAGGCGTTCTGGTAGACGTCCTGCCACATCTCGAGGCCCTCGATGGTCTTCGGATCCGACAGCGTCGAGGTCCAGGTGGTGCCGTCGACGCTCGCCAATTCACCACCGTTGGCGAACACCCAGGAGATGCCGTTGCGCCAGTCCTGGCCGCCCATGGCGAACCCCGACATCGAGTCGGTCTTCAGCTTGGCGACGTCCTCGTTGAATTCGGTGAGCGTCGCCGGCTTGTCGAGCCCCGCCTCACTCCACACGTCCGCACGGTAGAACATGTAGCGGGAGCCGAAATAGTAGGGCAGGGCGTAGTTCTTGCCGTCCACCTCGCCGACCTCGACGAACGACGGAATGAGCTTGTCGCCGCCGAGTTCGTCATACATGTCGGAGATATCGAGGAAGGCTCCCACCGTGGTGAAGGTCGGCGACTGGGTGTTGCCGATCTCGACCACATCCGGCGTGTTCTCGGCGTCCGGTAGCGAGGTCGTCAGCTTTGAGACGAGGTCTGCCCAGTTCTGTTCCTCGATCGTCAGCGTCGATCCGGGGTTCTGTTCTTCGAAGGTGGTCTTCAGGTACTCGCGCAGTTCGTCGGGAGTATCCGATCCGGCCACCCACATGGTGATGTCACCGGGCTGCGCGGACGCCGAGGCTTGCCCGCCTCCGCCCGATGAGCAGCCCGCGAGCGCGAGCATCGACAACGCCGCGAGTGCGGCGACTGCCTTTCCGGATTTCTTCATTTTTGGTTCCTTTCAGGACGGCGCCGGTGGCGTCTATGGAGGAATACTTCTTCGGTTGTCGGTTTGGTCGCAGGTCAGGGTTGTCGGATAGGACTGGTCATGCGATGCCCAGCCGATCCGAGAGGACGAGCACCGCCGCGCCCCGCAGCGCTCCCTCGTCCCCCAGCCGGGACACTCCGACACTGAGGGCCCGATGGGAACGGGGCAGGGTGCGGGCGATGATGGTGGCTCGGGTTTCGGCCAGCAGCGGGCCGCGCAGCAGGTCGTCCGGACCGGAGACGACCAGCTCGGTGATGTTCAGTGTCGCGACAACGGGCGCGAGCACGCGTCCGAGCCGTTGCCCGACCGCGCGAAGGTGGCGTTGCCTGGCTTCATCCGTGTCCAATCCGGCCATGGCCCGGCGCAACGCCGGGGTGGCGAGCAAGGTTTCGAGGCAGCCGCGGCGTCCGCAGGCGCACATGATCGGCGCACCCAGCACCTCGTCATCGTCGCGTTCGTCAACGACGGTGACGTGACCGATCTCGCCGGCGGCATCGCGTCCGCCGCGCAGCAGCACGCCCCCACTGACCAGCCCGGCACCCACGCCGTAGCCGATCACCAGCCGCAACAGTCCGCTGCCGTCGGCGCCACCGAAGGTGAACTCGCCCAGGGCGGCACAGTTCGCGTCGTTGGCCACCAGCACGGGCACGCCCAGCGCGTCGGTGAGGTCTCGGGCGAGTGGCAGATCGTGCCAGCCGCGGTTCGGCGCCTCTTCGACGACACCGTCCGGGCTCACGATTCCCGGCGACGATACGCCGACTCCCAGGATCCGGTGATCGGCGGTCTGCACGACCCGGCGGCAGAACTCGGTGAGCGCGTCCAACCCGGTCTGGCCCGCCGGGAGTCTGCCGGCTTCGCTGTGCCGATGCACGACCTCGCCGGTGAGGGTGAGGATCGCGCCGGTGAGCACTCCTTCGTTGGTGAGGCTGATGGACGCCAGCTGCCAGTGCTGATCGGATAGCCCGACCAGGGTCGCCTTCTTACCGACCTTGCCGGGCTCGGATTGTGCGAGCCCGAGGTCGGTCACGAACCCCTCGGCGGACAGTTCCTCGACGACCGCCGAGACCGTGACGCGGGTGAGCCCGGTGGTGCGGGCCAGCTCTGCCCGCGAACCCGGACCCGACCCGAAGAGCTGTTGCAGCACCACCGACCGGTTATGGGCGCGGGCCGACGCGGGAAGCGCCTTCCCGATGCTGCGGAGCTCTCGATTGATCACGATATTAGTAAAGCATCTTTACAATTAGGTTTGCCAGTGCGGTCCGGCTACTGTGACCTCATTGCAACATTCGGGGGTTGAGCATGGATCCGCTGTTCGGCTGGCGCGGCCTGAGCCTCGACGTCGCCAGGAGTTTCTTCGGGGTCTTGGATGTTGAGCTGGTGCTCGACCTGATGGCTTCGCTCAAGCTCAACGTCATGCATCTGCATCTGAGCGACGACCAGGGCTGGCGCATCGAGGTGCCGGGCTGGCCGCAGTTGACCGAGCTCTCGGGCCCAACGGCGGTGGACGGCAATCCGGGTGGCCACTTCGGTCGCGCCGATTGGGATCGGCTCGTCGCCCATGCCCATCGGCTGGGCATCGCGGTTGTGCCGGAGATCGATGTTCCGGGCCATGTCAACGCAGCACTGCACGCCGTGCCCGGGCTGAATCCCACCGGTGTCGCGGCCCCGCCCTATGGCGGCATCGACGTGGGCTTCTCCACCTTGTCGCCCGCGGCTGCGGAGATCGGAAGGTTTCTGCAAGAGGTGCTCGGCTATGCCTGTGAACTGAGCGGCGGCTGGGTGCACATCGGCGGGGACGAGTCGCATGCCATCGGTCATGACGACTATCTGTCGATGGTGAAACAGGCGGTGGCGATCGTCCATCGGCGAGGGTGCCGGGTCGTCGCCTGGCAGGAGGCCGCCGAGGCCCTGGAGCCCGGCGACATCGTCCAGGTGTGGGACGAACGGCTCGATTTCGGGCAGGTCCGGGCGGCCGCCGAACGCGGCGTCCGGGTGCTGTTGTCACCGGCAACCCGGGTCTACCTCGATCAGAAGTACCACGAGGCGTTCCCGCTCGGATTGAGTTGGGCCGGCACCTTCGACTTGCGCGAGGCCTTCGAGTGGGACCCGTTCGAGATAGTCGCGGATATCGAGCGGGATTCGGTGATCGGGATCGAGGCCTGTTTGTGGACCGAGACGATCCGCAGCACCCACGACCTGACCATGATGCTGCTCCCCCGGCTGGCCGCAGTCGCCGAGATCGCGTGGCGAGGGTCGGGAGTCGGACGCTGGGACTCATTCGTCAACGACGTCACCGCCCTGTCCCGGGGCTGGGACGCCCGCCGGATCGCCTGGTATCGCTCGCCCGGCATCGACTGGGCCGGCCCTGATCCGATTCGGTGATCCTGCTGCACGATCTGGCCGTCTTCCACCGTCGCGGCTGCTGCGGGCCTGGGCCATCGTCCTAGACTCCGAAGAAGAGCAACGGGTTCCACCCCGACCGGCGGCAACGACAGATGGACATTGAACGTCATGGACTTGAGTGACTTCGGCACGATGCACGAAGGCAAGATGCGCATCATCCAGGAGACGGTGCCGGGCAAGCAAGTCACCTTGGCCCACATCATCGCCAGCCCGGACGAGATCATCTACATCAAGCTGGGCCTCGACCCTGCGGTCGACTATGACCAGGCGGCCATCGGCATCTTGTCGATGACCCCGTCCGAGATCTCGGTGATCGCCGCCGATATTGCGATCAAGGCGGCCAAGGTCGACATGGGCTTCATCGACCGTTTCAGCGGCACGCTGATCTTCACCGGACGCATCGCCAATGTGCAGGCGGCGCTGTCGAGCATCCTCAGCTACCTGAAGAACCGGCTCGGCTTCACCATCTGCGAGGTCACCAGAACCTAGTAGGGCAGATGCGCAAGATCATTTTGATGGGCCGCAGCGAGACCGGCAAGACCACGCTGCGGCAGGCACTCAACGGCGGCGCCCTCAGCTATCAGAAGACCCAATACATCGGGCACGAGAACGTCGTCATCGACACCCCGGGCGAATACGCCGAGACCTCCGATCTCGCCCGCGCGCTCGCTCTTTACGCTTATGAGGCCGATGTCGTCGGCCTGCTGCTGAACGCCACCGAGCCGTACTCGCTGTATCCGCCGTGCTGCACGGTGACCTGCAATCGTCCAGTGATCGGCATCATCACCAAGATCGATTCGCCGGACGCCAACGTTCCCCGGGTGACCCGCTGGCTGAAGCTGGCCGGTTGCACCGAGATCTTCCCGGTCAGCGCCTATACCGGCGAGGGCATCTGGCAGATCCTCGAATACCTCGCCGAACCCGGTGACGTGCTGCCGTTCGAGAACGAGGCGGAGGCCAACCGCCCACGCATGGTGCTGTCGGACAAGTGGGGCGAGGTCGATCAGACCGGCACCTCGGGACGCCGCTCCTGGTCGCAGATGCACGGCCATTTCGAGAAGGCCCGCGAGGCCCGCCTGCGGATGTATCGCGAGGCCGATCCACACGATCCGGCGCTCGGCTGAGCACATCGCCTGGGCGGCGTCCGTGATTGCCGCCGCGAGCCGAAGAGAAAAGATAGGCTCGCTTCCCGGCAATCGCTATCGCCTCGAAGCTCGAGTTTGATCGCCGCTGCTCACACTCTCGGCGCAGCGGTCGAGGCACGGACGCGCAGCTGTGCGGACACCGGGGCCAGATCAGGTTTCTCACCGCCGAGCGCCGCGAGGGTGGCCTGCATGACCTTGAATCCGAGCGCGGTGAAGTCTTGGTGCACGGTGGTCAACGACGGGCTGAAGTGGTCGGCGCCGGCGATGTCGTCGAACCCCACCACCGAGATGTCGCTCGGCACCGAGACGCCCGCCTCGTTGAAGGCGGCCAGCAGCCCCAGCGCCATCTGATCGTTCGCCGCGAAGACGGCCGTCGGCAGCGACCCGCTCAGATCGGACGCCCAACTCGCCAGCAACTCCTGACCGGCCGCGAACCCGCTCGCGGCCGTCCAATCACCGAAGACGACCTGGGTGGCGATGTTGTGGCGCTCGCATGCGCGTTCGGCGGCAGAAAGGCGCTGCTGGGCGTCCACCCAGTCCTGCGGGCCGGCCAGCAGGACGACCCGGCGGTGCCCGAGCCCGGCCAGATGATCGATCGCGGACGCCGCACCGGCGGCCTGATCGACGCTCAGCGTCATCAGATCGTCCACATCGTCGGGACTGGGGCCGACCACGATCAACGGCACGTTCAGTTGCAGTTCGGCGGTGCGGCGCAACAGCGCCTCACGAGACGCGATGACGACCAATGCCTCCACGTCATGGTTGAGTGCATCGTTCACGGCCTCGGTCAGGCCGCCGGGCGCCACGTCGCGCAAGGTCGCCAGCAGCGTCATGAAGCCGTGCTTGCGAGCTGCCTCTTCGATGGCAGCCAAGGTGCTGGTGGGGCCGTACAAGAACGACCCCACGGCGATGATGCCGATCAGTCCCGAGCGCTGGGTGACCAGCGTGCGGGCGGCATTGTTGCGGCGGTATCCCAGTTCGTCGATGGCCTGGTGAACCCGCTCCCTGGTTTCGGGACGTACCCCGGGGAAGTTGTTGATCACCCGGGAGACGGTCTGGTGGGAGACCCGGGCGCGCTCGGCGACATCTCGCAGGCTCGGCGGCCGTCCGTTCACGCATCCTCCCCCAACGCGCCGATCGTCCATGATGACGCAAAGCTCGCGCCCGGTTCGAGGACGATCAGGTCGTTGCCGCTGTTGAAGGCATCGGGCGGGCAGGTCATCGGTTCGACGGCCAATCCACTGCGATTCAGCTCCGGCTCCGGACGATCGGCGGTGTGCACCTGCACCCAGGGCAGCTGCGCCGGATCCCAGGTCATCGCCACGCCCTCGCCCGATGGGGTGCGCAGTTCGACTCTTGCGAGCCGGTCAGCCCGGGCAGTGACATCGGTGAACGCATGGTCGATGAAGGTTGACCCGATGGCACGCGGTCGGCGGAAATCCAAAGTTCCGCCTTCGAACGATGCGACCGGACGCTCCGCCACCGGCAGCAGACGGTCGGGTGTGACCTCCAGAACCGCTGCCGCCGGGACTTTTAGCGTCCAATCGTCGACGTGGCCCGGCCCGGCGACCAGATACGCGTGCGAGCCGAGTGCGAAGGGGGCGCGGACCTCACCCAGATTCGTGGCGCGCACCGACCAGTGCAGGCCCTGATCGTCCAACCGGTAGGTCGCCTGCACGCCCAGATCGGCCGGATAGGCCTGCTGCGCCACCAGCCGGTATTCGAACGTCACCGAGGACGCGTCGCGCTCGCCGATCTGCCAGTCGGCCCAGATCGCCAGGCCGTGCAGGGCGTTGCCCCGCTCCGGTTCGTTCAATGGAACCTGATACTCCACGCCGTCGAAGACGTAGCGTCCGTCGGCGATCCGATTCGGCCACGGCACCAGTACCGCCCCCCGGAAGGCCGGACGCAGCGCGTTAGCCTCGAACCCGGCGACCAATTCTCGTCCCTGATAGGTCAACGATCTCAGGCTCGCCCCGACCGAGGCGACGGCCGCTTGGTATGGCCCCCAGGTGATGGACGCCTGATCACCGCTGACCGGACGCCGGGTGAACAGATCTGCTGGCATGGGAGCCCTTCCTGTAGACATCTGCTGCGATCGCGCGAACCGGTCATGACTAGGACTTTCACCACGGACGTCGACGACCGACAGACCTTGAACCGGTTCCTGCTTGTCCAAAATGTTATCGTTCTCATCTTGCGCTCCGCAAGGCTTCGGGTTATGTTGTGTGAACGGTAACATTCGGGTCGCAGGCGACCAGGACGGACTCAAGGATGACGATGTCGACGACAGATGACGCGAGCAGCGCGGCCACCACACTGGCGAACGGCAATGCCCGGCTGGGCATCGAGCTGGGCTCGACCCGGATCAAGGCAGTGATCGTCGGCGACGGCGAACAGGTACTGGCCAGCGGCGGGTTCACCTGGGAGAACCAGTACATCGACGAAACCTGGACCTACTCTCTCGATGCCGTCTGGCAAGGCATCCAACAGGCATTCACCGCGGTCTGCGCAGCCGCCGAAGTCAACCACGGCGTGCATCCGATCCGGTTCGCCGCCATCGGCATTTCGGCAATGATGCACGGCTACCTCGCCTTCGACCAACAAGGACATCAACTGGCGCCCTTCCGCACCTGGCGCAACACCTCGACGGGCCCGGCGGCCGCCGAACTCACCCAGCTCCTCGACTTCAACGTGCCGCTGCGCTGGTCTGTCGCGCATCTCTACCAAGCCGTATTGAACGGCGAGCCACACCTGGCCGAACTCGATTTCTGCACCACGCTGGCCGGATACGTGCACTGGCGGCTGACCGGACGCAAGGTTCTCGGGGTGGGCGATGCCTCCGGCATGTTCCCGATCGATGACGCAACCCATGGCTGGGACCAGACCCGCCTGGCGAAAGTGGACGCGCTGCTCGCCGAACACGGCGTCAGTGTGCGCGTGGAAGACGTCTTTTCCCGGCCGTTGGACGCCGGCGCCGACGCCGGCACGCTGACCGCCGAGGGTGCCCTGCTGCTCGACCCCACAGGGCGGCTCGAGGCCGGCATTCCGCTCTGCCCTCCCGAAGGCGATGCCGCTACCGGCATGGTCGCCACCAACGCGGTCGCCCCTCGCACCGGCAATGTCTCGGTCGGCACCTCGATCTTCGCCATGGTCGTGCTGGAGCGTCCACTGGCCCAGGTGCACACCGAGATCGATCTGGTCACCACCCCGGCCGGAGACCAGGTCGCGATGGTGCACTGCAACAACGGGGCCAGCGAGCTCGGCTCCTGGGCTGGGCTCTTCACCGACTTCGCCGAGCGGATCGGCGCTGAGGCCGACACAGACGCGATATTTGCCGCCCTGCTGGGCACGGCGCTGGCCGGCGAGCCGGACGCCGGAGGGCTGCTCGCTTTCAACACTCTGGCCGGCGAGCCGATCACCGGTCTGACCGAGGGGCGTCCACTGGTGGTGCGCACGCCCGGCAGCGATTTCACGTTGGCCAACTTCATGCGGGCGCAGGTCTACGGCATGTTCGCAGCGCTTTCCATCGGCATGCGAACCCTCGCAGAAGAACATGTAGCACTCGACACCATGTATGCCCACGGCGGCGTCTTCCGCACCGCGGGAGTTGCGCAGCGATTCCTCGCGGCGGCCATCGACACCCCGGTGGCCGTGTCGACCACCGCGAGCGAAGGAGGAGCCTGGGGCGTGGCAGTGCTGGCGTCCTATCTGGTGAGTGGCAAGGGCCGCACCCTGCCCGCCTTTCTCACCGAGGACGTCTTCGCGTCCGTCGACACACAGTCCATGCCTGCCACCGGTGAAGATGTGGCCGGCTACCAGCGATATCTCGAGGCCTATGAGGCCGGGCTTGCCGCCGAACGCGCAGCCGTCAAGGCGCTGCCCAGCTAAACGCTCGTCGTAGCGCCAAACGAACCTCTTCCATCACCGAAGGAGATCAAGAAATGAATGAACTGGCGGCCTACTCGGCCGAGACGCAAGCCGAGATAGCCGAGGCCCGCGCAGAGGTCTGCGCGTTGCATTCCGAACTCACCCGCTGGAACCTGGTGGTTTGGACCGCCGGCAACGTCTCGCAGCGACTGCACACCGCCGACCTGATGGTGATCAAGCCCTCGGGCGTCCGCTACGACAAGCTGACCCCCGAAGACATGGTGGTCTGTGATCTCGACGGCAACCTGATCGATGGTGAGCACTCCCCGTCGTCCGATACCGCGGCACACGCCTACGTCTACCGGCACATGGCCGAGGTCTACGGCGTAGTACATACCCACTCCACCTATGCCACCGCCTGGGCCGCGCGCGGCGAGGAGATCCCCTGCGTGCTGACCATGATGGGCGACGAGTTCGGTGGCCCGGTGCCGGTCGGCCCGTTCGCCATCATCGGCGATGACTCCATCGGACGCGGCATCGTCGAGACCCTGCGGGGGTCGCGCTCACCGGCCGTGCTGATGCAGAACCATGGCCCGTTCACCATCGGCAAGTCGGGCGAAGACGCCGTGAAGGCCGCCGCGATGGTCGAGGAAGTGGCGCACACGGTGCATGTCGCCCGGCAGCTCGGCGAGCCGCTGCCGATCGCCCAGGATCTCATCGACCGGCTCTACGACCGCTACACCAACGTCTACGGCCAGCACTGACCCCGCCAGCTGCGGATCGTCGCCTGCGGGTCGTCCGAACAACGCATCCGCGCCCGAAATACGCAGACGCGCCCGAGATATCGGGCGCGGGAGCAGATTTCGGGCGCATCAAGAATCACCAACCAGCTCTCCACACCAGCACTAGTGACAAAGGTGTAAACAATGAAGAACCCCTTCGAAGGCAAGCAAATCTGGCTTCTCACCGGCAGCCAGGGCCTCTACGGCGAGGAAACTCTGGCTCAGGTAGCCGAGCAGTCTCAGCAGGTCGCGGCCCTGCTGAACGACTCGGGCGACATCCCGGTCGAGGTCGTCTGGCGTCCGGTGCTGACCGACTCCGAGACGATCCTGCGCGCCATGCTGGACGCCGACTCGGACGATTCGGTGATCGGCGTGATCTGCTGGATGCACACGTTTTCGCCCGCGAAGATGTGGATCCGCGGCTTGGAGGCGCTGCGCAAGCCGCTGCTCCACCTGCACACCCAGGCCCATGAGCAACTGCCGTGGAGCACCATCGACATGGACTTCATGAATCTGAATCAGGCGGCCCACGGCGACCGCGAGTTCGGCTACATCCTGACCCGGCTCGGGGTGCCGCGCACCACGGTGGTGGGCTATGCCGGGCAGCATGAGGTCACCCAGCGCATCGGAATCTGGTCGCGGGCTGCCGCCGGCTGGGATGCGGCTCAGCACCTCACGCTTGCCCGTTTCGGCGACAACATGCGCTACGTCGCCGTCACCGAGGGCGACAAGACCGAGGCCGAGATCCGTTTCGGCACCTCCGTCAACACCTGGGGCATCAACGATCTGACCGATACCATCGCCGAGGTCACCGACCTCCAGATCGACTCCCTGATCGCCGAGTACGTCGAGAGCTACGACGTAGTACCGGAGTTGCTGCCCGGGGGCGAACGCCACGAATCGCTGCGCTACGCCGCCGCTCAGGAGGCCGCGCTTCGGACGCTGCTGGAGCAGGTCGGCGCCACCGCCTTCACCGACACCTTCGAAGATCTCGGTGCGCTGAAGCAGTTGCCCGGGCTCGCCGTGCAGCGGCTGATGGCCGACGGCTACGGTTTCGGGGCGGAGGGTGACTGGAAGACCGCGGTGCTGGTGCGGATCGCCAAGGTGATGGGCTACGGCCTGCCCGGCGGGGCCAGCCTGATGGAGGACTACTCCTACAACTTTGTGCCCGGCGAGCAGAAGATCCTCGGCGCCCACATGCTCGAGGTCTGCCCCTCACTCTCGGACGACAAGCCGAAGCTCGAGATCCATCCGCTGGGCATCGGCGACCGGGAGGATCCGGTGCGGCTGGTCTTCAACGCGACTCCGCGTCCGGGACTGGTGGTCGCGTTGAGCGACCTTCGCGACCGCTTCCGGCTGACCGCCAATGTGGTCGACGTCGTAGAACCCGATCAGCCGCTGCCCAAACTGCCGGTGGCTCGCGCCGTGTGGAACCCGGCCCCCGATCTGGCGACCTCGGCCGCCTGCTGGCTGGCGGCCGGCGCCGCCCACCACACCGTGATGACCACCGCCGTCGGGTTGGATGCCTGGCGCGATTTCGCCACGATCGCCGGTGTCGAACTCGCCGTGATCGACGAGGACACCACCCAGACGAAGTTCGAGTCCGAACTCAAGTGGAGCGCCGTCTACTACCGGGTCGCCCAAGGATTCTGAGCCACGGCACCGAGCAACCTCCAATCGTGGGGCAGATCCGATCTGGCCGGGTCTGCCCCGCTCCACCCACGTGCGCGTCCGCCCTCGGCGGACATCGGCGGCTCACGTCGCTACCCGAAGGGGGCTGAGGGTATCCTTACCCGCAGGAGATCCCCAAATCTGCTGTGAGTGTCTGCCGAGCAGGCAAAATCGGTCCTGCAAGCAGACTCTCCGCTATTCGTGAGTCTCATCAATCGTCGTGGGAAAGAAGAAATGGTCACAGTAGCCAAGAACATGGTCGACACGCTGGCCGCGAGCGGAGTGAAGCGGGTCTACGGTATTCCGGGAGATTCGCTCAACGGCTTCACCGACGCGCTGCGCGATTCCGGTATCGGCTGGGTGCATGTACGCCATGAAGAGGCTGCGGCTTTCGCCGCCAGCGCCGAGGCGGCACTCACCGGCGAGCTCGCGGTCTGCGTGGGCAGCTGCGGTCCGGGAAACCTGCACCTGATCAATGGCCTTTTCGATGCGCAGCGGTCCCGCGTCCCGGTGCTGGCCATCGCCGCGCACATCCCCACCTCCGAGATCGGCTCCGGCTATTTCCAGGAGACGCATCCGCAAGAGCTCTTCCGTGAATGCTCCGTCTACGTCGAATACGCCGCCGATCCGGTTCAGATGCCGCGCGTCATGCGCACGGCCATGCAGGCCGCGCTCGCCCAGAAGGGTGTCGCCGTCGTGGTCATCCCCGGCGATGTCGCGCTGGCCGAGGCCGTGGACGAGACGGTCACCGCCGTCAGGGCAGCCACCCCGAGCGTGATTCCCGGCGAGGACGAGCTGAAGCAGGCCGCCGAGTTGCTGAACAAGTCCAAGAAGGTCACCATCTTGGCAGGCGCCGGCGCCGAGCACGCTCACGATCAGGTCGTGGCGTTGGCCGACAAGCTGGAGGCCCCGATCGTCCACACGCTGCGCTCCAAGCAGTTCATCGAGTACGACAACCCCTTCGATGTCGGCATGACCGGTCTGCTCGGGTTCGCGTCCGGCTACCGGGCGATGGAGGGTTGTGACACGCTGCTCATGCTGGGCACCGACTTCCCCTACCGTCCATTCCTGCCCGACGACGCGAAGGTCATTCAGATCGATCTGCGCGGCGAGCACCTCGGACGCCGGATCCCGCTCGACCTCGGCCTGGTCGGTGACGTCGCCGGCACCGTGGACGCCCTGCTGCCGCATCTCAAGCATGAGCGCAACCGCAGCTTCTTGAAGGATTCGCTGGGCCATTACAAGAAGACCCGCGCCAAGCTGGACGATCTGGCAACTCCGCGCCGCGGCAAGCAGCCGCTGCATCCGCAGTATGTCGCGAAGTTGATCGACGAGATCGCCGCCGATGATGCGGTGTTCATTCCCGATGTCGGCTCCCCGGTCATCTGGGCCGCCCGCTACCTGAAGATGAACGGCAGGCGCAAGGTGATCGGCTCGTTCATTCACGGCTCGATGGCCAATGCGCTGCCCCAGGCGGTCGGTGCAGCCTCGGCCTTCCCGGGCCGCCAGATCGTCGCGCTGTCGGGTGATGGCGGCGTCGAGATGCTGCTCGGCGAGCTGCTGACCCTCACCCAGAACAAGCTGCCGGTGAAGGTGATCGTGTTCAACAACTCCTCGCTGAACTTCGTCGAGTTGGAGATGAAGGCGGGTGGTTTCGTGACGACCGCGACCGGTCTCGACAACCCGGATCTCGCCGGTATCGCCAGCGCGGCCGGGCTGAAGGGGTTCAAGGTCGAGCGCTCCGACGAGCTGCAGGCCGTGTTGAAGAAGGCCTTCGCCTACGACGGTCCCGCCCTGGTCGACATCGTCACCGAGCGCCAGGAACTCACCATTCCGCCGTCGGTCAAGTACGACCAGGCGAAGGGTTTCGCGCTCTATGCGATGCGCACCCTGCTGTCGGGACGCGGTGACGAGCTGGTCGATCTGACCCGCGCTAACATGCACCAGATCTTCTGATCCGGGCGGAGGGCCTTAGACTGCTGTCCCGTGATCCGATCGCCCCGCTCCGTATGGAGTTCATTCGCTGACCGGGTCCGTCACCTCTTCGGATCGCGCCGCTGGCGGATCGCCCGTAATGGGGTGCTCGCCGGGCTGCTGGCGGGGCTGATCGGCAGCGCCTACCGGGCGATGATCGCCGAGACCTCGGGCGTTGCTCGCCGGATCTACGAGTTTCTGGGTTCGGAGGGCCCATTGCCGCTCGTGGCCTGGATGGTAGCTGCCGGATTGGCGGCATTCGCCACGTCGAGGCTGATCGTCTGGGAGCCGATGTCGTCCGGCTCCGGGATTCCGCAGGTCAAGGGGATCCTGGAGCACAAGATGACGATGCGTCCGCTGCCCGTGCTGGTGGCCCGCTTCGCCGGCGGGACGATCGGCTCGGTCTTCGGGCTCTCGTTGGGACGCGAAGGTCCCTCCATTCATCTCGGAGCGGCAAGCGCCCAGTTGCTCGCCAAACCCCTACGAGCCACCTCCGAGGAGCAGGATCATCTGCTGACCAGCGGGGCAGCGGCCGGTCTCTCGGCTGCGTTCAGCGCCCCCGTCTCGGGCATGTTGTTCGGCATCGAGGGCCTGCATCGCAGCTTCTCGCCGCTGGTGATTGCGTCCGCGTCCACCGGGGCACTCGCGGCCGACGCGGTGGCCACCGCGATCTTCGGACCGCACCCGATCTTGCAGTTCGGCACCGTCGACGTGCTGACGCTGCCGTTGTTGTGGGTGGTGCTGCCACTGGGAGTGGTCGCGGGCCTGGTGGGTTCGCTGGTCAATCGGCTGCTGCTCGCCTCCCAAGATCTGTTGGGCAAATTGCCGACGACAGCGCGGCTATTCGTGGCACTGCTCATCGCACTGCCCTGCGGCCTGTGGCTTCCGCAGGTGCTCGGCGGCGGTGAGCGTCTCATCGGCTGGGCCGAGTTCGAGGCGACCGGGCTCGGCATCGTCGCGCTGCTGCTCGTCGCAAAGATCCTCTTCACGTCGACCAGCTTCGGGTCAGGAATCCCCGGCGGCATCTTCATGCCTATCCTCGCCATCGGCACTTTGACCGGCGCCGGTTACGCGATCGCGGCACAGACGCTGGGCCTGCCCGGCCAGTACCAGGCGATTCTGGCGGTGTGCGGCATGGCCGGTGTACTCGCGGCAAGCGTGCGGACCCCGCTCACCTCGATTCTGCTCACCGCCGAGATGACGGGCAGTCTGGCGCATCTACTTCCGGTCGCAACCGTCGTGGTCATCGCCGTGTTCACCGCGGACGCCCTGCGCATTCCGCCGATCTATGACGCGCTGCTCGAGCGCAGTCTCGAAGGGCCCTAGATCCACCCTTTGCGGTGAAAGACCAGCCACATCACGACGGCCGATATCAGCATCATGCCTATCGCGTAGGGATATCCCGCTGCCCAATCCACCTCCGGCATATGGGTGAAGTTCATGCCGTAGATACCGGTGATCATGGTCGGGACGAATAAGATACCGGCCCATGCCGAGATCTTCTTCATATCCTCGTTCTGGGCATTGGACGCCTCGGCGAGGCTCTTCATCTCTTCGTTTTGCCGCTGCGCGACAAGCGCCGCATTCAGCGATAAAACGTCGCGGAGAGTCGTCCGGAAACCCTCGATTTCCTCCAATGCACGGGCCGAGTGATCGGCCACGTCGCGCAGGTATTCCTGCAGGTCGTCCGAGACCTCGTATTTGCTGAATCCGCCCGCCAAGCCGCCGATAATGGCCCGCAGCGGACGCACCGCCTCGTGAAAATCGACGACTTCCTGGCTCAATTCATAGATACGCCGCGAGACGCCGGCCGAGCCGGTGAATACCTGATCCTCGATCTCTTCCACATCGTTGGCCAGACCTTCGAGCACCGGCGCATAGCCATCGACCACCGCGTCCAAAATCGCATAGACGATGCCTTCAGGCCCGAAGGAAAGCATCTGCGGATCGGCTTCCATCCGGCGGCGCACCACGCTCAGATCGGGCGAGCGCCCGTGCCGGACGGTGATCACGAAGTTGGCGCCACTGAAGATGTGCAACTCACCGAATTCGATCTCTTCTGCCTCGTCGATATAGCGGGCCGCCCGCAGCACCAAGAACAAGGTCTCGTCATAGCGCTCGAGTTTGCTGCGCTGATGAGCCGAGATGGCATCTTCGACGGCGAGCTCATGCAAACCGAATTGTTCGCCGAGTTCGATCAAATCGTCCGAATCGGGTTGATAGAGACCGATCCAGGCCATCGAGCCCGGGATTTCTTGAAGCTGGGCCGCCGCCTCGGCAAGAGAATCGGGACGCGAGATGCGTTTTCCGCCGACATAGATCGCATTTCCGGTGACGGTTCTCGGTTGCTGTTCGGGGGCGATGGGGACCCGTTTGACCGGGGTCGGGAAACCGAAATTTCCGCCCAGGCGAGGCGGCTGATCACGTGCGGCAAAAGGACGATCGGTGGTCATATCTACTCTCGATCTTTCGGGGAGGCGGGGTGTGGCCGGGCAACGGCCGAAGCTGCGGAAAGGTGCGAAGAAATCAATTCCGCGGACTAGGAGGTTCACTGGGCATACCAGAACCTCCTTTCTGATCGGACGCGAGAGTCGATGTGGCAATTGTGTCACTTGACCAGCCGGACCGGCAAAGCCGAATACCACTGACAGCCGACCTCGCAAAAAGCGCCGCTAATGAACCGGACGACACCACCAGCGCACCGCCCGCCGATTGTTCGGCTCAGGTGGATAACTTCGTCCTGGTTGTGGACAGCCGATTGCACCCCTGCGGCGTCATCGGCCGCGCCGTGGGCGAAACGCCCGGATCGCAACTATCTCGCGACACGCCGAGGAATCTTTGAGACACCGGCAGAGTCACCAATTTCACCTTGTCAAGTCGCATTTGCTGGATGAAACTCGGTCATGCTCGAAGTGTTAACCACATCGTTGTCCACCGACGGATCGGCGAGTTCCACAGGCTTGCGTGGTTCTCCACAAGCCTTGTGGATAACTTCGTTTGACAGCTCGATGCGGTGCTTCTAGTCTGCCGTGGACAGCGGGTTAGGACGGGGCGTCCTTCGACAGGCAGCACCTGGTAATGGTGGATGGCGTAAGCAACGATTTTGCCGGAGAGGGAGGGGCACGATGTACGACGATGCGCCCGGCGCACCCTCCGGAATCGATCGCACTCCCCCACAGGATTTCGCGGCCGAGCAGGGCGTGCTCGGCGCCATGCTGATGAGCAAGGACGCGATCGCCGAGGTCCTGGAGGTCATCAAGCCGGCGGACTTCTATCGTCCGGCACATGAATTGATCTATCAGGCCGTCATCGACCTCTATGGCCACGGCGACCCGGCCGACCCCGTGACGGTCGCCGCCGAGCTCGACCGGCGCGGCGAACTCTCCCGGGTCGGCGGCCACGTCTATCTGGCCGACCTGTTGTCGTCCATCTCGGTGGCCGCGAATGCCGCCTACTACGCGAAGATCGTGCACGACAAGGCGGTGCTGCGCCGCCTGGTGGACGCGTCCATCAAGATCGCCCAGCTCGGCTATCAAGGCCAGGGTGAGGTCGAGAACATCGTCGACGTCGCCCAGCAGACCATCTACGAGGTCTCCGAAGGGAAACGCTCCGAGGACTACAAGCCGCTGCGCGAACTGCTGGAGCCCACCTACGATGAGATCGAGGCCATCGGAGCCCGCGGTGGCGGCCTTTCGGGAGTGCCGACCGGGTTTGCGAAGCTCGACGAGCTGACCAACGGCCTGCACGGCGGACAGATGATCATCATCGCCGCCCGGCCTGCGGTCGGCAAGTCGACGCTGGCTCTCGATTTCGCCCGCTCGGCGGCCATCAAACACAAGCTGACCACGGCATTCTTCAGCTTGGAGATGAGCCAGTCCGAGATCGTGATGCGTCTGCTGTCGGCCGAGGCAGGCGTGATGCTGAACTCGATCCGCAACGGCAGCCTCGGCGAGGACGAGTGGTCCCGGATCGTGACCCGCACGAAGTCGTTCGAGGATGCCCCGCTGTTCATCGACGATTCCCCCAACCTGACCATGATGGAGATCCGGGCGAAGGCCCGCCGGCTCAAGCAACGCCACGACCTGCGTTTCGTGGTGATCGACTACATGCAGTTGATGAGTTCGGGCAAGAAGGTCGAGAGCCGCCAGTTGGAGGTCTCGGAGTTCAGCCGCCAGATCAAACTGCTCGCCAAAGAGCTCGACATTCCGGTGGTGGCGTTGAGCCAGTTGAACCGTGGCCCCGAGCAGCGCGGCGACAAGAAGCCGATGATGAGCGACCTGCGTGAATCAGGTTCGCTCGAACAGGACGCCGACATCGTGATCCTGCTGCACCGCGAAGACCTCTATGAGAAGGACAATCGTCCCGGTGAGGCCGACCTGATCCTCGCGAAGCACCGCAATGGACGCACCGACACCCTGCCGGTCTCCTTCCAAGGCCATTTCAGCCGCTTCACCGATATGCCGGATTAGCGGCTAACGGCCTGCCTACGATGAACCCCATGAAGACGATTGTCATCACCGGAGCCAGCGACGGAATCGGGGCAGCAGCCGCACGCAAACTCACCGACCGCGGCCATCGGGTCATCGTGGTCGGGCGTTCGCCCGAGAAGACGGCGGCCGTGGCCAATCCGCTGCACAGCCCGTACCTCCTCGCGGATTTCTCCGATCTGGACGACGTCGAGCAACTGGCAGCCGACCTGCTCACCGAATATCCGCAGATCGACGTGCTGGTCAACAACGCCGGCGGTACCTTCGGCGACGACCGCATCGAGACCACCGACGGCCACGAACTCACCTTCCAGGTGAACTATCTCGCCCCGTGGTATCTCACCTGGCTGCTGGCCGAACGACTGGCCGCCTCAAGGGCCACCGTGATCAACACCTCGAGCGTCGCCCACAAGCTGCTCGCTCGTTTCGATATCGGGGATCTGGACGCAGAACGCCGCTTCGCACCGTCGGTCGCCTATGGCAACGCCAAATTGGAGCTCGTGCTCCACATGCATGAGCTGAATCGCCGCTGTGGCACCAAGGGCCTGTCGGCGGTGGCCTTTCATCCCGGCATCGTGGGCACGGATTTCTCCTCGGAAGCCGAGACGAGTCTGCTGGCACGCATGTATCAGGCCTTCGGCTCCCAGATGATCAGCCCCGAGAAGGGAGCCGACACCATGGTCTGGCTTGCCGAAGGCACGCCGGGCATCAACTACCCGGCCGACCGCTACTTTGTGAATCGCTCGGTGCGTGCCACGTCCAAGACGGCGGCCGACCGTGATCTCGCCGACCAGCTATGGCGGCGTACCGAGTTGATTCTCGCCGACCGAATCCGCCGTTTCGAGCCCAGCCCGATTCATTCGGCGACCTAGGGGTGGTGGCGATGTCTTCCGAGTTCTGCGTCGTCCTGATCACGACCGGGGACGAACAGTTGGCGAAACGGATCGCCGACCGGCTGATCGAGCTGCGGCTCGGGGCGTGCGTCCAGATGACCACCATCGAATCGACCTACCGGTGGTCGAGCGAGGTGCATCACGAACCCGAGGTTCTGATGTTGGTGAAGACTCGCACCGCACTGCTTGATGAACTGATCGAGCAGGTACGTGAGGTGCATATCTACGACGCGCCCGAGATCATCGCGCTGCCGATCATCGGCGGATCGGCCGACTACCTCAATTGGGTGGACGACCAGACCCGCCCGGTCTATCGGTGACGCGCCGATCACTCGTACAGCACGTAATCGGGGACCGGCGACAGCGCCAGCACCTCGTCCGGGGTCATCAGCACACCGCTGGTCTGCACGTCCTCGTCGTAGAAGAGCTTGAAGCCCATGTATACGTGCGGGGGCACCGTCGCGGCCACCTGCTGATAGGTGGAGATCTTGGCTTCGGGGGAGCCGATGCCGTCCACGCTCTTGATCTGGACGATGCCCGGGTGATCGGTCAGCGCTTCCTCGCCGCTGATGATCGTCGGATGCAAGATGTGGTAGAGCATCACCTTTTCGGGCAGGTTGTTGTCTTCGACCAGCCCGGACAAGTAGCCGGCGATCTCGTCGAGTTCGGCCCCCGAGATCGAGCCGAAGCTCTGCATCGGTATCTCGCCCGGGCCCATCGCCCATTCGGGGTCGAGGGCGACACCCACATCGGGCTCGCTCAGGTACGGTTCCAGCGCCTTCAGCTCGTCCATGAAGTTGGCCTGGCCTGGCTGGATGTCGAGCAGCAGCAGGGCACCGTGTTCGCGGGCGGTGGCCAGCCACTGATCGATGACGCTCGGATCGATGCGTTCGCGCCACAGGCCGTCCGGCCCAGGCTCGGGCTGCACGGTCACGGCGATGAGCTCCATCACCGGCATCACCGCCCGGTCACCCGCATAGGGCGCGCAGGCGCCCTGCAGCTCGGTCATCCGCTCCTCGAGATCTCCGATGCCCAGCCGGCCCTGGCCCTCGGCACCCGGATAACCCACATACCCGCACAACCGGTAGTCCGGGAACAGTTCGCGGCCTCCTCCGGGCAGCGTGGGAGTCGGTGTCGGGGTGGGAGTAGGGGTTGCGCTGGCCGCGGGGCTCGCCTGGGTGTCCTCCTGATTCGGTGAGGCGGACTCCGACGAGGAGCAGCCTGCCACCAGCAGGAGGACCACGAGCAGCGATGCGAGTCGTCCGAACATGCTCCCCAGTCAAGCACGGCCCACTGACAGAGCAAACACAGCCGGTTCACGGCGTGGCGTGGGCCGGCCCGGCAGTGTGTAACCATCAACCGGCACTGTGCGAACATCAAAGGGTGGACGACATGGACGAACTGGCCGAGCGGGTGCGCCGTGCCGTGCGGCGGATTCCGCCGGGCACCGTGGTCACCTACGGCGATATCGCCGAGTTGGTCGGCACCGGTCCCCGTCAGGTTGGACGCATCATGGCCACCGATGCCTCCGACACACCGTGGTGGCGGGTCGTCAACGCTTCCGGACGGCTGCCCGGCCATCTGATGGACGAAGCCAGAGCACATTGGCTCGCCGAGCAGACGATAGGCGACCCGGCGGCGCCCGCCGTTCAACTGCGCCGCAAACGTGCTACCTGGTTGCTGGATGAGCCGGACTATTAGCGCCCGGCCTGGCCGCTCAGCTCATCGCGACGCGCTGCGGCAACCGGAGCCGCCGCTTGCCTCGGCCCGGATCGGCGAACCTGCCGGCGATCCGGGTTCCGCACATCGCGCAGCGTCCATCGGCGTCCAGCTGATAGGAGTCGATCAGATAACGATTGCGCCTGATCACCGGGGTCGAGCAATTCGGGCAGAAGGTCGTCTCGCCCTCCGGGTCGTCCACATTGCCGGTGTAGACGTGGTGCAGCCCGGCGTCCAACGCAATGGCTCTGGCCCGGGCGAGGGTCCGCAACGGCGTGCCGGGTAGCTCGCGCATCCGGTTGGCAGGGTGGAAGGCGGTGAAGTGCACCGGCACATCCGGCCCGAGCTCGGTCATGATCCACTCGCACATCGACCGCAGATCGCTGGATCCGTCGTTGTGGCCGGGAATCAGCAGGGTGGTGAGTTCCACCCAGGTATCCGTCTGGTTGACGGCGTAGCTGATCGTGTCGAGCACCGGGCGCAGGCGTCCGCCGGTGAGCTTCTGATAGAAGCTGTCGGAGAACCCCTTGAGGTCGATGTTCGCGGCGTCCATCACGGCGAAGAAATCGCTTCTGGCATCGGGATTGAGGTAGCCGGCGGTGACCGCGACGGTCGCCACTTGCCGCTCGCGGCAGGCCAGCGCGGTGTCGATCGCATATTCGGCGAAGATCACCGGATCGTTATAGGTGAATGCGACTGCGGAACAGTCCCATTCCACCGCGGCTTCGGCGATCTGCGCCGGCGTTGCTTCTTCGGCGAGCAGCCTCATCTCGCGCGAGGTGCTGATCTCCCAGTTCTGGCAGTACTTGCATCCCAGGTTGCAGCCCGCCGTGCCGAAGCTGAAGACTCGGCTGCCCGGCAGGAAATGATTGAGCGGCTTCTTCTCTATGGGGTCCACGCAAAAGCCGGACGAGCGCCCGTAGGTGGTCAACACGAGGCGATCGTCCTGGTTCTCGCGGACGAAACAGAAGCCTCGCTGGCCTGGCCGCAGTCGGCATTCTCGCGGGCACAGATCACACTGCACACGTTGGTCTTGGGTTCGATGCCAGTATCTCGCCTCAGGTTCCACGGATCCGGCCCCCTCGTTGAGTGATCCTTCGCCCGGGTACCTTCCATTCTCGCTCATCGATTCCGGAGGTCAATACCAGGGTTGGCCGATTATTGTTCGGCCCATTTCTGGACGGTGTAGCGGGCCAGTTCGAGGTGCCCGGACCAGTGTTCGGGCGGCAGGCCTGCCTTGCGCAGCAGGGCCCGCAAGAACTCGTCCGGGCTCGGCAGCTGCTCCCAGATCTGCGGCAGGAACGTCGCGCGATGTCGTCCTTCGCTCACGATCAATCCATCGGCACCCGGGCGCAGCTGGGCAAGGGCGTCGGCCCGGCTGGTCACGGGCATTGGCTCGGGCGGGCTCAGCACCGAGACCTCGATATCGATATCCGGGTATTCGGACGCGGAGACCGGCGCAAACCTGGGATCGTGGAAGGCCGCGGCCCGGGCATTGGACGCCACGTCTTCGCCGAGCGCCCGATAGGCCTCCAGGCTTCCGATGCAGCCGCGCAGCCTGCCGCCGATGGTCAAGGTGACGAAGCTCGCACCGGGATCGTCCAGCCAGCGGGCCTCACCGGCCGCGGGCGCGTCCTGATGAAGGGCCAACGCTATGGCTGAGCGGGCCAGCGGCAGCAGGATCTCGCCGGCATCGGCAGGCAGCATGCGGGCCTCACTCCTGATACCAGGCGAGCGAGGCGTAGCCGACCACTCGCCCCTTGTCGCCGGCCGTGTCGCCCGAATTGCGGGAGCCGAGCAGCACGGGATGCAGGTCGTGGCGCCCGGCGAACGTCAGCAGGCCGTTGATCGGGTGGGCCCCGCAGGCGCGGTGGGCGCTGATCGGCCCGCGCAGTGCGCAGATGGCGGCCAGTGTCTCGGCGTCCATATGTTTGGCCTCGTCGTACGGGTGATAGTGCGACAGATCCGAGCTGATGACCAGCAGCGTCTCCGGGCCACCGGCGCATGCTTCGAGCACATCGGCGACCGCGTCGGGTGAGGCGTCGCCGACCACCAGCGGCACGACGGTGAACTCGCCGAGGACGCTTTGCAGGAACGGCAGCTGCACCTCGACACTATGTTCTTCGGCGTGCACGTCGGGGCGGATATCAACGTCGTCCAGTTTGCTGATCTGCTGACAGAGCTCAAGATCGAGCGGCACCTCACCCAGGGGCGTGGCCATCGCGTCCACCCCGGGAAGGGCGATACCGCGGATGCCCACCCGGTGGGCGGGCCCGGCGATGACTACCCGGGCGATCGGATGCTTGTCCGGGCGCAGGGACGCGTAGCCGAGCGCGGCGGTGGATCCCGAATAGATATATCCGGCGTGCGGGCAGATCAGGGCCTTCGGTGGGGTGGCCTGCTCGTCCGGACGGGCATCGTCGAGCAACTGGCCGACCATCGACGCCAAAGCGCGCGGATCGGCGGGATAGAAGGTGCCGGCTACTGCAGCTGGTCTGATCTTCATGGCAACAACCCTCCGTCGGGATTGCCTACCAGGTTAGTCACGCCCAGACGCCGTCGTGGGCGGTTCAGAACTGGAAAATCGCCATGACGATGATCGCGAGGCCCGCAAGGACGCCGGGGACGGCGATGCCCAATTGCAGCTTCCAGTGCATTTTCACGACCGCGATGAATTCGCGGATGAAGGCGCTCGGCACGAAGTAGCGGGCGGTGGGGGCGCCGACGACATCGGCGTCCACGTTCACCTGGCGGGAGAGCAGCGCGGCGCGGGGCACGTGGTAGCCGTTGGTGACCACCAGCAGTTGTCTGGACGCGGAGTGATCCGCGTGGGCGAGTTTGGCCTGATCGGCGGCGGCACGGGAAAAGATCAGGTTCTGCTCGGTGTTGGCGGAGTTTTCCTCCAGCACCAAATTTGCGGGATTCATGCCCTGCTCGACGAGATACTCAGCCATCGCGGACGATTCGGATCGCTGCTCATCGCTGCCCTTTCCGCCCGACGGGATCATGAAGAGTTGCTGGGAGCCTTCGCGGCCCACCTGCGATTCATGGCGCTCATTGCCCGCCTCATTGCCCATGCCTGACGATGAGATCAGGTCGGCGCTCCCCGACGGGGTGGGTAATGCCCGTGACGTAGGCAGTGTGCGGGCCGGATCGCCGAGCGCAGCGATCCGGGGGCCGGAAAGCGTTCCGGCAAGAGCCGCATCATAGGCCGCCCGCCCGCGATCGAGACGATTGGCGAGCAGCTGCGGCACCTGGCCGCCGGCCATCAGACCGCTGCCCAACACGACTACCGCGTCCGGGTGGGGCCTGGGTGGAATGCGGGCGTAAAGCTTGGCGAAGGTCCAGAAAACCAGGAAGCTGATACCCAATTGGGCGGCGCCGTAGAGGAAGAGCAGGGCGAATCCCAGCCAGATGCCGAATCCTTGGTTCCTGGTCAGCAGCAGGCCGGCGACACCGGCCACCGGCAGCACGACCAGCGCGAGACCGAGCAAGCCCGCAAGCGAATTGCCCAGCGAGCGGCCCTCCTTGCGGAACATCTGAAGCCCGTTGCTGAGCAGTATCCCGGCGAGGACGAACACTGAGAAGGGAGCCAGCAGAACGACCGCGAGCAACGCCGCGACGATCGGCAGAAAGTAGAAGGCGACCTCGGTGGCCGCCAACACAGTGAACCAACAGGCCAGCAAGAACCACCAGGCCATCCGTAGCTGCCTGGGGTCGGTCCGTTTCGTCCGCACGTACAACCACCAGCAGAGCGCTGCCAGTACCGCATTGAGCATCGAAGATTCCCATCCGAAGGTGATGTGCCGGGCCAAAGCCCTGCAAATCCACGCTAGCAACCGTCGTTGAGGCCTACTGAGAAACAAGCACCAGGCAGTGCCGGCTCAGCTACACGCTCAATACCCGGCCGACCGCCTCCACGAACGAGTCCGCGATAAACGTGGGCTCGGGCGAAGCCTGCGGATATTCGCGTCCGCGGCGCAGCCAGACCGATTTCAGCCCGGCGGCAACCGCCCCGCAGATGTCGGCATCGGCCGAGTCACCGATCATCCAACCGCCTTCGAGCACCCCACCGGCCTGGCGCGCCGCCATCTCGAAGATCTCCGGATCGGGCTTGCTCACCCCGGCCGCCTCGCTGACGATCATGCCGGCGATGTGGCCGGCCAGCCCGAGTTTGGCGACCTTGCCCTCCTGTTGGGATGGCCGCCCGTTGGTGACGATGAAGGGCTCATAGCCCGAAGCCCGGGCGGCGTCCAGTGCCTCGGTGATGCCCGGAGTGGGCCGAAGCTCGTCGAGCGTGCCTGCCCTGAGCACCGCGATGATGTCGGCCTGCTCGGAGGCCGAGAGGTCGAGAATCTCGGCGAGATCGGCCGCGACGTCGGACTTGGCCCGCAGTCCGTCACCGTCGGCCACCGTCATCTTGTCGATCAACTGCTCGTCCGCATGGCCGAAGCGCTCGATCAGGTAGTTCGTGGCCCACCGTTGAAAGGAGGACGCTCGGTCGGACAGCGTGTTGTCGAGATCGACGAAGAGCATCGGCATGGGCACAGTTTAGGAGTTCGTGCACAGGCGTCGTGCACGCAGGCCCCCGGCGTCCGGCACGGCAGATGGCTATATGATCTTGCAACGGACGCTCCGCTATGCGGTCGCTGAAACCTTTGAGCACACGGCACACTAGGCTGCAGTGCAAGTTCTCAACGAAAGACACGGGATCGTGACTGTACTGAATACCACGCAGAACCGTAGTGACTCCGCCCTGAGCGAGAATCGCGAAGAACTCGTGGCGAAGCTGGCTCCCTTGGGAGTCTCCTTCGGCTACCAGAACACCTCGGGCAACTGGGTGGACACGCCCACGAAAACCCTGCGGATGGTGGACGACAGTTTTCCCGACCCGGACGGCCTCGCCGGCACCGGCGCCCCCATCGTGTGTACGCCGGGACGCTGGCATCCGGAGCTGTTCGGCACGTTGATTCTGGAGGACGGTTTCAATGTGCAGGTGCACGGCGTCGTCGACGCCCCCGGCTATCACATTCTCTACACCCGCGAGGGCGTGCGCAGGTTCGTCATCGCCGCCCCCGATCGGCTGAAGGTGCCCGAGCGCGGCTGGGGCTGGCAGATTCAGCTGTATGCGACGCGTACCCGGCGCTCATGGGGCATCGGCGACTTCCGCGATCTCGGCCTGATCTGCCGGGTCGCCGCTAGCCAGGGCGCATCGTGCGTTCAGGTCTCGCCGGTGCACGCGATCGCACCACTGTCCTCGCCGCAGCCCTCCCCGTACTCCCCCGCGTCCAGACTGTTCCTGAACCTGCTGCATGTGGCTCCCGGACGCGCATTCGGTGCCGAGCGGGTCAATCTGTCGGACCTGGACGCCAAGGGACGCGCGCTCAACAATGACCGGATCATCGACCGGGACGCCGTCTGGGCGCTCAAACTCGAGGCTCTGGAGCGCATCTTCGAGCAGGTGAAGGACGAGCCGAACGTCGAGTTCAAGGCCTGGCGTGATCAGCACGGCCAGCAGTTGCAGCGCTTCGCCATTTGGTCGGTCATTGCCGAGACCCAGCAGAACAGCAACTGGCACACCTGGCCCGACCGGTTGCGTCGTCCGGATTCTCCCGGAGTCGTCGAGTTTGCCGCCGAGCATGCCGAGCGCGTCCGTTTTCATGTTTGGGCGCAGTGGGTGGCGGCTGTGCAGTATCAAGAGGCGTGCAGCTTCGGCGTCGACGTGATCGCAGATCTGGCCGTCGGATTCGATGCCGGCAGCGCGGACGCCTGGGCCTTTCAAGATCTGCTGAACTTCAACTTCGAGATCGGCGCTCCTCCCGACTCGCACAACACCGAGGGCCAGCGCTGGGGTCTGCCGCCGTTCAACCCCCAGTCGATGGTGCAGGCCGATTTCGCCCCGTTCATCGAGATGGTGCATGCCGCGCTCGCCTATGCCGGCAGCCTGCGAATGGACCATGTGATGCAGCTGTGGCGGCTCTACTGGGTGCCGATCATCGCTGGGGCTGCCGACGGCGTCTACGTCTACTACCCGGTGGACGCCTATCTGGCGATTCTGCGGTTGGAGGCCATGCGGGCCGATGCCTGGATCGTCGGTGAGGACATGGGCACGGTGGCGTCCGGGGTGCGCGAGACGATGGAGGACATCGGCATGCTGGGCAACCGCTCGGGGATGCGGACGCCGATCGACGACTTCCCGATGCTCGGTGTGGGCACCAGCTCGACTCACGATCAGGTGAGTGTGGCGGGTCTGTTGACCGGCAGCGATGTGGCGGACCTGAAACGAATCGGCAAGAACGCCGATTGGGATCAGATCGAGCGTACGCGCCGCTCACTTGCCGAAATGGCGCAGATTGACCCCGAGCAGGACCCGGCGTCCATGAAGACCGGCGAGATCAAGTCGGCGGTGATGGCCCGGTACCGGATGCTGTCGAACGCGGACTCGATCATGATCGTGGTCAATATCGACGACGCCGCGATGGTCGCCGAGCGCCCCAACATGCCCGGCACGGTCGACAGCTATCCGAACTGGCGGATCGCGCTGCCCGGTTTCGCGGACGACATCATGACCTCGAAGCTGTCGCGTGACCTGGTCCAGTTGATGCACGAGAGCCGCTGAGAGGCTGGGCCACAGTGCCTAGCCGGTGCGATCGGATGTGAGGATCTGGGCCGAGAGCTCCGCCAGCGCTGTCGGGCTGTGGTCGGAATCGCGTTGCCGCACTGCCTGCCGTGAGATATTCAGAATGCCGCGGGCGGCGCCTTCGCGAAGATGCTCCGGCAGCGATTCGATATCCTTGTTCTTGGCCGCCCCGATGATGCGGCGCGACATCTTCGCTGCCGCGAACAGCCATGCCTCCGACTGCCAGGTGGCCAGCCGCGATTCCAGAAAGTCGTCTCCCCAGACCCTGGGATCACGCCGATCGGGCCAGCGGTCCCGGAATTCGGCCTCGAATGCCTCCCAGGTCTGTTCGATCAAGCTCAGGCGCCAACCGGCCCGATCGTCCTCGCCGAGCGCGTATGCCCTGGCCGCAGCAGCAATATAGTTGGCGAACAGTGCGCCGAGATCGAAGGCCAGCGGACCGTAGAACGAGAACTCGGAGTCGAAGGCCTTCACCGAATCGACTCTCCGGGTGCCGGGCTCGTTCCGGACGAAAACCGACCCGGTATGCAGATCACCGTGGATCAGCGCTTCGGTACGGGTCATGAACGCCCACTTGGCGTATCCCATGGCGTCGAACATCTCCCGATCTTGCTGGAAAGCCAACATGTCCGGCACGTTCGCATCGAGCACCACATTGCGTCCGGCATCCACCAGGGGCTCGGTGAAAACCAGATCTTCTGTGATGGTGCAGATTTCAGGATTGAGGGCCTCGGCGATCGCGTCCGCGTACTCCTGGCGCTCCAGCGCAAACAGTGAAGTCCCGAAGGCCACCGCGCCAACATATCGGCCCATCGCTTCAGCGGCACCATCGTTGATCTCGCCGTCGCACAGCGCCTGCCGCCAGACCTTGTGGTCGCTCAGATCCTGCATCGCGATGATGTAACGCTGAGGGTCATAGAGATAAAGCTCAGGCACCAAATCCGGGGTCAGCTCATGATGGGTGGAGAGCGCCAACGCCTCATGTCGGGCACGGTCGGGGGTCATCGGCCAGCCTTCGCCGGTCATTCTGACATAGGGCAAGGCCTGCTTGATACACAGCCGCTTTCCCTCCGAATCGGCCAGCAAGAAGACCATATTGAGGTTTCCGTCACCGACTTCTTCGAACTTGGCGATGTCGTCCGCGTTGATCCGTGACGACAGTTCCGGCTTCGATCTGATGTAATCGGCCAAATTGTCTTTGTTCAAGAATTCATAATCCGCCATTGTTTCGCGCCTTTCATCATTGATTGCTCGACGGAATTAAGTTGCCGGGGTATAGCGCACCTTCTTACGGGAAACCGTGTACGAGAAGAGCAGCGCGAGCACCAAGACCAGCCCTTTGGAGGTGTCTTGGTAGTAGTACTGGAAGCCCTTCATCGTGAGGCCGGTCAAAACGATGCCCACCAGCAATGCGCCGAGCAGGGTGCCCCATGGGTTCGGCTTGTTCATACCGAGAACCGAGGTGCCGACCAATGCGACGGCAACTGCCTCGAGCAGACTCGACGATCCCGCGTTGACGTCTCCCTGGCCGATTCGCGATACCAGAATCAGTCCGGCGATGGCGGCTAGTTCCGCACAGATGATGTAAGCGGCAGCACGCATCCATCCGACTCGGACACCGGCGAGTCTGGCGGCTTCCGGGTTCGCGCCCACCGCGTACATCAGTCGGCCCCATTTGGTGCGGCTGAGAAAGAACCAGGATGCAATCGTCAGCACCAACATGATGACCACCGGCATGGGAATCGGCCCAACGGTGCCGCGGTCGAGCATCAAGAAGCCTTGTGTGAACTTGCCGGGCGCCTGAGACCCGTTGCTCATCACCATGCCGGCAGAGACCGATTGCCCGTCGACGGGGATCAGCTTGGCACCTTGAATGACGAACATCATCGCGAGCGTCGCCAGCAGATCGGGAATCTTACAGACCACGATTAATACGGCGTTGACTGCACCGACGATCAGTCCCGCGATAAGGACGATAACGATCGCCGTGCCACCGGTCATGTTGTAGAAGACCATGGTCATCGCGGCAAGCTGAACGGCCAGCCCGGCCTGAGAACCGATCGACATGTCCATGCCGCCGACCACCATCGCGAATGTCATCGCCAGCCCGAGAATGGCCGTGGTCGACGCGAACTTCAGCATCGACAAGATCGCTGGGCTCGTCCGAAAGGCCGGCTCGGTGGCTGCGAAATAGACAAAGAGGACGATCGTCACTGCAACGAACCCATACCTGACGACCCAATCGCGGATCTTCGACCCGAGATCGAGCTCATCCCTTGCTCCCGGACGAGTCTTCTCGCCACTGGTGTCGTGAGGCACAGCCACCTTGGTCTGCTCCGTCATGTCATGCCACCTCCGACATGCTTGCCATGATGATGTTTGGATTTGTCTCGGATGAATAGCTGTCGAGGGTGATGCGGCCCTCAACGAGCACGAGAATGCGATCGGCGACTTCGCGGATCTCATCGATGTCGCTGGAAAAAACCACCACGCAGGCCCCCTCATGGGCGGCTTGTCTAGCTTTTTCCGAGAGATCCCTTCTGGCACCGATATCGACGCCGCGGAAGGGCTCGTCCATTAATAGCACGTCGGGGCTGCCGGCCAGCCAGCGTCCGACTATCACCTTTTGCTGATTACCACCCGATAGAGAATCCATGGATTGTTCGGGACCGATGCAAACTATCGAACAATTGCCGATGACCGATTGGGCACGTTTGCGTTCACGCTGATTGTTTATCACTCCTGCAGAGCTCATCTTGCTCATGAATGGCAAGGTCATGGTGCGTTGCAATGACCAGCCCGGCAGCATTGCCTCGGCTGCGCGGTCTTCCGGCACGAGATAGATGCCGGCATGCACGGCGTCGCGAGAGTTGCGCGGTCTATAAGGACGGCCCTTGAAGCTCATATCTCCCGAGAACGCCTGGTCAACGCCGAAAATCGCCCGTGCCAATTCAGATTTTCCGGCACCCAACAGTCCCAGCACTCCGGTGACTTCGCCGTAACGCAATTCCAGATCGAAGGGCTGCGAGCGTTTCAGCAACTGAATACCGTGCAATTCGAGCGCGATATCGTTTCCTCTGGCCTCGGTGACTTGCTGCACTTCGACGAATACGTCGGTGCCGAGCATCGATTTGACCGCCTGGTTGAGGTTGATCGGGGCGGCCTGCCGGTCTTTGATCTGCCCGTCGCGCAACACGACCAGGTCATCCGCGAGGTGACCGATCTCGCTGAGATGGTGCGAAACGTACAAGATGGCGACACCGCGGTCGCGCAACTCGCGAACGACCTCGAAGAGCCGCTCGGCCTCGGATTGCGACAACGTGGAGGTCGGCTCGTCGAGGATCAGCACCGATGGACGCTTCGACAACGCCCGGGCCAGCAGCAGTAGCTGGGCGTCCGCGATACCCAGTTCGAATGCATCTGCACGAAGCTTCGAATCCGGCCAGCCGAGGTTGAGGGTCGCAGCAACCTGCCGAGCGAGCGGCAGGTAACTGCGAATCGACCCGATACGTTTCACCTGGTCATGGACGATGTCTTCGAAGAGCAGATTCTCGGCAACCGTGAGCCCCGGCACGATTGACTCATCGACGCGCTGATGGACGGTCTGGATGCCGTTCTGGGCGGCAGTCGACGGCGAATCGATCACCACCGGCCGGCCGACGGAGATGATCTCGCCCGCGTCCATCTCATAGACCCCGGCGAGGATCTTGATCAGCGTCGACTTGCCCGCCCCGTTCGCGCCGAGCAAGGCGGTGACCTGGCCGGGACGCAATTCCAGACTGACGCCCTTGAGTACCTGGTTGGGCCCGAATGCCTTGGTGACATCGCGCAGTTCCAAAGCCGGGCCAACCAGCCTGTCAGAAACGCTCAGAGATTCTTCGTCCATCGTTGGCTCCATTGTGAATTGACTAGAACGTGACGACCGGAATCCAATCCGCTGACGATTCCGAAGAGATATTCAAGTCGGGCTCGGCGGCACGTAGATCGTCCATATTCTTGATATTCTTTTCGCGAAGCATGTCCTGAGTCACCAGAATGGGCGGAAATTCGACGTTCAAGGTATCGAGCTGACCCGCCATGTCGAGCGCCAAGGTGCGAGTCACCGCCGCACCGATTGCATTGGGATCGGTGGCTCCGGTGGCAACCCAAGGGCTGTTATCGGCGATCATGAGCTCGATATCCGCCGTTGAGATATCCGCGCCGTATACCTTCACTTTTCCGGCCAGATCAGGATTCTGTTCCAAGGCGGATAGAGTCCCCTTGGTCAGCTCATCGTAGGGTGCGTAGATGGCACTAATGTCCGGATTGGCCTTCAGTGCATTGTCTACCATCGGCGCAGAATCGGTGGCCGACGAGGTGGTGTACTTTCCGGTCTTGAAAAGCACATTCCAGTTGTTGTCTGCGGTGTATTGCTGCCAGACGACGTCACGACGATCGAGAGGTGCGATGCCGGCGACATTGACATATCCGACATCTTGGTCGGGACCGACATCGGCAAGCATCTGATCGAGCACCAGACTGGCCATCACCGCGTCGGACTGCTGGGTCTGCACGGCATCCGGCGCACAGGTCTGGATCTCGACGTCATAGATGACCACCGAGATGCCTGCTTCCAGTGCCTTGTTTACGCCAGGGCACAAGGTATCGGCGAATCCGTGACGCACGATGATTCCCTGCGCCCCCGAGGCGATGGCCTGGTCGAGCTGGCTTGCCTGGGTCGCATTGTCACCCTGAGCGTCATAGACATCCAACTCCATATTGAGAGCCTCGGCCTGCAACCTGGTGCCGTTGAGATACTGCTGGAAATAGTCGCCTTGCCCGGTGTTCTGGACGATGGCGATGTGCACAGGGTCGCCATCGAAGGGAGACGGCATTGGAGCCGAAGCCGTCGCGACGGAGCCGGAATCTTGATTCTGTGGTGAACTCGAGGCGGCGTCTCCACCCTGGCTACAGCCGCTGGCTCCCAAGATCAGGGCCAGCCCGAGCGCACCTACCAAACGCGGCTTGTTCATGATGTCTCCTTGTAGTTCAGCTGTCTAGCTCGGCCATCATTCGTGGCCGGGGATCGTGTGCGGGCTCGGCGATGCCTTTTTCGGTGGCGATTGCCGAGATCAGGTCGTGGGGCGTGACGTCGAAGGCCGGGTTGAACCCCCTGGACTGCGCGGGCGTGGTGCGGACCGCACCGAAACCCAGCACCTCCGCTTCATCGCGTTGCTCGACATGGATCTGCTCTCCGGACGCAGTGCTCAGATCGACAGTCGAGTAAGGGGCGGCAACGATGAACGGTATGCCGGCGCGTTGGCAGGCCAGCGCGAGAGCAACCGATCCGATCTTGTTCGCGGTGTCGCCATTGGCCGCTATCCGGTCAGCCCCGATGATGGCGACATCGACCAGTCCACGGAGAATCGTGCTCGAGGCCGCACCATCTGCCTCGACGACGTGCTCGATTCCGTCCTGGACGAGCTCCCAGCTCGTCAGCCGGGACCCCTGCAGCAGCGGACGGGTCTCGTCCGCGTAGACCAGACCCAACTTTCCGCGGTCATGCAACTCGTGGATGATCCCGTATGCGGTTCCCCAGGCGCTGGTCGCCAGAGCGCCGGTATTGCAGTGGGTGATGACGCGAAGTTTGTCCGTCGGGCAGTGCGTAAGGATCCAGTCCGCTCCGAGCCGGGACAGCTCCCGGTTGGCACTCTCGTCGGCCTGCGCAATCTGCTTGGCTGCGCCAACCACGGCGCCGAGGCCTTCTCCGACCAGAGGACGCACTTGGTCGACGCCCCAGGCCAGGTTGACGGCGGTCGGACGAGCGTGCCTGATGCGATCGATCTCGGTCTGGATCCGGTCGGCGTCCCAGCCCTGTGCTGCACCCTGCTGCATCGCGATTGCGACCCCGAATGCCCCCGCAACGCCGAGCGCCGGAGCACCACGCACCGCCAGGTCTTCTATCGCTCTGACAAGTGCATCGGTCGTGGTGATCTGCAGCAGCCGGGTTTCCCCCGGAAGCTGTGTCTGATCGATGAGTTCCAGTGAAGAGTCCTCATCGATCCACCTGAGTGCGCTGACCATCGTGCCTCCTGCGAACCGCATCGTCCGTTTCAACCTGGTTCGAGAGTAAGTACAAGTTGTTCAACATGTCAATACTTTATTTTCCAAGTACAGTGAAGATTTAAGATGACCGAGTCGGTAGCCATCCGGCACTCGAGCACCGACCGCAGGGTCACCCAGCAGGCCGAAGAGGATGGCTTTAGGCTTTGGACCAGTGAAACGTTGCACCGGCGGCAGGGATTGAGGTGAAGCCGTGACAGGACGCGCCACCCTCGTGTCGCGCATCTCCGGCGAACTACGCGGCGAACTGGCCGCCGGAAACTATCCGGTAGGCTCCAAACTTCCTTCCGAAACAGAGCTGGCTACTCGGTTCGGCGCTTCGCGGCCAACCGTGCGCGCCGCCTTGCGTGAACTACAAGCGCTGTCCTTGGTGCGCACCCAACATGGCCTGGGTACCTTCGTCACCGATCCGCCCACCGTGAAAGCCGGTCTGGAACGGCTTGGCTCCATCACCGACTCGATCCGCTCGACGGGCAAGACGCCCGGAATGATCTATTTCAGCCGCATCCGACGCCGGGTGTTGCCCGAAGAAGCGGTCATCATGTCGTGTCCGACGGAGTCAGAAGTACTCGAGCTACGCCGAACGATCCTCGCGGATGGCGAGGTGGTCGCCTACTCGTATGATCTGATCCCGGCGCAGATACTGCCCAAGGATTTCGACGATGGCCGGCTGGAGGGCTCACTCTTCAACTTCTTCCGTAGCCAACTCGGGATTGACCCAAGTTACGGCGAAGCTGAAATCCATGCCGTGCACTCCCAGCACATAGGGTGGGGACGCGAAGCCGCCGCCCACGATCTATTCGTCCTGCTCAACCAATTGCACTACGACAGCGCGGATCGTTTGGTCCTTTACTCGCGAACCTACTTCATCGAAAATCGCTACAACTTCACCGTCTACCGCAAATCGAACTGACCAGGCCTCTTCCCTTCTCTTGACGCCTGCAACTCTTCCGCCTAACTTGTAAAGCAACTTGGCAACGATGGAGTTGAGATGGCAAGACTCGCTGAATCGGATCCGCTACTGCTCGAACTGGCCGAGGCATCGCGCGCGCTCGGCGCCGATGACAGGCTGGTGCTGGGAGGTGGCGGAAACACTTCCGTCAAGAGCAGCTATCGCGACATCACCGGTCGTGACGTGCCCGTCTTATGGGTGAAGGGCAGCGGGCATGATCTCGCCACGATCACGCCTGACGGTTTCGCGCCGCTGCGACTCGATCGTGTTCGCGAGTTGCTGCCCCCGGTGCATGTCCCAGAGTCGGCGCTGCTCGGTGAATTGCGGTGCGCGCTGGTTGACGCCGCGGCCCCGGATCCGTCTGTGGAGACGCTCGTCCATGCCCTGTTGCCGCAGACCGCCGTGCTGCATTCCCACTCGGACGATCTGCTGATCCTGTCCAACAGCGTCAATGGCAGGGCGCTGCTCCCCGACGTGCTGGGCGACTGTGTGATCGTCGACTACGCGATGCCCGGCCCTCAGTTGGTGGCCGCGTGCGCGAAAGCCTGGACCGCCGCGGCGACCGACCGGACGGTAGGCCTGTTCCTCCAAGGTCATGGGCTGTTCACGGTCGGGGATTCGCCGGTCGAAGCACTGGATCGGCACCGGGCCATCATCGGGCGGGCCCGCGAGGTACTGTCCGAGATTCGGCTGCCCGACGTCGCGCAGCCGGCCGACAGTGCACCGACATCGCCCAGTGAGCAGATCTCAGCGCTACGCCACGAGGTTTCCCGGCTTGCGGTTCGTCCCCTTCACGCAGTCGTGGACGACAGCGCCACCACAAGGTCATTCATCGCAGATTCCAGACTGATGCAGGCGATCTGCCGAGGCCCGCTGACTCCTGATCACGTCATCTGGACGCGCAACACGCCGTGCATGGGAACCGATCTCGACGAATATGCGAGCCACGAACATGACTGGTTCCAAGCCGGCCAGGCCAGACAGGGGCGCGAACTGATCGAGCATGATCCGGCGCCCCGGGTCGTGCTCGATCCCGAGCTCGGCCTGGTCGCGTTCGGCCGCGACGCGAACCAAGCCGGCATCACCGCCGAGATCACCCGGCATACCATGCGTGCTGTCCGGTTGGCCGAGGCGCTCGGCGGCTATCGTCCGGCGGATCAGGCGCACATCTTCGACCTCGAATACTGGGGTTTCCAAGAGGGCAAGCTCACCCGTACCGATTCCGGCAAACCACTTGCCGGGCAAGTCGCGCTGGTGACAGGCGCCGCCTCGGGCATCGGACGAGGATGTGCCGCCCAGCTTCTGGACGCCGGGGCGAGTGTCGTCGGCTGGGATCTCTCGCCCAAGGTGACCGACACCTTCGATTCGCCGAATTGGCTGGGGATCGAGATCGATGTGACCGATGCCGATGCAATGAAGTCCGCTCTCGATCAGCAGGTGGCGGCATTCGGCGGCCTCGATATTCTCGTCGTAGCGGCCGGTATTTTCCCGCAGGGCGCCAATCTCGGCGAACTCACCTCCCAGACTTGGCGCAAGACGATGGCGGTCAATATGGACGCCATCATGGAGCTGTATGGGTTGGCGCATCCGTTGCTGAAATGCGCGGTTCCCTACGGACGCGTGGTCTTGATCGCGTCCAAGAATGTCGCTGCTCCCGGTCCTGGCGCCGCAGCCTATTCAGCGTCGAAGGCAGGAGTCACCCAACTCAGCCGAGTCGCCGCGCTGGAATGGGCAGGTGAGGGAATCCGGGTCAATATGGTGCATCCCGATGCGGTATTCGACACCGGTTTATGGACCCCCGATCTCCTGGCGTCAAGAGCCGAGCATTACGGCATGAGTGTCGAGGAATACAAACGGCGCAACCTACTGCACACCGAAATCACCTCCGCGGCGGTCGGCCGGCTCGCGGTGGCGATGTGCAGCGAGAGCTTCGCCTGCACCACGGGTGCGCAGGTGCCCATCGACGGCGGCAACGAACGAGTGATCTGACAGATCGAAATATTGCGAACCAAACCATGGCAAGGAGCGATGATGCAATCCGGAAACCTGCACGCGGCACAACCCAGATGGGGAGATTGGGGCCCGGCCTATGCCCTGCAAGGCCCGACCAGCGACATCGGGCTGCTGACGCTACGGCCCGGCGACGAGATGACCAACCACATTCATGAGCATTGCGACGAATCATTCATTGTGCTCAATGGTGCCGTGACCCTATGGGTCGATTGCGAAAATCGCTTCGAATTGCAACCCGGAGACGTCTATCGCTGCTCACCGGGAGAAATGCACTATTTTGTCAATGAAGGCGACATATCGCTGGAGATGATCTTCATCAAATCTCCACAAAGCCCGAGCGACACCATCAATCTTCCCTGGAAGCCGGGCAATCCTCGTCCGGCACCAACAAATTCGCATGGAAAGGACGAATAATGGCAGATCTCGAAGGAAATCTCGACGCCCATAATTGGGGAATCGATCAACCGCAGAAAACCGCCGGCAGCAGAATCAAGGGCGCCGGGCAACTCGATTTCGGTATGCGGCACCGACTGGCACGAATTTTTGCCGATGACGGCCACACCACGATGCTGGCGTTCGATCACGGCTATTTTCAAGGGCCGACGCGCGGGCTGGAGCGCCTCGATCTGAGCATCGTGCCGCTGGCGCCTTACGCGGACGCACTGATGGGCACCCGCGGCGCCTTCCGTTCGACGATCCCTGCCGAGTGTGGCAATGCGCTGGTGTTGCGGGCTTCCGGTGGCCCATCAGTGTTGAAGGAACTTTCGAACGAGCGCGTCGCCGTCGAGATGGCGGACGCGGTCCGGCTCGACGTGGCCGCGGTGGCCGTTCAGGTCTTCATCGGCGGTGACTTCGAGACGCAGTCGATCGCCAATCTCAACCAGCTCGTGGACGCCGGATTCGGAGCCGGTATGCCGGTGCTGGGTGTCACGGCGGTCGGCACGCAGATGACCAGGGACGCCCGTTATCTCGGTTTGGCCACCAGGATCATCGCCGAGTTCGGCGCCCAGCTGGTCAAGACCTATTTCATTGAGGAGGGCTTCGAGCAGGTGGTGGCCGGCTGCCCGGTACCGATCATCATGGCCGGCGGCAAGAAGCAGCCGGTGCCCGATGCGCTCGCCATGGCCTGGAAGGCGATCGATCAGGGCGCGGCCGGAGTCGACATGGGCCGCAACATCTTCCAGCGCGAGAACCCGACCGCGATGATCCAGGCGGTCAAGGGCATCGTCCATGAGGGCTTGACCGTCGAGCAGGCCTGCGAGGAATACCGGGATCTATCCGGCGGAGCCGAGGACTGAGCATGGACGAGCAGAGCACCCGCGAACAGATCTGCACGATCGGCCGGAATCTCTGGCTGCAACGACTGGTCACCGCAAACGACGGCAATGTCTCCGTGCGGCTCGACGAGACGCGGGTGTTGTGCACGCCGACCGGAGTCAGCAAGGGCGCCATGACGCCCGAGATGCTGACGCTGGTCGACCTCGACGGCACTCGGCTGGATGACAAACCCGTGCGTCCCTCCAGCGAGGTCTTGATGCACCTGGAGGTATACCGGCAGGACCCGAACGTCGGCGCCGTGGTTCATGCACATCCGATGTTCGCGACCATGTGGGCGGTCTGCGGCGAGGGATTCGAAGCGCGAATGCTGCCGGAGACCATTGTCAGCATGGCCGAGGTGCCGTTGGCTCCCTATGCGACTCCTTCGACTCCAGGGGTGCCGGAATCGGTGCGACCGTTCGTCCGCGATCATCGCGCCTGCCTGCTGGAGAACCATGGGGCGCTGACTTGGGGCACAGATGTGACGAGCGCCTACCTGCTGATGGAAAGGCTCGAGTTCACCGCCGAGCTCAACTGGCGGCTGCGGCAGGCCGGCGCAGGCAACAACCTTCCCGATGGCGAGGTGAACAAGCTGATTCAACTGTTCAGCTGAGCCTTCACCTTTATCGGAAAGTTATCTCTTTCTCGGCGGAAACCAGTTGGCAAGCCACTTTGCGTTGCACGATAGATGAAGCACGCCGGATCCACCGGTAGCCAGCACATCGGGCACTGATCGGAGCATCCGGAAAAGGCAAAAACTCAACTCACAGTGGAGGAGATGCTGATGTCAAGGAAGTTCGTCCGTCCGCTCGCTGTTTCCAGTGCCGTCGTTCTGGCATTGGGAATGGCTGCATGTGGTGGCGGTGACGATGGTGGCTCCGGATCGTCCGAGTCCGTCGATTGTTCCGCTTTCGACGCTTATGGAGATCTCTCGGGAACCGAAGTCTCGGTGTACACCGCGATCGTCTCGCCGGAATCCGATCCCTACGTCGAATCGTTCAAAGCGTTCGAAGAGTGCACCGGAGCAACCATCAATTACGAAGGCGACAAGGCTTTCTCCGAGCAGATCTCGGTACGCGTACAAGGCGGCAACGCCCCCGATATCGCGTTCGTGCCGCAGCCCGGACTCGTCCAGACCCTGGTGGACACCGGCAACGCGGTGCCAGCCCCGGCAGATACCGAAGCCAACGTCGACCAGTACTTCAGCGAAGACTGGAAGAAATACGGCACCGTCGACGACACCTTCTACGCGGCACCACTCGGCGCTTCGGTGAAGTCGCTGGTCTGGTATTCGCCTTCGGCATTCGCCGACGGTGGATACGAAGTTCCCGAGACCTGGGATCAGATGATGGATCTCACCCAACAGATCGCGTCCGATCATAATGATGGCCTGACCAAGCCGTGGTGCGTGGGCTTCGGCGACGGCGCCTCCACCGGCTGGGTTGGCACCGACTGGATCGAGGACGTCATGCTGCGCACCAGCGATGGCGACACCTACGACAAGTGGGTAAACCACGACATCCCGTTCAATGACTCGTCGGTGGTCACCGCCTTCGATACGGCCGGAGACATCCTCAAGAACAACGACTACGTCAATGGCGGCCTGGGTGACGCGACCACCATCTCGACCACCGCGTTCACCGACGCCGGTCTGCCGATTCTCGATGGCACCTGCTTCATGCATCGCCAGGCGTCGTTCTACGGCAATTCGTGGCCGGAAGGAACCAACGTCGGACCCGATGGCGACGTGTGGGCGTTCTACCTGCCTGCGACCGATCCCGATCAGGCCAAGCCGGTCATCGGCGGTGGAGACTTCGCGCTGGCGTTCTCCGACCGGCCCGAGGTACAAGCCTTCCAGACGTACCTGTCGAGCGCCGATTGGGCGAACGAACGCGCCAAGGCGACCACGTCCGGTGGTGCGGTCACCGCGAACACCGGTCTGGATCAATCGTTGCTGACCAATGAGGTTGACAAGTTGTCGGTCGAGTTGCTGACGGACGAGAACGCGGTCTTCCGCTTCGATGGTTCCGATCTGATGCCGAGCGCGGTCGGCTCCGGTACCTTCTGGACGGCCATGGTCGATTGGACGACCAGTGGCGCGAGCACCGAACAGGTGACCGATCAGGTCGAAAGCACCTGGCCCGCATAGGGCGATTCGGCCTTCGCGGATGCCGGGCATGGCCAACGAATGGTTTTGGTTGCCGAGGGCTCGTCGAAATGGTTCGGCTTGCCTTCGGCAACCAAAGCTATTTGGCCCCTGATCCACCAAGAGATGCCATCAGGGGCTACCCCATCGCCTCGAAGTCGGCGTCCGGATCACCGTCTGAGAGATGAAGTCAATGACGTATGTGAAACGACCGATGCGTCAACCCGATACCCGGAACAAGCGAGGTAACCATGCTCGATAAGTTCCTCCAACTTCTGTTGGCCATCGCCGTGCTGGTGGTCGTCGTCGCGCTGCTGCTGTGGGCGGCGAGTCTGGCCCGAGGCAGGCTCGGTGACCGCGTCCGGGCCATCTTCTTCGTCGGCCCCACGGTCTTCTTGGTCGCTGTCGGGTTGGTCTGGCCGACCATTCTCACCATCGAGAAATCGTTCCGCGGGCTGGGTGGGGCAAGCGGTTTCACCGTATCGAACTACGTGCAGATCTTCACCCGTGCCGATCTGCGCACCTCGATCATCAACACAGCGGTCTGGGTGCTGCTGGTGCCGGTGCTGGCGATCGCCATCGGCCTGCTCTACGCGATCATCGTCGACAGGACGCCGATCGAGGCCATAGCCAAGACCCTGATCTTCTTACCGATGGCGATCTCGATGGTCGGGGCGTCGGTGATCTGGAAGTTCGTCTACGAGTACAAACCCACCCAGGCCAATCAGATCGGGCTGCTCAACCAGGTGTTGAAGAGTCTCGGATTGGAAACCCAACAGTTCTTGACCGCCAGTCCGTGGAACAACCTCTTCTTGATCATCGTGATGATCTGGATTCAGGCCGGCTTCGCGATGACCGTGCTCTCGGCGGCCATCAAGGCGATTCCGGACGACATCATCGAGGCCGCGAAGATCGACGGCGCCACCGGTTGGTCGCTGTTCCGGTTCATCACGCTGCCGAGCATCCGTAACTCGCTGATCATGGTGCTGACCACGATCGCGATTGCCGCGCTGAAGGTGTTCGACATCGTCCGGACGATGACCGGCGGCAACTTCGGCACATCGGTGGTCGCCAACGACTTCTACTCGTCCAGTTTCACGCAGAACCAGCCGGGGCTCGGTTCGGCTCTGGCGGTGCTGCTGTTCGTGCTGGTCTCCCCGATCATCGTCTACAACGTGCGGCAACTGAGGCAGGTGAGTTAGATGACTGCAGTCGTTCTTCCGGTCGAGGCGGAGCTCGATCTCGACAAGCCGAAACACCGGCGCAGGCACGATCCGACCAGGGCCGTCAGTTCGCCGTGGGCGACGGTAGTCGCGATCGTGATCGCGACCGTGTGGACGGTGCCGACGGTCGGATTGCTGATCACCTCGTTCCGCCCCGAGATCGACATCACCCGCTCGGGTTGGTGGACCGTGGTCACCGACCCGGATTTCACTTTGTCGAACTACGAGAAGGCGCTGTCCGGCTCGGGCTCGTCGTCCATGCTCGACTACTTCGTGAACTCGTTCGTGATCACGATTCCCTCGACCCTGTTCCCGCTGGCGCTGGCCGCGTTGGCCGCCTACGGGTTCGCCTGGCTGCGCTTCCCCGGACGCGACTGGCTGTTCGTGGCCGTGTTCGCGCTGCAGGTGGTGCCGCTGCAGGTGGCGCTGGTGCCGCTGATGCAGATGTATGGAAGCATCGGCATCGACGGAAGCTACTGGACCGTGTGGATCTCGCACACCATCTTCGGGCTGCCGCTGGCGGTATTCATGATGTTCAACACGATCCGCGATCTGCCGCCCGCTCTGGTCGAGGCCGCCACCATTGACGGCGCGAGCCCGGTGCAGATCTTCTTGCGGATCGTGCTGCCGCTGGCCACACCGGCCATCACCGCCTACGGCATCTTCCAGTTCTTGTGGACGTGGAACGACCTGCTGGTCTCGATGGTCTTCCTGGGCGGCAGCTCCAACGTGGCGCCGCTGACCGTCTACATCTCGCAGCTGTCCGGCAGCCGCGGATCGGCCTGGTACCTACTGAGCTCGGGCGCCTTCATCTCGATGATCGTCCCGGTCGTGGTCTTCCTGATCATGCAGCGCTACTTCGTTCGAGGTCTGACCGCTGGTGCGGTGAAGTAGCCGGCACATCCTGAGGCGCTTCAGGCACTGCCGACAACGATCCGATCACATCGAGTAGGCACTTCGCCGGGCGTCCGAATCGCACCTAGAACCTGTAGCGGCAACGCCCTCACCTGGATATCGAACTACAGTGCCCTTGTGCAGGGTTGGATGGCGGAGACGATATCGCTGGTCGCGCTGGCGGCCGTGCTGGTGTTCGCCGTCGTCCGGCCCAGGGGGTTGCCCGAAGCCACCGCTGCCCTTCCTGCCGCTTTGCTTTTGATCGTCCTGGGCATCCTGCCTCTCGGGGACGCGTGGGCCCAGGTCGTCGAGATGGGGCCGACGGTGCTCTTCTTGGCCGGAGTGCTGGCGCTGGCGAGCCTCTGCGACGAAGAAGGGGTCTTCCGGGCGGCCGGATCACTGATCGCCCGGCGCAGTCGCGGACGTCCGGTGGTCTTGTTCCGGTTGGTCTTTCTGCTCGCGGCGCTCACCACCGCCGTCCTCAGCCTGGACGCGACGGTCGTCTTGCTGACGCCGATCATCTTCGCCACCGCCTCTCGGGTGGGGGCCAGCCCCCGTCCGCATGTGCACCTGACTGCGCATCTGGCCAACTCTGCGTCCTTGCTGCTGCCGGTTTCCAATCTGACGAACCTGCTGGCATTGCAGGTAGCCGGTCTCGGGTTCCTGGAGTTCGCCTCCGACATGGCGCTGCCCTGGGCCGCGGCTATCGCCGTCGAGTTCGCGGTCTTGTTCGTCCATTTCAGGGGTGATCTCAAAGTATCTGCTCCGGTGCGCGACGTCCCCACAGCCGAACGGGACGACCAACCCGTGCCTGTTTTCGCGCTGATCGTGGTCGGAGGTGCCCTGGCGGGATTCGCATCTTCCCAACTGCTGGGCATCGAGCCGTTCTGGGTGGCGCTCGCCGCCGTGGCACTACTGCTGGCCAGGCGAATTGTCGCTGTTCCCCGCTCCGAGAAGGACCCGGCCAGCGACGCTAGTTCCAGCGCACCTAAGCCCATCGAATCCACGAGCCCAGACAATCAGCGTCCTGACAAGGAGAATGGGCGTAACCAGGACCGTGGGCAAGCGACCGCTACCCCTCATACGCCGCTTGGTGCCCGCACTCGCACGGAGCTGCGCTCGACCGCGCTGGCTATGAACCCGCTCTTCCTGATCTTCGTGCTAACGCTGTCGATCGTGGTGGACGCAGCTGTCTCGTCCGGGTTCGGGGAGCAGATCCGCGCCCTGATCCCGGATGGGCAAGGCCTGCCCGAGTTGCTGCTGCTCGCGGCGATCGGCGCCGTGCTGGCGAACGTGGTCAACAACCTGCCCGCGGTGATGGTCCTCGCTCCACTGGTCGCGCACACCGGACCCGAAGCCGTGCTGGCCGTGCTGATCGGCGTCAACATCGGCCCGAATCTCACCTATGTCGGGTCGTTGGCGACCCTGCTGTGGCGGCGCATTCTGCACGAGCACGATGAGGATACCGACTTCGGCGAATTCACAAAGCTGGGGTTGATCAGCGTGCCGCTGGCTATCCTGGCTGCAACAACAGCGTTGTGGGCCCGATCGCTGATCGGAGGTATGTAGTCGATGAAGATTCTCGCCTGGGTGGCGCCGGCAACCTGGCCGGCTGTGGTCGATGCCGCCACTCGGTTGCCGGCCGATGAGATCACGCTCGTGGCGGTCGCCGATTCTGCTCAGCTCCCGGGACGGCCCTCGCCACTGGGGTCCGGCTTGCGCAGGGGTCAGGCCGCAAACACCGTCAGAAGATCCATTGAGGAACTGCTCGATGAGGCGCTTGCCCGCATGACCGGGGACGACGCCCGCGTCCACACTCAATTGCTCTCCGGCCCGGCCTCCCGGGAGATCGTCCAAGCAGCACAAGCCGCCGATGTGCTGGTGATCGCCCGCGATGGCGACCGGTCACGGTTGGGCCCCAAGAGCCTGGGCAAGGACACCCGCTTCGTCGTCGACCACGCACCCTGCACGGTCGTCCTCGTCTGGCCGGGTGACATTCCACCGCTCGGCACCCTGCCGCCGCCCCCACCGCGCTGAGATGCCAGATCGCTTTCGCGAACACCGTCTCGGTCAGCACATTAAATTTGCTGTATGACTGGTAGCCCCACGCCCGTCGAGCGGGTGCAATGGTGAACCGTCCGCAGATCCGCGAACTAATAGTCCACGTACAAACGATGGGGAGGCATCAGATGCGATTTATCATCGTTTGGCCCCAGTTGAACGACATGTAGCCCGCGACGAGCATGTTCAAGAAGTGCGAGGCAGTACCGATGGCGGAGCACAGGACCGTTATCGAAAACTGCACACTTCATGTGTCAATCTGTGCATCGAGTGGTAGAGTCGGCGTTATGAACACGCAGGTGATGACGCTGGCACCGGACGCACTGCGAGACACCCCACGTGGGGAGTCAGTGTGGGAGAAGGCGCTGATCGAGTTCATCCGTCGCGCGTCTGCCGAGGGGAAGACGATCATCGTCAGCACCGAGGTCGAGACCCTGACCCCGGAGGAGGTGGCACGCGGATTGAACCTGTCGCGTTCGACGGTGTCGCGGCGGATTGCCGACGGTACGATCCAGTCGGTCAAGGTGGGCAACCGGCATCATGTGCCCTACCCGGAGTACCGCCGTCTGTGGGAGGAGTCGATGACGAAGGCCGCTGCGGCGTCGATGGCCGACATCGAGGCCGAGCTGTTCAATGACGAGTAATGGACCGTCATTCACGGTCTTCCTCGACGCGAACGTGCTAGCGAAACCGGTCACGCGCACGCTCATCATGCTCGCCTCTCGGTCGAGCGGCTACGGGGTGACGTGGAGCGGATATGTCGAGTCCGAGGCCGATCGGCACCTTCGCTCCCGGCAACGCCCTGTCTCGGAAGTTCGGGAACTCGCGAGCCAAGAGTTGTCTAAGCCGGGCGAGGTTGCAGGCCGCTTCGCGGCCACTTCTATGTCGGATCGTCAGGTGCTTGCGGATGCCGAAGAGGCGGGCGCATCATTCATCGTGACCGAGGATGTCGATGACTTCGCCGACACTGATCTCGAAACGCTCAGTATTGCTGCGGTCAACCCGGATCTATTCCTGTCGTCGTGTACAGCTGAAGCCGGGTATCGGGAAGCGCTCGACTTCCTTGCAGAACTCTCGCGCAACCCGCGCGTCACACCCGAAGAACTGCACAGTCGGCTCGGTCGCGTCCACCCGCTCACCGTGCATGCACACCGAGCGGCGTTCGCCAGCAGCCCGACGACCGCGACCCATAACCCACCTTCCGAGATGTACCGGGGCACGCGGTGCTTGCGCTGCTTACGCACCGACCTAGAAACCACGCAGTTCGGCTTCTGCGAGAACTGCACCACTGCCGGAAGCGGGTAGAACACGCAAGCCGCGCGTCGGGCGCGAGGTTGCAGGCCGGTGTTACCGCTGGGGGTCGTTGCCATGATGACCGCGGGGTCTAGCTTTCTTGGCTCCTGAGATGGACATCCTTTTACGGCCCCACAGCACCCCGTGAGGGCGAAAGGCAGTTACGTCCTGAACGGCCGGATCGTGCGCGTTGAGCATATGCAACGTGGCGCCGGTTAGGGCGTATTGCTAAATGCTCGTTCAGTTACGCTCTTCATGTGCTTGAAACATCCAGACTCCGAATGAGGCGACCGCGTGCGGCCGATGTTGATGCGGTCCTCGCCTATAGATCGAGACCGGACGTGGCTCAGTACCTGAGCGCTGGAACGTGGACGCGGGAGCACACCACGAGTGAGCTGTCTCTGTATGCCACTGCGCGGTTCGAAGGCCCCGGCGACGAGCTGGTGCTGGTTGTCGAGCTTCTTGAGACAGCCGAAGTTGTCGGGGAGGTCGGTCTGGTCTGGCTTCAAAATGACAGCGCCGAGATTGGTTACGTATTCAATCCACGTTTCGGTGGGAGGGGCTTGGCAACTGAAGCTGTGGGCACTCTCCTGGCTGCTGCCCGCAACGACTGGGGCTTCGTTCAAGTGATAGCTAAGACGGACGCCGCCAACGAATCTTCGCGTGCGCTTTGCGAGCGACTTCGCATGACTCTGGTCGCGACGGCACTCACAACGGACGGGCGCGGCGTCGAGGAATTAACCTACGCTGTGCCGGCATCAGCAAACCGAACATCAGACCGGTGAATCCTCGGCATCGGCTTCTCCGGACTCCTTGTCACCTCGCTGCTGCTCGCCCTCACCGCGCATCCGGCGGGAGCGACGATTGCTCTCTTCTTCCTGCTCGGGCTCCTCGGGTTCAGCACCAATCCGGCACTCAACTCCCGTTTCATGGCCATCGCACCGAGCGCCCTGACACTTGCCGCGCCGGTGCGAGCTTCCTGCGGCGCGTGACGAGTATCCAGATGCGCTCTACGCTGCTCGTGCCCGCCAAGCCGCCGCGGTGGAGTCGATGATTTGTTCCCAAGGTGTCGGCGCGATTCCCAGATACTCGGTCGTCTCCGAGCCATCGGCGATGAACGGTGCGTCGAATTGGTAGAGGACGCCGGTGACTTCTCTGAGCAAGGGAATGAACAGACCTCCGGTGCGCAGTATCCACCAGGGCACTTGGCGCAGCTTCGGCCCCGGTAGCGAGCAGCGCTCGTGCAGGCTCCGGAGCACCTGGCGCACGCTTTGGGGCGGGTCCGACGGGACGATCCAGGCTGAACCCCACGCCTGCTCGTCTCGTCCGAGAGCGGCGAGGGTGGCCGCAACGTCTTCTATCGCCGTCCAGGTGTGCGGCTGGTCGGGATCGGCGAACACTGCCGCGGTCTTGCCCGAGAGCGTGGCATCCGCATATCTGGCGAGCAGGCCGCTGCTGATCGGCAGCCCGGGGCCGATGTAGTCGGACGACCGTGCTTCGGTCACTCGGGCCCGCCCGGCTTGGTGCGAGGCGAGAGCTTCTTGCCACATCCGCACCCGCAGCGCACCCTTGTGGTCGGACGGGCGCAATTCAGTGGACCGGGTCATCGGCTCGGTCACCGGACCGTATCCGTAGAGGTTGCTCGCAGTCACCAGCACCGCATCCGTGCGTTCAGCAGCAGTCAAGATCGCGGTGGCAAGGGGCGGCCACTGCCTTTCCCATGCCTGGTATGCCCCCGGATTTGCGCAGTTGTACAGCACTTGTGCGTTCTTGGCCACCTCAGTGAGGGCGTCGGCGTCGGAAGCGTCCAGCGCGATCGCCTCCACTCCGGCGACACCGATGTCGCGTCCCGAGCGGGTCACCACCCGCACTGGTTCACCCTCGGCAGCAAGCAAGCGCGCCAAGGCGGTGCCAACCGGGCCGGCGCCAACAATCACATGCGAAACATTCGACGTTGTCACGCGTCCATCCTCGCAGACTCATCGGCTCCAGCCTGGCATCAGAGTCGATAGGGTGAACGCCATGACGGAGTTTGTCCTGTTCTGCGTGCCGACCATCATCTACGTGGCCGTGCAGTCGCGTGGGAAGGACCGTTCGCTCAACGCCGCGATGCAACGTGCAGGCGCTTGCTGGGGAGCTCCGTCAGGATATGCCTGGGCGCTGGCGCTCCTGCTTCCGCTGGTCTTCACGGGTTGGCTTTCCATCGTCTTGATCCCCACCGAGGTGATAGAGATGCCGGGTTTCTCAATCGCCCGACTGACCTCGGTGGGCGCCGCTATGGGGACCATATTCCGGGCAGTTGGTGAAGAGATCTTCTTCCGGGGATTGCTGGGTGGCGTCCTGATGAGGCGACTCGGATTCGGCTGGGGCAACCTCATACAAGCGATCCTGTTCCTGATTCCCCACTTTGCTCTGCTGTTGGTCGATACTCGCGTGTGGCCGGTCATCCCGGTGCAGTTTGCAGCGGGCTGGCTCTTGGGTTGGCTGCGCCACAAGACCGGGACGTTCCTGCCCGGTGGGATCGTCCACGGGCTGGTGAACATTGCCTCCGGACTGGTCGCGCTCTGACATGGTCGAGTGACCAAAGTCTGGCGCGTGGACGCGGGAGTCAGAACACCTCGACAGTGCAGGTCACGCCGGGCACACGGTCAAGTTTGCCGTCGTGTGTCACGAGCGGGACACGCAGTCGTTCCGCCAGGGCAATGTACGCCGCGTCATAGCTTGTCGCGTTCGCGCCCAGCTCCCACGCGCGGGCGGCCAGCAGTTCGAATGGCCACAGCCGAACCGGGGCGTTCATGATGCCGTCGAAGGCTATGCGTGCAGCGTCGTCGGTGAGAATCCCCGCATTCCGCTGACGCCGGATGACATTGGTCGCCTCGATACGAGCATGCGCGGGTGCATGGAGAGTCTCACCTTCGAGCCGGGCAGCGAGCTTGGCACTGGACGGGGAGAGCCAGACCTCGAGCAGCGCTGAAGCATCAATGACGACGCTCACCGGCGATCCGCATTGAGATCGGAGAGAATGCGATCAGCGCTCTCTTCACTATTCGATGAGGCAAAGGACCGGGCCGACGAGAGCCAGTCGTCAACGCTGGGCTCGTCTGCCAGCCGCTGCAGTTCGCTCGACAGATACTCCTGGAGTGACCGTCCCGAGCGCGACGCCCGCTCCGCGAGCACGTCACGCGTCCGGTCGGGTACGTGGCGGATCGTAATCGAGACTGTCATGCATGCATTTTAGCAGCACGTCTCGTAGCGTGCGGGATCAGCGGTCGTCGTCGTAGAACTCGCTGCGGTCAAACGGCTCGGGGTGGCTGGTCTCGACGGTTGCCAGCGTCAGCGGGTGCGATCTGGCGATCTGCTCAGCCGCGGGCCCAGCCGGGGCACGTGACTCCTGTTGAGTGATGGAAGCATCGCGTCGACCAGCGCGCCGCGTAGCAGCGGCTATCTTCTTTTCAGAGTCGTCTCGGACGTACGGCGTCATACGGGTACTGCCGAAACAGTAAGACGGTTACCGGTGGCGCGCGCGATCTTAGTGAGGGTCGCTACGGTCGGTGTGCGGCCGCCACGTTCGATGTCACTAATGAATGGCTGCCTCGTCCCCATGCGGCGAGCAAGCTCGCTTTGACTGATTCCCGCGCTGGTCCGCATCTGATAGACGAGCTCAGCCAACGCAATTTGAGTCTCCGCATCTGCGTCTGCGTCGTCGTATTCTTTGCGTTGCTCTGGCGTGAAGGACGCGGTGACCTCAGCGTGGAGCTGATCGTAGTCAACATATCCATCGGGCAGCGTATTCATGAACGTGAACCTTTCTCGAAGTCGGCTTTTGCCTGCCTGGCGCGTTCGATCTCGCGACGCTCGTTGTTACGCGTCTTGCGGAATGCGGTCAGCGTGATGACTAACTGATCTGGTTGATAGGTGTAAGTGATTCGCTGATCAACGGTGCCCCGCTGCACAGCGAACCGAAGCTCGAATAGGCCGTCCCCGAGAGGTTTGCTGTGCGGCATACGCAGCTGATTGCCTTGTTGTTTGAGCAGGCCAATCATCTTGTCCGTTACCTTGATGTCTGCCGGGGCGAGCGTTTGGTACCACTGCGCGACTTCCGCAGATAGCACGATCCTCCAAGCTGACCCCATGACAAGATTATACGCAACTAGTTATAGGCGTCGCAAGCCTTGCTCACATCCGTGAGGAAATAAGCGCGCATCGCCTCATCCAGGGACATCAAAGAGACTTCTGAAGCAAGTCGGCGGCGCGCCATTCGGAAGTAAAATACAAACTCGCGGGACACGTTCGCGGCACAACTTCATGTGAGGGGTTCATCAGTGGCTGAGTTCTGGCGCAACACGGCGCTGCCCCATCTTGAGGGACGGCGTTCGTGCCAGGAGAATCCCTGCTATCGCCCACATGCGCACGACACGTTCTCGATCGGCCTGATCGATGAAGGAAACTCAATCCTCTCCGGCCCGATCGATGGCACGATCCGCCTGACGACCGGTGATGTCATCCTCATCCCGTCCGGACAAGTTCACGCCTGCAATCCTGACAAGGGAAGATGGCTGTACCAGATGATCCACATGGATCAGGGTTGGGCCGCCTCCCTCGCCCCTGCCGGTCAATCGTCCGACCTCTTCGCTCAGATCACCGTGCTTCGTCATCCGGACTTACCCGGCCACATCGCGAACCTGAACGCCCTGGTGTTCGCCGACGGCACCCGCGAACGCATCGAGGCCACTTTCACCTCCGTGCTCGGTGCGCTTGAGTCCCTGCCTGCCACCTATACGGCAGGCACAAACGCCGATCCCCAGCTGCTCGCACGGCTGCGTCCGGTCATGGAGCGCCTCCGTTACGACGAGGCCAACCCGGTATTGGACGAGTTGGCGGCGCTGGCCGGCATGTCCCGCTACCAACTGGATCGGGCGATGCGGCGGGCGACCGGACTGACACCGATGGCCTGGCGACAGAACGCCCGGATCATCCACGCCCGTCACTTGCTTCGCGACGGCACACCGATCGCCGAGACCGCGTATGCACTGGGGTTCACCGATCAGAGCCACTTCCACCGCGTGTTCCGTGCTCACGTCGCTGCGACGCCGGGTGCCTATCAAGGCTGAGCGCTAGATCGTACAAGACCTGATCGTTTCTTACTCCCGATACTGGACGGGCATACCGCCCACGACATGAGGGAGACATGGAACAGTTCGTCGCCGTCGCGCTCGCACATTTTTTCGCGCTACTCATACCAGGCGTCGACTTCTTCCTCATCGTCCGCACCACGATCACGAACGGCTGGCGCAATGCCACCGGCGCCTGCCTGGGTATTGCCACCGCCAACGCCAGCATCATCACCGCCGTGTTCTCCAGCATCGCTCTCATCTCGAGCCCGATTCTGCTCAGCGCCGTCCAGCTGTTCGGGGGTGGATTCCTCATCTTCATCGGTACCGCTTTTCTTTGCTCGCCGGCACTGATCGACCCGGACCGCACGTCGAGCACCGAGCACACGACCTGGCAGCGGAACTTCGGGCTCGGCATCACCTCCGGGCTCCTGAACCCGAAGAACATCTTGTTCTATGTCAGCCTCGCCGCGATCGTCGGGGACGCTGCGCCCCTGGTGCTGCTGGGCTACGGCGTCTGGATGTTCACCGTTCTACTAGGCTGGGATATCTTCGTCGCCGTCGCGCTCGGTTCCAGACGAGCCCTCGCCCACATGGGCCGCGTCCTCCCATGGCTCAGCAAGGCCGCCGGCGGGTTCCTCATCCTGTTCGGTGCCGGGATGCTCGTCGAACTCGCCTGCCATACCATCGGATGACAGACTGCACGAAGGGGTCGCCGAGCAGTCTCCGAGTACCGATAAGCGGGGCAAAAACGATGAGCAACCACACCACCACCCCTTGGGAACAGATAAGGGACGAGTCTCTGGCCGCAATGACCGGAGCCGAGCGTGCGGAATATGATGCGGTCTCAGTGGAGGCCGAAGCACGCCTGCAGCTCGCCGACCTTGTCTACAACGCCCGTACGCCTGCATATCTCCACCCCTCGTCAGATGCGGATGGGCGGTAAAGCGGGTTTGCTGGAGGCACGAAAGGAGCGATTCTCATGGAACTCATGGTTGACTTCATCACCTCGCTCGATGGCTACGGCGCTGCCGAAGGATGGCCCGGCTGGTGGGGGCTCGAGGGCCCCGAATATCTTGAATGGCTCGGGGAGGACGCCAAAAACGAGGCGACGCTGCTGATGGGCGCGAACACCTACCGCCTCATGCATGGATTCGCCGCCTCGCAGGCCGAAGGCGTCGATCAGCTCGGTGCGATGCAGAAGGTTGTGTTCTCGAACACTTTGGACGAACCGCTGGAGTGGGCCAACAGTCGGCTCGTCCGTGGTGACGCAGCCGAGGCGGTCCGCGAGTTGAAGGAGCATGGCGAGCGACGACTGTCCACCATCGGCAGCGTGTCACTGGCGCGATCGCTGATGGCGGCTGGCCTCGTCGACCGCTTCCGGGTCGTCGTCTTCCCAGTCATCACCGGCAAAACCGGCAGCGACAGAATCTACGACGGCTACCCCGATGTGGCGCTCGACATGATCGAGACGCGCACTTTCGACGGAGGAACCGTGCTGCTCGACTATCGTCCGCGTCTGTTGGACGCCCCGCTCCCGCCGGGCCCCGGCAGCGCCTGATAGCAGAGGACGCGGTACTGCGTCGATGGTCGTCTCGGGTGTCTCGTTGAAGCAGAACAGGACGCCCGGTTATAGCGCATTGACCGTGTTGACGATCCGCTCGAAGATAGCGGTGTAGTCAGCAGACATTCTGAGCCCCTGCACTGTCTTCTGCATCCGCACGGGCGATTCAGCGCTGACGGCCTTCGCGCCGACGAGCTTAGAGACGAAGCGGGTTCGGGTCGATGACAGTAGAGACCAGGTCCGCGGCCATCCACACCTCACCGGTCCCTGCTTCCGCCGACATCAATCAGATCATGACCAACCCAGACGTGAAGCTGCCGCCGACCCGCATCTATCCACCTCTCAGACATCGGATATGCAGCACACATTCGAATAATATATTCAAGGATTCGTTGCAGGCACTAGTATTCGAACTGACGTTCTACTACAGTTGTGTCATGGAAACACCAACACTCCAAGCCAACGGGAAACAAACAGGCCGGCCGCTCGGCCTTACCGTTCATCCAGCCGCGACGGCGTGTTCGATTACAACAGCTGCCGGGCCGTCACTGCCGGCCGGTATCCCCGACCCACAATTCACGGTATCGGAGCAGGCGCGCCGGGAAGCGTTCGCCAGCCTGGACCACGCCCACCACCAAGTGATCGCTGCCGAAACCGCCGAACTGGTTGGCATCCTGCACGCCGCCCAACTATGGGCCGTCACCTGTGACCAGATCGACGCCAGCATCGAACGGGTCGCCCGGACCGAGAAACTACGGGCCTACGGGCACGACGGCACCCCACACATCGGCGAATTCCTCGCCCTCGAAATCGGGCCCCTCCTGGGGATCTCCGCCCACACCGCGATCTGCCGCATCGCAGACGCCCTCGACCTGGCCTACCGATTCCCCAAAACGCTGAGCCAAGTCCTGATGGGAACAATCCGGGTCTGGCAGGCATTGAAAGCCTCCCACCGGTGCAACGACCTCCCCCTGGCCGCGGCCCTCGAAGTCGACACCCAGCTCGCAGACGCCCTGAAAACACTGCCCTTCAGCATGGTGATGAAACGCCTGGACGAATGGATCATCGCCGCCGACCCCGCGCTTGCTGCCCAGCGGGCCGAGACGAAACGCAAGGCCCGGTTCATCCGGATCTCCCCCATCGAAGACGGACACGTCACCATTCACGGCATCCTCGACGCCACAGACGGTATCCTGTTCAACACCATCCTGAACAAAGTCGCCGCCATCCTCCCGAAAAACCCTGACGTCGACAGCTTCACCGACCACGACCTACGCCGGACCCAAGCGCTCGGCGTGATTTGCCGCCACCACCAGACACAAACCAGCAACCGGGCATCCGACAGCCCTGGGCGTTCCCGGACCGGTTGGCCGACCGGGACCACCGCGCCCGGCCACCAGGAGTTCGAGCACCCCGGACCGCGAGATGTCGGACAGGCCAGCCACGGCAGTGCCTACCGGTCCCAGCCAGAATGGGCGTCGTGTGTGGGCAACAGCGCCACGAAACAGAACAACGAGGAACAGGCACAACTATCTCATGCTGCATTCGCCAACGGTGGCGACAAGAGCACCAGCACGCCCACTCACACCCTGATCATCCACATCAACGCCGACGATCTCGCGCTCCGCACCGGGCCGATGGGCACGGCTTCGATGACCGGTCAGCAGACCCGAAACGACACACCTGATCAGAACACCGGCCTCGACGACCGGCACCTGATCTGCCACCAGCCGCATCTGCCACCCGTCGGCGTTGCCCGGATCGAAGACTGGGGACCCCTGCTCACCAGCCAACTCCCCGAATTCCTGAAAGGCACCAAAGTCGTCGTCCGGCCAATCATTGATCCGGCACAGATCGAACCGACCGACGCCTACCAGACACCAGACAAGATGCGATTCGCCATCGAGCAACGCAACCCCACCGACGTGTTCCCGTACGGCACCGCCGCCGCGAAACACTGCGATCTGGACCACACGGCCCCCTACATCAGAGGCCGGAACGCGCCAGCCGGCCAAACCAGCCCCGGCAACCTCGGACCCCTCAGCCGGACCGCTCACCGAGCAAAAACCTTCGGCGGCTGGCAACTCCACCAACCAACCCCGGCCACTACACCTGGACCTCAAAACTCGGCTACCAATACAAGGTCACACCCGCAGGAACCAGCCGCGCCAAATAGCATCGACGGCATGAACGGTTTCACTTTGGACGAGCTTCTCGAACTCGAACATGCAGGCTGGCGTTCGCTCTGCGAATCCAGGGGCGGCACGTTCTACGGCAAACTGATGACACCGGATGCCTTGTTCATCCTGGTGAACGGCATGACGATGACGCGAGAGGCGGTCGCCAACTCCCTTGACGGCGCGCCAGGCTGGGCGTCCTACGAAATCACCGACGCGCAACTGATCCAGCTCGGGCAAGATGCTGCTGCTCTCACCTACCGCTGCACCTCATCGCGGCCGGATCTACCCGAACCTTTCACGGCAATCATGTCGAGCGTCTACCGCCGGATCGATGGACAAGCCCGGTTGGCGCTCTACCAGCAAACCACCATCACGCACTGATGCTAGCAGCGCTCGCGGGGAGTACCTCCGCGCCCAAGGGCGTCGGGTTGCCGAAGCGATGATTCGTGATCGAGACTGCCTGCTCGTGGACGAACGGCAGCACCTCGACGCGTCCCTCACCGGTGACCGGGCCACCCCAGATCGCCACGTCGATGTCACCGTCGAGATCACGGGCCAGTCCATCCGGGTCGCCGCCGACCAGTCGGATGCGGCCATCGTGATGCTGGTCCTCGGACTTCGCCCTGACGACGAACGACTCCCGCGACTCGTGCAGGACGACGGCCCCGAACCTGCCCAGCACCCGCTCGACCGGCTCCGGCAAAGCCTCGGCGACCGAGACGGTGAGCGGCTGGATGGCGTCCGGATTACCAGCGGCCATCCTGCGCAGCCGCCGCTTGCCGTCGGCACCCTTCGGGGTGTTGAACTCGCCCACTGCCAGCGCCGCGCCCGCCACGCTCACCACATCGGTGAGCCCGGCACCGGCCTCGGCACGGATGGTCGCCGCAGCCGGCAGATAGCGCAACACATTGCGCTCCGAGCGCAGCGCGCTCGGGTCGTGCAAGACGTCGAACTCCTTGTCACATGCATCTTCGATCGAGTGCATCGCCCGCTCCAGCCGGGCCCAATCGGCCTGGTCCAGGCTGGGCGCTGCCGCGTCCAGGAGTTCGGTCAGCTGCGGTTTGCGCAATTCGACAGGTCGAGCGAAAGCATCCGCGATCTCCTCCCGGGGCGTGAACGAGCCGAAGCCGAACAGATAGTTCGGGCCGCCCGCCTTTGCACCGGCTCCTACCGCCGACTGCTTCCAGCCACCGAACGGCTGCCTGCGGACGATAGCCCCGGTGATGCCGCGGTTGACGTAGACGTTGCCCGCCTGCACGTGATCCAGCCAGGTGCGGATCTCGCCGGCGTCCAGCGACTGCAGACCCGCGGTGAGCCCATAGGCGGTCGCGTTTTGCCACCGGATGGCCTCGTCCAAGCTCGCGGCACGCATCACACCGAGGATCGGCCCGAAGTACTCAACCATGTGGTATTCGGAACCGGGCTCCACCCCGGCACGAATGCCCGGGCTCCACAGCCGCTCGGTGTCGTCCAGTTGGCGGGGCTTCAGCACCCAGTTCTGGCCCGGCTCCAGCTGCGTCAGCCCGCGCCGAAGCTTCGAGCCTTCGTCCGGCACCTCCGACAGCGGGCCCATCTGCGCGGCCGGGTTCGTCGGCCAGTCGACCACCAGCGACGACACCGCATCGATCAGCTGGTTACGGAACCGCTTGGAGGACGCCACCGATCCGACCAGAATCACCAGGGACGCCGCTGAACACTTCTGACCGGCATGCCCGAAAGCGCTGGTGACAATGTCTTTCACGGCCAGATCGAAGTCGGCCGACGGAGTCACGATGATTGCGTTCTTGCCGGAGGTCTCGGCCAGCAGCGGCAGATCGGGCCGCCAGGAGCGGAACATCCGCGCGGTATCCGAGGAGCCGGTGAGCACGACCCGCTCCACCCGGGTATCCCGGATCAGCTGCTCGCCGAGCGAGTGATCGGCGGGCACCACGAACTGCAGCACGTCGCGGGGCACGCCTGCAGCCCACAGGCATTCGGCGAGCAGTGCCGCGCATCTCTTCGCCGCCGATGCGGGCTTCAAGATCACGGCCGACCCGGCCGCCAGCGCCGCCACCGTGCCTCCCATTGGGATGGCGAGCGGGAAGTTCCACGGCGGCGTCACCACGGTGAGCGCGGCCGGCGTGAACACCGCATCGGGCAAGGCGTCGAGCGTGAGCGCCTGTTCAGCGTAGTAGTGCGCGAAATCGGTGGCCTCGGAGACCTCGACATCGCACTGGTCGATGGTCTTGCCCAACTCGGACGCGGCAACCTCGATGAGTTCGCCCCGCCGCCTGGACAATTCGACGCCTGCCCGGTGCAAGATCTCAGCGCGTTCGTCCGCACCCGTGGCCGCCCAGTCTCGGCCGACAGCAGCACCGCGCGCGATCGTCTCGTCCAGCCGGCCGGCATCCGAGATGGTGCTGGCTTCGACGGTTTCAATGCCGAGCCCACAGCCCGGTACCCGTTTCAGGATCTCCATGGCCCAAGCGCGGTTCGCGGGCAGCGCCGGATCGGAATCCGGCGTGTTCGCGAACTCCCAGCCGTCACCTTCAACCCGCACCGGATACTCGAGGGCGGCACCGGATTGCGTGGCTCGGTCCTGCCCGCGATTCGGGTGGACGCGCGAGTCGCCCTCACGCAACCACTGAGCCGCAGCCGCCCGGAAGCGATCGCGTTCCAACGACTGGGCGCCCGCGTCCGTGCCGATGTCGAAGATGCGCGCCATGAAGTTCTCGGACGCCGAGTTCTCCTCCAAACGCCTCACCAGATAGGCGATGGCCACGTCGTATTCCTCCGGGTGGACGACCGGCACGTAGAGCAGCAGATCGCCGACATCCTCCCTGACGGCGGCCGCCTGCTGGGTGGCCATGCCCGACAGCATCTCGACGTCGATGCCGTCACGTACCCCGCGCAGCCCGGCCAGTTCCCAGGCGAAGGCCAGCGTGAACAGGTTGTGGCCGGCCACGCCCAGATGCACGTTCGCCATCCGCTCGGGGGTGAGCGCCCACTCGAGCACCCGCAGATAGTTCGCGTCGGTGGCCCGCTTGGACTCCCAGGTGACCTCTTCCCAGCCGTGTATGTCGGCGTCGACGCGTTCCATCGCCAGGTTCGCGCCCTTCACCAGTCGCACCTTGATGGGCGCACCACCCTTGGCGCGGCGCCGGGCCGCCCAGTCCTGCAGGCGCTCCATCGCGGGCAGCGCGTCGGGCAGGTAGGCCTGCAAGACGATTCCGGCATCGAGCTGCTGGTTCTCGGGCTGATCCAGCAGCTGCGTGAAGACGTCGAGGGTCAGGTCGAGATCGTGATACTCCTCCATGTCGAGGTTGATGAAGGTCGCCGACGATGCCTGCCTGGCTACGGCGTATACCGGGGTCAGCTTGCGTACTGCGGCCTCGACCACCTCGTCGTAGGCCCACGCGTTGTGCGGCCCGGTAACCGCCGACACCTTGAGCGACACGTAGTCGACGTCGTCGCGGCGCATCAGCGCGGCCACATCGGCGAGCCTGCGGTCGGCCTCTTCGTCGCCGAGCACGGCCTCGCCGAGCAGGTTGATGTTGAGCCGCGAACCGTCCGCGCGCAGCCGCTCGATGGCCGGGCCCAGCTTGTCGTCCGTGACGTCGACCACCAGGTCACCGACCAATTCCTGGAAGACCCGGCGCGCGGCCGGAACCGCGACCTTCGGGACGAGCCTGCCGGCCTTGCCGCCGACCCTGGCCGGCACTCGCAGCCATCCGGGCAAGAACGAGGGGTTACGCGCGCCCAGATCTGCCAGGTGGCGCGCCGCCACGTTCATATCTTCGGGACGCACCACCTGGTCAACGAACTGCACGGTGTAATCCAGACCGTCCGGGTCGTCCAATACATCGGCGAGCAGACGCGCCGCCCGGTTTTCGGGGTATTTCGCGGAGGCCTCCGCCCAGCGCTGCGCGGTCTGCTCGGCCAGCTCGATCGCCTGGCGGATCTGCTCGCCTGGGAACGGCGTGCGGGTTTCTTCATCGGGATTGATCACGGCAACCTCCTGACCTGGGGACGAACGGTGGGTTCGTATCTGGGGTGCGGACTCCGGCCTTGGAGCCCGTGAGTGCACCGCGAGCGCTGCACATGATTGACGATACAGTCTGGCACCGACACGAAAATGCCGGCCTGCCGCTACCGGGAATCGTCGTCCGGCAGTTCGCGAGGGAGTGCCTGGTCGCGGGGTAACTCGGGCACCGGGATGACCACGATGTCGTGGAGTTTCCAATCGAGGGCGCGCAGGTGCTCGACGAGATCGACGCACGCTTGCACCGACACGGCCGGACCCGAGGCCGGCACGACGAACAGTTCGACGTGAAACAGGTGTCCCTCGTCACGGACGCGACTGCTGACCTCGCTCACCCAGTCCAGCGCGGCCACTTCGTCCTCGATCCGCCGGATCAAGGGATGCGGTTCGCTGTCATCGTAGGCACGCGCCCGGGCATCGGTGAGGCCCGCGACGGCCGCCCGCACGTTACTGACGCCGTCATGCAGGATCGACACCGAGACCAGCAGAGCGGCCGCTGAATCCGCCCACCACCATCCGATGCCGATTCCGAGAATGCCGACGATGGTGGCGAGCGCAGAGCTCCAGTCTGCCTTGTTCATCTTGGCGTCGGCGTAAAGCACCTTGTCATGCAGGGGTTTGGCGAGCGCCAGCTTCATTCGTCCGAGAATCACCGCGGGGATATTGGTGAGCGCCATGACCGCGACCATCAGCCATCCCGACCACAGCGGATACCCGAACAAGACGACGATGCCCAGCGGCGGACGCTCCGCTTTGATCAAGCCGATGCCGGAATCGATCACCAGGTAGAGCCCCATCGCGAACAGGGCGGACGCTGCCACCAGATGCGCAACCCCGATCGACCGATGGTGCCCGTACGGATACTCGGCCGAGGGACGGCGCCGGATGCGTCTGGTTGCGATCAGGAAGGCCAACGGTGGCAGCACCGACAGCAGATCTTCGGTCCACGCCACCTTCATCGCCTGTGATTCGCCCGACACCAACGCGACCAGCGCCGTCACGACCAGTTGGATTCCGATCGTCACCTTTTCAAGCCGTACGGCCTTGGCAAGGTCCTTACGCACGTCATCGGGTAAGAACCCGTAGGCTTCAGCGAATCGTTGTCGTGAGCGCGTCATGGCCGGCCTGCACCTACTGTTCCGCCAGGAATCGTTCCAGCGACACTTGCAGAGCGTTCTCCCCCATCGGAACGGCCATCACCATCTTGACCGAGCTGCCATCGGACGCCTGCGCCGTGGCGTATGGCATCGTCAGCGCCACCTTGTCGGTCCAAGGCGAGTCCGACGTCAATCCTGCTATGAAGATGTCGAGATCTGCGCGGTGGATCGCGTCCGCCAGCACCGCCTCGCTGCCGACCTGCCAGTCGATCTCGGCGCCGATGGTCGCGGCATAACGTTCCACAAGCTCGGCCTCGGTGCCGCTGACCGTCCCTGCTGCATCTACCTGCGTCCACGGTGGATTCGCCGATACTCCCACTCGCAAAACTCCGCCGGTGGCCGCGTCGAGGCTTCCCCTGCTGTCCTTGGGGATGCCGCATCCGGACACGAGCAGGACGCCGAGCACGAGCAGTGCCGCCAGCAAGCCTCTCAGTGCCTGCACTTGCGGGCCCACCAGGTGGTGTTCACCACCGTTCGGGTTGTCGTGGCGCCCAAGCACGACTCCGTAAACCACCACGCCAACCCCCTATCGATGCGCTAGTTGAATTCGAAGCTGATGGCGACATCGAATCTATGCCATCAACGCTGTCCTCGCAGGGGACTTCCTCAGGTTGAAGTCTTGACAAAGTGGGGTCCCGGGCGCATTGCCCGGGACCCCACTCACCTTAAAAGAACTACTCAGGCGCGCCTGCGGCCACCCAACCAGCCATAGATCACGAGCACCAGCAACGAGCCCAGAATCGCGATGAGCCAGGTCTGCAGGCTCCAGAAGTCTTCGAGGCCGACCCCGAAAATGGCGCTGCCTATCCAGCCACCGAGAGCCGCTCCGATGACGCCCACGACCAGAGATCCGAGCCAGCCACCCGGCGCCCGATCCGCCAAAATAGCCTTGGCGATAGCACCTGCAATGAGTCCGAGAATAATCCAGCCGATAATTCCCATGATTTCCTCTCCATCATCTTGGTTACATGGTCAATTCGATCAAGGAGCTGTGCAAGCCCCTTCAGAAACTGCCTCTTATCGTGAGCATGTCATTTTGTGCTGCCGCAAATAGCTCACGCTCTGTCGGCAACCTCACCGGCGCTCGTGGCCAACCGGGCACAATTCGCGCAACAATACACGCTCGTGCCCACCTGCACGCCGTGGCCGAGAATCTTGCATCCGCAATGCGCGCACTCGGGTGCGAAGGCGTGCGCGGCGCATTCGAAGCTATCGAAGACACCCGTCCTACCGCCCTGAGTCACACTGAGCGGCGAATCGTAATCGTTACCACACACATCACAAACAGCCATCCTTGCCTCCTGTATATGCGCTCGGGCATGCCGGTGCACCCCATCTCTTTACCAACATAAGCACCCGATATGAACCGACACCACACCCTTAGGGGTGCGCCGCCAATCTCATTGCACGTTCCACCCATAGGGGTGTATCTCTGCTTCTCAGTTCGCAGGAAGATCGTTATCAGAAGGCACGAAGCAAATGCTCGGACGGCTTCCCACCCCCACATCAAGAATCGAACAAAGGGAGAACGCTATGGCAGCTAAGAACAATCCCGGCCAGTTCGGGAATCGCAGTGACACCCTCCAGCAGGCCTCGAAGGGCGGCCAGGCAAGCTCGGGCCAGTTCGGCCGTGAACACGGCGCCGACCCTCGTGAGGCCGGACGCAAGGGCGCAGCCGCCCAGCCCACCCGGGCGAAAGTTGAAGGCGGACGTCACTAGCAACCGATGCGCGAGTCCGCCACGGCTCGCACGGTTGGCGGCACGCTTCACCCGGCGTGCCGCCGGCCCGTACAGGCAAAGGAGCGAGAATGACAGATCAACTCACTTTCCAGAATCAGCCGAAAGATGCTCTGCCCGAGTTCGGCCACTCGACTCCGCTCGGACGTGCCGGCCAGCCCGCCGAGCTGGCACCGGCATATGTCTTCCTGACCTCCCCCGAATCGAGCTACGTCGTCGGAGAGACTCTGCATGTCAATGGCGGCATGTACACGCCGTAGCCGATGCGGCGCACAGCCCACCGACGACATAAAGGAGTAACTAATGACGTCTTCCAAAGATGACGACTTCCAGACCGACCTACCCGCTTCACCAGGACGCCCCGGTTCGCAGGCGCCCAGTTTTGATGAACCCGAGCAGCCGACCGCTCCGTCGCCGCCCAAGCCCAGCCAACAAGGGGCTGAACCGGTGACACCGACCGGCGCCACACCGAGTGCGAGCGAGACCTCCGTCGGGCAACAGGGCAGCTATCTGACGACCTCGCAGGGGGTCAGGCTGCGTGATACCGACCATTCGCTGAAGGCCGGTGAGCGAGGGCCGATCCTGCTGCAGGACCACCACCTGCGTGACAAGGTCACCCACTTCGACCATGAGCGGATACCCGAGAGGGTCGTCCATGCCAGGGGTGCGGCCGCCCACGGCTACTTCGAGGGATACGGAACCGCGAGCTCCCTCACCAAGGCGGGATTCTTGGCGAAGGGAAAGGTCACGCCGGTCTTCACCCGTTTCTCCACCGTCCTCGGCTCCCGCGGCTCGGCCGACACGGTGCGCGACACCCGCGGGTTCGCCACCAAGTTCTACACGGACGAAGGAACCTTCGACCTGGCCGGCAACAACATTCCGGTCTTCTTCATTCAGGACGGGATCAAATTCCCCGATGTGATCCACGCCGGCAAACCGCACCCCGATCGCGAGATTCCGCAGGCCCAAAGCGCTCACGACACCTTCTGGGACTTCGTCTCCCTGCACACCGAGGCGCAGCATCACACCTTGTGGAACATGTCCGACCGGGGCATTCCGCGCTCCTTCCGGATGATGGAGGGATTCGGCATCCACACCTTCCGCTTCATCAACGAGGACGAAGAGACGACCCTGGTGAAGTTCCATTGGAAGCCCAAGCTGGGCGTCCACTCGCTGGTGTGGGAGGAGGCGCAACTGCTCGCTGGCATCGATCCGGACTTTCATCGCCGGGACCTGGCCGACGCAATCGAGGCGGGCGCCTATCCCGAGTGGGAGCTCGGCGTCCAGACGTTTCCCGACACTCCGGAGCAAACCTTCGAAGGCATCGATCTGCTCGACCCGACGAAGATCGTCCCCGAAGAACTGGCGCCGGTGCAGCTCATCGGCCGGCTGGTGCTCAACAAGAACCCACTCAATTACTTTGCCGAGACCGAGCAGGTCGCGTTTCATCCGGGCAACCTTCCGCCGGGGATCGATGTCACGGACGATCCCCTGCTGCAAGTGCGGCTGTTCTCCTACCAGGACACCCAGCTGACCCGCCTCGGCGGGCCGAACTATGGGCAGCTGCCCATCAACCGGCCGCACGCGGGCGTCAATGACATGCTCCGCGACGGGTACGGGCAGCAGGCCGATCACAGCGGCGTCGCCCCTTATCGTCCGAATTCGCTGGACGGCGGCTGCCCATTCACCGCAGGCGACCCGGAACACGCATTCACCGACATCCCCGTCCAGGTTCCGGCCGCCCCGAAGAACAGGAAGCTCGCCAGCAGCTTCGACGATCATTTCAGCCAGCCTCGGCTCTTCTGGCGGAGCATGAGCCCGATCGAGCAAGATCACATCATCGCGGCCTACTCGTTCGAACTCTCGAAGTGCTACGAGCCAGCGGTACGCGCCCGGCAACTGCAATGCCTCGCGAATATCGACGAGTCGCTGTGCCGGCAGGTCGCGGCGTCCCTGGGGCTGCCTGCTCCCGATCCAACCGAGGAGCCCCACCCCGATGACGAGCCCGAAGCCGGACGCCTCGTCAGCCCGGCCCTTTCTCAGGTTGGCCGCCGCTGGCCGGTGGACGGACGCCTGATCGGAGTCGTTGTCTCCGACAGCCCCGAAGATCCGGCACCGATTGCGGCTCTGACAAGCGCTATCGCTGATAGCGGGATGCTGCCGATCCTCATTGGGCCGCATGCCGGAACGCTGAACGGGCTGCCTATTCAGCGCACCTTCGCCACCGCGCGGTCGGCAGAACTCGACGCACTGTTGATCGCCGACGATCCCGAACCGGCGGCGGACTCGCTGGGTGCCCAAGACACGAAAGCCGCGACGCGAAAGCTCGTCAGCACAGACCCGCGAGTCTCGCTGCTGATCAGCGAGTGCTGGCGGCAGGCCAAACCCATCGGTGCCTGGGGAGCTGCGACCGGCCTTCTGACCGGGCTGGGAATTCAGACGACCAAGGGCGTCATCGCGGGACACAACCCACAGGCTGTGTTGAAGACCGTGCAGGGACTGTTGGAGACACACCGGGTGTGGGATCGGTTCGCGTCGACCGATGGCAACTCGCATAAAGCCGAGCAGAGCTGATCAACGCCTGTCGCCGAGTTGTCAATGATTGATCCAATGCTGACTCCGCAGAAGACCCAACAAAGTTGATCCCCGGTAGGTTCGCGTGCTGACGCGTAACAAGAGATACTGACGCGCCGCGCCGTTTGTTGGTTCCACTGCTCGTCGGCACGAACCGAGATCAGCAAGTCAGCAAACATAGGGCGAGAGGTCCGGGCCATTGGCCCGGACCTCTCGCCCACCCCTACGCGGGGCTTAATCGGTCAGTGGGTTCAGCGTACAGTCGGCTCGCGCAACTCGGCACCGATGAACCAGGCCTGCTGCTCCAGGCCTTCGATGATCTTGTGCAGGATGTCGGAAGTTGTCGGATCTTCGTGATCGACCTGATCATGGACCTTGCGCATGGTGCCTACCGCGGCCTCAATCGACTTCACGATCTCGCGGATGGCGTCGTGGGTGCTGATCTCGCCCTGCGGAAATTCGGGCAGCGTGGTCAGCGCGGCAACAACCGACGGACGACCGTCCGGCGACGCGCTCAGTGCACGCATCCGCTCGGCGATCTCGTCCGACGCCTCGCGGGAGACACCGACCAGCTCGTCGAGGTTGAGGTGCAGGTCGCGGAAGTTCGGGCCGACGATGTTCCAGTGGGCCTGCTTGCCGACCAGATCGAGTGCGATCAGATCGACGAGAACAGCCTGCAGATTGGTAGCCAGTTCCTTCGACGCCTGGAACGTGTTGATGGGAGCCTGAGTAGCAGAAACAGTCATGATCCTTCTCTCTCCTAAACGTTGTCTTCGGATGGTGCGGAAACCACTGTGCTCGCGCTGGTGTGCTGCAAGCTTCCGGGCTCCGCGCCCTCACGCCTAGTAGAACATGCCTGCCCTGCCGAGTATTCCGGCCGACGCGAATTAAAGGTTAAGGATGGCCTTAGCCGCTGAATCGCTGTTCGGGATGTGGTCCACCCCTAGGGGGGTGTTCTGCCTCACAGTGGACGGCCAGAATAGGGTCATGACAGATCACCTAAACAACGGGATCCCGCCCCAGGAACAGCAGCCCCCGGGCCTGACCAGCGAGATGACCCCGCAGCCCGATCACGGGGAGCAGAGTTGGGTTGGTCGTAACAGATTGCCCGGCATGAAAGCCCTGATCACCGGTGGCGACTCGGGCATCGGACGCGCCGTCGCGATCGCCTTCGCCCGCGAGGGCTGCGATGTTGCATTGTGCTATCTCCCGGACGAGCAAAGTGACGCCGACGACACCAGGACCTGGGTCGAAGAGGCAGGGGCCCGATGCGTCCTGCTGCCCGGGGATCTCACCGACGAGCAAGCCGCCCGCAATGCCGTGGACTCGGCCGCCGATCAGCTCGGTGGCCTGGACATCCTGATCAACAACGCAGGCTTCCAGTGGGCAAGGCGTGAGCACGGCATCGCCGACCTCACCACAGCCGAGATGGATCGAACCTTCAAGACGAATCTCTATGCCATGTTCTGGACGACGCAGCAGGCGCTCAGCCATATGAGCGAGGGCGCGAGCATCATCAACCTGTCGTCCATTCAGGCATACGATCCTTCGACTCCGCTCATCGACTACGCCGCGACGAAGGCGGCCATCAACAACTTCACCGTGAATCTTGCCGCCGAACTCGGCCCGCGTGGCATCCGCGTCAATGCGGTGGCCCCAGGACCTATCTGGACTCCGCTGCAGCCCGCCACCAAGGCTGCCGACAGCATGCCGAAGTTCGGGATGAACACTCCTCTGGGACGCCCGGGCCAGCCCGCAGAACTCGCCGGAGCATTCGTCTTCTTGGCGAGCCCGACCGAAGCCTCGTATGTTTCAGGCACCGTCGTCGGTGTCACCGGCGGAAGGCCGGTCTTTTGAGATCTGAGGAGCGGTGAAGACCCGGGCAACACCCGACGACGAACAACCCGTTCTTCCTATTGATCGTCCCTTGAATGCAGCAGAACCCGCCATTAGACGACGTTCTTCCGGCGACGGAGTCAGGGAGAATTGTGGCATGACTGAAGTCGAGCAGATCTCGGTCGCCATCGTGAACGACTATCCGGTCGTGGTGTTGGGGGTGGCCGAGCTCTTGCGTGACCCGCGGATCACCGTGGTGGAATTGGCGACAGACCGTAGACCGCGGTGGCCGGTGAACGTTGCTCTCTTCGACGCGTTCGCGACCACGGACGGGCCCGCCCAGGTGCGGCGTCTGGTGGCCGATCCGGGCATTGAGCACGTGCTCATCTACAGCTGGAACGTGCAAGAACCACTCGTCCAAGAAGCGATGACGCTCGGCATCGACGGTTACCTGTCGAAGTCATTGGCAGCCGACGAGTTGATCAGTGCGGTGATCCGGGCCCATGCGGGTGAGTGCGTCCTCGAGCTGGGTGAAGTCGATGAGGACCAGGATGTTGACAACTGGCCCGGACGCAATGAGGGGCTGTCAGCCAGGGAGGCAGAGATCGTCGCCCTGATCACCCAGGGAGTGACCAACGACGACATCGCCGAAGCGTGCTATCTCAGCATCAACTCGGTGAAGTCATACATCCGGTCGGCCTATCGCAAGATGGGCGTCACCAGGCGGACGCAGGCGGTGCTCTGGGGCATCAAGAACGGCATGTACCCGGAAAACGGGGCACTGGCACCCTGAAAAGAGCTGTGGCCGCGGGGAGTTCTCCACGTTTCGCGATAACTCCCATAGCTGCGGGCGACAATGGCCTCATGGGTGAAGACGAGCAGGTCTCAGTTGCCATTGTCAATGACTATCCGGTGGTTGTCTTGGGGGTGGCCGAACTGCTGCGCGATCCGAGAATCCTCGTCGTCGAGTTGGCCTCGGCGCGTACACCGGATCTGCCGGTCAAGGTCGTACTCTTCGACGCCTTCGCCGCCAAGGATGGTCTCGCCGGAGTGAAACACCTGATCCACGACCCGAAGTATGACCGAGTGTTGATCTATAGCTGGAATGTGCGCGAGCCCCTCGTCCAAGAGGCTTTGATGCTCGGAGTCGATGGCTACCTTTCCAAGGCATTGACCGCCGACGAATTGACGGCTGCAGTCATGCGGGCAAGCAACGGTGAGCGCGTGGTCGAGCTGGGTGGCTCGGACGACAGCCCGGTCAACGGCAATTGGCCCGGACGCGAGGAGGGCCTTTCGGCCAGAGAGGCGGAGGTCGTCGCCCTCATTTCTCAGGGGGTGACCAACGAGGACATTGCCGAAGCATGCTATCTGAGCATCAACTCGGTGAAGTCATACATCCGGTCGGCCTACCGGAAGATGGGCGTGACCAGGCGCAGCCAGGCCGTGTTGTGGGGCATCAAGAACGGCATGTTTCCCGAAGAGGCCCAGGTGAGGCCGTAACCGCTGGGCTGCAGCCGTACAAGTGCGGACGATTTCCCGCGCGCCCCGGGCGACGTGTCCCCGGAGTGTGGGCGTCGTCCGGGCTTAGGTTGTTGCCCAGACCTGCCGGCAGCAAGCCGGGGATTCGCTCGACGAACTGCTGCGATGGGTGTGTTCAACGTGTCCATGGGTGTCGGTTTCCTCCGCAGACGACGGGCTCGTATCCGCAAATCGCATTGAACCACTACATTGACGTCATGACGCTGTTGTACCTTGTCCGGCACGGACAGACCGAGTGGAGCAAATCCGGTCAACACACTTCTTATACCGACCTTGATCTGACCCCCGAAGGCGAAGAACAGGCGCGGGCGCTGCGTCCCCGGCTCGATCCGAGCGAGTTCGGCCTGGTGCTGTCGAGCCCCAGGCTAAGGGCCCGGCGAACCGCCGAGTTGGCCGGCTTCAGCAACTATGTGGTCACCGACGACCTCCAGGAATGGAACTACGGCGACTACGAGGGCAAAACCTCTGCCGAGATCCGCGCCAACTATCACCCGGGATGGCGGTTGTGGTTCAACGGTGTTCCGGGCGGAGAGACAGCGGACGAAGTGCGCCAGCGCCTCACCCGGGTCGTCCGGCTGGTTCGCTCATCCGGCGTCGACAAGGCCATCTGCTTCGGCCACGGGCACGCCTCGCGAGTGCTGGCGCTGTGCTGGATGGACTTCCCGTTGATCTTCGGCCAGGCATTCCCGGTTGAGACGGCAAGCCTTTCCATCCTGGGCCGCGAGAAGGAATCCTGGGCGATGCTGCGCTGGAACAGCTGACGCCGACGCGTAGCCTCAGGCGGCGATGTCGCGGCCGGGGATCGCGGCCAGCAGCTCCTGGGTGTAAGGGTGCTGCGGATGTTCGAACAGCTCCTCGGGCGTGCCCGATTCCACGATCGTTCCGTGCTGCATGACGTGTACCTCGTCCGAGATCAGCCGGACGACCGCCAGATCGTGACTGATGAACAGGTAGCTCAACCCCAGATCGGCCTGGAGGTCGGCGAGCAGCTTCAAGATCTGCGCTTGGACGAGGACGTCGAGCGCAGAGACGGCTTCGTCCAGCACCACGAGTTCGGGATTGAGGGCCAACGCCCTGGCGATCGCAACCCGCTGACGCTGACCACCGGAGAGTTCGTGCGGCAGTCGCTCGGCCATACTTGCCGGCAACGCCACCTGGTCAAGCAGCTCCAGCACCCTGGTGCGTCTACTCGTCTTGTCGCCGACGCCGTGCACTCGCATCGGCTCCGCGATGGTCTGCTCGATCGTGTACCGCGGGTCCAGCGATGAGTACGGGTTTTGGAAGACCGGCTGAACCTTGCGGCGGAAGCTGAACAGCTCGGTCTTGTTCAGCGCTGTCAAATCAGTGCCCTCGAAGGTGATCGTCCCCGACGTGATGGTCTCCAGCCCCAGCAGCATATTTGCCGTGGTCGACTTGCCCGAGCCGGACTCCCCGACCAACGACACCGTGGACGAAGCCGGGATCTGAAAACTCACCTTGTCGACCGCCATGAACTCTCGCGGCTCATTCTTCTTGGCCGCCCGCACCGGGAATACCTTCGTGAGGTCCGTCGCCTCAACCAAGATCGCGGGCCGCTCGTCCGCTGCAGCGGCACGCGGACGCAGCTCCCGTTTGGACGCCAGGCTCGGCGCGGCTGCGATCAGTTCCTTCGTGTAGTCGTCTTCGGGATGGCTCAGCACCTGATCGCTCGGGCCGGTCTCGACCACTCGTCCGTTGTGCATGACCACGATCCGATCGGCGCGCTCGGCGGCCAGCGCCAGATCGTGGGTGATCAGGATCACGGCGGTGCCCAGCTCATCGGTCAGCGATTCCAGCTGATCGAGCACCTTGCGCTGCACGGTGACGTCGAGCGCCGACGTGGGCTCGTCCGCAATCAACAGCCGTGGACGACAGGCCAGTCCGATGGCGATCAGCACGCGCTGCCGCATACCACCGGAGAATTCATGCGGGTATTGCCGAAATCTGCGCTCGGCGTCGGCGATACCGACCATATCCAGCAATTCGATGGCCCGCTTCTCGGTCTCGGCACCGCTCGTATAACCATGCACCTCGAGGGCTTCGGCGATCTGATCGCCGACCCGCATCACCGGGTCGAGGTTCGACATCGGGTCCTGCGGCACCAAGCCGATGCCGGCGCCACGCAACCGGATCAGTTCGTGCTCACCGAGGTCGGTGATCTCTTTTCCGTCGAAGCGGATGCTTCCCCCGGTGATCACGCCGTTATCGGGCAGCAGCCGGTTGGTCGCGGCACCCGTGGTGGACTTTCCGGAGCCGGACTGGCCGACCAGCGCCACGGTCTCACCGGCGGCCACGTCGATGTCGACGTCGCTGATCGCCGTGACCAGCTCGGAGCCGGAGCGGAATGCCACGCTCAGCCCGCTGATTTTCAATAGCGGTTCTTGTTCGCTCATCGGGTCATTCCTTCCTTGTCTTCTTCGAGGGTCAAAGCGCTGATGGTCTCAAGCGCGGGCTCCCAGAGTTCGCGCGTGGGCACCGGGCGCCCGGCGAGCAGCCGGTTGGTGACCATGGCCACCGCGAAGCCGTTGTGTGGAATGAAGCCGACAGCGGTGCCGGTGAAGCCGTGATGCCACAGCATTCTTGTTCTGCGCCCCTCCAACCGGATGGGCATGCTGCGCCAGCCCAGTGCCTGCCCCGCGTCCGGGCCATCGGCGAAGAAGCGGGCTGAGGCCTGTTCACCCCACAGCTCGTAGGTCTCGGACGCCAGGCTCGCGGCCAATGTAAGCAGATCTCCGACGGTGCTGAATAGCCCGGCGTGCCCGCTGATGCCACCGAAAGCGTAGAAGGAGTTGCCGTCGTCCACCTCGCCACAGATCTCGGTGGTTCGCCAACTGAAGTCGATCTTGTCGACCACGATCGGATACGGCTCGCCGGTGGCGACCATCTGGCGCTCGGCGTCGTCTCCCCACGCGCTGGACGCGATGCCAGGTACCGGCCTCGGCTCGGCCGCGGCACAGAACTGCTGGGGACTTTTCGGCCGGAACACCATTGAGGAGAGACCCAATGGTCCAGTGACGAGCTCGGATACCGCGCCGTCAAGCGGAAGACCGGTGATCTTGGAGATGATGCGTCCGAGCAGCATAAATCCCAGATCAGAGTAGTGGCGACCGGAATGAGGGGCGTAACGCAGCGGCAGATCGTTGATGGTCTGCCAGGGGTCGCGTCCGGAAAGGTAGAGCGGCTGCCACTCCCACAGGCCCGCCCGATGGCTGAGCAGGTCGGCCAGCGTGGTGTCGTCGGTGCAGGGCGAATCGGGCAAGAACGTGCGTACCGGGTCGTCGACGTTCACCTCGCCGAGTGCCGCGAGCCGTTGCAGTGTGCAGGTGGTGGCCGCGACCTTGGTCACCGAGGCCAGGTCGAAGACGGTGTCGTCGGTCACCGGCTCACCGGACGATCCGGTGGCGCCTGCGGACGCGATCTCGCGCACCTGGTACCAACTGATGCCTGCAGCGACACCTGCCGGGGCCGAATTCGGGTCGGCCATCACCGACCGAGTCATCAATTCCGCAGTCATGATCGTGCCCTCTGCCAACTATTCGTCAACCACGGCTGTCGAGCCTCGCTTGTCGCCCACCGTTCCTCTGAATCTCTGGAGGAAGGACAGGTCGTGATGCCTGTCGGAGGCTCAAACGAATACTGTTCAGCCGATCGCGTGATGTGGAAGAACTTCAAGGAGATAGTCACGCCGCCTCCCTCAGCGCTCGAATGCCCAGCCCCGGTCCTTCGTCCAGTTCGACCGCCTCATCAACGAATCGTGCCCCGCCTGCGACCGGAGTTTCGGCCAGCCAGAGTGCTGCATCCAGGTCGTGGACGCGATCGGGCGAGACCACCGCGGCCAAGGCAGCTGAAGCCGAAACCCCGATCGGGCCCTCCATCATGCACCCCACGAGTATGCCCATTCCTGCCTTGCGGGTGGCGCCTGCAACGGCGAGTGCTTCGCACAAGCCGCCCGTCTTGGCAAGCTTCACGTTGATCTGGTCGCAAGCACCACGCTCGGCCAGTTCGCGCACATCGCGGGCCACGCGCACCGATTCGTCCGCGACGATCGGGGTGTGGCTCGCAGCCTTGGCCTTCGCCATGCCGGCCAGATCGTAGAAGGCGACCGGCTGCTCGACGAACTCCAATCCAAGCCCCGCATCCTCGGATTTCTGGATGAAGGCGATCGCCTCGCCGGGCGTCCAGGCCTGATTGGCGTCCACTCGCAACACGACCTCATCACCGACTGCCCGGCGCACCGCGCTCACCGCGGCGAAGGCGTCGTGATCACGGGAAGCTTTAATCTTGATGTGGTCGAAGCCATCTTCGACGTGGCCGGCCGCGATCCGTGCGAGCTCCTCGGGATCTCCCGCCGACAATGTCATGTCGGTGCGTACGGCCCGGGTACGCCGACTGCGTCTTAGGGTCGAACTATCCTCCCCGGATGACGCGCCAAGCGCGGGCCTCATCTGCGCTATATGTTCGTTGCCTTGTCCGTTTCGGCTTCCCTTGCGCTCGGTGAGGACAGAGGACATCAGGGCTATCTCGTCCGGCGAAGTCGCTGCATCGGTCGCCATCACCTTGAGCAAAGTGACCATGCTCATCCCGGCTGCTTGAGCCCGCAGATCGAGCACCGCGGTCTCGACCGCGCTGCGGGCGGCCACGTTTCCCCAGATCGCGCGGGCTATCAGACCGGGCAAGGCTGGATCATCGGGTTCGTGTCCGAGCACTGCGTCGCCGAGCGGGTCCACCACGGCGGCCGCCACCGATTCCGGCGATTCTCCAGTGACCTTCCAACTCGTGGCCGCCTCGCCCCAACCGCTTCGTCCGTCTTCGTCGACCGCCTCTACGAGCGCGAGCTCAACCGCATCCGCCCGGCGCACGGCGGTGATGAACGGCCGTTTGAGAGGCACGCTCACCTTGTGCGTGAGAAGCCGGACGATGGCGCTCATCGGTTGGCCCTCCTCATCCCAATGCCTTCGTCAGTCTCAATTCAGGTTCGCCGAATTCGTCCTCCACTCGTTGTTCACCATCGGGCTGCCAGCCATGCGCCCGGTAGAAGCCCAACGACCCGGCGTTGGCGGCGAATACCCACAACCGGACGACGCTCGCCCCCTGAGCATGCAGCCGAGTTTCCGCATGCCCGAGAAGGCGCCCGCCGACACCTTGGCCGTGGACGCCGGGCGCCACATACAACGAGTGGACCGCGCCCTTGTTGCCGATCCGTGCATACCGGGTGAGCCCGAGCAATTCCCGGCCGTCTTCGGCCACCACGACTTCGCCCTCATGCGAGGCCAACACCCGTTGCCAGAGCGCGTCGGCGCGCCCGTCGGTCATCTCGTCGATGACCGACGATGGCAAAACGCCGACGTAGCTTTGCCGCCAGCATTCCAGGAAGACTCGGACGATCCGGTCGAGATCGTCCGGCGAAGCGACGCGCAAAGTGAGGTCGTCCATGGCTACCGGTTCTGGTCTTCGATTCGTAAGCCGGTGATCGTATCCACTGGCTCGGGCAACACCAATGGACCGGTGCCGGGAGTGATACTGCCCAGAATTCTCGGTTCGGCAGAACCGGTACCGCCGGGAACGATCCCTGGCACTCCGTGCAGCGTGCACCAGCCGAGCAGGGCCATCAAGACCGCCTCTTTGGAATCGGCGGGCACCCCAAGGGCATCGCTGAGCACCACTTCGACCCCCGGGAGTTCGCGGCGCAGGCCCTCCATGATCAGCGGATTATGAATGCCACCACCCGAGCAGGCGAGATAACTGATGCCAGCTGCCCGCACGGCATCGGCGATCGTGCACACCGTCAGTTCGGTCAGGCTGGCGATCAGATCGTAGGCCGGCACGCGGTGGCCGAGCCCGGAAATCGCCTCGTCGACATATTCGATGTTGAAGTATTCCTTGCCCGTGCTTTTCGGGTTTGGCAAGGAGTAATAGGGGTCGTCCAGGAGCTTTCCCAAGAGTTCCTGATCGATTCTGCCCTGGCGGGCGATGGTGGCGTCGGCGTCATAGCCCAGCGGGTTGAGCCCGTAGGTGGTCACGATCGCATCGATCAGCGCGTTGGCCGGCCCGATGTCGAAGGCCGACAGCGAATCCGGAGCCACGACCGTCAGATTCGAGATGCCGCCCATGTTCAGAGCGCCCGCAGTCTCGCCTCGTCCGGCCAGCAGCAAATGATCGATGGTGGACGCCAGAGGCGCACCCTGGCCACCAACGGTGAGATCGCGGGCCCTGATGTCGGACACCACCGGGCGTCCGGTTGCCTCGGCGATCCAGGCGGGCTGCCCGATCTGCAAAGTGCCGAGAGCCCGGTTGTTCTTCACCCAGTGGTAGACGGTCTGGCCGTGCGAGCACACCGCGTCGATACCACCCGCGGCGTTCGCGACCTTGACGGCAACCTTTGCGAAGGCCTGCCCGATCAGGGTGTCGAGCTCACAGATCTCGTCCAACGTCGTCTCGGCAGGAGGCAGCGCGGCGATCAATCGAGAACGCAGCCGGTTGTCATAGGGCACGCTCGCATCGGTCACGATCCGAGCGGTGAGCAGCCCGTCTTGTTCGCTGAAATCAACGACTGCCGCATCGATCCCGTCATGAGAGGTACCCGAGATCATCCCTAGAACGCGCATGTCAGTTGGCCTCCATGAGTACTCCTGAGCCGGGCCGGCACTGGTTGCCGGGAAGTGAGCTTGTCTTTTGCGCGAACGTCGGCAACCACGATCGGCCCGGCAACCCAGGTATAGACCGCGCTCATTTTTCCGCCTCCAGCGCTTGGCGCAGGCGTCCATTCGCACCATCGAGCAGGGCTCGCGCGCCTTGCTCGCCGACGCCACGGGCGATCATCACCGAAGCGAGCTTCACATCGAAACTGACCTGCTCCAGCGTGCCGAGTGCCTGTTCGCGATCGGCATCGGTGATCAATTTGACGATCCTGATCGCGCGTTCGCGCAGTTTCTCGTTGGTGGCGCGAACGTCGACCATCAGGCTGCCGTAAGTCTTGCCCAGCCGGATCATGGTGATCGTCGAAATCATGTTGAGCACCAGCTTCTGGGCGGTGCCGGCCTTCAATCTGGTCGACCCGGATACTATTTCGGGCCCCAGCGGAACCTCGATGGCATGCTCGGCCGCCGCGCTCAACCTCGTGTCGGTATTGCACGACAGTCCCACCGTCAAGGCACCCAACTCGCGGGCGCGGGCGATGGCGGCGACGACGAAGGGGGTGCGTCCACTGGAGGCGATGCCCACCACCGAGTCGAGCATCCCGACGCCCGCCTCGTCCATTGCCGAAACACCGGCTGACTCATCATCCTCAGCACCCTCGACCGCATTCAAGATGGCGGCCGGTCCCCCGGCGATGATGCCCGTGACCTGGTCGGGATCGGTGTTGAAGGTGGGTGGGCACTCGGATGCGTCCACCACGCCGAGCCTGCCGGGCGTGCCGGCACCGACATAAAGCAGCCGCCCGCCGCGGGCCATCCGGTCGGCGACGCCTTCGATCGCAGGCACGAGCTGCGGCAGAGCCTTGCGCACCGCGCCGGGCACTGTAGCGTCCGCATCATTCATGATCGCGGCCAGATCGGCCACCGGAAGGGTGTCGATCTTCGAATAGCGCGGGTCGCTGGATTCGGTCACCAGCGTGGCGAGTTCGTCACCGAGGGCGGTCATCGTTTTCCTCTGTTCGATGGGTCGAGGGCGTCGCGCAGTCCGTCACCGAGCAGGTTGAGGCCGACGACCAGCAGCACGACCACGACGCCGGGAGCAATCATCGTCCATGGGGCGATCGTCACCAGGGTGCGGGACTCGTAGATCATCGAACCGAGCGAGGGAACCGGCGGCGGGGTGCCCAGGCCGAGGAAGCTCAAGGACGCCTCGGTCAGCACGGCCCACGACAGCGAGAGCGCGATCTGCACGATGATGATCGAGGTGATATTGGGCAGCACGTGCCGGAACATGATCGATAGTCTTGATTGGCCGGTGCTGACTGCCGATTTTACGTATTCGATCTCGCGCAGCGAGAGCACCGGGCCGCGAGTGACGCGGACGAAGATCGGCACATAGACGATGGCGATGGCGATCGCAACGGTGAACCAGGTGCGTTCGAAAACCGACGCCAGCGACAGGGCCAGCAGCAGCGGAGGAAACGCAAACAGCACGTTGGTGATGCCGCCCACCACGGTGTCTGTGGTGCCGCGGTAGAAGCCGGAGAACACTCCGGCCAGCGTGCCGGCGACGGTTGAGAAGGTGACCGCGACGACCGCGATCAGAGCGGAGTTGGCAGCGCCGGCCGCGACCCGGGCGAAGACATCGCGTCCGAACTGGTCGGTGCCGAACCAGTGCGCAGCCGAGGGCCCCTGGATTCTCACGGCGGCGTCTTGGGCGAGCGGATCGCCCCATAGGCCGAAGGCACTGCCCATGCTGAGCAGCAGCAATGCGACCAGAATGATGAGGCCGGTCAAGCCCGAAGCACTGTGCACGAGCAGCCGGACGCGCTCTGCGGTTCGTCCGCCCCCGGGAACAATGGTGACCGATTGCGAAATGTCCGTCATTCTGCACGCACCCTCGGGTCGATGATCCGGTACAAGATGTCGGTCAGCAGATTCACGATGACGAAGAACAGAGCGATCATCAGCACCGTCGATTGCACGACCGCATATTCCTTCTGCTGAATACCGAGCAGCACCTGTCGTCCGATGCCCGGCAACGAGAAGATCTGCTCGACAACCACGGCACCACCTAACAGATAGCCGAATTGCAGGCCGGTCATCGTCGTGATCGGGACGAGCGCGTTGCGCAGCACATGCTTCAGCTGGATCCGGCGCGGGCCGACGCCCTTGGCCTTGGCGGTGCGGATGAAGTCCTGGGAGCGGATCTCCAGCACGGCGGTGCGGGTCGTCCGCATGATCGGTGCCGCGATTCCGAAGCCCAGCACGACCGACGGCAACAGCATCTGCTTCAGGTTCAGGGCGGGGTTGGTGAACAGGCCGGCATACGCCTGTCCGTTCGGATTGAATCCGAACGCCGAAGACAGCAACGACACGAGCGCGGTCGCCAGCAGGAAGGCCGGGATCGACAGCCCGGCGAGCCCGACGACCTGACCTGCCGCGTCACGGGCCGAATCGGGCTTCGACGCCGACATCATGCCGAGCGGCACACCGACGACAAGGGCGAGGACGATCGAGAAGATTGCCAACTCCAATGTCACCGGCAGCGACTGGGCGATCATCGCGCCGACGCCCATCTGCGACCTGGCCGAGAATCCCAGGTTGCCGGTGAAGATATTGCCCAGCCAGGAGAAGAACTGGACGACCAGTGGCTTGTCCAGGCCGTAGTAGGCCTCGAGCGCGGCGCGTTGGTCAGGGGTGAGCGCTGCTGCCTCGGTGCCGAGGCCCGCGGTGATCTGGTCACCGGGAATGGCCCGCAGCATGACGAAGACGACGATTGCCACACCGAGCAAAGTGCCCAGCGAGGCCAATATGCGCCGGAATATCCGGTTCGCGAACAGACGGTGAATCATGCTCCTCCAGATAAAGAGGGATCAAACGAGTTCGGCCCGGATCCAGGTTCACCCCCTGAACCCGGGCCGACCGACTCAGGCGAGCGAAGTCTCGCGCAAGAACTGCAGCGAGCCATTGGCCATCGGAGTGAAACCGGTCACATTGGACGTGGTCGCGGTGTAGGAGTAGCTGGTGAACAGCCAAATCCACGGAGCGTTCTCTTCGAGATTGTTGGAGATCTCGGTATAGATCTCCTTGCGCTTCTCGACGTCCGAGGTCTCGCGTCCCTCGGCGAAGAGCTGGTCGAGTTCGGGAGAAGAGTAGCCGGCGACCTTGTTCAGGTTTCCGGTGCTGGTGAAGTAGCGCGAGTACGAGCCGTCCGGGTCGGGACGACCACCGTTGAGCGCAACGGCCGCCTCGAAGTCGCCGGCAACCCAGCGATCGACATAGCTACCCGATTCGAGAACTTCAAGTTCGATGTTGATGTTTGCCTCGGCCAGCTGGGCCTTCAGGTTCTGCGCCTCGTTGACCGAGGTCGAGTACTCGCCCTGGGAAACGATCGTATTGATCGTCACGCCATCCGACAATCCGGCCTTATTCAGGTAGTCGGCGGCCTTGTCGAGATCGCGCTCCGGGCAGGGACGCGAACTCGGGTCAGACTCATAAGCCGGAGCGGTGATCGGACCAGTCACCTCACCCTCGCCCATCGCCGCGGTATCGAGCACCTGCTGACGGTCCACCGCGCACTGGATGGCCAACCGCACGTTGACATCGGCGAGCGGGCCGTCGGTAGCCTTCAACTGCAACACGTGATAGTTCAGCTGCGGTGTCTTGGCGACCGTGAGGTTGGCCGCCTCCGCGGTCTGTGCCACCAGCGCGTCGTCGAAGGTAGCGAGCTGCACATTGCCGGACTGCATGGCCGAAACGATGGACGACTCGTCGGGGATGATGCGGAACTCGACCGAGTCGAGCTTCGCCGCCTCGCCCCAGTAGGAGTCGTTGCGGGCCAGGGTCAGCGACTGGCTCGGCTTACGATCCGACAGTTCGAAAGCGCCGGTGCCGTTGGGTGTGGTGTTAAGCGCCTCTTCGGTATCGTCCGAAGAGAGCATCGCCATGTTGATCGGGGCCAGATTCGCGAACAGGGACGAGTCGGGGGCACTCATGGTGAGAGTCACAGTGTTCTCATCGGTGGCCTCGACCTCGTCAACCGAACTGAGCGATGCCGCTCCGACCGCCGCGGTTGCTTCGTCCATCATCGCCTCGAGCGAATACTTGACGTCTTCGGAGCCAAAGGTGCTGCCGTCGGTAAAGGTGACTCCCTCACGCAGGTGCAAGGTAACGGTCAACCCGTCGTCCGAGGTATCCCACGACTCGGCGAGGCCGGGCACGACTTCGAGATTCTGGTCAAACTCGGTCAGAGTGCCGTAGATATTCTGCAGCACGTTGACTGCCTGAAACTGGGTTGCCTTCCACGGGAAGAGCGTGTCGGGCTCGCTAGTGACACCGATCACCAGCGCACCGCCTGTTGCACCGGCATCATTGCTGGTCTCGGCAGGCTGTGAAGACGACGAGCAGCCGGAAATGACGAGCGCAAGTGCCGAGACGACACCGAACGCGGCGAGGATCTTGCGCTTCGTGCGTTTTCCTCCAGCCATGGATAACTCCTCTGTACGGATGAACGGGACGGACTCTGGTCAAATCCACTGCGGTGATCAGTCCGACCCCTGGATGTGAAATAAAAGTACGTTGATCGCTGCATCTATGTAAGAGAATGACGCAGGCTGTCACATAATTGCAACTAAAGACCTTGTACAGGAGAGTCGATGGCCGAAATGAACCGCGTCGGCGAGGCCGATGCATCGCCGGCGCTGGTGCGCATACGTGCGTTGTTACCGAAGATGCGTCCGAGCGAACAACGCATCGCCCGCTTGTTCCTGAACGACCCTGCCGAGGCCTCTGCGTTGTCGATCGCCGACCTTGCGGCTCGCGGACAGACATCGACCACGACGGTGGTGCGCTTCTATCGGGTACTCGGCTACCGGCATCTGCAAGAACTGCGGGTTGACGTGCTGCGCGACGTAGCCAGGGAGTCATTCGAGACCGCCGGGCTGCCGGAGGCATCCGGAGATATCGACCGCGCCGATTCACTGGCAGACATCGTCGCAAAGATCTCGCTGGCCGAGACCATGTCGATCTCCGATACCGCGAAGGTACTGAGCATGGATGCCCTCGGCCAAGCTGTCGATGCAGTTGCGCGGGCACTCAGGATCGATGTCTTCGGGGTGGGCGCGAGCTCGTTCATCGGGCTGGACCTGCAGCAAAAGCTCACCCGCATCGGCCACACCTGCGTCAACTGGTCGGACGCACATTCTGCCTGGACGTCGGCAGTCGCACTCCCCGCCGGTACGGTGGCCGTCGCGGTCTCGCACTCGGGAACCACTCAAGACACCATCGAATATCTGCGGCTGGCCCGGTGCTCCGGCGCAACCACTATCGCGATAACCAATCATGCCGGCGCACCGCTGGCCAGCCACGCCGACATCGTGCTCACCACTGCCGCCCGCGAGACCGTCTTTCGATCCGGCGCCCTGGGCAGCCGGATCGCCCAGCTCATGGTTATCGACTGCCTGTTCATCGGGGTCGCCCAGTCGAACTACGACAAATCAATGGCGGCACTGCGCGACACCTACGCCGCCGTGCATCAGTTGAAAGTGCCCGAGTGAGCACAGAAAAAATCTTTACATGTTCACGCGATGTGTAAAAAAACTCTTCGAATTTTTCTACGTTCCGTCAACATGCCACCGATCACAGATAGCGGCCCTTGCGATGCTCCAACGCTTGGATGCCTTCGGCGATCTCGATCCAGTCCACCTGGGCGCGCACCAATAGGCCCCAGCCGCTATGTTCGGGATCGGCCGTCATCAGACTGACTCCGGCCCACGCCGACGCACCGGTCAATCTCGGACCGTGGCTGGAGTCCTGCCACTCGCCGGTCCGGAAGACTCCACCGGCCGAGGGCGCCACCCGGGCAAAGGCGTCGGCGATGCCACCCTGACCAGGGCCCAGAATGTTAACGCAGGCCAGACCGGTCTCGCTGAACAGGTCCCACCAGTCGCAGTCCTCGTCGACGAGCGCGACGATCTCGGCAGGCTCTCCGTCGGCGATCATCACCGAAGAGATCGTCCAGCCGTCCCGCTGCCCGTCCGAAGCACTCGTCCAGATGCTCACCGGAGCCGGCATCGATCCTCGCAGCCGCCTCACCAAATCCCGCTGGTCAGGGGGCGGCAGAAATGGGTGCTCGCTGTGGATCGTCAAGAGCGTGCGCCGTTCTCACAGAGCATCAATGAGCTCGCGCACCACTTCGGAAACGGTGGTGTGCTTCGTCCGGGCGACCTCACGAAGCTTCGCTCGGCGAACCGCATCAAGGCGCACCGTGAGCGGGCGCGCGTCATCGCCCACGCTCACGGGACGTCCCGGCGACGAGACTCCGAATTTGGCATCAGGAAATCCCGACTCGGCCTCCAGACCCCATCGCTCAAGATCGGCATCGGTGAACTTCGTCCCGTTTGCAGCTGTGTATTCGGCCATTTCCTTACCTCCTCAAACCGACTTCATGGAGCACTTTCTTCGTTGCCGACATCGCATGGAATATCAGCCATTCATCGGGTCCTGTCTCAATCGCAACGTATTCCAGCAACCGTCCCCGTCCGTCAAGCCCGACGCCGACCCACTGGCGGGGGTCAGCGTCCTCGCGCAATACCTTTCGAAGCGTGCCGACAAATGCTTGTTCGGCATCGGCTTCTGCGACTTCAGGATGCCTCCTGGTCACTCGCGGATGAACCCGAATCACCACGATTCCGCTCCGATCATGATTCCGTACGACACAAGTGTAGTACGAATTACCGTTGGGCCGGGCCGGGCTCAATTATTGGGTTCACTTTTGCAGCCATAGTGCGTAAAAGTGAACCCAATAATGCCAGTTGCCCGGCCACCTGTTGGAAGACCGGGCAACCGCGATGCTGCAGACAAAGATCAGGCGATCGCCGGACGGCCCTCCGCTGCCGGGAGAGCGGCATTGATGGCGTCCACCGAAGCCTTCGCGTCCCCGAACAACATGAAGGTGTTATCGAGGAAGAACAGCGGGTTCTCCACCCCTGCATAGCCGGGCTTCATCGAACGCTTGAACACCACGACCTTCTTGGCTTCCCAGACGTGCAGCACCGGCATGCCCGAGATCGGGGTGCCCGGCTCCATCGCCGTCGGGTTGACGGTGTCGTTGGCTCCGATCACCAGGACGACGTCGGTCTCATCGAACTCGTCGTTGACCTCGTCCATCTCGTAGACGATGTCGTAGGGCACGTGGGCCTCGGCGAGCAGCACGTTCATGTGGCCGGGCAGGCGTCCGGCGACCGGGTGAATGGCGAACCGCACCTGGACGCCGGCCTCGGTGAGCCGCTTGGTCAGCTCGGCAACCGGATACTGCGCCTGGGCGACGGCCATGCCGTAGCCGGGGGTGATCATCACCGAACGCGCGTCGGCCAGCCAACTCGCCAACTCGTCCGCCTTGACCTCTTGAACCTCGCCCTGAGGACCATCAGAGGTGGCGGCAGCGGTCGCCCCGAAACCACCCAGGATCACCGAGACGAACGACCGATTCATCGCCTTGCACATGATGAAGCTCAGGATCGCGCCGGACGCACCGACCAGCGCACCGGTGATGATGAGCACGTTCATGCCGAGCGAGAAGCCGCTGAACGCGGCCGCGAAGCCCGAGTAGCTGTTCAGCATCGAGATGACCACCGGCATGTCGGCACCGCCGATCGCGGCCACCAGATGGAAGCCCAGGAACAGGCTGAGCACGGTGAGCAGAATCAACGGCAGCCATGCATGCGAACTCTGGAACCAGATACCACAAGCGATGATGCCGATGATGCAGCCCAGGTTGATGAAGTTGCGTCCGGGCAGGGTGAGCGGCTTCGAGGGAATCTTCTCGGCCAGCTTGCCCCACGCCACGATCGAGCCGGTGAAGGTGACCGCGCCGATGAAGATGCCGATCCAAATTTCTGCCAGATGAAAGCCGACGTCGTGCACCGTCTCACCGGCGGCCAGCAGCTGACGGGTCTCGACGAACACGTTGAAACCGATCAGCACGGCGGCCAGGCCGACGAACGAGTGCAGCTGCGCGATGAGCTGCGGCATTCCGGTCATCTCGACCCGGGTCGCCTTGAACAAGCCGATGACCGCGCCGATCAGCATCGCAACGACCAGCAACACCAGCGGCAGAACTCCTCCGCCGCCGACGAAGCTGGGCATCTGCTCGGCCCAATCGTCACCACGCCACGACTCGGGCGCCCACACCGCGGTGATGGTCGCCGCAACGGCGAGCACCATACCCAGGACGCCGAAGGCATTGCCTCGCTTGGAAGTCTCGAACTTCGACAGCCCAGCCAAAGCGAGAATGAACAGAACACCGGCGACGATGTAGGTCGCCTGAACAAAGTTTGCGAGCATCGCCGATCACTTCCGGAACATCGTGAGCATGCGCTGGGTCACCGTGAACCCACCGAAAACGTTGATACTGGCGATCAGCACGGCCAAGGTCGCGACGATCTTGATGGCCAGTGATTCATTGCCGAGTTGGCTGATCGCACCCACCAAGATGATGCCGGAGACCGCGTTGGTCACGCTCATCAGCGGCGTGTGCAACGCCGAGGTCACATTCCAGACCACGTAGTAGCCGACCACCAGGGCGAGAGCGAAGATGCCGAACAGCCGGACGAACGAGGCCGGCGCGATGGTCAGCAGCGCTATCGCCGCAACAGCAAGCACCGCAACGATCCCGAAGGTCACCCACCAGGGCTTCGGTTCCTTGGGTGACACACTCATAGCGGCCGGCAATTCCTCCTTGTCGGGCAGCGGCGCGGGTGCCGCCGACACCTGAATCGGAGGTGGCGGGAAAGTGATCTCACCGGCCTTGGTGACCGTCATGTTCCGCAGCACTTCGTCGTCGAAATCGATGACGAGTTGCCCGTCGGCCTGCGGAGTGGCCAGCTTCAGCAGATTGACCAGGTTGGTGGCGTAAAGCTGGCTTGCCAGGCCCGGAAGCCTGCTCGCCAGGTCGGTGTAGCCGATGATGGTCACGCCGTTGTCGGTGACGTATTTCTCGCCCGGCTTGGTCAGTTCGCAGTTGCCGCCGCCAAGTGCCGCCAGGTCGACGATGATGCTGCCGGGCTTCATGGCCCGCACCATCTCGGCGGTGATCAGCTTGGGTGAGGGACGCCCCGGTATCGCCGCGGTCGTCACGATGATGTCGACCTTCTTGGCCTGCTCCATGTAGAGCTCGGCCGCACGCACGTTGTAGTCGTCCGAGGTCTCTTTCGCGTAGCCGTCGGAGCTGACGCCTTGATCGTCCGATGAGGTGCGCACCTTCAAGAAGGTGGCGCCCATCGACTCGACCTGCTCGGCCGTCTCCGGACGCACGTCGGTCGCATAGACCTCGGCTCCCCGCGAATTGGCCGCGCCCAGGGCCGCCAGACCTGCCACGCCGGTGCCGATAACGAAGACCTTTGCGGGGGCGACCTTGCCGGCCGCGGTGACCTGGCCACCGAAGGTGCGTCCGAACGCGTAGGACGCCTCGACGACCGCACGGTAACCGGAGATGTTGGCGGTCGAACTCAGCGCGTCCATCGACTGGGCACGCGAGATACGCGGCACCATGTCCATCGACATGCCGTTGACACCCTGCTTCTGCAACGCCTCGAGCAGGGGCTGGTTCTGCCGCGGATTGAGGAAGGTGACGAGCGTCGAACCCTGACGCATCGCCTCGAGCTCGTCGACGCTGGGTTCGTTGACCGCCAGCACGATATCGGACGCCCACACTTCGGCAGTGCTACCGATCTGCGCGCCCGCCGCCTCATACGCCGAATCGGGGAAGGAGGCGCGTTGCCCGGCACGCGTCTCGATGATCACTGTGTAGCCCAGTTTGATCAGTTGCGGAACCGTCGTCGGTGTGGCTGCAACTCGATTTTCACCAGGCAGGGATTCACGTGGAATGCCTATCTGCATGGCGCAAAGCTTAGCGGGCCCCTGTTGTGCTCTCATAACGGGCCTGTTTTCGTCCGAACAATAGAGTAATCTTCCTAGCCAACGACAGGCGCCGTCGTTATTTGATCAGGTCGCCCCCAAGCGGCCGACAGACCCAAGACAACGGTTAACGCTGTGTAACACACGCTGAGACCGTCGGTCGGAGCAAGCCGGCAAGGTGCAGTCTTGCTCACTGACAGCCGAATCCCCAGATGGGCACCGAACCTCAGTGGTGCCCTCTGTGCGACCCGCCACCACGGGTTTCATGCCGCCAAGCAACAGCAAGGAATCACGATGACCGATACCAACTACGACGCTGCACAGTCGGGTGAAGACCGAAAGACGGCAGCAAAGAAGTTCGCGAAGAGCCGCCGTAGCCCGATCATCGGCGCGATCTTCTTGATGGCGACCAGCGCCATCGGCCCCGGTTTCATCACCCAGACCGCAACCTTCACGCTGAGTTTCGGCGCGGCATTCGGTTTCGCGATCCTGATCTCGATCCTGGTCGATTTCGCTGTCCAGATGAACATCTGGCGAATCGTCACCGTGTCCGGCAAGCGCGCCGGGCAACTCGCCAATGAGGCTTTGCCCGGCGCCGGCCATGTACTGGGGGTCCTGATCATCGTCGGCGGGCTGGCCTTCAACATCGGCAACGTCGCGGGCGGCGGGCTGGGCATCAATGCAATGCTCGGTATCGACGCGAAGCTCGGCGGCCTGATCACCGCGCTACTGGCCATCTGCATCTTCGCCTACAAAAAGGCCGGACCGGTCATGGACAAGGTCGTACTGGTGCTGGGCGTGGCCATGATCGTGCTGACCATCTACGTAGCGATCGTCTCGGCTCCGCCGGTCGGCGAAGCGTTGAAGCAGACAGTGCTTCCGGACACCATCAACTGGGCGTCCATCACCACGATCGTGGGCGGCACCGTCGGCGGCTACATCACCTACTCCGGAGCACACCGCTTCCTGGATTCCGGTCAGACGGGCCCGGACAACGTGAAGAGCGTGCACCGCGCGTCCATGAACGGCATCATCGTCACCGGCATCATGCGCTATGTGCTCTTCCTGGCCATCCTCGGCGTTGCCGCGTCCGGGTTCGTGCTCGACACCACCAACACCAACTTCAACCCGGCCGGACAGGCATTCCAATATGTGCTCGGCACCGCAGGCCTGCGAATCTTCGGCGTTATTTTATGGGCCGCTTCGATCTCGTCGGTGATCGGCGCCGCATACACCTCGGCCACCTTCCTGTCGGTATTCGACAAGCGGCTGCACGAGGGTTTGCCACTACGCATCGCCACCATCGCCTTCATCGCAGTGTCGATGGTCTGCTACCTAATCTGGGGCGCGGCACCGGCGAACATCCTGGTCTTCGTCGGCGGGCTCAACGGCCTGATCCTGCCGATCGGGCTGACGATCTTCATGTACATCGGCTGGTTCCGGCAAAAGAGCCTGCTGCAGGGCTACGCATACCCTAGGTGGCTGCTCACATTCGGTACCGCGGCCACGCTGCTGAGCTGGTACATGGCGATCGTGTCGATCGGCCCGATCTTCGAGCTGCTCGGCTGATCCCGCGGGCTGCTGCCCTCGGCCCCGGGAAGTAATGTATTTGGATTTATCAAGGGTCATTTCCATGGAGAGAAAACGATGTTAAGTATCGATCTGAACAGCGACCTGGGAGAAAACACGGCCGATCGTCCGGTTTCGGACGATGAAGCCATGCTCGGCGTCGTGTCGAGCGCGAATGTGTCCGCCGGGTTCCACGCCGGTGACCCGGCCGGCATCTACCAGACCCTGGTGGCGGCTCGCGACCGCGGCGTCACGGTCGGGGTACATCCCGGCTACCGCGACTACGCGAATTTCGGACGCGAGGCACTCGCCATTGACGACGCCACGCTGCAGGCCGACGTCGAGTATCAGCTCGGCGCGTTGTTGGGGATGGCGGCCGGTGCCGGGGTGCCGGTGCGTTATGTGAAGCCGCACGGTGCTCTGTACAACACCATCGCCCGCGACGAACACCTGGCCGAGGTCGTGGCTCACGCCATCAAGGCAGTCGACTCGTCCCTGGTCTTTCTCGGGCTGGCAGGCGGCGTGAGCGTCGCGGTCGCCGAGCGAGTTGGCTTGCCGGTGGCCCGCGAAGCTTTCGCCGACCGCGCCTACGAGCCGACCGGCGACCTGGTGTCGCGCAAAAAGGAGGGCTCCGTGCTGCACGACCCCGCGCTGGTCGCCGAGCGGATGCTCCAGTTGGTGCATGAGGGCACGATCACGGCGATCGACGGCTCGGTCATCCACATTGAGGCGGATTCGATCTGTGTGCACGGCGACTCGGCCGGTGCGGTGCAGATGGCTGCCGCGGTGCGTGCGGCGTTGACCGCTGACGGCATCGAGATCGCGCCGTTCGCCCGGGCCTGATCGACCAGCAATAAAAAAGGAAGCAATGATGTCGCAACTATTCGCAGAAGGCGATCTACTCGCCTCGGGACGGGCGGCCCGGCTCAAGGCCCGCACCGATCCGGCACCCACCAGTGGTGTCGCGGAGGGCCTCGTCCAAGCCAATATGATCTCGGTGCCCAAGGATTGGGCCTGGGATGTGCTGCTCTATGCCCAGCGCAATCCGAAGCCGGTTCCGGTGCTCGACGTGATCGAGGGCGGCGGATACGAGTCGGCCCTTGCCCCGGGCAGCGATCTGCGCACCGATATTCCGCAGTACCGCGTCTGGCGTGACGGCGAACTCGATTCCGAGCCGGTGGATGCCACCGAGGCCTGGGCTGAGCATCCCGATCTGGTGACCTTCCTGATCGGCTGCAGTTTCACCTTCGAGGCCGGGCTGCATCAGGCCCAGATCGAGATCCGGCACCAAACTGCCGGACGCAATGTGCCGATGTACCGCACCGGGGTCGACTGCCGGCCCGCGGGCAGACTCAAGGGCAAGTTGGTGGTGTCGATGCGTCCGATCGCCTGCGACCGGATAGCGGACGCGGTGCGCATCTCCGGCGGTTATCCCTCGGTGCACGGCGCCCCGGTACACATCGGTGACCCGGATGCCTTGGGTATCCGCGACTTCTATGCGCCCGAATACGGGGACGCCCCGGTGCCGCTGCGCGACGGCGAAGTGCCGGTGTTCTGGGCTTGCGGGGTGACCCCGCAAGCTGCGATCGCCGCATCGAAAGTGCCCTTCGCGATCACCCACGCGCCGGGAGCCATGTTCGTCACCGATGTGCTGAACGAAACCTACGCGGTATGACTCAGGTGTCTCGCCCGGCCGGGCTGCGGATCGTCCCGGTCTCCGATCGCGCGCTGATCGTCGAATACCCGGATCTCGCGGGTGTGCTGGCGCATTACCCGCCATTGGTTGAGGCTTCGCTGCTGGGAGTGGACGAACTGGTGCCCGCTGCGTCCACCGTGATGGTGCGCTATGACCCTGCGGTGGTGAGCGCCGCGGAGCTGGCGAAAATGATTCGGGCGGTTGCTCCGAAGCAGGCCGGTGAGACGCAATTCGAGACGGTGACGATCGACGTCAGCTACGACGGGGAGGATCTGGCCGATGTGGCCGGCCTGCTTCAGGTCAGCGTCGAGGAATTGATCAACCGGCACACCGCAGCCCATTGGGAGGTGGCGTTCGTCGGTTTCGCGCCCGGGTTCTCGTATTGCCAGGGGGACGACGAGTTGTTCGATGTGCCCCGGCGGTCGTCGCCCAGGACCCGGATCCCTGCGGGATCGGTGGGACTGGCCGGCACCTTTTCGGCGGTTTATCCGCGCGAATCACCTGGTGGCTGGCAGTTGCTCGGGCATTCGGCCGCGCAGATGTGGTCGTTGGATCGTGATCCTCCCGCTCTTGCTCAGCCGGGCCAGCCGGTGCGCTACCGGGCGGTGCGCGAGCAGATCATGGTTACAGATCCCGCCGCTGAGCCACCCGAATTGGGGGATGCCTGGTGCGAAGCCGTCTCGTCCGGGCCGCAGATGTTGCTCGAAGATCTCGGACGCCCGGGTCTGCTCGGCCAAGGGGTCGCGGCCTCGGGTGCCGCCGACCGTGGTGCGTTGATGGCGGCGAACCGGGCTGTCGGGAATGATCCGGGAACCGCCGCCTTGGAGATCGCCGGTGGCGGGGCAGAATTGCGATTCGAAGCTCGCACCTTGGTGGGTGTGGCCGGGGCCGATGGGCCGCGCTCGATCATCAGTGAAACCCGTGGCGAATTGGATCTTCCGGATGGGGTCCCGATGCTCGTCGAGCCGGGGGATGTCGTCCGGATCGGTGGATTCACCCGTGGGTTGCGCGCCTACTTGGCGGTGCGCCGTGGCTTCGGGCTGGAGCCCATCTTGGGTTCGCTGGCCACCGACACATTGTCGGGAGTTGGCCCCGATCCACTGCGATCGGGCGACCGGCTTCCCATTGGCGGCGGCAGCCCCGGCCGCGTGATCTGGCCCGACCAGGTGCCTTCCCATCAACCGCTTGCGGCGTTCCGGCCACCGGCGGCGTTTGACGAGATCGTCGAACTGCGCGTCGTCCTCGGGCCAAGGACCGACTGGTTCACATCCGAGGCTATCGAACTGCTGACCGGGCAGGAATGGCTTGTCACGCCGCAATCCGACCGGGTCGGCGTCCGGCTTGAGGGCAAAACTCCGCTCGATCGTGTGGTGACCCGTGAATTACCCAGTGAGGGCGCGGCGGCCGGGGCCATCCAGGTGCCGTCGGGTGGTCAGCCGGTGCTCTTCTTGCCCGATCATCCGTTGACTGGCGGCTACCCGATCATCGGCTCGGTGGCGGACGCCGATCTCGACCGCATAGCCCAGTTGGTGCCGGGCATGAAGATCCGGTTCGTGATCGACCAACCGTTCGTTGAGCTGTAACCAGAGTCACGGAGCGAGGGAACCTGGTTTTGCGCTGCCGCCCATGTAGTGGGTGCGCTTGAGTCTTCAGCATGGGGCCAAACCGCGCTCGCGACTGAAGAAAGACGGCAGGTCGACAAGCGCGGCGGGAACGGGCCAACCTGCAGAAGCCGTCGCGTGAGGGTGGGGAGAAGGCTAGTTGTTGCGCCACACGGACAAATAGCGCCAGCCCGGCAGCCGCTGCCAGGTTGCGCCGGGCAGGATGCCCTGAATCGCCTCGCGGGTCTCCGCCCAGCCGAGCAGCGCGTCCATCTTGATGGTGTCCGGCTCCCAGCTTGTGGTGCCGATCTTGGCGATCAGGTTCTGAGGGATGTCGGCGGCCGATCGCAGTTTCTCCCCGAGGCCCTTGTTGCGGGCGTAGCCGATGTCCACCAACAAGCCTCCCGGACGCAGCACCCGGCGCATCTCGACCAACGCCAATTCGAGCCTGGTCTGGTGCAACACCATCACGCTGACCACAGCGTCGAATGATGCGTCCGCGAATGGCAGCCCGGTGACGTCACCGATCATGAAGTGGGTGCTCTCGCCATCGGTGGGGAGCACATCCGGGTCGGGATCGATGCCCACCACCTGGTGACCAAGATCTGCCAGATGGCGGGCCAGCGTCCCCTCCCCACAGCCGACATCCAGCACGAGCGGGCAGTCCGCGATCAGCTCGGCGACTCGCGGGTACTGCTGGGTGTTGTGGTTCCAGCGATCCGCAAAAGGATGATCCTTCGGCATCGGCGCCCCCTCCCTGATCTCACGCCGGCACTCCTGCGGCCCATTCATACCACGTGGATCCCGCAGTTGTGCCCGTCAGAAGGCTGTCGAAGCAGCCGGGATTGAAGGCACAAAGCTTCCACCGCCGGAGATAGTTCCGCCATGAGTCCATGATCCAGGCGGTCCGTTCGTGAGGCATAGGCTCATGCTGGCAAGCCGGTTTCAGCCACCGGCGACGGTTCGAGGAGGCCGAGCGCAATCATGGCGCATCGCAATACTGTCAAGATCGGAATCGTGGGAATGGGCCACGTCGGCCCGCACGCCGCGAGCGCACTCATCAATTGGGGCGTCGCCGACGAACTCTATCTGTGCGACATCGACGAGAAGAAGTGTCGGGCGGAACGGTTCGACCTGCTGGACTCGACGGCATTCGCGCCGCGTCCGGTGAGAATCCACGATGTCGGCGCCGACTACGAGGCCCTCGCCGAGACCGACGTCATCATCAACGCCGCCGGCGATGTCTCCCAGGTCGCGGTCAACCGCGATGGCGAACTCTTCGGCACCACCGCCATCGCACGTACCTTCGTCGGACGAATCGCCGCAGCCGGCTTCGACGGCTTCTGGGTGAATGTCTCCAATCCCTGCGACGTGGTGACTCGTCTCGTCCACGATCTTTCGGGTCTGCCGGCAAACCGTGTGCTGGGTACCGGAACCAGCCTGGACTCGGCCCGGCTGCGTCGTGCGATCGCTACCAAGACCGGCGTATCGATTCGCTCCATCGATGCCTACATGCTGGGAGAACACGGGTTCAGCGGCCTTGCCGCCTTCTCCCAGGTGTCCATCGGCGGCAAACCGCTGTCCGAGCTGGCCGCCGAGCATCCCGAGCAGTTCGGCTTCTCGGCCGAAGAGGTCGAGCGCGACGGCCTCAATGGCGGATACGACATCTACAACTTCAAGCACTGCACCGAATATGGGGTGGGCGCTGCGGCCGCCCGGATCACCACCGCCATCGTGCGTGGCGAGAACGCGGTACTCGCAGCCTCGGTGCACCTCGACGGCCAATACGGGCAGTCCGGCTTCTACATCTCGACCCCGGCGGTGATCGGTGCCGACGGTGTCGAGGACATTTACGAGTTGAGTCTGACCGACGACGAACGCCGGCGCTTCCTGGGCTCCTGCGAGAAGGTCCAGCACAGTTACCGGCTGGTCTGCGAAGCCAGCACCCCGGCCGACTGACAGAGGTCACACCGAACGGAGCCGCGCCAGCCTCGAGGCTCCTTCGCGCAGCACATCCTCACGCTTGCAGAAGGTGAATCGCAACAACGAACGGTAGTCCGCGGCGCGCGGCCTGGACGAACGCGGTTGCGGGCACACCGGCCACTCCCAGCGTCGATGGCAGTTTCCGGGAGAGCTCGGTGGCGTCCGGATAACCCACAGCAGCGGTATCGACAAGGACGTAATAAGCGCCCTTCGGTGAGAAGACCCGAAAACCTGCATCATGCAGTGCCTCGACCAGCAGGTCACGTTTGCCCTGCAGGTTCTGGGCGGTCCCGGCATAGAAATCGTCCGGTAGCCGCAGCCCGGTTGCAATCGCGGGTTGGAAGGGCGCCCCGTTCACATAGGTCAGGTATTGCTTGACGGTGAGTATCGCCGAGGTGATCTCGGGCGGCGCGATGGCCCAGCCGATCTTCCAGCCCGTGGTCGAGAAGGTTTTGCCCGCGGACGAGATGGTGACGGTGCGTTCCCGGGCGCCGGGCAGGGTTGCGATGGGGATATGGCGAGCCTGATCGAAAACGAGATGCTCGTAAACCTCGTCGATCACGATCACCACGTTGTATCGGTCGGCGAGTTCGACGATCCGCTCCAGGACCTGCCTGCCGAAAACGGCACCTGTCGGATTATTCGGGTCATTGACGATGATCATCCGGGTCTTGGACGACTGGACATGATTCCTCTGGATCGACTCCGACAATTGTATTGGCGCCATCCGTGGTGCATCGACGGTCCCAATCACGGGTCCGTCCGGAATCTCAATTCTTTGATGCAATTCTTCGGCGCGTACAGGTGCGTGTTATTGTCTGTTCGACATTCCGTTTCGCATCTTCGCGACAGGAGCAATTGTGTTCAGCACCGCACGCGCACCGCGTTTCATGGGTTCAGCCATGCTCATGCACGGATGCCATATGTGCTGCTGTATGCGCTGATCGGCTACTGACTCTCCACCCAGCTCTCAACCGGAGTCTTCCAGGTTGATCGCCGCATTTGCGGCCAATTCCCGAGTTCTGATCTCCGCATTTCCTGTGCTGGTTTATGCCGCCACTGCGAATGAACTCGTACTCTGCTTCACCACTGACATTCATGTACCCGAACCGCGGCGCAGCAGCGCCCGGCCATCTTGAGAAAGGCCCTCCAATGAGGCTACGAAATATTGCGATCTGGGCGACAGCGCTTGCTTTGGGCACCACGCTCACGGCCTGCTCGTCCAGCTCGGGAGAATCCGGGTCGGCCGGATCCGAAACCGTCACCATCGGTGTCACCGACCTCAGCAAGGACTATTGGACGACCTTCACCGATCTGGCCGCTGCCGAGGGCATCGACGTCGAAATCCAGAACTTCACCGACTACCAGCAGCCGAACCCCATCCTCACGCAGGGAGGGCTCGACGCGAACCAGTTCCAGCATCTGCTCTTCCTGGCCAACTACAACGTGAACACCGATGAGGATCTCACACCCATCGGCGCAACGGTCATCTTCCAGTTGGGCCTGTACACGTCGAAGGGCTACACCAGCCCGTCGGAGATTCCGGACGGCGGCCAGATCGCCATTCCCAACGACGTCACCAATCAGGCCCGGGCGCTGCTCGTGCTGCAATCTGCCGGGCTCATCAAGCTCGCTGACGGCGGGAATCCGTTGTCATCTCCGGCCGACATCGACCAGAGCGCCTCCAAGGTGACGGTGGTGCCCGTGGACCCGAATCAGACCGCCGTCCAACTGCAGTCGCTCGACGGCGCGGTGATCAACAACAACTTCGCCGCCGATGCGAGCATCGACCCGACCACCGCCATCTACTCGGATCTGCAGGATCCGGATTCAGCGGAGGCATATATCAATGTCTGGGCAGTTCGCAGTGAGGACGTCGACGATGCCACGTTGAACCGACTCGTCGAGATCTATCACGATCCGTCGGTGATCGATGCCGTTGTGGAGGAGAACAAGGGCACCGCGCTTGCCATCGACAAGACCCCGGAAGAACTCCAAGAAATCCTGAGCGGCCTCGAAGACCTCATCCGTGAACAGGGCTAACACGCCAAAACGATCAGAAGAAGGCAATTTAGGGCAATGGGAGCAACTGTTTCGCTGCGCGACGTAACCAAGGAGTTCCACACTTCATCGGGTTATGTGCGTGCCGTCGATCACCTTTCGCTCGATATCAATTCGGGTGAAATCTTCGGCATTATCGGGTATTCCGGCGCAGGCAAGTCGACCTTGGTCCGTTTGATAAACGGTTTGGAGACCCCAACCGCAGGCACCGTGTCGATCGATGGGCAGGTGATCACAGGTCTGCCCGAGCGGAAATTGCGTCCCATTCGAGCCGGCATCGGCTTCATCTTTCAGCAATTCAACTTGTTCTCCTCGCGTACTGTCGCCGGAAATGTCGCGTACCCACTGAAAGTGGCCGGCGCAGACAAACGCGAACGCGAAAGCCGGGTTGCCGAACTGCTGGAGTTCGTCGGTTTGGCCGACAAAGCCGGCCAGTACCCCGATCAGCTGTCGGGTGGCCAGAAGCAGCGCGTGGGCATCGCCCGCGCCCTGGCCACCCGGCCGAGCCTGCTCCTGGCGGACGAGGCAACCAGCGCTCTCGATCCCGAGACCACCCAGGATGTGCTCGACCTGTTGCGCCGGGTGAACGACAAGTTCGGCGTGACGATCGCGGTGATCACCCATGAGATGGCGGTCGTGTCGTATTTGTGTAGTCGGGTGGCAGTGATGGAATCCGGGCATGTCGTGGAAACTGGCAATGTCTACGACGTGTTCGCCAACCCGCAACAGATGGTCACCAGGCGTTTCGTGGGCACAGCACTTCACGATCGTCCCAGTGCCGATGTACTGAAGCGGTTGCGCTCCAGACATCCGGGGCGCATCGTGACGATCGGGGTCAACGATCAGGGCGGCTCCGCGACGCTGCTGACCGAACGGCTGCGCGTTCATGGTGTGGACGGCGCCATCATTCATGGAGGCATCTCCGAGATCGAGACGCGTCCCCTCGGCTCGCTGACCGTCGAATTGACCGGTGGCGCAGCAGCAATCGACGCGGTCATCGACGATCTGCGCCGGCAGACGACCCTCACCGACCACGGAACGGCCGCGAACCCCGTGGGTGTCGACGCCAAGGATGGAGACCTACGATGACCGCCGGAAATCAGAATCTATGGCCCGTGCTGTTGGAAGCTCTCGGGCAGACTCTCCAAATGGTGATTGTCACCCTCGGGATCGGCGGTATCGCCGGGCTTGTTCTCGGCATCGGGCTCTACACAACCCGACCCGGCAATCTTCTGTCGAACCGCCCGGTGCATTTCGTGCTGAATGTGCTCGTCAACGTGATCAGGCCGATTCCTTTCATCATTTTCATCTCGGCTCTGTTGCCGCTGACGATCAAGGTGACCGGAACCAGTTTCGGCCCGACCGCCGCGATCTTTCCGATGACCATCATGGCTACCGTGGCCACCTCGCGGATTGTCGAGCAGAATATCGTGGCCATCGATCCCGGACTCATCGAGGCGGCCCGCGCCATGGGTGCCGGGCCGCTGTGGGTTATCGCCACCGTCATCGTCCCGGAGGCCCTCGGGCCGCTGATTCTCGGCTACACGTTCTTGTTCGTGAGCATCACCGATATGTCCGCGATGGCAGGTGCGGTCGCCGGCGGTGGCCTGGGCGACTTCGCGATCGTCTACGGCTACCAGCGTTATAACTTCGCGGTCACCTGGATCGCTGTCGGCGTGATCATCATTGTCGTCCAGCTCGCGCAGCTGCTCGGCAATACCCTCGCACGCAAGGTGTTGCGGCGCTGAGCGTGCCCGGACGAAAACCCGTCCGCCTCAGAACTTCTTGCCGGGGTTCAGGATGCCGGACGGGTCCAGCACCTGCTTGATGCCGCGCTGCAGATCACGCACCCTCGGCCCGAGTTCGGTATCGACGGCACTCAGCTTCTCCAACCCGATGCCGTGCTCTCCGGTGACCGTGCCACCGAGTTCACTCGCCAACGCCAGAACCCGCTCATGGGTCTGATGCGCAACCCTGGTCTGCTCGGGATCGTCCGGGTCGAAGCAGATTACCGGGTGTAGGTTGCCGTCGCCGACGTGGCCTGCGGTGCCGATGGGAAGCCCGCAATCGGCGGAAAGCTCGTCAAGCCGAGTCATCAGTTCCGGCAGCCTGCTTCGCGGCACGGATACATCCTCGTTCAGGCTGTCGCCGCGCAACTCGTGCATCGCCGGGTTGAGTAGCCTCCGCGCCTTGAGCAGCTCGTCCACCCGTTCGGGGTCGGTCGCGGTGTCGATCATCATGGCGCCGTGCTCGCGGGCGACCGAAACATAGTCGGCGATGTCGTCGGCGCCCTGAAGCTCGGAATCGGTGAGGACGAGCAGCCATCCCTTGGCGGCGGTCGGGAGGCCTGCCGCCGGGTCGTAGGCGACGGTGGCACCGATCACGGTCTCGTCCATGAACTCCAAGGTGCTGGGCCGGTGCGGGCGCACCATGATCTCGTTAGCCGCGTCCAGGGCAGCGTCGCGGGAGTCGAAGCTCGCGGTGATTCCTCTCACCGGACCGGGCGCCGGCAGCAGACCGACGGTGACCTCGGTGACCACGGCCAGGGTTCCCTCACAACCCACGATCAGCGACGTGAGATCGAGCCCGCCCACCTTCTTGACGGTGGGCGGCGCGGTGCGCACCACATCGCCATTGGCAAGCACGATTTCAAGTGAGCGGACCGCGTCGCGGGTGACACCGTACTTCACGCAGCGCATGCCGCCGGCGTTGGTGGCCACGTTCCCACCGATGGTGGATTCGGTGGCCGAAGCCGGGTCCGGTGCATAAAACAGGCCCCTCGCGGCGGCGGCAGCCGCCAGATCGGCGGTGACGACCCCCGGCTGCACAACTGCCACCAGATCGACGGGGTCGATGCGGACAATCGCACTCATGGCTGTCAGATCGAGCAGGATCGAGCCGGGCAGCGCATTGGCTCCGCCGGCCAAACCGGTGAGCGCACCCTGGGGCACCACAGAGATGCCATGCTCATACGCCATGCGCAGCACGGTCGAAACATCGTCCGTGCTTGTCGGACGCACCACTGCCAGCGGCATTCCCGGGGCGGGAGTCCCCGACCGGTCATGGCATCGCGCCTGCAACGCCGCCGAGTCCGTGATCACTGCCTCCTCGCCCAACGACTCACGCAATTGCCTCAGCATTCATCGAACGTTACCCCGCTGCCGGGCGTGCCCCGATTGGTCGACAACCCGCGATACGGGGATTCGGATCGCGCAGGCTATCGTGGACAGTCTCGCTGATCACCTGCTTTGAATGTGGACCACATGAATACGACTTCGATACGGATCACTGCGACCACCGACGTCGAGGCTCTCATCGTGCCGCACCGGGCGTCCATGAAGGTCGCCTACGCCGGCTACTTCTGTACCCCATTCCCGGCCGATGACACGCTGCGCGACGAATGGCGGGTCTTACACGAAAGCGGCGCCACCACCTTGCTGGCCACCATTGATGGACGACCGGCCGGCGTGCTGGCCTGGCGAGTGGCGGACGGCGAAGGCTGGCTGCACCGGCTCTATGTGCATCCTGATTTTCAGGGGCAGGGGGTCGGACGCGCGCTGCATGACCGTGCGCTGGCAAGTCTTCGCGAACTCGGCTGCACGCGGGCGAATCTGTGGGTGCTGGCGGTCAACAAGCCGGCGGTCGAACTCTATGAGCATTGGGGGTGGCGTCAGATTCCCGAACGGCCGCACTCACCATTCGGTCTGGACGAATGGCACTTCAGCTACGACCTCGGGCCCCAATCTTGAGGCGGTCGAGCGGCGGAATCGGGCGCCACGCGGGGCTGCCCCGAACAATCAACAGAAACTCACGCTAGGGTGGCAACCCGTCAACCTGAGCCATGTGATGAGCGCCCTGCAGGGGCCGCGAACCGATGGATTCGGGTTCACAACAGGAGCCTCGGCTCCCTGCCCGCGATCGCAACCGGAGGATGGACGATGAACCGACGTGGCTGGGGCATCTCGTGCGCGGCAGCCTTGCTGCTGTGCGGGTGCGCCGCTCCACAGTCCGAAGAAACCGTGCAAACCGTCGACCCGCCCGCCGGCGGCGGCGAGACAACGGTCGTCATCTCGTCGGGTGAGGTGAGCTGCGAGGCTCCCGCGGACGATTCCGAAGCTCGCGGCCAAGCCGAACGGCTGGTCGCCGCCGAGCCCCGGTTCACCGCCGATGAGGCACATTTTTCGTTCGCGGTTCACGACTATGAAACCGGGGTGCTGTGCTCCTACCAACCGGCGGACGCGTACGAGACGGCGAGCATCATCAAGGTCGCAACCCTCGCGACGCTGCTATGGCAAATCGAGCAGAGTCCCGACCTGATGTTCGATGAAAACCTCCAAGCGCTCGCCGAGCAGGCCATCACCGTGTCAGACAATGACGCACAAGAAGAGCTTTGGCAGTTCATCGGCGGCGAGGCGGGCATCCGGGAGTTTCTCGATGCGGCGGGCATGACCGACACCCTCACCGATGGCGAAGGCACCTGGGGATTGACCATGACGACCGCGGACGACCAGTTGCGCCTGATGGACGGCATCGTCAACGCCGAGGTGATCTCGGCGTCCGACAGCGACTACCTGCTCGGCCTGATGCGCCAGATCGACACCGAGCAGGTTTGGGGTGTCAGCGAGGGAGCGCCGTTGGGGGCTTTGGTCGCGCTCAAGAACGGCTGGTTGGACGACCCCTCCGACGAGTGGGTCTCGGATCCCTCGCCCGAACAGCCCGCCGATGCCCCGACGGCAACTCCTGGTCAGCCCGATGAGGACGAGGACATGACTCCCCTCGACGAGGGGGAACCATATGAGGACGAGCCGTATGAGGACGACGAATCATACGGCGAGCAGATCGATCCGAACGCGACCTGGACGAACAACTCGATCGGATATGTCTCCGGCATCGATCAGTCGTACTCATTGGTGATCCTGAGCGACGGCAATGCGACCGACGAACAGGGACGCGCCGTCGTCGGCTCGGTCTCCGAAACCGTGACACAAGCCCTGATCGGCTGATCGGGCTACCCGGGAAACAGCGGATTGTGCCCGGCGATGGGCCGGTCGTCCTCGGGCACCGGGCCGGGCGGGGTGCCGTCGCCAAAGGGAGTTCCGCCGAGCTCCTCGCGTCCGTGAGCGGTGAGCAGCCCCGACAGCTCAGGGCCCCGGGGCACGATCCCGGTCGGATTGATCTCGGCATGGACGATGTAATAGTGCTGCTTGATCTGCACGAAGTCGATGGTGTCGCCGAATCCGGGGGTCTGGTAGAGATCGCGAAGGTATGCCCAGAGCACCGGGATCTCGCTGAGTTTCGAACGGTTGCACTTGAAATGCCCGTGATAGACCGCGTCGAACCGCACCAAGGTGGTGAACAACCTGACGTCGGCGAGCGTGATGTGATCGCCGACCAGGTAGCGCCTGGTCTCAAGCCTCTCGGTTATCACGTCGAGGGCCTTCCATAGCTCGTCATATGCCTTGTCATAGGCCTCTTGGCTGCCGGCGAAGCCGCAGCGGTAAACACCGTTGTTGATGGACGGGTAGACCAGCTTGTTGACGTCCTCGATCTCGTCGGCCAATTCGTCCGGATACAGGTCGGGCGCACCCGCGCGCTGATAGGCGCCCCATTCGCGGATGAAATCGATGGTCATCTGGTCGTAGTCGTTCGTGACGACCTTGCCGGAGGAGACCTCGACCATGGCAGGCACCGTGATGCCCCGCGGATAGTCCGGCACCCGGGCGAAGTAGGCGTCCTGAAGCCTGGGAATCCCCAGCACCGGGTCCACTCCATTGGGGTAGACGCCCGCATAGTTCCATGAGCGGACGTCATGGGTGGGCGCTGCCAGGCTGAGTGAGAACGCATCCTCCAGCCCCATCAACCGGCGGACGATGATGGCCCGGTTCGCCCACGGGCATGCCCTGGCCGCCATCAAGCGGTAGCGTCCCGGTTCGGCGGGCCACAGCATCTCACCTACCCGGCCGTCGGTTCCCGGCATCGGCCGGGGCGCTGATCCGTCCGGAACCGACGCTACGATGCGGTCACCGATGTAGCTGGCGTCGCGCACGAACTCGCCGTCGGTTGAGGCATTCTGCGCAGCACCTGCCCAATCCTCGGTCACGATTTCCCTCCTCGGCTAGGTCGCCACCCAGCCTACGCACAGCGTTTTCGGACGGGTCGAATTTCGCCTATTTGGCAACGTGGCCCCAATTCTTAGAAAAGTCCAAACCCCGGGTAGATTCGCCGGGCCATAGTTGCACTTCTGCCGAGAATCCGTTAGCAGCGCTGTGGCTAGGCATTTTGTCGCCCTTACTGGCCGCGATAAGGGCCGGCGGCGAGCTGCCCGACCGAATTTTTAGTAACGGGCCCGCCGGTTGCGGTGCGCGGCGGAGGAGCCTTGTACCCGATTCGGGTGTGCAGTAGCGTCGCCGATCATGTGCCTGGGCGGCCCGGCGAACTGAGCGGAACCTCTCAATGGTTCTGCCGTCAGCGCTAATGCAGGCCGGTTGTCCGCCTTGCTGCAAGCGCGTGGGCACCGAGGCCAGCCGCATGCGAAAACCGAAAGAAGGGGTTACTCAACTGTGTCGGTGATCAAAGCGTCACATGTCTTTAAGGTCTTCGGCAGACGCGAAGACGAGATGGTCCGCCGCCTGAAGGCAGGTGCCGACCGCAAAGAGCTGCGTGCCTTGGGCACCGCGGCCGTCATCGACGTCAGCTTCGACGTTCAACCCGGCGAGATCTTCGTCGTCATGGGTCTGTCCGGCTCGGGCAAGTCGACATTGATCCGCACCCTCAACGGCCTCTGGGCGCCCAGCTCGGGTCAGATCGAGGTGATGGGCAACGACATCTCGAAGATGAACGCGACGCAATTGCGTGAGGTGCGCCGCGACCACATCTCGATGGTCTTTCAGCACTTCGCACTGCTACCGCACCGGACCGTGCGAGAGAACGCCGCCTACGGGTTGGAGATTCAAGGAGTCGATGCCGCCGAGCGTACGGCCCGTGCTGACAAGTGGCTGAAAAGGGTCGGCCTGGGCGGTTGGGGAGACAAGTACCCCGGCGAGTTGTCCGGCGGCATGCAGCAGCGAGTGGGCCTGGCCCGCGCGTTGTGCGCCGAAACCGACATCTTGCTGATGGACGAAGCGTTCTCGGCGCTCGATCCGCTGATCCGCCGCGATATGCAGCAGCTGCTCATCACCTTGCAGCGGGAACTGCAGAAGACGATCGTCTTCATCACCCACGACCTCAACGAAGCCATGCTGCTCGGTGACCGGATCGCCGTGATGCGCGACGGCAGGATCGTCCAGATCGGCACCGCGGAGGAAATCCTGACGGCGCCCGCCGACGACTATGTGGCCGAGTTCATTCAGGACGTCGACCGCAGCCGGGTGCTCACCGCCAGCTCGGTCATGCATCACCCGGCGGGAGTCGTGACTTCAACGACGGGGCCGCACCTGGCCATCCGAAACATGCGCGAGGCCGGTCTGTCGGGGCTGCTGGTGACCGATCGCAATGATGTGCTGCTCGGCATGATCACCGACTCGGACGCGGTCGAGGCCGCGCATGCCGGTAAGCAGACCGTGTACGACATCATCCAGACCGCCGACATCCTGACCGTCCAGCCCGACATCTCGATCTCCGAGCTCTTCGCGCCCAGTGCGACATCGCGGGTGCCACTGTGCGTGGTCGACGAGAACAACAAGCTGCTCGGCGTCATCCCTCGTGTCGTCCTGCTGGACGCGATGTCGACCGACTCTCACTCCACGGGCCAGCTTCCGGCCGTCAACGGCGGCGCGAATGGGACTTCCGGAGACAGCGCCGAGACATCGGCCGTGGATGGCCCCGGGCCGGACGGCGAATCTGACACGTGGGGCGAGCCTCACCCCCAGCGGGCCGACGACAGTACCGCTGAAGACGTCGTCCACTCCGGCTCGGCAGCCGCGTCCCCCACCAAGAATCTTGTCCAGGAGTAATTCATGAATCTCGATCCCCGTCATCCGCGGATTCCACTCGGTGAATGGGTCGATACGTTCTTGGACTGGTTCCAAGTTCATTTCGACTGGTTCCTCGCCTTCACCTCCGCCATCTTCAACACCATTTATGACGCCCTCTACGCGGTGCTCAGCTCGCCGGTCTTCTGGGTGATGATCGTCGTTTTCGCCGCCATCGCTTGGCTGGTGAGCGGATGGAAGATGGCCGTCTTCGCGGTCATCGGATTCTTCCTGATCAGGGCATTCGACCAATGGGACAACGCCATGTCGACCCTGTCGCTGGTCATCGTCGCGGTCTTCTTCGCGCTGCTGGCCGCCATCCCCCTGGGTATTCTCGCGGCCAAATCCGAAGGCTTCTCCAAGGTCATCAAACCGATTCTCGACTTCATGCAGTCGATGCCCGCGCTGGCCTATCTGGTGCCCGCCATCGTGATGTTCTCGGTCGGCATCGTCCCCGGGGCGATCGCGACGGTGATCTTCTCGCTGCCACCAGGGGTGCGGCTGACCGAACTCGGCATCCGGCAGGTTGACACCGAGGTGGTGGAGGCCGGGCAGGCATTCGGCGCCACGGGCCGTCACATTCTCGGACGCATCCAGCTGCCGCTCGCGCTGCCCACGATCATGGCCGGTGTCAACCAGGTCATCATGCTGGCGCTGTCGATGGTGGTGCTGGCCGGTATGGCCGGTGCCGGTGGTCTCGGCGGTGCGGTGGTCGGCGCCATCAGCTCGCTCAATGTCGCGCTCGGCGTCGAGGCGGGCGTCGCGGTGGTCATCATCGCCGTCTACCTCGACCGGGTCACCGCGGTCTTCGGCAAGCATCGCAGCCCGCGGCGGTCGCTCTTCCGCCGCACCAAGGTTGCCGCCGCGGCCTGACGGGAGCTCGATGTATCGGGGATTCGTCCGGCTCACTCGCAGGTCGGCACTCCGAGATTTCAACTTTCGAAGAAGTACCCCAACAGGAAGGAATAGGTAGATGACAAGCAAACCAAGACTCGCGGTGGGTGCTGCAATCGTCGCCTCGATGCTGGCTTTGAGCGCATGTGGCGCGTCCAACTCGGGATCCGGCTCCGGCGATGAGGGGTCCGCAGGCGCTCCACAGGGTGACCCGAAGTGGCTGCAGTGCACCCCGGGCGAGAATTCGGCGTCCATCGATGATCTTGCCTCCGACTCGGACAAAGAGATCACCATCGGCGCCTTCAACGGCTGGGACGAGTCGTTCGCGGTCGCGCACCTGACCAAGTACGTGCTGGAGGACGCCGGATACACCGTCGACATCCAGGCCTTCGACGCCGCACCCGGATACACCGCGGTGGCCAACGGCGACATCGACTTCATCGTCGACGCCTGGTTGCCCATCACCCACGCCGACTACCTGGAGGAATACGGCGACAAGCTCGACGCCCAGGGCTGCTGGTATGACAACGCGAAACTGACGATCGCCGTCAATGAGGATTCGCCGGCACAGTCGATCGGCGACCTCAAGGACATGGGTGACGAGTACGGCGGCGTGCTGTACGGCATCGAGTCCGGTGCCGGCCTGACCAAGACCACTGAGGAAAGCGCCATCCCCACCTACGGGCTGGACAACCTCGAGTTCCGCGTCTCGTCGACACCTGCCATGCTCGCCCAGTTGAAGAAGTCGACCGAGGCCGGCGAGAACGTGGCCGTGACGCTGTGGCGTCCGCATTGGGCCTACGATGCCTTCCCGGTGCGCGACCTCGAGGATCCCGAGGGTGCGATGGGTGATGCCGAGATTCTCTACACCTTCTCGACCAAGGGGTTTGCGGACGACAATCCTGCCGTCGCTCAGCTGATGAACAACTTCGTCTTCGACGATGATCATCTGGCCAGCCTGGAGAACGTGATGTTCTCGGAGGACAACTTCAACGGCGAAGACAACGATGCCGCGGTCGCGCAGTGGGTGTCGGAGAATCCCGATTTCGTCGAGCAGTGGACCTCCGGCCAGCTCGCTGCCGCCTGATCTGGGCATCGGCAGCCGGCTTCCGGCGCTGACAAGCGCAGCCGCGCCCGATCTCTGAACACGCGCCCGGTCTATCCGGCGCAGCTTCAGATGTCGAGCGCGGCTGTGCGTCTGCCCGCTTCGGACGGCGGATTGCTCAGCGACCTACCGGCGTGATGCCGATCGGGATCGGGCCCGAACCGCCGCAGCCATGGCCGCCCGCGCCTGCGCCGACCAGCTTGTCGGTCACCTTCAGGTCCCGGGAGCCCGGCTCGAACTCCGAGTCTTCGTCGGTCCAGGTCGCCAGCACCCCGGCATTCTTCTGCGCGGTGGCCACCATCAGCTTGATGCGGTTCAGCTGGTTCACCTCGGAGGCACCCGGGTCGTAGTCGATCGACACCACATTGGCGGTCGGATGCTGACGCCTGAGCTCGGCGAAGATGCCGCGTCCGACAACGTGGTTCGGCAAACAGGCGAAGGGCTGCGCGCAGATGATGTTCGGCGCGCCGTGCTTGATCAGCTCGATCATCTCGCCGACCAGCAGCCAGCCCTCACCGGCCTGGGTGCCCAGCGAGATCACGTCCTCAGCGTTGTGGGCCAGCTGATCGATGGTCTCGGGCACGTCGAACTTGCCACCGGTGGCGGCCAGCGCCTTGCGCATCGGACGCTCGTACTGCTCGATCGCCCAGATGCCCAGCTTCTGGCCCCGGCGGCCCTTCTTGGAGCCCATGCCGAAGGTGTCCCACTTATAGTCGGCGGTGTACATGCCCTGCAGGAAGAACCCGGTCAGGCCGGGCAGCACGGCCTCGCAGCCTTCGTCCTCGATCACCCGGACCGCGTCATTGTTGGCGTCCGGCTGAAACTTCACCAAGATCTCGCCGACCACGCCGACCCGGGGTTTGCGCGGAATGTCGAGCAGCGGCAGCTCGTCGAACTCCTTGACTATTGTTTTGATCATCCAGGTGAAGCCGATCCGCCGGTTCAGCGTTTCGGAGAAGCCGCCGTTGGTGAAGAACTCGCGGGTGATGGCGTCCCAACGATGGTAGAGCGCCATCGCGGAGCCTTCGTCCCGCTCGTAGGGACGCACTCGCAGCAGCACATTCTGCAGCAGATCGCCGATCACCAGGCCCTGGATGCCGTGGTGTACGAGCCCCGCCGACAGCTTGAAACCAGGGTTTGATTCCAGCCCCTGGGCGCTCACCGCGAGCACCGGAACCTGGGGATAACCAGCGTCCTTCAAGCCTTTACGCAGCATGCCGACGTAGTTCGTGGCGCGGCACATGCCGCCGGTCTGGGTGATCGCGACCGTCGAATTGTCGGGGTCGGCCCCGCCTTCGACGAATTTGTTGATCAGCTGACCGATCACCATGATCGCCGGGTAGCAGGCATCGTTGTTGACGTGCCGCAGACCGCACTCGATATCGGCGGTGGAAGCATGCTCCAGCACCTCGGCCTTGATGCCCGAGCGGCGCAGCACCGGCTCCAGCATCCGGAAGTGAATCGGCGCCATCTGCGGCACATAAACCGTGTGGGTCTCGCGCTCGGCCAGACCGTACACCGGGTTCGGGCCGGTCGTGTCGATCTCGGTGCTCGGATCGAAGGCCGGACGCTCCTTAGTCGCGGCCTGCAGCGAGCGCAGCCGGATCTTCGCAGCGCCGAGGTTGGAGACCTCATCGATCTTCAGCACGGTGTAGACGTCGCCGACCTTCTCCAGAATCTCCTGCACCTGGTCGGTGGTGATCGCGTCCACGCCGCAGCCGAAGCTGTTCAGCTGCACCAGGTTCAGATCGGGCTCGGTGCCCACCTGGGTGGCCGCCTCGTACAGCCGGGTGTGGTACGTCCACTGATCCCGGACGCGCAACGGGCGCTCCATCACGGTTTTCGTCATCCCTGCGGTCAGCGCGTCCTCGCTGAGCACCGCCATACCGAGCGTGGTGATCATCTCGGGCACGCCGTGGTTGATCTCCGGGTCGATGTGATACGGACGACCGGCCAGCACGATGCCGCGAATGCCCTTCTCACGCATGTATTGCAGGGCCCGGTCGCCTTCGGCCTTGATGTCTTCGTGCACCTTGTCGAGCTCGGCGTAGCCAGCCGCAACAGCGCCCTTGGCCTCGGCCAAGGTGACATTCCAGTCGGCGAAGATCTCGACCATCCGCTCGGCCAGCTTCTCCGGGTTGTCCAGGTTGATGAACGGATCGAGGAAGTTCACGTCCTCATCGCGCAGCCGCTCGACGTTCTTCTCCAGCACCTGCGGATAGAAGGCCACGATCGGGCAGTTGAAGTTGTTGTCGGCGTCCTCGAACTGCTTGCGCTCGTAGTTGACGCAAGGCATGAAAATCGTCTTGATGCCCTTGTCGAGCAGCCATTCGATATGGCCGTGGGCGATCTTCGCCGGGTAGCAGACGTTCTCGGAAGGGATCGACTCCATGCCGGTCTGGAACAGATCGTGGGAGCTGCGTCCCGAGATCACCACCTTGAAACCGAGTTGGGTCAGAATCGTGAACCACAGCGGGTAGTCCTCATACATGCCGAGCGCGCGGGGGATGCCGATCTCGCCGCGGGTCGCCTTGGCGTCGGTGAGCCTGCGGTAGCCGAAGATGCGCTTGTACTTGAAGTCGTAGAGGTTCGGAATCTCCGACTTCTTCGGACGGGCCTCCAGCGAAGCGCCCCGCTCGCACCGGTTGCCCGACACCAGCCGCGCGCCGTCGTCGAAATTGGTGATGGTCAGTTTGCAGTGGTTCTGGCATAGCTGGCAGGTGCGCTGCGAACTCTCCACCGTGAAACCGTCGAGATTGCGCTCCATCATGGCCGACACGGCGCCCGGCTCGTAGTGCATCTTCGCGGTCAGCGCGGCACCGTAGGCGCCCATCAGCCCGGCGATGTTCGGACGCACCACCTCGATGCCGGTCTGCAGCTCGAAAGCCCTCAGCACGGCGTCGTTCAAGAAGGTGCCGCCCTGCACCACGACCTTGTCGCCGAGTTCGCCGGTATCGCGCAGCTTCATCACCTTGTAAAGCGCATTGCGGACGACCGAGTAGCTCAGCCCCGCCGAGATGTCACCGATCGAGGCGCCCTCCTTTTGGGCCTGCTTGACCGACGAGTTCATGAACACGGTGCAGCGGCTGCCCAGGTCGACCGGCGCCGTCGAGGCCAGCCCCACCTTGGCGAAGTTCTGCACATCGGTGTTCATGGTCTGCGCGAAGGTCTGCAAGAACGATCCACAGCCCGCCGAGCAGGCCTCGTTGACCGCGATCGAGTCGACCGCGTCGTTACGGATCTTGATGAACTTCATGTCCTGCCCGCCGATGTCGAGCAGGCTGGTGACACCCGGGCAGACCTCGGACGCAGCGCGGTAGTGCGCCATCGTCTCGATCTCGCCCTCGTCCACGTGCAGGGCCGACTTGACCAGCTCTTCGCCATAGCCGGTGACGCAGGAGCGTCCGATGAAGGCGCCCTCGGGCAGGGCGCCGATCACGGTCTTCGCGATATTGACGGCGGCCTTGACCGGGTCGCCCTCGTTCGAACCATACGACGAATGGACGATGGTGCCCTCGGCGTCGAGCACGACCGACTTGATGGTGGTCGACCCGGCGTCGATGCCCAACCACACCGGCCCGCTCACCCCGTCGAGGGTGCCCTGCGGAATGCTCGCCTTGGCATGGCGCTCATCGAACTCCTGGCGCTCGGCGGCGTCCAAGAAGAGCGGACGCATGGTCTTGGTCGAGATCTGGATCTTGTTGGCGTTGGCCAGCTCATTGGCCAAGTGAGACAGGCTCAGTGCCGGGCCGTGGGCGCTGAACGCGGCACCCAGGGCGACGTAGAGCTGACCGTTGCCGGGGTTGACGAACTCGTCCACGTTGTCATGCAGGGCACGCACGAACGCGGCCCGCAGTTCGGACATGAAGTGCAGCGGGCCGCCGAGGAAGATCACCTTGCCGCGGATCGGCCTGCCGCAGGCCAATCCGGCGACGGTCTGGGTGGCGACGGCCTGAAAGACCGAGGCTGCGATGTCGGAGTGCTCGGCGCCCTGGTTGATCAGCGGTTGGATGTCGGTCTTCGCGAAGACACCGCAGCGCGAGGCAATCGGGTAGAGGTTCTTGTAATCGGCAGCCAGATCATTGAGGCCGGTGGCGTCCACCTTCAACAGGGTGGCCATCTGGTCGATGAAGGCGCCCGTGCCCCCGGCGCAGGTGCCGTTCATCCGCTGCTCGGGGACGGGATGCAGGTAGGTGATCTTGGCGTCCTCGCCGCCGAGCTCGATCATCACGTCGACCTCGGGGTTGAGCCGCTCGATGGCCTCGGTGGAGGCGATGACCTCCTGCACGAACTGCACACCCATGGCCTTGGCGACGCCCAGGCCGCCCGAGCCGGTCATCGCGACGCACAGGGCGTCGGTGGGGAACTGCTTTTCGATGTCTCGCAGCAGCTTCGCCAATTCGCCGCGCACGTCGGCGTTGTGGCGGCGGTAGTCGCTGAACAGGATCTCGCTGCCGTTCGTGACCACGGCCTTGACCGTGGTCGAACCTACGTCGAGTCCCAAAGACAGTGTGCCGGTCATCTCGTCCTTCATGAGCTCTGCCCCGATCTGTTCGGTTCAGCCCGAATCGCTGGATTCGGGCCGGACGATCATCCGACCGGGACTGTGATGTAACAGAACGCTCATTCTGTTCGTGTAATAACGGTAACCCACCGAACGATCGTTCTGTCGGGCGCCCCCCCAGATTGGATCCTTACTCCTACTCAGAGATTGGTTGAGGCGTCAATCACCCCGTCGCTTCCCCACGTCGCTTCTGGCCCGGCCCGATTCACCGCGCCCGTTCACATCGCGCGGTCGAAATGTTATGGCGCGGTCGAAATAGTGGCCGCGCGATGAGATTTCGACTGCGCGATGGCAGGTGCCACGCCGCCACCCGCCGTTCACCGCGGACGACCCCAGGACTTATGGTTGAAGGGTGACTGATAGGCAAACCAGCAAGCAGGGCATCATCGAGGCTGCCGCCGCGCTGATTCGTACTCACGGGGTTCAGGGCACCTCGGTCGCCCAGCTGGTCGCCGCCTCCGGAACCTCGGCCGGCGCGATCTATCACCACTTCAGCGGTAAGAACGCCGTGGTCGTCGAAGTCGCCCGCTCGGCGATAGCCATTCCGTTGGAGGCGCTGAACGAATACCTCGACCGCCCGGCTTCGCCCGCCCAGTTGGCGTCCTATGCCATGAGCGCGCTGGAGCTTGCTCCCCACCTGGGTGAACTGCTGGCGCAGCTCGGCGCCGGTGCGATCACGGACGACGAGTTGGGCCACCAGCTTCGAGCCGAGTTCTCGATGTTGCGCGAGGCGTTGGACCACACCATGCAGGTCTGGGCCACTCAGCACGACATTCCGGCCTCGAGGATCGAGGGCTACGGCCAGCTGCTCGTCGGACTGACCCTGGGATACGCGTCGCAGCGCGTCCTGGTCAACGGGTTCGACGAGGAGTCCTATCTGAAGCAGGCGGTCGCGCTCCTCCAGCTGCCCGAGGAGACTTCGGCTACCACTCAGCGGTAGCGATGGACGCGGCGGCTGCGCGTCCGGCAACCATGGCCTCGGCCAGCCCGACACCGGGGGCAGGATCGGCGGGCCCGGTCACCGAGGACGCCGAACTGCCGATCGCCCACAACCCGGGCATCGGGCGACCATCATCGAACAACGCCCGGGAGTACTCATCGGTCAGCAGACCACCCTTGGTTCCCAGGTCGGCCGGCACCACTCGGACAGCATAGAAGGGCGGTTTCGCGACCGCGCCCAGGCAGGGGTTGGGCGCATTCTTGCGGTCGCCCCGGTCCCGTTCCCAAGCCCTGGTCCCGCGATGAAAATCCTCGTCGGTGCCGGTTTCGCAGAGCGCATTGAAACGCACGGCGGTGGCGTGCAGGCCGGCGGCGTCCACCTTGATCTTGGTCGCGAGCTCGGGCAGGGTGCGCGCCGAGACCACCAGCCCGGAGTTCTCCGCAGCCCTCGGCAGCCTGCCCGGCTCGAGTTTTCCGAGCCGGTAGTGCTTGCGGTGATCGGCATCGATGACCAGCCAGAACGTGGCCTGCGGGCCCAGATCGTTGAATCGGGCATAGATCGCCCGGGCGACGTCGACCGGACGCCCTGCCTCGTTGGTGAAGCGCTGCCCCTGCTCGTCGACCAAGAATCCGTGCGGCCGCGCGAGCGCGCGTCCGGCAGCGGTGACCGATGGCGCACTGGGCGCCCACAAGCCCGGACGCCACCATGCATAGCCCATTCCGGCCAGCTGCAACCCCAGATCCTGCGCCCAGCCGAGCTGGCGCACCCCGGCGTCGCTCGCCTTGCCGATCGTCCAATCGGGACGCGATGGTTTCGGCAAGAACTGCCGCCGCAACGCCGCATCGGCGCCGAATCCGCCGTCGGCGAGAATCACACCCCGCCCGGCGAAGACCCGCACCTGGCGTCCGGCACGGTCGGCCACCACCCCGCTCACCCGGGCGTTGTCCGCCGCCATCAGCAATTCGCGCACCGGCGCCTGCCACCAGATGTTCACCTGCAGCCGCTGGCAGATCGCCAGCAGTCCCGCCTCCAACGCGGCCCGGCCCCGCGCCCAGCGACGTCCGGTGGCCAACTCCCCTACTCGCCGAACCCCGCTTTCGAGCTTGTCGACCACGCCTTGGCTCGACCCGAAAGCGCTCCCCGGGAGAAACTCGGCCAGCTGCCCGATCGCCGTCAGGTCAACGGCGCCCGGACGAAGCACTCGTCCGCTCGCCAGCGCTCCGGGCACGTCCGGATAATAATCACCTGCCACATCGGGCTCGAGTTCGACGCCGAGATCGGCGAGCCAACTCGCCAGCGCCGCCGTGCCGTTCAAGAACGCGTGCCTGCGAGGGGCACTGCTGCACGGTTCGAAGTCGCCGACCACGCGGTCGAAATAGTCGCGCGCCGTGGCGTAGTCATCACCGGGCAGCCCGTGGTGGCCGGGCAGCCACACCCTGCCGTCAGATCCGCCGCCCGGCCCGCCGAGTTTCCCGGACGGCTCCATGAGCAGCACTTCCAACCGGAGCTGGCGGCACGCGATCGCGGCACACAATGCGCCCGGCGAGCTGCCGACGATGACCACGTCGGTCATCAGGTCGGCCGCCGGACGCGCGTTGGCCGCTACGGGCAAGTAGCTCGTCGCGCTCACTTCTTCGCGATCTGCTTGCGGACCTCGGCCCGCAGCACCTTGCCGAGCATCGAGCGCGGCAGCTCGTCCACCTTCACGAAGTGCCGCGGCACCTTGTAGGCGGCCAGATTCTGTTTGGCCCAGGCGCGCAGCTGCTTGTCGTCCACCTCGAAATCGTCGTCGGTGACGATCGCCGCCGTCACCTCTTCGTCACCCCGGCCGGTCGGCATGCCGACCACCGCAGCGTCGATGATGTGCTCGTGGTGCTTCAGCTCCTCCTCGACCTCGCTCGGGCTGACGTTGAAGCCGCCGGTGATGATGATCTCTTTCTTGCGGTCCACGATGGTGGTGAAACCCTCGTCGTCGACGGTGACCACGTCGCCGGTGTGCAGCCAGCCATCCACCAGCGTCTCGGCGGTCGCATCCGCATCCCGCCAGTATCCCTGAAAGACCTGCGGCCCCTTGATCAGCAACTCGCCCGGCTCGCCGACCTCGACCTCGCGGGCTGCATCGTTCACGTCGACGACCTTCATCAGGGTCGACGGAAAGGGCACACCGATGGTTCCCGACAGCCGGGTCGGGAAGAACGGATTGCCGAGCGCGACCGGGGAGGCCTCGGTCAGCCCGTAGCCCTCGACCAGCAGCCCGCTCGACAGCGACTCCCACAGCTCCCGGGTGTCCTCGGGCAGCGCCATCGCACCCGAGATGCACCACCTGGCGCTGGCCAGCGACTGGCCCCGCTCGTGCGCCCCTTCGGCGGTGCGCTGGTAGAGGATCGGGACGACGCAGTAGATCGTCGCCGGATGCTTGCGCCAGGCGTCCAAAATCATGTCCGCGTCGGGCTTGGGGAAGAGCACCTGCCGCGACTGCTTGAGCACGCCGAAAGTGGTGTGCATGGTGACGCCGAACGAGTGGAACATCGGCAACACCGCGTAGTTCGTCTCTTCCCTGGGCGTCGCCCCGAGCATCCAGGCCTCGCCCTGCCTGGCATTCGCATAGAGATTGAGATGGGTCAGCATCGCACCCTTGGCCCTGCCGGTGGTTCCGGAGGTGTATTGAATCGCGGCCAGATCATTGACGTCCGGACGCGGGAATCGCCTGGACAGTGGACGATGGTTGATCAGCTTCTCCCAGCTGATGGTGCCCTTGGCCCCGTTCGTCAAGGCATCCCGCTTCTTCTTGAGGGAGGGCACCGGCAGTCTGAGGGCCAACTGGAGAGGTTTCGGCATCGCCTTGACCAGGTTCACCGAGATGACGGTGGCCGGACGCGCATAGTTCGGCAGTTCGTCCAGCTTCTGGATCGCCGTGTCCATGCAGATCGCGACCCGCGCACCGTGGTCCTCGAAAAGCCGGCCGAGTTCGTGGGTGGTGTAGAGCGGATTGTGTTCGATGACTACTGCACCGAGCCGGACCACCGCGTAGAACGCGATGAGGTGCTGGGGACAGTTCGGCAGCAGCAGCGCCACCCGATCTCCCGCTTTCACACCCAGCTGACGCAGACCCTCGGCAGCCCGAGCGACCCGGTCGCCCAGCTGACGGTAGGTCATCTCCGCACCGAAGAAATCGGTGGCCACATGGCTTCCACCCTCGTGAACGGCAGTTTCCAGCAGCGAACTGAGCGACTGGGTGGGCAGCTCGATCTCGGCAGGCACCCCGGGCTGGTAGTGCTTCGTCCAATAGGGGGAGCCGTCGGCGAGAGTCCTGCGCCACGGAGGAAGATCGGCTTGGGCGTCGGTTTCATGCAGATCGGTGGCCATGTCTGGCATTCTCCCACAGCGTGCCCTCCGATGGCTCGCGTCCACGGCAGGTTGTATGCGCGTGCAAAAGCTTCCCCGATTGCATCGAAAGCGCCGCAATCATCGCGTAGTCCCTGGTGGATCGGCCCGATCGCGGAAGGTTCCGCACGCGCTTCGCGTCGCAGCGGCGGCCACCTGATGAAGATTCAAGGGCGATGCACCGGCTGCGGCGAATCGCACTAGTGTGGGGTTCGTCGGCAACGCGAGGCTGGAAGGGGTCTCACCGCGTGAAGGACATCGTCGTATTTTCTGGTTCGGCCCACCACGAGTTGGCCAATCGTATTTGCGAACACCTGGACACCAGGCTGTGCCCGGTGCGCATCAGCCGGTTCAGCAACGACTGCCTCCAGGCGCAGCTGCTGACCAACGTGCGCCAGCGAGACGTCTACATCATTCAGCCGCTGGTGCCACCCACCCAGGAGCACCTGATGGAACTGCTCCTGATGATCGATGCTGCGAAACGTGCCTCCGCGGCACAGATCACCGCGGTGATTCCGCACTATTCCTACGCCCGCTCCGACAAGAAGGATGCCTCGCGTATCTCGCTCGGTGGCCGGCTGGTCGCGGACCTGCTCGTCACTGCAGGTGCCTCACGCGTGCTGACGATGCAGTTGCATTCGCCGCAGGTGCAGGGATTCTTCAGTTGCCCGGTCGACCAGTTGACTCCGCTCGGCGTGCTGGCCGATCACTTCCGGGGCAGCGATCTTGCGGGCGGCGTGGTGGTCTCCCCCGACCTGGGCAACGCGAAGAACGCCACCCAGTTCGCGCGGCTGCTCGGGCTTCCGGTCGCTGCCGGCAGCAAACAGCGGCTGGGCGACGACAAGGTGGTGATCGATTCGATCGTCGGCGACGTGACCGGTCGCCACGCCATCGTGTTGGACGACGAGATCGCCACCGGCGGCTCGATCCTCGAGATCACCCAGCGGCTGAAAGATTTCGGTGCGCTGTCGGTGACCGTCGCCTGCACCCATGGTCTGTTTGCCGGACGCGCCGTCGAGCGGCTGCGGGCCAACCAGTTCATCGACGATGTGGTGACCACGGATACCGTGCCGCCGCCCGACGGCTGGCCCGAGTTGACCATTTTGAGTGTTGCGCCGCTGTTCGCCGAGGCGATCGCCCGCATTCATCAAGGACGCTCGGTGAGCAAGCTGTTCAAGGGTGTCGATCCGGTCTATGCCCCACCGGCCGCTCCGGAAGGGCTCTTCTGAGCGCTGCATGACACTGTCGGATGCGCGAGGTATGGCCCGCTAGTTGGCATCCATGAAGACGAGCTGCATGTGGAGCTGGGCGGCTGTTGGCATGAGCAGCTCCCGACGGACCTAGATCTGGTAGTCGTCTTCGGATTGCGGATGGCCGCGCAGCAGATCGGCGGACGGCGCTGCCCGGCGCGCGGCTCTCGGCTGATCGACCATATCCAGCTCGGGGCTGGGCACCACGGCCGGCACCGGCGGCAGGGTGACCTCGAACCGCCAATAGCCTGCGGGTTTACTGATCGTGATGAAGCCGCCGGCCGCGCGGGCACGTTCTTCGATGCCGAGCAGCCCGAAGGACGGCCGGCTGGTCGACTGCTTCGAGTTGCGGGTGTGATTGGTGAACTCGGCGCACAGGGCGCCGTCGTGCGGAAAGACCCTGATCACACAGTCGCTCTTCGCAGGAGCATGCTGGACGATGTTGTTCACCGCCTCGACCGCAATCGCGGCCAGCGTCCTGCTTTGCAGGCTCGTCGGCGCGTCGATGTTCACATCCTGGGTAACCGTGAATCCAACGGCGGCGAGCCGATCGGCCTGGCCTTCTATCAGCGCAGCCAGAGCGTCCGCATCGATGATTTGGGGCTGGCCGGCACCGAGGCTGGGATCGGTCTGCCGCAACCCGCTCAGCAGCAGCCGGAGTTCATGCGCCGCGTCATTGCACGAGGTGGCGATCTGGGTGAATTCGTCGGCCAAGTCGGGTGAAGTATCCGGACGCATAGCGGCCATGTGGGCACGCATCGCCGCCTGCGATATCTTGTGCACCGCGTTGTCGTGCAGCTCGCGGGCCAGGTCGAGGCGAAGTTCTGCGAGGCGTTCTTCAGAGCGCAGGCGTTCGGCCTCCAGCTGCTCACGGGACGCTCGCATGATCAGTCCGGAACCCACGCTGAGCGCCAATAGTGTCGGTAGGATCGCCGCTGCGCTTCCGGACAGCGAGCGCCCGCCGCTCGCATGAATGACCATCACATAGAATCCGAGCGCGACCAGCGCAACAGTGATCAGCGCCGCATATCGCGACGAACGACGCACCAATGCGAAGATCGGGACGAATAGCGCCAGACCTGCGCCGGATACCTGGTCTGCCGGCAGAAACGCCGACGTCACCAGACCGAGGCCCACGATTCCGGCGCCGGCAACCGAAGATGTCCCGGATACGCCGGCACCGATCGCGAACAACCCGATGGTAATCCACTCCCACGGCTGCTCGGGCGCGTCGGCGATGCCGATGCCGAGCACCAGTGCCGCCAGGACCGGTTCGAGCCAACGTGTCTGAAGCGCGTCGGCAACCGTACGTAGCTTGCCTTGGCGGACTGCTCCGCGGATCGGCGAGATCAAACTAGAACCGCTCAGCTCCAGCAGGTCCAGGGGAACATACGGCAATACCACGGGTCACGCGTGAAGGTCGTGACGACCAGGGCGATGACGGCCGCGTATTTGGCAATCGCAGCAGCAGTGATCGACGCTTTCATGGCAAACTCCTCACCAAAAATTAGGTTATCTACAGGTTAGCCTGTTAAGCGTCCATTGCACCGCATCGATTTAGATCGATTTCCCCGGCCTCGAGCCGTCAGGAACGCCGCTCGTCAATGAGCCCCCACTCGTAGGCGAGGGTCGCCAATTCGGCACGATTGCGTTTGCCGAGCCGCCCGAGCAGCCGGCTCACATAGGTCTTCACGGTGCTGGTCGAATATCCCATTCGCTTGCTGATCTGGGCATTGGTGAGCCCGAGGCCGACGAATTGGACGAGTTCGATGTCGACGTACGACAGCTCGGCCGGGGGCTGCGAACGGACGCTGGCGCGAGCCAGCACCTGGCACACCAGTTGCGGCGAAATGAGTGCGTCCCCCGAGTAGGCGCTGCGCACCCCGTGCTGAATCAGTTCCGGACTGTCAGACTTCAGCAAGAAACCGGACGCGCCGGCCGACAGCGCGTCCATCAGCACATCGTCGCTGGCAAGCGCGGTGAAGCACAACACCTTGAGATTGAACGGCTCCTTGGTCAGCCGCCGGGTCGCTTCGATGCCGTTCAGCCGGGGCATATGGATGTCGACGATCGCCACGTCTGCATTCATGTCGCTCGCCAGTTGGATGGCTTCGACGCCGTCGCAGGCGATCCCGGCCAGGCACATCCCCCCGGCGGCGCCCAGGTAGGTGGCGACGGCCTTGCGCGCCAATGGATCGTCTTCGACCAGCAGCACCCGAATCTCGTGGTCGTCTGGCGGCGCGGTCGTGTTCACCAGATGACCATAGCTGTTTCTTGTCAGAACAAGGCATCAGGATCAGCTAAGTCGCCGCGCTATTGACGGACGAGCCGAAGGCCCGCTGTCAGAGGCAACCCCTGGTGTTGGCCCCCGACGTGGACGATGTGGTCGTCCACCACGCTCAGCTGGGTCGCGTGGCAGCGCAAGGCGGCGATCACGGTCTGCTTCTGGTCGGCGAGGTCGTATCGCTCGAAGCCTTCGGAGTCGTCGTCGGATGCCACCTCGACCAATGGCAGCCCGGACGCCCGGGCGGCGGCCACCGCCAGATCGTGGGCCCGGACGTGATCGGGATGCCCATAGCTGCCCGCCTTGTCGTATCCCACGATCACGGTGGGCCGCACGTGCTCGATCAGGGCCAGCAGATCGGCAACCTCGTCGTCCAGATCGGACGCCGTAAACGTCTCGGGATCATCGATATCGGCCGGGCCGGCCAGCCCTTCGCGTACCCAGCGCATCCCCGAGTCGTGATAATGCCTGGGCGCCAGCCCCCCGGCGCGGGCCGGAGGTGTGCCGAGCAGATAATGCTCCGTTATTCCAAGCGTCTCAGTAGCACAGGCGAGCTCCCGCTCACGGACCCGGATCAGCTCACCGGACGTCGTTTCGGCAGGCAGCACGCCCGCGACGATCTCGCCCTGCTCACCCCTGCTACAGGTCAGCAGCACGACCGGCACGCCGTGGCCGGTCAGCCACGACAACAACGAGCCGGTCTGCACGGTTTCGTCGTCCGGATGCGCGTGGACGAACAGTGGCTTCACTGAGACAGCCTCACTAGCAGAGGCAAGAAGTTCCAAAGGAGTACTCACCGCACCAGCTCCTCGAGATAGCGGGCCTCCAGTTCACGGGCCACGTGCGACCAGGTATGTTGCAGCGCGAACGTGCGACCGGCCTGAGAAAACATCGCACGGTATTCGGCCTCGTCGGTGAATCTGCGCACGGCTTCGGCCCACACCTCGGGATCTCTGCTCGATAACAGCAGACCGGTCTCGCCATCGATCACCGACTCGGGCATGCCGCCGTTGCGGCTTGCCACCACCGGCACACCCGAGGCGGAGGCCTCCAGGTTGATCAGCCCATAGGTCTCGGAGCGGCTCGGATTCAGCAATGCGCACGCCCCCCGCATCATGGTCGCCAATTCGTCGCGGTCTTGCGAGCCGAGATAGGTGACCTCATCGGTGAGCCCGAGGGAATCCACCAACTCGCGCAGTTGGCTCGCGTACCACGAGAAATCGGCGGAAGTCTCTCCTGCGATGACCAGCCTCGGACGATGCCCCTCGGGCAGTGCGGCCAGCGTCCGGACGGCCAGGTCTGGCCCCTTGAGCGGCTGCAATCGGGCAGCGAAGAAGAGATAACAGCCATCCCACGCCCAATGCGGCTCGGCCGGACGTAGCGGGCGGAATTGCTCGGTGTCGACGCCCGGATAGACCACCGTGACCAGATCCGGGCCGGCGCCGAGCCGATCGATAATCGTCCGTCTTTCTGCCTCGCTCACCGCGATGATCAGATCGGACTGTTGGGCCACCTGTTGCTCGCCGGCGTTGCGTCCGGACGATTCCGGCTGCTCCCCCTCGTCAAGCGAACTGCCCGCAGGAGCGGCGACCGAGTGAAAGCTTTGCAGATGCGGCACGCCCATAGCCCGGGCGATCGGGAGGGCGGCCACCCCGGAGAACCAATGGTGGGAGTGAATGATGTCGGCCTGATGCCCCGCGCGTAAGAACCATCCGCTCAGGGCTTCGGAGAATGGCTCGATCAGTACTTCCTGCTCGCTCTTGGCAACCGGACGCGCAGGTCCGGCGTCCAGATTGAAGAGCGTCACCCCTGGGCGAAGCTCGACACTGGCAGGCGCGCCGGGATCATCGCGCCTGGTCAGCAAACTCACCCGGTGCCCACGACGGGCCAGCGCAAGCGCCGAATTGAGAGCGACGACGTTCATGCCGCCCGCGTCCGCCGACCCCGGTGAGGCTGTCGGCGAGGTGTGCATCGAGACCATCGCGACATGCAAGGACCTGGGTGCGTCGTCGGTCAGATCAGCGCTGGTCACTTGAATACTCAATCACGAATTGCCTCGAACGTCTTCTCCGGTCCATGTCGCACGCGGTCCTCGTTGGTCATGGACCTCACCTATCGCCGCTCGGATCAGGCCTCTGATTGCGTTGCCGGACGACTCTCCGCATTATGGCGTATCCACCTTCGAACCACCACCAGGGTGTGTGCTCCAGGCATCGCCGGCACGGCGGTGATCTGGGAAATTGGCCATTCGAGGTGACGAACCTCGGCGGAGCAACGTAGGTTATGGATTCATGACCGATATTGAGCTACCCGAGGGCATCACGCCCATCGACGCTCCACTGGCCGGAATCAAGGTTGATACCGGTGCGGCTAGCGGCGTCATCTATTTCAACGGAGCACACATCGCCTCATGGACGCCCGCTGGTGAGCGTCCGGTGATCTGGCTCAGCGACAAGGCCCGATTCGAGCCGGGCACCGCGATTCGCGGTGGCGTGCCGCTGCTCTGGCCGTGGTTCGGCGCGGGCGCCGACGGCTCGCGCGACCCGATGCACGGTGTGGCACGGATCTCGGAATGGAAATTGGTGCAGGCCAAGGTCAGTCCTGCGGGCACCGCCACTCTTGTTCTGTGTCTGGATGCCGGAGGCGTGGACGAAGCACTGGCAGCCGAACTGCCCACGGATTTCCGCCTCGAACTCCACATTGTGATGGGACAGACGCTGACCGTGCAGCTGATGGCCTTCGCCGGAGATACCGCCCTCGAGTTCGAGAACGGCCTGCACAGCTACTTCGCGGTCGGCGACATTCGTAAGACCCGCGTGGAGGGGCTCGATGGGGCGGCTTACAGCGACCGTCTCACCGACTGCTGCCAGACTCAGCAGGACGCAGTCACCTTCGGCGGCGAAACCGATCGCATCTATGAGTCGACCGAATCGCTGCGGATCGTCGATGAGGAGTGGGATCGCACTCTGCTGATCGAGAAGGTCGGCTCGGCCCAGTCGGTGATCTGGAATCCGTGGGTAGACAAGGCCCGGGCCACCGCTGATCTCGGCGACGACGAGTGGTCTCACTTCATCTGCGCCGAGGCCGTCAATGTGCGCGACCAATCGATTCGCGTCGAACCAGGCTCCAGCTACCTGACCAGCCAGACGATCTCGATCGCCTGAACGCCGACGAAGGGTCAGCGTCCGTAACCCTGGGGATACTGCTGCTGCCCCCACCCTTGCTGCGGCCCTCGCTGACCGGGCGGCTGCTGGCCCGGGTATGCGTAGCCGGGCCCCGGTTGAGCAGGCGGGTAGGCCTGCCCCGGGTAGCCCTGAGGCTGACCGGGTTGCACTGGCTGGTTCAGCTGCGGAGGCTGGCCGGACAGCGGCGGCGGGGTCGCGCCGGCATTCTGCTGCGCGTTCGGGTTCTGGGACGATTGGCCGTATTCGGGGCCGGGCTGCGGAATCTTGTCGCCGGGGATCTTCGAGTCTTCGATCGACTGCGGCGTGGCGCCGTCTTCGCCTTCTTCGATTGCGACCGCCTTCACTGCGGTGCCGATCGCGGTCACCCCTGCTCCGAATCGATCGGACTGGAAGACATCGATCGAGTAGCCGATGATCGCGTTCGTCGAACGCTGCTGGCCTTGCTGCACCATCATCCGGATCGCCTGCTCGCGAGCGAGATAGACCATCTCCGCCGGACCCATGTCGGGGCGCATCTGCTGCTGAGCGCCAACCCCGAATACCTCACCGAGAACAGCCTCGATCCGGTATCCCGGAATCTGGCTCATCGTGACCACCAACATGGCCCCAAGATTAGTGCTCTCTGGTCAACGTTTGATGCCGGTCCGGCGTAGGCCTGGATTAGGCTTTCAAGCGTGAACTTCCGCTCGTGCTATGACCAGGGTTTCGTGCGCATCGCCGCGTCCACCATGCGCACCTCGATCGCGATCCCGCCGGACAATGCGGCGACCGTCATCCGGATCGCCAAGCAGCTGGACGCCGAGGGCGTCGGCCTGGCCGTCTTTCCGGAGCTCTGCCTGACCGGCTACGCGATCGACGACCTGCTGCTCAATGATGTGGTGCTTGAGGCCACGCTGGACGCCATTGAGGCCGTGCGCGAGGCGTCGTCCGAGCTGCTGCCGGCGATCGTGGTGGGTGCGCCGCTGCGGCAGGGCAACCGGCTATATAACTGCGCAGTCGTCCTGCACCGCGGACGCGTGCTCGGCGTGGTGCCCAAGAGCTACCTGCCGAACTACCGGGAGTTCTACGAGAAGCGGCATTTCGCCGAGGCGCCCCTGTGGACGCAGGGCGAGCCGACCATCACGCTGGCCGGGGTTGCCGCCGCCGAGACCGTGCCGTTCGGGGCGGGCATGCTGTTCAAGGCCACCGATCTGCCCGATTTCTGCTTCTCGGTGGAGATCTGCGAAGACATGTGGGTGCCGCTGCCGCCCAGCACGCTGGCGGCGATGCGCGGGGCCACGGTGCTGGTCAACATCTCCGGTTCGCCTATCACGGTTGGACGAGCGGACGACCGCGAGCTGCTCTGCCGTTCGGCCTCGGCCCGCGATCTGGCAGCCTATGTCTATGCCGCGGGCGGGCCGGGCGAGTCTTCCACCGACCTGAGCTGGGATGGCCAGACCTCGATTCACGAGAACGGCGCGCTGTTGGCCTCGACCGAACGCTTCCCGGCTGACTCGCTGTGGTGCTCGGCCGATATTGATCTCGATCTGCTGCGCCAAGAACGGATGAGGCAGAACACCTTCAACGATTGCGCGGCGCGTTTCCCGTTCCCTATGGGTGGCCCGGTGGTGGAATTCACTCTCGACCCGCCGCATCGCGACATCGGCTTGCGGCGCCAGGTTGACCGCTTCCCCTTCGTGCCGGACGACCCGTCCCGGCTCGCCCAGGACTGCTACGAGGCGTACAGCATTCAGGTCTACGGGCTCAAGCAGCGCGTCCGCTCGATCGGAACGCCGAAGATCGTGATCGGGGTGTCGGGCGGCCTGGATTCCACTCATGCGCTGCTGGTCGCGGCCCGTGCCATGGACGAACTCGGGCGTCCGAGATCGGACATTCTCGCGTTCACACTGCCCGGTTTCGCCACCTCGGATCACACCCGCAACAACGCCACCGCATTGGCCACGGCACTCGGCTGCAGCTTCGACACGATCGACATCCGGCCCGCCGCGGAGCAGATGCTCGCCGATCTCGGGCATCCCACCGACGTCTACGACGTCACCTACGAGAACGTGCAGGCGGGGCTGCGCACCGACTACCTCTTCCGGATCGCCAACCAGCGCGGCGGCATCGTGCTGGGCACCGGCGACCTGTCGGAACTGGCGCTCGGCTGGTGCACCTACGGCGTCGGCGACCAGATGAATCACTACGGCGTCAACGCCGGGGTGCCGAAGACCCTGATTCAGCATCTGATCCGCTGGGTGATCGCCAGCGGAGAGCACGATTCCCAGGTGAACGAGGTGCTGCAGTCGATTCTCGACACCGAGATCACTCCCGAACTGGTGCCGACTACCGGAGATGCGAAGCCGCAGAGCACCCAGGGCACCATCGGCCCGTACAACCTGCACGACTTCTTCCTCTATTGGACGCTTCGCCATGGCATGCGGCCAAGCAAGATCGCCTACCTTGCCGAGCAGGCGTGGGTCGAAAAAGACTCGGGGTTGTGGCCCGAGGGATATCCCGAAGACGAGCGGGTCGCCTACGACCTGCCGACCATCACAGGATGGCTGGGTGGCTTCGGCAAGCGGTTCTTCGCCAACCAGTTCAAACGCTCCGCGCTGCCGAATGGCCCGAAGGTGGTGGCCGGCGGGTCGCTGTCGCCCAGGGGCGATTGGCGGATGCCCTCGGACGCGTCGTCCAAGCTTTGGCTGGCGGATCTGGAGAACGTCCCAGAGCAGTGACGCTGCCGGCACAGGGCCGCGCCCGAAATCTGCTCCCGCGCCCGAGATCCCTGGCGCGGCTGTCGATTTCGGGCGCTGCTGTCGTTGAGTAATCACGAACCGGCAGTGATTCCGCAACGTAGCGAGGCCAATCCCGTAACAATGGATGCCATGGCGACTGTGGTGATCATCGGCGGCGGACCGGGCGGCTACGAGGCGGCGATGGTCGCCGCTCAACTGGGCGGTCAGGTCACGCTGATCACCGAGGAGGGTTTGGGCGGGTCGGCCGTGCTGACCGATGTGGTGCCGTCCAAGTCGCTGATCGCGACCGCCGAGGTGATGACCAGGGTGCGGCACGGCCGCGAACTCGGACTGGTGCCCGGCGATCGGTCGCTCAATGAGCTGCATCAGGCGGTCCGGGTCGATCTGGCCGGCATCAACCAGCGCCTGCTGGGGCTCGCCGCCGCGCAGAGCCACGACATCAATGAGGCGCTGGCCGCCCAAGGTGTGCGCCTGATCACCGGACGAGGCAAGCTGCTCAGCACCGAGCGGGTCGTGGCGTCCACCCCGGATGGGGACGAAGAGTTGCCCGCGGACTTCACCTTGATCTCGGTGGGGACGCGTCCGCGTGAACTGCCGGACGCCAAGCCCGATGGCGAACGGATTCTCACCTGGAAGCAGCTCTACAACCTCACCGAGTTGCCCGAGCGGCTGATCGTGGTCGGATCGGGCGTGACCGGCGCCGAGTTCGCGGGCGCCTACAACCAACTCGGCGTCGACGTGGTGCTGGTGTCGTCCCGCGACCAGGTGCTGCCCAGCGAGGATCGCGATGCGGCGAAGGTCATCCAGGATGTCTTCGAGAGCTCGGGCATGACGATCATGTCCCGCTCGCGCGCGCAGTCGGCGCGCCGCGATGGCGATCGGGTGATCCTGACACTGGCGGACGGACGCACGGTCGAAGGCAGTCATCTGCTGATGGCGGTCGGATCTATCCCCAATACCGAGAATCTCGGCCTGTCCGAAACCGGTGTCACGCTGAAATCCGGCGGCCATATCGAGGTCGACCGGATGTCGCGCACCACTGCCCGGGGTGTGTACGCCGCCGGTGACTGCACCGGGGTCTTCCCGCTGGCGTCGGTGGCCGCCATGCAGGGACGCATTGCCATGTGGCATGCGCTGGGCGACGCGGTGCAACCGCTGGATCTGCGCTCGGTCGCGTCCAATGTGTTCACCGCACCCGAGATCGCGACCGTCGGCATCACTCAGCAGCAGATTGATGCCGGCGCACTCAAGGTGCGCTCGGTCACGCTGCCGTTGGCCGGCAATGCGCGGGCGAAGATGCAGGGCCATTACGCCGGTTTCATCAAGATTTTCTGCCTTCCGACTACGGGAATCATCGTCGGTGGGGTGATCGTGGCACCCGGTGCGAGCGAGCTGATCTATTCCCTTTCGCTGTGCGTGTCGGCCAGACTCACCGTCGATCAGGCCGCCCGGGCGTTCGCGGTTTTCCCCTCGCTCTCGGGCTCGATCTCGGAGGCCGGACGCCAGCTGCACAGCGTGAACGAAGACGCGCTGTAGGCGTCCATCCGGGCCATCGCTGAATCGTTGGCTGTCAGCCCGTCCGGATCGCCTGCCGCCCTGGTTGCCGTCGCTCGCCGGAAGGAAGAGATAGGCTCGCTTCCCGGCAACCAGCTCGTCCGGCTCGGCAACCGATTTTGACTTGGCACTAATGGCAAGCGGGAATCACAAGGGCACTGAAAGCCAGCGGGCCGAGCTGTGGAAACCGGTTGCCACGCGGCCACTTACCCGAGATTGACCCATTCGTTTAGGGTTTCTTTTCGCGCATGCACGTCGATAAAGCTTGATCGAGGCTTGTCCCCGATTCGGCACTTAGCGCAGATCGACGTGCCCCGAAAGGAAACAGTCGCCTGTGTCTGCTGACACTCTCGCTTCGCTGCCCCCGACCCCAGACCCGAACGTCGAGTCTGCGAACGACCGAAGCACTGGAGGACTCTCGGAGTCCCACACTCCACCCACTGCGGTCCATACCAGCGGGCCAGCACCGACTGAAACCATCAGCCGCAACCTCGCCGGCTCTATCACGGCGACCGCCATCTTGGCCTTCCTCGGGCTGCTGCTCGAGACCGTGGTCGGCGTGCTCTTCCCCGCGCTGATGGAAACCTTCGGCATCGGGATGGGCGCGGTCTCCTGGATGACCACCGGCTACCTGCTGGTGGTCTCGCTGACCATGCCGCTTTCCGGTTTTCTGCAGCGCCGCTTCACCGCCCGCTCGCTGTTCATGACGGCAGCCCTGGTGGTGTTCGCCGGAGCGATCATCGCCGCCACCGCCCAGATCTACCCGGTGCTGCTGGCCGGACGAATTCTGCAAGGTGTCGGTACCGGCATCTCCACCCCGCTGATGTTCTCCATCATCATGATGCAGGCGCCGCGAGCCAAGGTAGGCATGCTGATGGGTGTCGGAGCCTTGGTGCTCGGCTCTGCCCCCGCTCTCGGCCCAACGCTGGGTGGGGTCATCGGGACGATGGCCGGCTGGCGGGTCGTCTTCTGGATGACGCTGCCGTTGTTGGCGGTCGCGGCGGTCGTGGGCTGGCGCAGTATTCAACAGGTCACCCCGACAAGCAAGGCCCCGCTCGCATTCGGGCAGTTGATTCTGCTTGCCATCGGCCTGATCGGGCTGGTGCTCGGTATCGAGCAGCTCGGTTCGCTACTGAGTGGCGGCACCCAGGCAGCCGTGCTTCAGGTGGTCGTTTCGATCGCACTGGTCGTGCTCGGCCTGGCCTCGCTGGCCTGGTTCGCGATGGCCGCCAGGCGGTCGTCCAACCCGCTTCTTCAGCTCAGCGTGCTGCGCGACCGCGGCTATACCTGGAGCTTGCTGGCCTTCTGCTGCCTGCAGTTCGTGGCGCTCGGACTGGGCTATCTGCTTCCCAACTATGTGCAGCTCGCTCTCGGACGCACCTCGCTGGTCGGCGGTCTGCTGGTGCTGCCCGGTGCCATCGTCGGTGCGGCACTTGCCCCGGTCGCGGGCTCGCTGTTCGACAAGTTCGGCGCGAAACTGCCGATCACCATCGGCGTCGTCACAGCACTGGTGGCGACCGTGGCGATGGCCCTGTTTGGGGTCAAGGCAGGCGTCGTGGGACTGAGCGCGTTCTACCTGGTGTTCATGTTCGGCTTCGCGCTGTGCTTCGCGAATTCCCAGACCAACGGCATGGCCAAGGTGCGCCGCGAGCTCACTCCAGACGCCACCGCCATGATGAGCACCTGCCAGCAGTTCGCTGCTGCGGTCGCGATGACCGTGCTGTCGACCATCATCGCGGTGAACCAGACCGGCCTGGCCCCCGGAAGCACCGAGTTCCAGGCGGGTACGACGTCGGGAGCAGGTATCGCGTTCTGGGTAATCGTCGCCCTCGTCGCGGCGGCGCTGGCCGCCGAGTTGCGGGCATTCGCCTCTCGGAAGGCCTGAGTAGCTGCCTTCCGGCAACTCACGACTGGTTTCTCGTGCAGAACCTTCCGCGATTATCCGCCACCGGCCACCATTCGGCCTGTTGTATCGATCCACGTCATCGATCGCGGAAGGTTTTGCACACTGCTCCGGTTTGACACAGTCCGATCTCCCCGCGTGCACGCCACTAAACTCGCCCTCATGGCAGCATTCGACGTTGATCCTTCCGTTCCCCGCACCCCCGCAGCCGACATCGCGGCTGCCCTGCAGGATCCCGGCTTCGGACGCTACTTCGTCGATCACATGGCGATCGCCACCTGGACGCGTGGTCAGGGCTGGCACGACGAGAAGCTGGCGGCCACCGGGCCGATCCCGCTGCATCCGGCGCTGGCCGGTTTGCATTACGGTCAGGAGATCTTCGAGGGCCTGAAGGCCTTCCGGCACGCGGACGATTCGGTCTGGCTGTTCCGGCCCGAGAAGAACGCGGCCCGCTTCGCCCACTCCGCCACACGTATGGAGATGCCCGCGCTTCCCGAGGGCGATTTTCTCGATTCGGTCAACCAGCTGGTCGCCCTCAATCTCGACTGGGTGCCCGAGCCCGAGGGCGAGAAGAGCCTGTATCTGCGTCCGTTCATGTTCGCCTCGGAGTCGCTGATCGGTGTGCGCGCGTCGAACGAATACACCTATGTCTGCTTGGGCATGCCGGTGTCGCCCTTCTATCCCGAGCCGCTCACCTTGTGGGTGCCACCGATCTACTCGCGCTCGATGGCGGGCGGCACCGGCGACGCCAAGTGCGGCGGCAACTACGGGGCGTCCATGATCGCCGAGGACGAGGCGCACCGCAATGGTTGTGGGCAGGTGCTCTGGCTGGATTCCGCGACCCGGACGCTGGTCGAAGAGGGCGGGACGATGAATTTCCTCGTCATCACCGCTTCCGGAGAGCTGGTGACCCCCGAACTGAACGGCAAGATCCTCGCCGGCGTCACCCGCGACTCGCTGCTGACGTTGGCCGAAAGCCACGGATTGCGGCCGGTCGAGCGTCCGCTGCCGTTTACCGAACTGTGCGAGGGCATCGAATCCGGACGCATCACCGAGGCGATGGCCTGTGGCACCGCTGCAGTGGTCAGCCCGGTGGTGGGCCTGAAGTCTCCCGATCTCGACCTCGTGGTCGGCGACGGGACGCCCGGCGAGAAGACCCTGGAATTGCGTTCTCACCTGACCGGAATCCAATACGGCACCGAGCCCGATCCGCACGGCTGGCTGCGCCGGGTCAGCTGAGGTATTTGCTCGCTTCCCGGATGCTGAGTGGTGCCATCCGGCTGCGATGCCGCTCGACGAAATCGCGCACCCAAACCGGATCGGTTTTGCTGAAGTCGCGCAATGCCCAGCCGATCGCCTTGGTGATGAAGAATTCGGTCTGGCCGAGGTTGTTGACGATGATGCGCTCGAGCAGTTCGGTATCGGTCTTTTCGTGCCGGACGAGCTGATGATCGATCGCCAGCCGGCGCAGCCAGAAATTCTCGTCCACGCTCCAGGCCAGCAGCGTTTCGTTGACCTCCGGATATCGCAATGCGATGTTGCCGACGACTCTGTCCAAACAGTCCACACTGTCCCACCACGATTTCTGGACGACCAGTTCGCGAATGCGTGGGATGTCGTCCGGCGTCAATAACGCGTTCATCCGAATCAGGTAATCTGCCGCCAGATACTGGAATTCCCGCTCGGGTTGCTGCCAGCAGGCCGCAACAAATCCCCAATCGACGGGCGCTTTTCCGAGTTCCTTCAAGAACTCGCGAGCGAGTTTCTTGCGCTGTGGGGTGGCAATTCCGAGAAACGGGAACTGGTCGCGCATATACGCGCTCATCTGAACGGCCTTCTCTGGATCGGCGGCTGCCCGAAGGGTCTCGAAAATGTCCATCGCGTTCGTTTTTATCAACGCATCAATGTAAGCCTGATTGTCCCGGCGGGCGCGTCCAATTGCGCTCTCGCCGCCGAGTGCAACCACGAGTTCCGGGCGAACATCCTTCCACTTCGTCGTCGCCATGAAAGAAGTGTAGGGGCTTCCTAGTCAAGCCACAGCTCGGCAAAGACAAGATCAAGAGGCATAACGACTTCGGCCACAGGTTGCCGCTTACCTTGGACCAGGAATCGCGTCCGCCCCTAGGCTTGGTGCAGTTCGCTACAGCGAGCGCGCCGACGGGAGGATTGAGATGGGCAACGAGCAGGCACAGACAACCCCCGTCAGAATCGGCGTCCTCACCAGCGGCGGCGACGCGCAGGGCATGAACGCGGCGGTACGCGCGGTCGTCCGCACCGCATTGAGCCGGGGCGCCGAAGTCTTCGCGATCTTCGAGGGCTACCAGGGCATGATCGACGGCGGCGACGGTATCCGCCCGTTCGGCTGGGACGATGTCGGCTCGATCCTGGCCAAGGGCGGCACCGTCATCGGCACCTTCCGGAGCACCGAGTTCCGCACCCGCGAGGGCCGGCTGAAGGCCGTCGCAAATCTGGTGGATCGCGGGATCGACCGGTTGATCGTGATCGGCGGCGACGGCTCTCTGACCGGGCTCGACATGCTGCGCCAAGAGTGGCCCTCCCTGCTGGACGAACTCGTCGCAAGTGACCGGATCAGTGCAGAACAAGCCTCCCGGCACGCCGATCTGATCATCGCCGGTCTGGTCGGCTCTATCGACAATGACCTTGTCGGAGTGGATTCGACGATCGGCGCCGACACCGCACTGCATCGCATCATGGAGGCCATCGATGCCCTGTCGAGCACCGCGGCAAGCCACCAGCGCAGCTTCGTCCTCGAGGTCATGGGACGCCATTGCGGCTACCTGGCATTGGCCGCCGCCATCGTCGGCGGTTGCGACTACGTGCTGATCCCCGAGAACCCACCCGAGCAGGGCTGGGAGGACGAGATGTGCGAGATCTTGCGCACCGCCCGTGCCCGCGGCAGGCGCGATTCGATCGTGGTGGTCGCCGAGGGCGCCACCGACCGCCACGGCAACCCGATCAAGAGCGAGTACGTCCGTCAGGTCATCGAGGACCACCTGCACGAGGCCACCCGCACCACGATCCTCGGGCACGTGCAGCGCGGCGGCACCCCCAGCGCCTACGACCGTTGGACGCCCACCTGGCTCGGCGCCGAGGCCGTCGACGAGGTGCTCAGCCCGTCGAAGCCCGGCGAGGCGAAAGTGATCGGCATTCTGGGCAACGGTGTCGTCCGGCTGCCGCTGGCCACCGCCATCGAGAACACCCAGCAGGTGCCGGAACTGATCTCGTCCGGCGACTATAAGGCCGCCATGGACGCCCGGGGGCCCTCGTTCAACGAACTCGATTCGATCTTCGCCGAATTGTCGAAGCCCCAACGGTACGCGGCACCCGACGGCTCGAAGCGCATCGGTATCGTGCACGCCGGCGGGCTGGCCCCGGGCATGAATACCGCTGCCGCCATTGCGGTGCGGCTAGGCATTTCACGCGGATTCTCGATGGTCGGCATCCAGAACGGATTCGACGGTCTGCGCAAGGGCGAGGCCCGCGATCTCGGCTGGGACGATGTCGAGGGCTGGATCGGTACCGGCGGTGCCGAACTGGGGTTGCGGCGAGGCGTGCCAGCGGCAGAGGACCTCTATCAGATCAGCCGCTCCCTGGAGAATCTGCACATCGACGCGCTGCTGGTGATCGGCGGCTGGAACGCCTACCAGGCGGCAAACCTGCTGCATTCGGAGCGCACCCGCTACCCCGCATTCCAGGTCCCGATCGTGGCGGTGCCGGCGTCCATCGACAACAATCTGCCCGGCACCGAGCTCGCCATCGGCGCCGACACCGCGCTGAACATCAACGCGAGCTCGATCGACATGATCAAGATGAGCGGGGCGGCCACCACCCGCGCCTTCATCGTCGAGACCATGGGACGCTACTGCGGATTCCAGGCCCTGATGAGCGGACTGGCCGGGGGCGCCGAGCGGGTCTACCTCAACGAGGAAGGCATCGAGTTGGATGCCTTGGCCGCCGACGTGACGTGGTTGCAGAAGAGTTTCGCGACCGGACGAAAGCTCTTCCTCGCGATACGCAACGAGCGGGCGTCCACCTCGTACACGACCGAGTTCATCGGGCAGATGCTGGAGGGCGCGAGCAAGGGCGAATACGACGTGCGGACCCACATCATCGGCCATGTTCAGCAAGGCGGCGAGCCCACTCCCGCCGACCGCCTGCTGGCTGCGCGCCTTGTCAGCGAGGCATTGAACCAACTCGCTGCCGCCTTCGCCGCCGGAAGACCGGTCGGTTCCTATGTGGGACTCACCTCCTCCGAGATCCGAACCTGGCCGCTCTCGCACATGATGGATTTCATGGACGCCACCTATCGCCGTCCGCTCGATCAGTGGTGGCTGCAGCTTCGCCCGGTGATGCAAGCCGTCACCGAGGAGATCACGAAGGTGAAGCACACGGGCCGAGCAGACAATTAGCCGGGCCGAGCTCAGGAATCACGCAGTTGCGGAGCGAATCCGCATCTTCAGCCCAAAGCGGTAGCCGAGTATTCGATTATCTAACTCGACAGCTAGAGCCAAATAGAGGACCCGATCGACACCGTGGTACCGGCAATCTCGATCGCTCTATGCGTGTCTCTTCCAGAACTACTAGACAGCCGAATAGAGTCCTCGCATGGACCCGATCCGCAACCCCTACGCCCCCGGCGCCGGGCAGCGCCCGCCCGAACTCGCCGGCCGCGACGAGCAGCTGCGAGCCTTCGACGTCGTCCTGGAGCGCATCGCGCGGGGCCGCCCCGAGCGATCGGTCATTCTGACCGGACTGCGTGGTGTGGGCAAGACCGTGCTGCTCAATGCCCTCCGGTCATCCGCGGTGCGGGCCGGGTGGGGCACCGGCAAGTTCGAAGCGCGCCCTGACCAGGGCATTCGTCGTCCGCTCGGGGCCGCGCTGCATACCGCGGTGCGCGAACTGGCCCACCCGGACGCCAACACCACGCTGGGCACCATCCGCTCCTTCATCGAGCGGGACGCGGGCCCACGCGCCAAGCTCGCCGAGCGCTGGAACCCCGGGATTCAGGTACCACCCACCCCGGGACGCGCCGACTCCGGCGACATCGAGATCGACCTGGTCGAACTGTTCACCGACGTCGGCGGGCTCGCCGCCGACAAGGGAGTGGGCGTGGCGGTGTGCATCGACGAGATGCAAGATCTGCGCGCCGACGATCTCTCGGCGCTGTGCGCGGCATGCCACGAGATCAGCCAGCAACGGCTGCCGCTGATCATCGTCGGCGCGGGATTGCCCCATCTGCCGACCGCGCTGAGCGCGTCCAAGAGCTACTCGGAACGGCTATTCAGGTACCTGCGTATCGATCGGCTTGATCGGGAGGCGGCCGACCGCGCCCTGCAGATGCCCGCCGAGGACGAAGAGGCAAGCTTCGACGACGAGGCCCTGGCAGCCATGTATCAGGTGACCAGCGGCTACCCCTACTTCATTCAGGCCTATGGCAAGGTCACCTGGGATCTGGCGCCCGCCTCGCCGATCACCGCCGACGACATCACGGTGGCGACCCCCGAGGCCGAAGCCGAGTTGGCGGTCGGGTTCTTCGGCAGCCGCTACGAGCGGGCGACACCTGCCGAGCGCGAATACCTGCGGGCAATGGCCGAGATCGCCGATCCCGACAGCTCGACCGAGGGCGTCCCCACGAGCGCGGTAGCCGAAAAGCTGGACCGCACCCCTCAATCACTCTCCCCCGCCCGCGATGCGTTGCTGAAGAAAGGTCTGGTCTATGCCTGCGAGCGCGGCCAGGTGGCCTTCACCGTTCCCCATTTCGGACGCTATCTGCGCAGCCAGCTCGCGTAGTACCCGCGGGATTCTCAATTATTGGGTTCAGTTATGCAGCTATAGTCTGCAAAAACGTACCCAATAAGTCCGGTCCCTCAGATTTCGGCTGGGCCAACCACGGGCTGCTCTGCAACGGCCCCGTTGAACCCCTCCACGAAGACGCTCGGACCAGCTCGTCCATCTCACCTGCCGGAGTCGCCACGCAACGGCTCTCACTTCGCATAACGTTCGGATAACAGGGCGACAGCGGGGCAGATGTTGCGCGAATGACGTTACCGATGAGACCAGAGTCCGGGAGCGTTCACGTAGCGGCAACTCCCCGAAACGCTCTGGCCGAACCGATGAAAGGGTGAGCTCCGAAGGTGATCCGCAGGCAGCCGCGTAGCGATGCAGTCGCCGTGACGTTTATCTTGCCCGCGTCCCACCCGAATGCGCCGGTGAGCGTAGTGGGCGACTTCAACGAATGGCAGCCGTCACGTCACCCGATGATCAAGCGCCCTGACGGCAGCTTGAGCACGACGATTCTTTTTTCGGCAGGAAGTACTGTTCATTTCCGTTACCTCGGCTGTGACGGGGTCTGGTTCGATGATCCGGACGCAGATTCCATCGATAACCAAGGTGGCTTCATCCGTGTTTGAGAGAGGACGATCGATCATGGCAAATTTGGAGTTCCGTAACAATGAGGCGGGATTCCGCTACGAGGCGCTCGAGGGAGGCGAACTGGTCAGCCAGATCGACTACACCGTCGACGGCGATGTCATGACCTTCACCCACACCGGCACCCCGCCGCAGCATCGAGGCCGTCAGCTCGCCGACAAGCTGACCCGGTGGGCATTGGACGATGTTCGCGCCCGCGGACGCAAGATAGTGCCGTTGTGCCCCTTCACCGCCTCATTCGTGTCGCAGCACTCCCCCGATTACGACGACATCGTGGTGCAGCGCCTGCACTAGCCGAACCGGAAGCATTCGCCTTCGGGTCCGCTGATGACCACCTGTGGCTCTTGTGCCACATCGAGCTCGACCTGCAGCCAGTGCTCGTCGGCGTGCACCCGGTAGCTGAATCGCTCGTTCGTGAGTTCCAGTTTTTCGTGCCGGGCGTCCACCAGCCACGGGTTGCGGCGGCGCAAGGCGATCAGTGCGCGGTATTGATCGAGCAGCCACGGCACCGGGAGCTGCCAATCGGACGGATCGGCGGGCAGTTCCGGGCGAACCTCGTCGTCGCCGCCCGGACGATCATATTTGGTGCCGGGCATACCGGCCTCGTCCCCGTAGTAGACCGAGGGCATGCCGCCGACGGTGCACATCACGGCCATCGCGAGCACCGCAGCGTCGGCCCCCACCATCGTGGTGATGCGAGTGACGTCGTGATTGCTCAGGAAGGTGAGCGGACGCAGAATGTCGAGCAACTCATCGTGCCTGGTTAGCGTCCAATCGAGTTCGAAGAAGTTCGCGTCATTGAGGCTGCTCCAGGTCGACTTCCACAGTTCATAGGCGGTGATCGATTCGAGGGTCGAGGTCTTGAGCCAATCGGATTCGAAGTGAATCACCTCGCCCAAGAAGAGCGCGTGCGGATAGTCGGCCCGGATCTCGGGCAACAGGCCCGCCCAAAACTCGGGATCAACCGCGTAGGCCGCGTCCAGACGCCAGCCGTCGATGCCGCGCGACAGCCAGTGCCGCATCACGTCGGCGACCAGTTTGTGCACGCCCGGGCTTTGATGGTTGAGACGGACGAGATCGTCGCTGCCCTCGAAGTTCAGCCTGGTCGGCGGGTCGGCCGAATAGTCGATGAAGAACCAGTCCGAGGCCGGTGAATCCGGGGATCCAAGAGCCTCGCGAAGCGCCGGGAAATCCTGGCTGACATGGTTGAACACGCCATCCAGCACGATTTTGATACCGCGTTGATGACAGGCACCCACCAGGGCGTCAAAGTCTTCGTCGTCCCCCAGCCTGGGATCGATCGTGAAGTAGTCGAGGGTGTCATAGCCATGTGATTTGGACGCGAAGATGGGCCCGAGCAGCAGCCCGTTGCAGCCCAGCGAGAGCAGATGATCGAGCCAGGCCTCCAGTCGCGGCAGCCGGTGAACGGGTGCCGATCCGGCTTCGAAGCTCTCCGGAGCGTGCAGCGCTCCGGTCATGCCGAGCGGATAAACGGCGTACCAGATTGCTGTTTGCGTCCAACCAGGGGCGGACATGGCAGCCTCCTTCGTCATGCGATCCTGGACCCGTATTCAAGGTCTTCCGCCCACTGATGCGACGGACACCCGCGTGCCTCGACCGAACCTATCCGCACAACCTCTGATCGCCCAATCGTGCGCGAGCCGGTGAATGCAGGCCGATAGCTATGAGCATATTCGGGTTGTCGCCGCGCCGCCGTCAGAACTTTGAGCGCGTCTCTAGTGAGTAAGGCTCACTTGTGCCTACGATGTGGCCATGAGCAGGACAGACCGCAGTCCACGCCGGCGTCTCGACCCCACAACCAGACAGGCAGACATGCTGAGCGCCGCGGCCGAGGCCTTCGCGTCCCAGCCTTATGAGCACGTCTCGATGGCCGAGGTGGCCGCGCAGGCGAATGCGTCCGAGGCGCTGCTGTACCGGTATTTCGGCTCGAAGCCCAGGCTCTATGCCGAGGTGCTGCGCGCCGCGGCTGCCGAGATCGTTGCCCGCCAGAAAGCGAGCGTCCGCGCTTTGGGCCGGGCCGCAGCCATCCGCGACAAGCTAACCGTCGTTGTCAATGGCTATCTCGACTATCTGGCAGGTGCGACGCCGCAGTGGTCGTCCGCGATCGTCAGCGCGCGCGCAGACCCTGCCGAGCTCGCCGACCTGCGCGATCAGTTGCGCGAGGAAAGGCTCGCCGAGTTGCGCGAGCTCATCGATCTCTCGGGCGTCAGTGACTACGCGATCTATGGCTTCCTCGGCTTTCTGGACGCGGCATGTCTGGTCTGGATCGAACGTGGTCAACGTGTCACCGATCGACCGCAACTCGGCACGGCCGCGGTGAACGCGTTGCTCGCGTCCACTCCCGAAGTGCATCTCGACTCCGGACGACATAGCAAGTTCCGCAGATAGTGCCTTGACTACGATGGGCACGTGCAACCCGTGATCGTCTGCGTCGGACTCACCACCATTGATTTTGCCCAGGTGGTGGACGCGCTGCCCGCGCCCAACGCCAAGATAATCGCGAACGATGCCTGGTTCGATGTGGGTGGGCCCGCGGCGAACGCGGCCCGGATCGCGAGCCGGGAGGGTTGCCGGGTGAAGTTGGTGACTGCGCTCGGCGACTCCACCTTGGCCGCCCTGGCCCGCGAGCGGCTGGCGAGCATCGAGATCATCGACATCGCGCCGCCCACCCATCAGATTCCGGTCTCCACCATCTTCATCACTCCCGATGGGGGACGCTCGGTGGTCTCCCGAAACGCCGCGGGATTGAGTATTTCGGCAAGAGCCCCGAACCATGAACCAGGGGCGAATGCCGGCAACGCCCGCGCGAACAGCACACCACACCACACTCCCGCCGAACCTGAAAATCCAGCCACCGAGGTAGTGATAAGCCACGAGACACCAGCGAACGCCGGCGAACCCAGCCCGCATGCCAGCGCAGGACACAGCGCAGCAGGGCGCACCCGGCCCGCACCGTCCACCAAGTCCTCAGAAATCACCTTGCCCGGCCCTAACGTTCTCGACGGCGCCGACGTCGTGCTGCACGACGGGCATCTTCTGGACGCATCACTCGCGCTTGCTGCGAATCCCGCGTCCATTCACGTGCTCGACGGCGGCTCCTGGAAACCCGGGCTGGAGGATCTGCTGCCCATGCTCGACATCGCGGTCGTCTCGTCCGATTTCGCGCTCCCCGGCAGCGATCCCGAGCATGCGCTGAGCGATCTCGCCGCATTGGGCATCCCCAGGCTGGCACGCAGCCGCGGCGGCAAGCCGCTACAGGCGATGATCGGTGAGCAGCTGGCGGAGTTCCCGGTTCCCGAGGTCGAAGTGGTCGACAGCACCGGCGCAGGTGACGTGCTGCACGGTTCACTGATCGCCCAGCTGGCGAGCGGGACGGATTTCACCGCCGCACTGCGGCAGGCGATCGTCCAAGCGTCGGAGTCGGTCACCCACTATCGCGTCCTGTGACGCTAGGACGACCAGCCGCCGGTGCCGAAGAGGTAGCCCCACCAGCAGATCAACGCCAGGTCCGCCGACAGCAGCAGGATGCGCAGCACCGTCCAGGCCGACCTGCCGCCCGATGACTTCGGACGCCAGCTGAACAATACGCCGAGCAGACCGAAGAGTGGGAACCACAAGAGCACGGCCCGGTTCACCGACATGAACCAGCCGGAGCAGCTGAGCACGAGCACATTGATCGCCACCCAGGTGAACTCGGCCCAGCGGCGCCTCAGCAGACACCACGCCGCGGTCAAATAGCCGAGCGCTACTGAGACGATCTCAAACCGGAACATGATCGGTACTTCCGGACGCCCCGGCCAGTACGATTCGGCCGTCAGCGGGAGGGTTTGCTGCAGTGCCGCCCACGGCGTCGAGAGGTTGCGCTGCCACCCTTCGCCCTGCGCCGAATACCAGGCCGTCCATGAACCGGTCAGTTGGTGCAAGAAGATCACATAGCCGACCAGCACGGCTGCCGGCAGCAACAGCCAGCAGCAGTCCTTTACCTTGTGCGCGAAGGGCCTGCCACGCCTGGTCAGCGCCATGATGCCCAGCGCCGCGATCAGGAAGAGCCCGGAGATACGCAACGTGCAGCCGAGCGCCGCCAGCGCCCCGGCCTGCGTCCAGCGTGTGGCCAGGCCGCGTTCCCAGGCCCAGAAGGCGGCAGCGCAAAAGAACGGCTCGGTGTAGGGGACGGCGGTGAAGAGAGTCATCGGTGCCAACAGCCACAAGCAGGCCATCGGTGCTCCGCCGATGCGGTACAACGCCCATGCCGCCAAGCCGGATGCCAGTTGCGCGGCCACCGCGGTGCCGACCGCGATGGGCAGGCCGAGCTTACCCAAACCGGCCATCAGCAGCGGCAGCCCCGGAAAGAACGCGACGTCGAGCGGATCGGCGTAGCCGTGCCGCGCGATCGCCTGGTAGTGCTCGACATCCCAATGGGTCAGCACCTGGGTCAGCGATGCGCCGGTGCTGGCCATCAGATAGGCGGCGACACCGAACAGCAAGCCGCGCGTGACCAGCCAGCAGATGATCACCGGACGAGCGCTGCCCGGCCTCCCGCGGGCTGGTCTCGACGCGCCCGTCGATCTCACGCCGGCCGACTTCGTGTCGCTCGATTTTGTGTCGGTCATTCGCCCGGCTCGGTTCGGCGGGGTTCCCCGGCCCCCAGTTCTTGAGCATCTCTCGGCGGCCTGCCCTCAGGATCTAGATCTTCTTCCGCGTCTTCGTCGTCCGCCCAGCGCGCTTGCCTGGCCCGTGTCCTGCGGGCGGCCCGGTCCTGGACGGCCACCAGCCACGGCGCGTCCGAGGCGTGATTGACCACCCCGCCGAGCGGGTCGTCCACCATCGGCAAACGGACCGGATCGGACCACGGCATCCGGATATCATCGATCACCCGCAGACCGATCCACAGCTGCACCCCGATGCGGACGATGACAGCGAGCCAGTAGATCCACTCCCAGTCGGTACCGATGCCGAACTTGCCCTCCAGGAATCCCCAGATCGCCAGGTAGTAGAGCGCCTCGCCTGCCGTCCAGACGCCCACGTCGACGGCTTTCGGACGCGCCAGGACGATGACGGGCAACAGCCACAGGGCGTACTGCGGCGAATAGACCTTGTTGAAGATCAGGAAGCACAGCAACAGAAGCAGCACGATCTGGGCGAGCCGTGGACGCCGGGGAGCGTTCAGCACCAGCCAGCAGATGCCGATGCCGCCGAGCGCCATGCAGACAAACGACAGCGCCGTCACCTGGGGAATCTCCAGCCCGGCCAGGGTCAGCACGTACCAGATGGATCCGAGATCGGAACCCCGGTCGGCGTTCAGCGTCCAGAACTGCGACCACCCTTGCCAGGCGAAGATCATCACCGGCACGTTCACCACGGTCCAAGCGATGACCGCACCGAGCCAAGCCTGCACGATCGGCCGATAGCGGTCGGCGCGCACACAGATGACGGTGATCGCGATCAAGATCAGCACGGGATAGAACTTGGCCGCAAACGCCAACCCGAGCACCACACCCGCCCAGAACGGACGCTTGCGTCCCCACACCAGCAGGCCGATCGAGGTCAGCATCACCGCCAGCATGTCCCAGTTGATCAGGCCGTTCAGCATGACGATCGGGGAGGCGGCAATCAGCAGCGCGTCCCATGTCCGCGCCGGCCCGGCGTAGTCGCCCTCGGGCGAATCCTGGCCGATCGCGAGATGCGCACGCACGGTCACCAAGAAGCAGATGAACAGCAGGACGGCGTTCACCTGAAAGAAGATCTGGGACGCAGCCAGCTGCTCGTCCATCGTCGCCCCGGGCGCGATAACCGCTCCGAGCCCTCGGGTGATCATCCTGGCCAGAGCGACAAAGCCTCCGGTGAGCACCGGATACTCAAGCGATATATCGGTGTATATGCCGGACCCTAGAGAAAGGTCGCGGTTGAGGTAGAGCGTCGGAATGTCGCTGTAGCACAGCCGCATGAAGGCGTTCGGAAATTCGTCTCCGGGCAGCGGACGACAGGGCACCTGCCGCCAGGTCACGATCAGCCAGCTGAGGGTGGCGGCGATGAAGGCGAAGAATGCCGGATTGAACCAGATGCCCGCCCGGCTTGCCCGCCTGCCGACCGGTCCGCCGGTGCGGGAAGTGAAATCGACTGGTTCGCTCACCCGGCCATTGTGCCGCATGCCGCCAATGAGCGTGGTCCGGCCATCGCACGGATAACGGCCCAATGCGGCGTCACATCACCTTATACGCACTAACTATGAGCGTGCGCCCGGTATACGTATATCCGGCGCAGCTTCAGACTTCGGGCGCGGATGCGGGCGACACGCAGTCGCCACTGATGATGACGGTCGTGGTTACGGTTCATCGTCGCCGCCCCCGGATCTCCCGCAGTCACCGACGACCGACCTGAGGTTCGTGCCCTCGCGTTCGCATAGACCGCGTCGATGCCGTTTCGCGGGCGCCTTTGTCGGGGCCTACCTACTCGCTGTGCACGATCAGCCGCCCGGAGTAGCTGGCGCTACTGCAGGCGTCCCTGTTGGTGGAGCCGGAGAATCGCCGCCGCCCTCGTCACCGGTTCCGTCACCAGTATCGGACCCGGGCGTTTCCGGCGGCTCCTCACTCGCCGGGGCCTCGGTCGTGGCGGTTTCGGTCGGCGCTGCGGTGGTGGCCGGAGCGGACGGCGTGTTTACCGGCAGGCTGTTCTGCACCGTCGGCTGGATATTGGCCGGCGGATCGAAGGGCACCGCATCCATGCCTTCGGTGGCCACCGACATGTAGGCCGCCCAGACGTCGGTCGGATATCCCGCCCCGTAGAACGCGCTTCGCCACGCCGGGTTGTAGACGTCGAGGTTGCCGTTGCCGTCATCGCCGGCCACCATCACGACAGCCGTTGCGATCTGCTTGGTGTATCCGGCGAGCCACGCCGAACGGGTAATCTGCGCGGTAGCGCCATCCTGCCCGGCCGCGACGCCCTCGGTGCCCGTCTTGCCGGCCACGTCGCGTCCACCGACGGCGGTACGTTGCGCAGCCTCAGCCGAACCAGCAAGGCCATAGGTGAGGTCGCGGGCGACTGCGTCCTCAATGGCTTGCGTGCCCTCGGTGTTGCCGCTGTAGACGACGTTGCCGGACGCATCTGTCACCTGAGCGACAATGTGGGTTTCGTTACGCACACCGTTGTTCGCGAGCGTCGCGTAGCCGGTCGCGTTCTCCAGCGCGCTGACCTCACCCTCGCCCAGGACCATGCGGTTGAGCTGCGGAGCCCAGGAGTCGTGCTCCACCAGGCCCGCATCGGTCGCCGCCCGGACGAGTTCTTCGGTGCCGTTCGGGATCTTGCCGACCAGGTCGACGAAGGCGGTGTTCACCGAATCACGGATCGCGGTCTGCAAGGTGATCGTCCCGTATTGCGCGCCGGAATCGTTGTGCACCGGAACCGAATCGCCCGGCGGAGTATAGGTCGAGCCCTGCAAGGTCGAGCTCAGCCCGAATCCGTTGCGCAGGCCCGCGACCGCACCCCACACCTTGAAGGTGGACGCCGCGTACCGCGGTGTGGTCGCCCAGTTGCGCGAATCGGAGACATAGTCGGCACCGCCATAGAGCGCGACGATGCCTCCGGTACTCACATCGAGAGACGCGAGCCCCGTATGCAGGCCGTTCGGGTCGGGCTCCACCCAGTTGCCGTTCTCGTCAACCGACCCGCGGGCGTTCTCGACCGCGGTCTGCACGGTCGAGTCGACCGCGTCGATCGCCGCCTGCTGCATTCGCGCATCGACAGTGGTGACGATCGAGAGGCCGCCACCGTTGATCTGTTCGGGAGTGAAACCCTTGCTCTCGAGCTCGTTGACGGCCATATCGATCAGAAAACCATTGGGGCCGCCGTACACGTCGCTGGTGGCTATGTCCGGGAATTCCGGCAGTTGCCCGTAGAACTGGTCGTGCTCCTCCTGGGTGATCGAACCCATCGGGTCGAGCATGCCGTCCAGCACGTAGTTATAGCGGTCGAGCAGCTGCTGGGCGGCCTCGTCCCCGTTGGCGGGGTCGAGGGCCGACGGCGTGTTCACCATCGCCGCCAGCGCCGCGGATTGCCCGACCGTAAGATCGCCCGCGTCCACCTGGAAGTAAGCCTGCGCCGCCGCCTGGATGCCGTACGCGCCGCGTCCGAAGTAGATGGTGTTGAGGTAGCCCTCCAGAACCTCTTCCTTCGACTCGGCCTTGTTCATCTTCATGGCCAGCGCGAGCTCGTTGAACTTGCGGGAGAAGGTCTGTTCGCTGGTCAGATAGCGGATCTTGATGTATTGCTGGGTGATCGTCGAGCCGCCGCCGGTGATCTCCTGGTTCGTCACCAGCCCCCAGACGGCACGCGCGAGGCCCTTGAAATCGACGCCCTGGTTCGTCCAGAAGGTGCGGTCCTCGGCAGCGACCGCCGCGTCCTTGATCGATTGCGGCATCTCGCCGTAGTCGATATTGGTGCGGTTCTGAATGGCTAGTGAGCCCATCTCACTGGTGCCGTCGTTGAAGTAGATCTTGCTGGTCTGGGTGCCGAAATCGGCATTCGGGTCGGGCAACTCGGCCTTCTCATAGATGATGATGCCCACGATGCTGACGACCAGGAGTACCGATAGCACGACAATGCCGGCGATCTTGGCGATGTGGCCTGCTCGTCCACTCTTCTTGACCCTGCTGGCGCCCTTGCCAGATTTCGGACGATCAGACCCGCGTTTGGGCGATTTTGCCTTGTCAGCCATAGATGTCCTCAACTGTCTTCTGTCTACGAGGCGGACGGCGCCAGTGGCCATCACCCAGTACGAATGTCTCTATTAGATGATTCCATCCGCAGTCGGGGCAAACCTCAACGACACGAACCTTGAATTCGCCGAATTCGTCCTGCATTTCGGCGAGTTCCTCGTCCGATTTGATGCGGCCGGAGAACTGTCCCAGCTGGTCGCCGAAAACATAGTTCAACAAGGTGAGCCGATCGGAGACGCACACCGGACAATCGCGTCCGGCCGGATAGCCATGATGCAGAGCCGATCGAACGAGAATAGGGTCGGCATCACAAGGGTCAAGGCCTTGAAGCAGGGCCTGCGGATGACGCATTGCTTCGAGGGTCGCCCGGCGCTGCAGGGCATGGCTCATCTGTTCGCGCTGCGTGCGGAAACGTCGTGGAGCCATGACCACCAGGGTAAACCGGCAGGTCAACCTAACCGCCGCTCACGAGACCGCTGAAACCACTCAAGGGAACGCCGGCACGTCGCACCGTTCGTGGCGTCGAGTTGGAGCAGTGGCAATATGACATCTCCTCCGGTGCCAGGCTTTGGTACTGCGTCGACCACACTGCCCACGTGGTCTGGCTGACGAATGCGGTCGCAGGGCATCCCAACGCGACCGCCTCCAAGAACAAGCGATCACCGCGCAATCGATAGTTTGGTTCTGAGCGTCGGCCGCTAGTAGTATGAGCGGGCCTACGCGGGTCAGCGCAGGCGTTGGGGCATTAGCTCAGATGGTAGAGCGACGGCTTTGCAAGCCGTAGGTCAGGGGTTCGAGCCCCCTATGCTCCACAATTTCAGACGTAGTCGAACTCCTGACGGGTTTGGCGCGGCCAGGAGTAATGTTTGGTCATGAAGGCCAACGCTGCTCTCCAGATCATCTTCGCGTTCTTTCTCGGCCTCGTAGTGGTCGCGTTCGTCGGCATCGCGGTGAACACGTTCTATCCGCGGCCGGAGTACCCCAATCCCACGACTCCTGCCGCCGAGACGGCGTACCAGGACGCAAGCGATCAGTGGTATCTCATCACCAGCATCATCTTGCTGATATGCGCAACAGCGATCTTGGCGATCTCGCTATTTCTGCCCGAGAAACAGGGCGTGCTGTCCAATGGACTGCTACTCGGTGGGATTTTCACCATGCTTTACGCCGTGGGAGTGAGCTTTTCCGCAGAGACGAGCTACGTCCGGCTCGCGGTCATGGCGGTGGCGCTCGCAGTGACGATCGGGATCGGATACCTCAAGTTCGTGCGCAGACGCGGGCCCGCCGTGGCCGCTGCCGCCACGAGTGAGCTCGCCTCCGGTCAGGTGGGGGAACTGGACGCACGCCTCTCCGCCGTCGAGCACAAGCTCGACGCGCTCGGCCGTGCCCTGGATGGCTGAGAAATCTCCCGTACGGGTGCCGAGTCTCCGCAATTTGTTCCACGGCAACGCTATGTCGCGCGCCCGGGCCCCTGCCGGCTATTTCTTGCAGGCCGAGAGGAGACACAGTCAACATGGCCTGCCCATCAGCGTCCGATTCGACTATTGAACTCGGTTGAACTCGATGACTCACCGCATCCAGCCAAGCGGAACCGGCGAGCGATCAGGTCGTCCGAATGCTCAATTGGCGGGCTCGCACCTGACAGATGCGCCGCACGGCCGCCGCGAACCGGGCAGGATCATCAAAGACATCACTCGCCGCGAACCGCACTGCCTGCCAGCCTCTGATCGCCAACTCCTTGTCACGGCGGCGATCCCGCACGAAAGCCCGCTCGTCGCCGTGGTACGTGCGTCCATCGATCTCGAAAACGAGCTTGAGTTCTTCGAACGCGATGTCCGCGATCGCCGACGACATGATCGCCAGGTTCGCCTTCCAGCCTCGTATCCCCGCAGCATTCAAGGCCTCATGACCGACCCGCTCCGCCGGCGACCACGGCTGACTTGCCGATTTGGCGAGAACTTTCGCCCGTCGCCGGTTACCGGGACGCCACGGAATGGCAGCCAAAGCGGCCTTCATTTCGTCGAGCCGGACCCGGCAACGCAAGCCGGTATCCACGATCGAAGAACCGAACACCGGAATCAGATCCACCACGGTCAGTGCCGCGCTGCTGACTCGGACCCCCTGATCCGACTTGATCAACTCGACCGGTATCGACCTGCGCGTTACCCGTAGCCAACCCCGGGAGTGCAACCGCGCAGAGGCGGTTTCGATCACCCGGCACTCGCTCTCGCGCAGCAGCCCGTGCAAGACCGCGGCCGCCCGGCCGACGATCACTGCATCAGGATCGGCCTGCATCACAGCACGCACCCTGATTCTCAGACTCGCTGCTTCTCCAGAGTGCGCGTAGATCGCGGGCAGCATCCGCGTGATCTCGCCCTTCTTCACCGCCCAGTTGATCTGTCCCCGCAGGTGGGGTGACCGGGCACGGCTGACCACTCCTCCGGTGGCAGCCAACGCTCTCAATAGGTCCGCATGCACGCCTCAAGGATTGGCAAATCGGGGCCGAACCGTTCAAAAAAACGAGGCCCTGTGGATAACCGAGTGAGTTGAGAGCTCGCGCTTGATGCTCTGGGACCCCAACGCGCCTGAGTGCACGCCAAATGCACAATTCACGGGAGCCAGCGACCCCAAAACGAAATCTGGCGCACAACCAAGCGCGCTGGTTTCCTTCGAGACCCGGTCAGCTCTTGGGAATGCTGTAGTTGCGAAACGCCGGAACCAGCAACGCGATCAAGATCATGCCGACGACGACGAGCAGGCCGCCGCCTCCGGTCGTCCACGCCGGGCCCACGACATCAGACGCGGCACCATGCAAAACATCGGCAAGTCTGGGGCCACCCGCGACCACCACGATGAAGACGCCCTGCATGCGCCCACGCACCGCGTCGTCGGTCGCGCTGAGCAGGATCGATTGCCGGAACGCCGCCGACACCATGTCTGAGGCGCCGCCGACCACCAGCATGCCCAGCGCAATTCCCAGCGCCACGTTCATCGACCATCCGGCCAGCCCGACAGCAAGCCCCATCAGCGCCATCGAGCCACCCCATGCCGCGACGGCCCACAGCACCGCCGCTCCCTGCTTATGGACGCGCGACACCCAGCCCCCGAAGATTCCGCCCAGCACCGCACCGGCGGGCATCGCCGCATAGAGCAGCGCGAACTCGAGCCCGCCAGTGACCGGGCCACCGAACGAGACGTGCGCGATCTCGGGGAACAAGGCCCGCGGCATGCCGAAGATCATCGCGATCAGGTCGACGGCGAAACTCACCAGCAACACCTTGTGCCCGCTCAGATAGATCAGACCGTCGATCACCGAACGCAGCCCGGGCGCGCCTACCACACCGTCGACCGGCATCGGCTTCAGCCGCCACACCGCATAAAGCGTTGCCAGCAACGTGATCGTGTCGATCAGGTAGAGCCAGGAATACCCGAGCACCGGAATCAGCGCACCGCCGACCAGCGGACCGGCAATGGCTCCCACCGATGTCACCGTCATGTTCAAGGCGTTGGCGGCCGGCAACTGCGCGGCGGGGACGAGCTTGGGCAGGATCGCTGTGCGAGTCGGCTGGTTGACGGCGAAGAAGGCCTGTTGCAGCGCGAAAATACCCAGCAGCAGCCAGACATTGCCGAGGCCGAGAGCCGCCTGCACCCAGAACATCGCGGAGGTGGCGATCAGCCCGAAAGTGGTGACCTCCAGCAGCCGGCGCCGGTCCATGGCATCGGCGAGCGCGCCGCCCCACAGCCCCATCACCACCAGAGGCACCAGTCCGAAGATTCCGGTCAGGCCGACCATCCCGGACGAGCCGGTGATCGCGTAGATCTGGGCCGGCACCGCCACCACCGTCAGCTGGGCGCCGATCACCGTCACGATGTTGGCGGTCCACAATCGCCGGAAATCGGCCGAAGCCAGTGGACGAGTGTCCGCGAAAACCCCGCGCAATCGGCCCACCGGTCGTGGCTCAGGTTCTGGCACGCCCGCCAGGCTACTCCCACTCGGGCATGCGCCCCGGAAGCATTCCGAGACCGGCTTCGTGTGCTGGGCGATGATCTCCCACCCGAACATGCGCGAGCACATTGGTATCGATGGCTCAATCTTTGCGGTGCCGCCCAGCGACACGGCGCCGGGCCCTATTCCTTTCGTGGCCGGCGCTCACTCGCGCGTCCGTTCAAAAGGACCGCAAGCTGAGACAACCGGACGCATGAAGGTCTTGGTCGGTGATTGCCGAAAAACCATCCGAAATCACGCCACTACGGGACCATGCCCATGATCATCCCGCAGCGGCCCCCACAGAATTAAAAGCCACGCTCTATAACCCCATATCGGCGGAAATTTTGGAGATCTCGCGGGCAAGATCGATGTCGCGGCCGGTGATGCCGCCGACATCGTGACTGCTCAACGAGATCGACACCTCGGGATAGGTCAAGGTGACGTCCGGGTGGTGTTGGCGCCGTTCGGCGGCGGCGCCGATGCGGTTGACGAACTCCAGCCCGGTGGCGAAGTCGCCGGTATCGAAATGGGCACGCAGAGTGTCGCCGTCCTGGTGCCAATCCTTGAGGCTGGCTGCGGCCACTTGTGTGGGCGTTAGTTGGGAATCACTCATTCATCAACGATGCCACAAACATGCGAGCCAAGACGAGACCCCGGTGGACGAAGAAGCAGCCATCGAGCAGTAACGCGCTTGCGTGCATGCCAGATAACTTCCAGAAGCCCGCCAGGGACGCGATGCGCGCATTTGGAGGACACTGAAGCGCGTTAAGCGGTCGAGCGGTGGGACCGCGGCTTATGTCGAGCGGTGGAACCGCGGCTTATCCAGCGACGCCACGGAGAGACTTACCGTCCGGCGTCTGTCTCGAAGTGAAACCCAACCGTTCCAGGTGCGAACCGAACGACTCCGGGATACTTAGACTCGCAAGAATCGGGAATCGAACAGGTTCCAATAAGCGGACGCGACTCGGCTATTAAGGACCCGGCACGAAATATCGAGACCGCCGCTTGCCCGACCGTCTTCCAGGCTTTTCGGCTATTCGGGCGGGCTCGCCTCGACTCGTCCAGGGACGCGTAGGCTGGAGACGTCATGTCGGCATCTAGGCCGAGGAGGTCAGATGAATACACAGCAAGTCGAGCGAATGGGCGCCGGGCACGGGTTTATCGCAGCCCTCGATCAAAGCGGCGGCAGCACGCCAAAGGCACTCCGGCTCTACGGGATTGATGAAGACAAGTATTCCGGCGAGGACGAGATGTTCGATCTCGTGCACGCGATGCGCGAGCGAATCGTCACCAGCCCCGCGTTCGGTGGCGATCACATTCTCGGGGCGATCTTGTTCGAGAAGACGATGGACCGCCAATTCGCCGGGCAGCCCGCGGCCGACTACCTGTGGGAGACCAAGCACGTCGTTCCCATTCTCAAGATCGACAAGGGGCTGGCCGAGCAGGCTGATGGCGTCCAGTTGATGAAGCCCAACCCCGGTTTGGCCGACCTGCTGGTGCGCGCCAAGGCCGCTCATATTTTCGGGACGAAGATGCGCTCGGTCATCGGCTCGGCGAATCCCGCGGGCATCGCCCAGAATGTGGCTCAGCAATTCGAAACGGCCCACCAGATCGCCGAGGCCGGGCTGGTGCCGATTATCGAGCCCGAGGTCACCATCTCCGCGCCCGACAAGGAGCAGAGCGAGCAGATTCTGTTGGACGAGATCACCAAGCGACTGGACGCAGAGTCCTTCCCGCTACCGGTGATGTTCAAATTGAGCATCCCGACGGTGGACGATTTCTACGCCCCGCTGATCGCCAACCCGGCGGTGCTTCGCGTGGTTGCGCTATCCGGCGGATACAGCCGCGACGAGGCCAACGAACGGCTCACCCGCAACCATGGACTGATCGCCAGCTTCTCCCGCGCCCTGACCGAGGGGCTGTCGGTCTCGCAAAACGACGACGAATTCAATGCGACGCTGTCCGCGTCCATAGATTCGATCTATCAGGCGTCGCTGACCTGAGCCGTCAGTGCCGGCACATGCTGGACCGCGATCTTGCCGACCGGGTGCAGCTTACGCAGACCGGCACCGAATCGTTGTAGCAGCGCCGTCAGTGCCTCAACATCACCCTTGCGCTGGCAGGCCCAGAGAACCGGATAGCCATTCGCGACCCGCAACTGGATGCCTGCCAGCCCGAGATAAAGTTCGGTGGCCGCCGCATCCAATTCGCCGTTGTCATCGACGGCGTCGAACAGTGTCGCGATCGCAAAAACCAGGTAGCCGTCGACGTAACCGGAGAAGTCGAACGTCTCGACACCGTCGGGCGCGGTTACGGCGTAGACCGCACCCGGCGGCAGGCCAGTGATGGCGCGCTGGTAATCGGACTGATTGAGCATCGGCATGGTGACAGTCTCAACCAGGAGAGGGTCGGCCGACTTCGGAAAGCCAGGTTCCGGCGACCCGACAAGTACGCTTCCTCTCATGAAAACGGACGAAAAGACCCTCAAGCGGATTTACCACATGCCGTTCTCGTCGGTCTATCCGCTCTATCAGGCGAAGGTGGAGAAAAAGGGCCGCACCAAGGAAGAACTCGATCGGGTTCTCACCTGGCTGACCGGTTTCAGCGACGCAGAACTCAATGAGCACCTCGCGAATCAGACGACCTTCGAGGACCTGTTTGCCGACGCCCGCCTTAACGCCAACGCCTCATTGATCACCGGTGTGGTCTGCGGGGTGCGGGTCGAGGAGATCGAGGACCCGGTGATGCGCAAGGCCCGTTACATGGACAAGCTCGTCGACGAGTTGGCCAAAGGCAAGGCCATCGAAAAGATCCTGCGGTCTTAGATGTCGTGCGTGTGGACAAGCCCGCCGCTTGCTCCGGGTAGCATGTCCGGAAGGTGCGTCGGGAAGTCTGGTCGACACGAACTGTTGCCGACCCGAGAGATCTCCCATGTCACACGCTCCGCAGCCCCCGACACGAACCGGCGCGCCTTCCTCCTCAGCACCTTCGGGCTCCGGCCTTCTTCACCGTGTGGGCTCTTTCTTACGTAGGGAGACCGTGGGCGGCATATTGCTGGTCGTCTTCGCAGCCGCCGCATTGGTTTGGGCGAATTCGCCTTGGGCCGCCGGCTACTTCTGGCTACGAGATCTCGAGGTCGGCTACGAGCCTTGGCATCTGAAGTTGACTCTTGGGGCGTGGGCAGCCGATGGGCTACTCGCCGTGTTCTTCTTTCTCGTGGGTCTCGAGCTCAAACGTGAGATGGTCATCGGCGGCCTGCGCAGATTCAGTACCGCGATCGTGCCGGTCGTGGCTGCCGTCGGCGGTGTTGCGGTTCCCGCTGCGATCTACTTGGGCGTCGCATCCGGGTCGCCGGAGATGAGTCGCGGCTGGGCCATCCCGACGGCCACCGATATCGCGTTTGCGGTTGCCGTGCTCGCGCTAATCGGTTCTCATCTGCCGGGCGCGTTACGGATCTTCTTGCTCACCTTGGCTGTGATGGACGACCTGATAGCCATCACCATCATCGCGATCTTCTACACCGAGACCATCGCAATCGCCGCGCTGCTCGGGGCACTTGTCGCGGTTGCCATCTACGGGACGCTAGCTCAGCGCTACCGGCAGTTCTTTCGGCTGCGTCCAGCGGCCGCCTGGCTGGTACTGCTGCCGGTCGGCATCATCGCCTGGGCGCTGCTGCATGCATCGGGTGTCCATGCGACCATCGCGGGCGTCCTGCTGGGTTTCACCATCCCGGTTCGCCCGGCAGCCGGCGAGAGTGGCATGCGATCCGGGCTGGCAGAAGTCTTCGAGCATCGGTTTCGTCCGTTGTCAGCCGGTGTTGCAGTTCCGGTTTTCGCATTCTTCTCGACAGGGGTTGCCGTCGGAGGCGTCGAAGGTTTCCGTTCGGCGCTAGGTGACCCGGTCCTGATCGGGATCGTGCTCGGCCTGTTCGTTGGAAAGCCGATCGGCATCACATTCGCAACCTGGCTCGTGACCAGGTTCCGGCAGATCAATCTCGACCCGTCGTTGAGCTGGGTCGACATCGCCGGCGTAGGGGTCCTCGCCGGTATCGGCTTCACGGTTTCGCTGCTGGTCACCGATCTCAGCTTTGTCGTCGGATCAGACCACCACGACCATGCCAAGGTGGCCATCCTCACCGCGTCACTCACCGCCGCCCTCGCCGGATCGACCACCCTGGGCATCCGCAACCGGCACTACCGTCAGGTGGCCTGAAAACAGGTGGCCTGAAACATACATCAGAGTATTGCGCGTAGCCGTCCACCAATAGACTCAGCGCATGGCGAAAACGCACCCGCATATTGAGGCGCCCACTGTCGATCAGCTTCGCCAGGTGATCGAGGGGCGGCCGGAGAATATCGTCGCGACCTACCTCGCGCTACACGAGGTCGTCCGCACGGTGCTGCCGGATGTTCGCTTTTCGGTCGACACCGTCGACGCCGAGATCGGTTACGGGGCGCACCAGTACGGCTACAACGGCTGGGGCCTGGGCGCCCTGACGCCATTCGGCAAGTGGGTATCGCTCACCCTGTTGCAGGGTTCGCAGCTGGACGACCCCGCCCGCCTGCTCACCGGCACCGCGGTCATGCGTCACATCAAGCTTTCGAAACCGGACGCAGTCGCCGAGCAACGCGAACCGATCGCCGCCCTGCTGCACTCCGCTGCACAACTTTACGAAGCAGACGGACGTTCCTGATTCTTGAGCTCCCGCCACTCCTCGAGAATCTCGGGGAACCTTCGTGCCAGATAGGCGTAGAAATCGGCCATCTCGGCCACCCGCTTGCCGGCCGCGGTGTCCGGACCCAACTCGGCCGGAATCTCGCGGACCAATTCCTGGATCTCGCCATACATCGTCGCCCTGCTCAACGTGACCGTGTACCACGCCGGATTGAGCGTGTAGATGCGGCGTCTGGTGGCCGGCAGCGATCCCACTCGGACGAGTTGTGTCGAGCGTAAGTACTGAATGGCTCCCGAGACTGCTGCCGGGCTGACGCCCAAGGTCTGTGCGATTTGATCAGCCGTCAGGTCACCGCTCTCGCTGGTCACAAACGTCATCAATACCCTCGCAGGCATTCGCGGGAATCCAGCCTCTTCCAACAACCCTGCGAGCTGATCTCCATAGTCACGGACAGATGTGCTGGTCACAGGCTGAGAACCCTTCGCCGAAACCGAGTCCGGCGTCCGCTCAGGCTTCCCGGATGTATTGCTCACAGGCTGAGGTCCCTTCTTCGATAGCAGGCGATCGCCAACCCAGCCAGTGCAACGGCAGCAATCACCATTATGATCGCACCGCCCCACCTCGGATCGGTGGTGGTCACCAGCGGAGTGTGCACAAAAGGCGACAGCGCGATTGCCTGGGCAGGCAGCCCGAGGCGTCCGCCCAGTTCGGCGAGCACCACACCGGCCCCGAGAACGGCCCAGGCGAATGCGCTGGTCAGTCGAGGGGCAACCGCAAACACCACACCGATGAGTCCGAGGTGAAGCGCGGCCGCCGGCAACTGGACGAAGCTGGCCCCGAGCACCTGCCAGATGGTGATCCAGCCCATGCCCTGGGCTAGATAGACACAGGTGGCGCCGCACCATGCGGCCAGCAGTACCAACCCGATTGAAACCAGTCCGGTCACCAAAACCGAGGCAAGCCAGCGTGTGGGGTCGATGGCTGCGCCGCGAATCAATTCAGCATTTCCCGTGGCCTCTTCGCGTCTGGCACGCAGCACGGCCAGCACGCCGGCGATCGCCCCGCATTCGCCGACCAACACCATGACGTAGCTGAGCAGCACATCGTAGAGCGGACCCTCGGTACCGACCAGCGACTCGATCAGTTGCCGGACGACGGGGTCGTCCCCGCCCTTCCATGCCAGCGCCGCCAGGGCTGCCGCGAACCCACCGACCGCGAAGCCCGCCAACGACATTCCGATCAAGGTACCGCGCTGCAACCGCAGGCTGAGCCCGAGCGTCGAGCGGAGCGTCCGGCCGCCGTGAGCGGGGCCTGGCCGTGGCCTCACCAGTGAGGCCCCGAATTCGCGTTGCCGCTCGACGAGCGCCGCCACGATTCCGCATGCCACGGTGACAGCGATCATCGCCATAACCGGCGCCAGATCGAGACTCCCATAGGGGTTCGCGAGCTGCACCAGGGTAAACGGTGTCAGCCATCCCCACACCCCGGGATCTGCCACCAAGGTGAGTGGGTCGACTTCGGCATTGACATCAGCAACCACTCGGACGAGGAAGAGCATGGCGACCAAGCCTGCGCCCAACCCGGACGCCAGGCGAGCGGTGGAAGCGAGCTGGCCGCAGAGCGCACCAACGGCTATGAATAGCAACCCCACGGATGCGCATACCCCGCCCGCGCGGAGCGAACCGGCTACGTCGGCTCCCCCGGCGATCAGCCCGGCCACCAGGCCGAACGCAACGACTGCAGTGCCGATCGTCCCGGAGATGAAAGCGGCCGACAGGCCGGCGACGCGTCCGGTCGCGCAAGCCCGCAGCAGCTCCCGGGTGCCATCGTCCTCTTCGGCGCGTCCGTGCCGGATCGCGAAAATGATCCCGAAGATCGCGAAGATCGTGGCGAAGATGACGCCGTAGGTATAGAAGAGGAATGCTCCCTCGCCCGGCCCCATGGGCAGGCCTCGTCCGATGAGCAAGACCGGGCTATTGATCGCGGCCTGCAACGCCGCGGCACGCTGAGCTTCGTCACCGTATCCGGATGAGATATTGGACGCACAGATCAGCGCCCCTGCCGCTACGCCGAGCGTCCAGATTGTGAGCCAGAGCCTGTCCTTCTTCAATGCGGCCCTTGCGAGCATCGTGGTCCCGGTGATCACGGCAAGGTCCCGGCGGTCGTGGCTTGCCCGGCCGCATCGTCGCCGTAATGGCGCAGGAATGCCTGCTCCAGCGAGGAGCGTTGCGCCGTGAATCCGGTTACCTCGGCATCGGCCAATAGCCGCAGCACTTCAGCGGTTCGGCCGGGTTCGACGGTGAATCGAATCGTCCCGGCATCATCTCGGACGTCATCCGCAATTTCCCTGAGCTGCGCGAGCTTATCGGGCTGCAGCGGGTCGGTGATCACGTATTCGGTGTGTGCGAGGTGGCCGACCTCGTCCAGGGTGCCGGTCTCGACCCGCCGGCCGCGGCGGATGATCGAGAGCCGATCGGCCACCTGTTCGACTTCGGCGAGAATATGGCTGGAGAGCAACACGGAGGAGCCTTCGCCCGTCACTCGCATGACCTCGGATTGGAACCGCTGGGCCATCAGAGGGTCAAGACCAGAGGTCGGCTCGTCCAAGATATATAGCTCCGCCTGGTGGGCGAACGCAGCTATCAGAACCACCTTTTGACGATTGCCTTTGGAGTAGCTGCGGATGCGCTTGGTGGGATCGAAGTCGAATTCTTCGATCAGCCGCTCCCGCGCGGAACGGCGGACTGATCCTCCTCTTAACCGGATCAAGAGGTCTATGGCCTCACCGCCCGTGAGCGCGGGCCAGAGGTTCACCTCACCGGGAACATACGCAAGTCGACGGTGCAGGTCGGCAGGATGCCGCCACGGATGGGCGCCGAATAGTTGCGCATGACCACTACTCGGGCGATACAAGCCCAGCAGAATCCGGATCGTCGTGGTCTTCCCCGCACCGTTCGGCCCCAGGAACCCGTGGACCTCGCCCTCGGCGACGTCGAGATCCAGTCCATCGAGTGCTTTCACCGCCCCGAACGACTTGCTGACGTTCTCAAGCCGGATCACATCTGTCATGCGTAACAGACTACTACACGTAATTCACGAATGCGTGAATTACGTGTAGTAGTCTGCAGGCCTCAGTAGCGGAAGGTGGCCATCGGCTGCGCCGGCTCGTCCCCATCACTCAGCAGGCGCAGGCTCCCCGAGTTTTGGAGCACGTCGAAAATCGCGGCGTCGACGAAGGCCGCTGTCTCCGGATCGCTCAGCCGAGACAGATCCTCGGGAAGATAGAGCGTATCCACGCGTCCCTCGGTGGCAGCCCGGCAGATCTCCGCCAGATCCAGCGAACCACGACCGGAATGAACCTGAGCGAGCGCCTGTTCGCGTGCGGCAGTCTCCCGCTCCCGAGAGCTCTCCGCGAGAATCGCCCAGGCGTCCGAGCGCAGCTTGTCCGGTTGGGTGTGCTCCGGATTGCCCGCGATCACGGCGTCCTGAATCGCCGGATACCGGCTGACCTTGCGGAAGATCGGCAGATACTCGGCGACCGAGGCGAGCACCAGGGGCTGCGAACGAGCAGTGCCGAGTTCTTGGTCCACTCCCTTGGCGACCGCCGTGATGAACTTCTCGGTCAGCAGCCGATCGGTGTCGCCGTTGTCTCCGTGGCCGTGATACCCGACCGCTCCCGGCCCGGCCGACCGCACCTGCAACTCAGGCTCCGGAAGCTCGTCGATCACGTCATCGAAGGTTGCGGGGATGGCGCCCAGGTCAAGCTGATCGATCGAGTTTCGGGTGGAGTTGAACAGCCGGACGCCGTTCTTCGCGAGCGCCAGAACATAGCACCTGCCACCGGTGGCCAGGACCGCCGCAATCGGTGTCAGGTGAAAACGCTCGCCCACGGTGACATGGGCGTCCACCTCGACCGGCACGCGCACCGCCCGGAAGAATCCGGGCGCGACGAAGATGATGAGTCCCCTGCTTTGCAGGCGCCAATAGGTCGTGTCGCGGACGAGCTCCTCGACCGGTTCGAGCAAATCGTCGGCCTGGTCACCCAGCACTCCCACGACGTTCAGCTCGGCGCGGGCTTGTTTGAGCAGGTTCTTGAGCTCGGTTCCTGACTTCGATGCCCTGGTGTCGGCGACCTCGGTTGGCACCGTGAAGGTGATCTTCGGGCCGGCTCCCGCACCGGCCTCCCAGACGTCGGAAAAGTCGAGTTGATCTACCTTGCCCTGCGAGTTTGCGCTCATTCGATGACCTCCTCTGTGCTCGACCCCGCCTGCGTCTCTTACCACGTCCCGCAGGCAAGATCACGACATTCGACTGTCTCTCCACACAACCAGACGAAGCCCCGGAATTCCAACGAATGCCGATAGTTTCCGGTACTTCCGGGTTTCTGCAACGCGCCTCATATTGCTAGCGGCGAACGTCGGACGAACGTCCCGCAGATCGCGTACCACAAGCCCTTTCCCGGTGCGCCAAGTCGCTGACGAGCCGCTGCTCCTCGTCACGCCTCGACACCGCTGGCGAAAATGTCAGGACGCCCTCGTAGGCTTGCCGTTGTGAAACGACCCGACGGACCACCTGGCCTTGCGACCCCCAGTACCTGGGGTCTCGGGCTTGCGTATGCCCGCGAAGGTCGCGTGAACGTCATGCACCATGACCGCGTCCACCATGGCATCACTGCGCGTTGCAAAGGCTCCCACAACCGCAACTACACCGTCCACGTCTCGTATTCGCTGGCTTTGGATGGCGAATTGGATTCGCTGAACGGTTCGTGCAGTTGCCCGGTCGCCTATAACTGCAAGCACTGCGTGGCAGTGGTCTGCGCCGAGCTCGGCCTTGCCGGCCCACATCGCGGCAGGCCACCATTTTCCGGTCACCCGGGTGGGCGGACGCAAGAGTTGCTGACCAGGCAGCAATCGGCCGTCTCCGAATTGAATCCGGACGACGCGGGTTCCGCTGCCAACGTCCTTGAGATACCGCAGTGGCGCAGGACTTTGGACCGTATCTTCGTGCCTGTTGCAGATCAGCAGCGCTCCGATCGTCAGCCGCTCGGGCTGTTGTTCACCTTCCGGCCCGACACGGCCCCCGGCGAGCAATCGCCGGAGCAGTCGCGGTATGCGTCGACTGCTTTTGGACGCAGGCTGACCGAGCTCGGCCACAGCTATCCCGGCAGGCCTGGGTTCGTCCACGTGGTGCCGCTGCGCGCCGGCAAGCGGCAACAGTGGGTGCGCTCCGGAATTTCCTGGATGCGGTTGCGCACCGGTGACGCACATGATGCCGATCCGGGGCAGCTCGATGCGCTCAATGAGTTGCGCCGGCTGTATACCGATGTCGAGTCGTACATCGGAACACAAGACGTCATGGCGCTCGAGCGGATCAATCATCCGGCCTTGTGGAGCGTCCTTCGCGAGGTTCAGGACGCCGGAATCGCGCTGGTCGAGGAGGGCTCGCACCGGCCGGTCACGCTCGAACCCGATCCGGCTCAGGCCGAGATCGAGATCCATCAGGACGATGCGGGCGATCTCAATGTGCAGGCCACCATGCGACACCCGAGCCTCGGCGAGAATGCTTCGTCCACCAAGCTCGGCGATCCGCCGCATGGCCTGGCCTGGCGCGACGACGCGGGCGTCCATTTGGCAAAGTTCGAGCAGCCGGCCGACCGGTCCTGGAAACAACTGGCCGCCGAGGGCGACAAGATCAACATTCCGGCCGGTGATTACGAGGACTTCGTTCAGACCGTGTTGCCGCGCATCTCGCGGGTGGGCTGGGCCTCGCCGGACAAGAGCTTCAATCCGCCGCCACCACCGGCCCCGCGGCTGCATCTCGAGTTGGGTGTTGCTTCGGTCGAGGCCGGCAATTCCAAGGCGGGCAACCTCAAGCCGAAAGCACACCTGCATTGGGGTTGGCATTACCGCGACGAGCAGGGACGCGGCAGAGGTCCGCTGCCATTGCAGGGCGCTCTGCGTGACCCGATGCGCGATACCGATGAGGAGGGACGCATTGCCGGCGCGGTTGCGTCCGAACTCAGCGATATCCCGGCGGCGCTGGCCCGCGGCATCAGCCCGCACGGCCGTCCTGGCTACGTCGGCGGCCTCGGCAAACAGACGCCGACGCCAGGCCGGGCCGAATTCGCCATCCCCGCCGATGGTGTCGTGCTCAACACTGATACGCCCGCTGGCAGTGCTACCACCGGGCCGAGCGACACTCTGCCGCCGGGGCTGCGCCAGGACGCCGATCTCGTCGGCTTCGACGTGGTTAAGTTGGTCGACGATGTGCTTCCGCGCCTCGAAGAACTAGGAGTGGTCATCGAGACCGCCGAGCTTCCCGATTTCCAGGAGACCACCGGAGCCAGAATCCAGATCGGGCTGAGTAATGAACCCAGTACCAATGACTGGCTCGACCTGAACATCGCTGTCGTCGTCAGCGGCCACGAGCTGCCCATCTCAACCCTGATCACCTCGCTCACTACGGGTGATGAGGCGCTGTTTCTGCCCGACGGCAACTATCTCAAGCTGGACGATCCCGATCTCGACCGGCTGAAGGAACTGTTGAAAGAGGCGTCCGAGCTCGGGGATCAGCGCCGTGATGGCGTTCGCGTGCCCAAGGTTCGGCTGTCGTGGTGGGAAGAGCTGCTCTCGCTCGGCATCGTGCAGACCCAGGCCAACGCGTGGTTTCAGGCGGTGCGCCGATCGATCGACAATCCGCCCGCTCCCGCCGAACTGCCGGCGGGCCTGGACGCGAGGCTTCGCCCCTACCAGCTCGAAGGCTTCCGCTGGCTGGCCCATTTGCGCCGGTCCGGGCTGGGTGGCGTGCTGGCCGATGACATGGGCCTGGGCAAGACCGTGCAGGCGCTCGCGATGATCCTGGACGAACGGGAGCACCCCAGCCTGCCCGAGGCGGACGATGACCGCATCCCCGATGAGAAGGTCGTCGATCTGGCCGCCTACCGGGCCAAGGGCAAGAGCGGAGGACCCGGCCACGAGACCCAGGCAGACGGCCACGCCGGGCTATCCGAAAACCCCTCTGCGTCCGATGATCCTCTCGCCAGTTCCGGGACCACCGTCCCGGCAGCCCTGCGCGGCAGTCAGGTGCAAACCGACGTTCCAGTAACGAGCGGTTCGGATGAGTCGCCTGCCATTGAAAGCGCCAGGGCAGCTGCCTCTCCGAATTCTCCTGGCAGCCAGCCTGGTGATCCTCGAGTGTCAACCGAACACGGGGCAATTGGTTGGGCCGATGAGCCCCACCTCGCGCCTTGGCTGGTGGTGGCGCCTACTTCCGTGGTGCCGAACTGGGCGTCCGAGGCGAGAAAGTTCGCACCCGATCTCGATGTCGTGATGATCGAGGCGACCCAGACCCGCCGGGGCGTCCCGCTGAGCGAGATCGCGGCCGAGGCCGATGTGGTGATCACCTCGTACGCGCTGCTGCGGCTGGAGGCCGACGACTACGCGGCCGAACGCTGGGCGGGCATGATCGCCGACGAGGCCCAGAACGCGAAGAACCATGCCTCCAAGGTGTTCGCGGCCGTGAAAGGTGTCGGCGCGCCGGTTACCTACGCAGTCACCGGCACCCCGATGGAGAACAATCTGAACGAGCTATGGGCGATGTTCACCCTGACCGCGCCGGGTTTGCTGGGCAGCCCGAAGCAGTTCCGGGAGAGCTTCCAGCGTCCGATCGAGAAGCAGGCGGACGAGGCTCGCGAGTTGATGTCGGTGCTGCGCCGCCGGATCGCGCCCTTCTTGTTGCGCCGGACGAAGAGCCAGGTCGCGCTCGATCTGCCGCCGAAGCAGGAGCAGGTCATCTCGGTGGAGCTGACGCCCGCGCACCGGCGCATCTACGACCGGCAATTGCAGCGCGAACGCCAGCGTGTGCTTCAGTTGACGGACGACATCGAGCACAACCAGATCGAGGTGCTGGCCGCTCTCACCCGGTTGCGCCAGCTGGCCATTGATCCGAGCTTGGTCGATCAGGGGGACAAAGAGTCGAAGGCGCCTTCCTCGAAATTGGACGCCCTGGTGCCGCTGCTTCAGGAGGCGGCCGGTGAGGGCCACCGGGTGCTGGTGTTCAGCCAATTCACCCGCTATCTGCGCAAGATCGCGGCGCGGCTCGATCACGAGAAGCTCGCCTATTCGTATCTGGACGGCACCACTCCGCACCGCCGCCAGGTGATCGATGGCTTCACCTCGGGCGACGATCCGGTCTTCTTGATCAGCCTGAAGGCCGGCGGCGCGGGCATCAACCTGACCCAGGCCGACTATGCGATTCTCGCCGACCCCTGGTGGAATCCGGCGGTCGAGAATCAGGCCGTCGACCGTACGCACCGGATCGGCCAGACCAAGCCGGTGCATGTCTACCGGATGGTCTCCAAGGACACCATCGAGGAGAAAGTGGTCGCCCTGCAGGACGCGAAACGCGAACTCATTTCAGGAGTGCTGGGCTCGGACGACGACTTCGAGGCGACGCGAGGCAGAGAACGGGGCAACCGCCTGACCGCCGAGGACGTCCGTCTCCTGCTGGAGTGATGCAAACGGACGACTGCGTAGCTGGTTATCGACCTACACGTGCCCGTCGCATCCCGGCATCTTGGCCTCAGCTAGTCCAGAAGGACGTACCGGCCCGGTTTGGCGTCCTGGCAGGATCACCTGACTAACCGACCAGCCAATCGCTGATTGCGTCAGCCAGCGGCTGGGGATCGACCATGAAGTCGTACTCTTCCCACGGCTGCTCCACGACCGTTGACACGGGCAACTCGCGAGCGAGGTACTTCACCTGCTCGCTCGGCGGCCGTCCCTCCGCGTCATGCGATAGCCAGATCGTGACAGTGCCTGGATTCGCCTCGCGTGCACTTGCCAGCCAATCGAGTTCCTGGATCGATTCCGGAGTGGGCGTCCAACGCGCGTCATCGTACGGCTGACGTTTGCTTTCGCATTCTCGCCAGGCCTGCTCGATACGATCGCGAACGTCTTGCCTATCGCTCAGGCCACGAGCCAGGAGCTCGTAGGCCTCATCAGGAAAGACACCTTCAGCAATTCGAGGGTCCGTCCACACATCAACGTCTGCCTGCGCGGGCTCCGCCGGATTCGCCAGTCCATCGGCGATTCTCTCCAGTCGTCGGGTATCAGCATTGTTCACGACGTGAAACCCCTCGTCCCTCGTCGAGGTTGAAATCGGGTCAATCAGCAGAGCCTTGTTGACGTCGTGGTCGGCTGCGAATCGGGCTGCGACGCTGCACCCGGTACCGCGGGCAATCACTATTGCCGGGATTGATGGCAGTTCGGACTTGATCAGTTTGAGAGAGTCGGCCGCTTGGGCCAATGCAAGGATCGAGTTCACCGCCGCGACCGGAGCCACGATTGCGTCCGGTAGGTGTTCAGAAAGGACGCCCAGACCCCAGCGGCCCAATTGCGGATCGACAAGGAGTAGCGAGTTCATGCTCGCATCCTTACACGATGCGGCCGTGGCCGCTCGAACTCCAGCACGTTCGATATCTCCCGCGCCCGGCTCCGATCAGATGGCCCTCGCTGCCGAAGCGAGGCCGCGAATGCATATGCCGGAGGCGCGTCGAACCGTTTCCCGGGTACCGGCGATGATTCAGTCCAGCACCTTCAGGGCACCAACCACCAGGTCGCGGGCGTAGGGGGCGGCGATCTTGCGCAGAAAGGCCGGGAAGTCGACGTTCGCATCCTGATCGGCGCGATCTGAGATTGTCCTGGCTACGGCAAATGGAATGCCTGCCATGGCGCACACTTGAGCGACCGCGGCGCCTTCCATCTCGACCGCCAGGGCGTCCGGAAGTTCGCTGCGCAACTTCGCCGATCCTTCGGCAGTGTTCACGAAGACATCTCCGGAGATGATCAATCCCGGACGCACGGTGGGGTCGTCCAACCCGAGTGAAGCGAGCGCTGCCCTGTGACCGGCAACCGCGCCCACGGCGGCACCGGCGAGCGCCGCCGTCAGGTAGGCGTCCGCGGGGATGCGCGTCTTGCCGACCACCGGGGAAACCCAGCGATCCCACAGCGGACGCGCGTCCAGGTCGTGCTGCAGAAGCTCAGTGGCGATCACGATGTCGCCGGGGTTCACGTCTTTTCCGATACCCCCGGCGGTGCCGACATGAATCATGCCGGAGGCCCGCTCGGCGAGCACAGCTGCGGTAGTGGCTGCGGCAACCTTACCGACCCCCGACAGCGTGAGCAGCACGTCACGGCCGGCCAGCCGGGCGTGCAGCAGCGTGACGCCTGCCACCTTTTCGGAGCAGATCTCGCCCTCGTCACGTGCGGCGGCCACGATCGCCGACAGCTCATCCTCCAACGCTGCGATGATCGCGAGCATCTCTCCAGCCTCCTCGGGTCAATTGGTACATATCATCCCACGGCGACTATGTGAGCAATCGCCAGCCGAGCTTCGCCGATGCTCGGCGATCGAAGGTCACGACCTCATCGCATCCGGCCCGTGCGGCAACGGACGCGATCAACGCGTCCGGAAAGTCCGCGCCCTTTCCGGCAGCCGCAATCGCCGATGCAACGGACGACGGATCTTCAGCACGGATCTCATCAGCCATGGACAGCTCAGACAGCTGAGCCACGACGTCCAACCTCGCAAAACCATAGGCACGGGTCAGCACCCAATAGACCTCGGCCCAGACAACTGTCGCAATGAATCCCGGTCTGATTTCGGTTAGCCGTTCGAAAACAGCCGTCGCACGTTGAGCCTGGGCGGCATCATCTTGGGTGAGAAAGCGCACGACGATATTGGTGTCAAGCCCTATCACTTCTGCGAATCCTCAGCCCCGCTGGCAATCGCCTGGTCCATCTCCTCGAGGGATTTCGCAGGTCCGGAATAACGAAGGGCACCTGCTAACTTCTTGACCGGACGATGCTCCCGGCGCAGCTCGTATCCACCATCGGCAGTCTTCACAAATTGGACGCGGCTACCGGGTTTCAGATCGAGATCTTCGCGCACGCTTTTCGGGATTGTTATCTGACCTTTGCTGGTTATCGTTCCTGTCGCCATAATTCCTCCTTACTCAAGGGTAAGGAGGTCTCTATCGCATCGCAAGGTGGCCTTCTGACGGACCGCTCAACAGCCGATGCTGCCCGATATCCGCACTGGGCTCTGATGCAGTTCGTGATCTACGCAGTGATCGGCATCTTTGTGTTGCGGCGGGTCCCGGATTCGCGTCCGCGATAACAGCGATCGCCCTCTGTACCCTGAGGGGGTAGCCGAGCACAGGAGCAGATGATGCCCGATATCCGCTTGATCGCGTCCGATATGGACCACACGTTGCTTACCGAAGCCAGCGAACTGCCGCCGGACTTCCATAGTTACGTCGAGCGGTTGAATCAGGCTGGGATCGTTTTCGTCGCGGCAAGCGGGCGCCCCTACTTCACGCTGAAGTCGATGTTCCCCAAAGGCGGGCCGGGCATCGCCTACATCGGCGACAACGGCGGAACCGTCACATTTGACGGCAAGGTGCTTTTCGAGTCGTTGATGCCCACCACCGACTACCAGGCGATGATCGCCCTCACCCATGAGCAGACTCATGGCGTCCCGATCATCTGCGGCATCGAGACTGCCTATGTCGAATCCCACTTCCGGACGCACGAACAGTTTCTGCGCACCTTCTACTCCGAACTCACCTTCGTCGACGACCTCGGCACGGTCAGCGCCAAAGCCGACAAGTTCACCGTCTATTGTCCCGATGCGGACGCGATCGAGCGCGCCGACCGCGTCTTTCGCCCGGCTTACGAGGGCGACTTCGCCGTCACCATCGGCGGCAGAGTCTGGGTCGACATCATGAATCCAGGTGTATCAAAGGGTCACGGACTACGGGTTTTGGCGTCCCATCTCGGTTTGACGCCCGAGCAGATGATGGCCTTCGGCGACACGTTCAACGACATCGAGATGCTGGACGAGGCCTACTACTCCTACGCAGTCGCCAACGCCGAGCAGGAGGTGCGCGACCGGGCACGCTTCCAGGCCGCATCGAACGACGAGTTCGGGGTGGTCGCGGTCATTCAAAAGGTCCTCGCCGAGGTCGCGCGGGGCGATTCCCTCGCGGCAGACGGGTCCCGCAGCCAAAGCGGCGCGGAGAGCCAGACAGCAGGGGCCTGATTCACCAATTCGGACTCATGTCTCGAATGGATTGACGACCCGCAGCACATCAACACCGGATCGGAGCCGGTCTTCATGAACTCGGATACGGCATTCGTGTCGGCGAAGATCACGGCAGGTCCACCTCCCGTGGCATGTCGGTGCGGCCGACGAGCGGAAGACCGACCTCGCCCGCGGTGCGCATCGCCTCATGGAGGGCCAACAAAAAGTTGTCTTGAGGTGTGTCCACGGCCGCGTCCAAGATGGCGCGGACTTCAGCCTCCACCGATCGTCCATGTTTGGCGGCGCGGGCCTGTAGCCGCTCGTACGTCTGATCCTTCACCTGCCGGATGATTAGTGTGCTCACATCAAACACCTCCTGACAGCAATGCTCGCACTGCTTGTGATTCCGAAGTCGCTCGCCTCGTCGCGGATGAAGAAGCGCGGCGCATCTGACTCAACATCTGAGCCCAATCGACTGCCCCTAGGCTGAGGAAATGACACGTACTCTGACCGAACAACTCGATCGCCGTCCCATTGACGAACAAGTCGTTGAGCAGATCGCTGAGCACATGCGCAAGCGGGTGCGGGCTGCACGGCTCCGTGAGCTTCGCGACGAACAACACATCACTCAAAAAGAGCTCGCGAATCAGCTGAATGTTTCGCAGAACCGTGTTTCTCAGATCGAAATCGGAGAAGTTGATAAGGCACAGGTCGACACCTTGCGCCGCTATGTCGAAGCTCTCGGGGGAACCCTCACTCTAGAAGCCTCGTTCGGCGATACCCGCTATCTCATTGGTTGATTCCGGACGCATCAACGGCACCTGAACGCGGAGATCGAACCGGCACTGCGCCCGTGACAACTGTCATGGTGAGGTCGTGACAGCGCCTATCGGCACCTGACGCCGATCCCGGTCACGATGGACGCATGGACACCGTCATCGAGGCGCACAACCTCTCGAAAACGTTCCGCGTCCGCTCGTCTTCTCCGGTGCACGCGGTGGCGGGCATCGACCTGGCCGTCGGTGAGGGTGAGCTCGTCGCCTTCCTCGGCCCGAACGGTGCGGGCAAGACCACGACCATCGACATGATCCTCGGTTTGACCCAGCCGACCTCGGGGACGCTCGCGGTTTGCGGGATGGCGCCCCGGCAGGCAATCATTCACAGCCACGTCTCCGCCGTGCTGCAAACTGGCGGGCTGTTGCGGGACATCACCGTGCAAGAGACGGTCGAGGTGATCGCCGCGCAGTATCCCAGCCACCTCGAAGTCGACGATGTGATGCAGCGCGCCGGCATCACCGACCTGGCCAAACGCCGAGTCTCCAAATGCTCGGGCGGCGAACAGCAGCGGCTGCGTTTCGCCCTGGCCCTGCTGCCCGACCCCGACCTGCTCATCCTCGACGAACCCACCGCCGGTATGGACGTCAATGCCCGGCACACGTTCTGGGACGCGATGCGCACCGAATCTCACCGGACGGTGCTCTTCGCGACGCACTATCTCGAGGAGGCGCAGTCCTTCGCCGACCGGATCGTGCTGATGAACCGCGGCGAGATCATCGCCGACGGCACCACCCAGCAGATCCGCGCGCTCACCAACGTCCGAACGGTGACGTTCGTCCACGACGACCCAGCGTCCGTGAAACCGAGACTGGCTGCCCACCCGGGCGTGACACGAGTCGTCACCAACACTCGCGCCATCACGGCGGAAACCAGCGATTCGGACGCCCTGCTCGCCGACGTGCTCGCCTGGGGCGGGCACGACATCGAGGTGACCGCGCCCAGCCTGGAAGCGGCGTTCATGGCACTCACCCAATCCGATTCCGACGCTCACTCACGGCAACGACCCGCGCCAGATGCGGGAACCGCGTCCGATTTAGACGCTCACCCAGGACAGGGGCCGATGCCAGGTGCCGGGCCTGCGTCCGATTTCACCCCGGGAGACAGCCGCACGAGCGGCGACCACGGCGCACCCGCACCAGCCGCCGGAACCTCACCCGCACGCGGCACCGAGGAGGCCTGACATGGGAACCTACTTCGCATTGGAACTCAAGCGGGCGCTGCGCGACCCGTCCGCGCTGATGTTCACCATCGGCATCCCGGCCTTCATGTATTACATCTTCGGCGTCTCGATGGAGTGGGGCACCTACGACATCGGCAATGGCAACGTGTCGATGTACGTGATGATCAACATGGCCGCCTACGGTGCGGTGACCGCCACCACTTCGGTGGGCGGGCTGGCCGCGGTCGAGCGGATGCAGGGCTGGGGACGCCAACTCGGGCTCACCCCGATGCCCGACAGCCGGTTCGTGATCACCAAGGCACTGGTCGGCACCGCGGTCGCCGCCCTGCCGATCGCGCTGATCTACCTCATCGGCTACTTCTCCGACGCGCAAGCGATCGGATGGGTGTGGCCGGCCAGCGCAGGCCTGGTGCTGCTCGGCGCCATGCTGTTCTCGCTGTACGGCCTGATGGTCGGATTCCTGTTCCGTTCCGAGAACGCCGTCGGGATCGCCTCCGGCATGGTGGTGATCTTCGGATTCCTCGGCAACGTGTTCATGCCGCTGAGCGGGGCGATGCTGACCTTCTCCAAGTTCACGCCGCTGTACGGCCTGGCCGCGCTCGCCCGGCGTCCGCTCACCGAGGGCAACGACCTCGATCAGAGCACCGGCGAACTCATCGTCCAGCCGCTGTGGCAGATTCTCGCGAACGTCGGAGCCTGGCTGCTGATCTTCGGTGTCGCCGCGATTCTGCTGGTGCGCAGGTCACGCGAGCGGCAGTGATTCACCGATAATGGGAGGCATCGAACAAGGAGCGAGCGTGTCAGATCACGATGACCCAGCTGCACCACCCGCTCACGCCGCGCCCCAGACCATCGGCACGGACCCGTGGCCCAGGTGGGGCCGCATGCTCGGCGGCGCCTGGATCTTCTTCCTCGCCTACCCGATCATGTCTGCCCTGGAGGCCCCGGTGGCACCCTGGCTGCGCTACGCGTGCGTGGCGCTGCTCGTCGCTTTCGCGGTCATCTACGTGGTCTTCTTCACCTCGATAGCGGACGCGGACAGGTACGCGCGGCAATGGGTCGTGCTCGGCGTCCTGATTCTCATCGCAGCCGTGGTGAGCCCGGTCATCGGCATCAACACGCTGGGCTGCGGCATCTTCATCATGGCCTTCTCGATCTTCCATCTGCCGCTGCGTACGGCGTTCGCAACCGCCGGAGCCGTGCTGGCGGTCATGGTGGCCGCGGCGTGGTTCAGCGGGCAGTTCGGATACGCCTGGTCGATTCTGTTGATCGCCGCGATCGTCGGACTGTTCACCGGAGTCACCCGTTACGTGATCCAGGTGAGCACCACCCACGAAGAGACCGAACGCCAACTACTCATCGCCCGCGAGCGAGAACGGGTCGCCCGTGACGTGCACGACATCCTCGGCCATTCGCTCACCGTCGTCTCGATGAAGGCGGAGCTCGCCGGCCGGCTGATCGACACCGACCCCGCACGCGCCAAGGACGAGGTCGCCCAGATCCAGGCTTTGTCCCGGGAGGCCATCGCCGAGTTGCGGTCGACCGTCGGCTCGCTCCGCGCCCGGCGGCTGGACGACGAGTTGCACGCCGCGCACGATGTGCTCACCGACGCCGGCGTCTCGGCCACCATCACCGGCGAGGTGGCCCAGGTGGATCCGCGATTCCGCGTGCTCTTCGCCTGGGTGGTGCGCGAAGCCGTCACCAATGTGGTGCGGCACTCCGGTGCCACCCGGTGCCGGGTTGAGGTCGGCGCGCGGCAGCTGGCAATCACCGACGATGGACGCGGGCTGGCCGGCACCCACGACGGCAACGGCCTGCGGGGTCTGCGGGAACGGGTCGAAGAGGCCGGTGGAACCGTCACTCTGGTCACACCAGCCGAGGGCGGCACCAAGCTCACGGTCGCGCTATAAAAAAAGGACGCAGCATGATCCGGATCTTGTTGGCTGACGACCAGGCACTGGTGCGCGGCGCGCTGGCCGCGCTACTCGACCTCGAGCCCGATATCGAGGTGGTGGCACAGGTGGGGCGTGGCGATCAGGTCGTTCAGGCCGCCCTCGAGTCGCGTCCCGATGTTGCGTTGCTCGACATCGAGATGCCGGGGCTGAGCGGTATCGAGACCACGGCCGAGCTACGTTCGGCGCTGCCGGATTGCCGGTGTCTGATCGTCACCACGTTCGGCAGGCCGGGCTATCTGCGCCGCGCACTGGACGCCGGGGCGCAAGGTTTCGTGGTGAAGGACACTCCCGCGTCCGAACTCGCGGACGCCGTGCGGAGGATTCACGCAGGACTTCGGGTGGTCGACCCCGAACTCGCCGTCGAGTCGCTGACGCATGGCGCCAATCCGCTCACCGACCGCGAGCAGGAGGTGTTGCGTGCCGCCAAGGACGGGGCACCCGCGTCCGCCCTCGCCAAACGCCTTTCGCTGTCGCAAGGCACCGTCCGCAACCACCTATCGAGCGCCATCCGCAAGACCGGCTGCTCCACCAGCGCCGAGGCAGTCCGTCAGGCCGAGGCCAACGGCTGGCTCTGAGGCGGGCACGTTCAGGCAGCACGACCCAAGAGGACGACTCGGTCGAGGGCCGAGGTGAGCGGCTCGATCACCTCGATGCCGGTTCGTGCGCGCACCTGATCGGCAAGGCCGGACATCGCCCCGCAACCGAGTAGCACCACCCTCACGCCAAGATCGGCGAACTGGTTCACCTCGCCGAGCAGCGACTCCAAGGCCACGGTGCTGCCCGACTCATAATCGCGCCGGACAGCACCCCGGACGACCGCCTTGTCGATGGTCAACCCGTAACCGACGACCTGCTGCAGCTTGTCATCGGCGATATCGGCGCTGACGCAGAGCACACCCCAGAGTTGCTGCTCCGTCGCTGCGCCTGGTCCGCAAATCGACGTCTGATAGCTCGCATGAGAGTCCTTGTCCGGCACGCGGCTATCAGATGATCCCGGCCGGAGATCACTCACAGCGGTGCACCGGGAGCTACCCGCCGCCTCGGTTATGGACGCCCAGCCCATCCCGACAACCGGACAGCCATCCGGGGTGATCAACCAACCGGCCGGCAACCCCGGATCTCCGTGGCAAGCAACCACCATGGCATCGAATCCCTCGACCCCGAGCCGGTCACCTCGGCGCAAGATCTCACCGGCAACCCGGTCGTTGTCAGCCTGGGTGATGAGCAATTCCGGAGCTTCTGGCAGGTACTCGGTCACCACCTGATGGCCCGCGACCCGCGCCCAGTTCTCGGCCACCCGAGCCAGCGCCCGGGTGGTCGCCGCGGACGAGTTCGGGTTCAGAACCAGGATTCTCACTCTTGATTCGCGAACGTCACCGCGCACTGCAGCAGCACATTGATGCCGTCGGCACAGGCCTTGGGCGTCGAGTACTCGCGCGGGTTGTGACTGATGCCGTCGTACCTGCCCGGCACGAACACCATGCCTGTCGGGCAGATCGCCGCCATCTCACCGGCATCGTGCCCGGCTCCCGACATGATCCGCCGATTGCTCAACCCGAACCGGTTCGCGACCTGCTCGACCTCGTCCATCACCTCGTCGTAAAACTCCACCGGCGGGGTGTGCGCGGTGATCTCGGACGAGATGGTCACCCCGCACCGCTCCTCGACCTCCCAACAGTAGGCCAGCAGGTCGGCGCTGGCACGCTGGATGGCTTCCTCGTCGGGATTGCGGAAATCGACGGTGATGATTGCCTCGCTGGCCACGATGTTGACCAGATTGGGCGAGGTGTCGAAGCGTCCGACGTTGGCCAGCAGAGCCCCGTAGTCGCCCGACTTGACCATCTCGTCCAACTTCACGGTCACCAGGGACGCCGCCAGCACCGCCGAGTGCCGCAGCGCGTCCGGGGTGGTTCCCGCGTGGGCGGCGCGGCCGCGAATGGTCAGCCGATGCCACAAAATGGCCTGCACTCCGGTGACCACACCGATCTCATACCCTCCTGCTTCCAAGATCGGCCCCTGTTCGATGTGACATTCCACGTAGTGGGCGGGCGGTGCCACCGGAACGGGCCGATCACCGACCAGGCCATGCCGGTCCAATTCGGATCCCACTGAGATGCCCTGCGCATCGGTGAGCGCCCGGGCGTCCACCTCGCTGATTCGTCCGGCTGCGACCGCGCTGCCGAGCATGTCGGTGCCGAACCGGCAGCCCTCCTCCTCGGTCCAGATCGCCAACTCGATCGGACGCAGGGTCTCGACCTGGTGATCGTTGAGCGTCCGGATCACCTCGAGGCCACCCAGAACTCCGAGGCAGCCGTCAAATCTGCCGGCGGTGGCGACCGAATCGATGTGCGAGCCGATGACCACCGGCGCCAGCGTGTTATCCAGACCCGGACGACGGGCCCGCACGTTACCGATCCGATCGAAGCTGACCTCGAGTCCGGCCTTCTCGAACCAGGGCACCACCAGATGTCGTCCGGCGATGTCCTCGTCCGACAACGCCAGCCGCCGTACCCCCATTAGCTCGGTCTCGGCGTCGAAGTAAGCGCCGACCTCACCTAGTTCGGTGAGAGAGGCCCACAGCCGCTCTTGGTCGATGCGCACGGTCTCGGTTCGCTGCTGTTCGATGGTCATCGCTCATTCCTCCATCCCGCCGACAACTCGGCGATAGTTCCGGGCATCGGTCGGTCCTTCGGTGAGGAAGACGAGCACTGTGTCACTGCTTGTCAGGCCGAGGTCTCCGCGGTTGCCCAGCAACCCTGCCAGGCCGGCGGCACCTGATTCACCGGCGGCGATACCGTCTTCAGCGAGCAGCCGCATCGCCTGTTCGGCGGATGCGTCGTCGATCACCGAGAAGGCGTCGAAGCCGGTACTGATATCCGGCCAGGCGATATCCGAAGGGGTGCCGCAGTTCAGACCGGCCATCGCCGAACGCTGTTCACCGGGGAGCGAGATGATCCGCCCGACGGCCACGGATGCCGTCACACAGGCCGCATCCAGTGGTTCGACCCCCACCATCAATCGGCCCGGACGATGGGCGAAGCCTCGGGCCACCGCCGCCGCGAATCCACCGACTCCGATCTGAGCGGCCACCACGTCGGGTTCGGGCAGCGCCCCGGCAGCAATGAGATCGGTCACCTCGCCGACAACGGTCGCGTAGCCGTCGATCACATCTTGGGGTGCCCGGGTGTATTCGGGCCACGACGTATCCGAGATCACCGCGTGTGTATCGTCGGCCATCGCGGCGGCCATCCGGACGGTGTCGTCGTAGCCGAATTCGGTGACCCGGACTTCAGCCCCCTCAGCTGCGATGGCGTCGATCCGGTCCTGAGCCGTCCCGGCCGGCATCAAGACGACCGCGGGCAGCCCGAGCAAAGATGCCATGTGGGCGACGGCGCGTCCGTGATTGCCGTCGGTCGGCGCCACCAATGTCAACCCGGGGTGATCGACCGCTGCCCGCACCAGATCATCGAACCTCAACCCCGCGGCATCTCCGAGCCTCCAGCGCTCGGCCAGCTCCCTGCAGACCGCCCAGGCCGCGCCCAAGATCTTGAACGACGGCAGCCCGAGCCGGTCGGATTCGTCCTTGACCAGCACCTTCGCCACCCCGAGGGCCTCGGCCGTTGCCAGGGCTTCCCGTACCGGCGTCGCCGCGAAGCCGGGTAGCGACGCATGAAAGCCGCGGCACACGGCATCCGGCAGACCGGCCGCGGTGCGATCTGCCAGAGGATTGCGCAGCACATAATTGGCCCCCGGAGCCGCTATCTGCCGGCTTTCAGCTAGGGCGCGCGCGGATGGGTCGTGGCCAACTGCTTCATCAGCAATGGGAAGCATGCGCGGTCTCCTTTGTAGGACAACTAATAGCAGACTGATTATGGCGGTTTATGAGAGGAATGACTAGGGTGGTGATGTCGGGCTGACAAGCGTGGTCGAGGTGTTCGGTGACTGCTTCGCAACGTACGTGTGGTGCAGACGATGTCTGCAGCATCTGATCGGCAGCATCGTCAATCGGACGCCCACACCCGACCGGGACACCCGCAACAACCCGGGCAGTACGGCTCGCGGTCCTGATATAAGGAGAACGATGGCCGCTCGTGGAACCAACGCCGCCAGGATCCGGCAACGAATGCCGCTGCAAACCGAGATCCGCAATGCGATCCTCGACGACCTGATTCTTTCCGGTGAGATTTCGGCAGGCGCCAAGCTTCCGTCGGAGGCCGAGTTGTGCGAGACCTACGCCGCGTCCCGGGTGACGGTGCGCTCGGCCCTGCAGTCGCTCGCTGAGCAGGGATTCATCCAGACCCGCCGGGGCTCGGGCTCCATCGTGCTGCCCCGGGCGAAGACCATCGCCTCGCACCTGACCAGGCTCGTCTCGTTCGACAGCTATGCCGAGCAGGCCGGCGAGGCCTTCGACACCGTCGATCTGGTCATCGAGGATTGCCCGGACGACGACCCGGCACGCGAATCGTTCGCCTCCGACCAGCAGGAACACCTCACCAGGCTCTCCCGGTCGAAGGCCCGCGGCGGGCAGCGGGTCGCCTGGATCATCGACTATGTTCCCGCTCAGGTGCTTACCCGAGACGAGCTGTCCGAAGAGTTCGGACGCACCGGTTCGGTGCTCGACATCCTCATCGGACGCGACCTTGCCCAGTTCGCCGACTCCACACTGGAGCCGGTCATCATTGATGAGCAGCTCGCCGGCCACATTGATGCGGCGATCGGCAGTCCGACCCTGCAGATGAGCGAGATGACGTGTAGCCGCGCGGGCACCCTCATCGACCGCAGCGAATCGTGGCTGTTGCCCGGTGCCTTTGAGTTCTCGTTCCGCAGAAACCGGGATTCGTTCTGAACTGAACCCGCCGATGTGCGCCGCAGCGGGCGGCGCGGCACAAGCCTCCGAGCGAACGAAATGCGACAACACCACTGGAACTTCGTGCCCGCCTTCACGTCTCGCGAATAGGAAGACCATGGCTTCCGGACCGATCGTCGACCCTGCCACGGCCTGGGCCAGAGATCGGGCGCTCACCGGATCCTCCCATCGCACGGGCCGCAGCCGATGAACTGGCCCGACTGGGAGCCCACCAGTGCGCCATCACGCACCGCCTGCGAACCTCGGACGAAGACGTCGCGCACGCGACCAGTAATCGTCCAGTCCTCGTAGGGCGTGTAGTCGACGTTCTCGTCGAGATCGCTCTGGTGCACGACACGGATGCCGCGAGGATCATAGATCACCACGTCGGCATCCGAACCGGGTGCAAGAATCCCCTTGCGCGGGTAAACCCCGAAGTAGCGGGCCGCATTCGTGGCGTTCAATTCGACGTAACGTTCCAGCGAGATGCGTCCGGTCAGCACCCCGTAGGTGTAGAGCAACTCCATGCGCAACTGGATGCCCGGGGCGCCGTTGGGGATCGTCCGGAAGTCGTCGCCGCCGGCATCCTTTTGGCCGTGCACGTTGAAGGCGCAATGGTCGGTGCCGATGAATTGCACGGCACCGGTCGCCACCGCGTCCCACAGCTTGTCCTGATCCGAGACTTCTCGCAGCGGTGGGCTGATCACAAAGCCGGAAATCTCGTTCAGCTCACTGCCTTCGGCCGAGCCGTACGAGCCAGAGTCCAGCAACAAGTATTGCGGGCAGGTCTCCGCTCGCATCGCCACGCCGCGCCCGTTTGCACGCAGCACCTCGGTCAGCCCGGCCGCGCTGCTCAAGTGCACCGCATAGCAGGGCACATGGCCCGCCAGTTCGCTGATCGCCGCCAGTCGGCTGATGGCCTCGCGCTCGACCTCCACCGGGTGAGTGTGCTGGTGGTAGAAGGCACCCGTCTGCCCGGACGCCACCCTGGACTTGGTCAGCTCGTCGATCAGCCGCCCGTTCTCGGCGTGGAACCCGATCGTGCCACCAAAACTCGTGGTGGCCTGCAGGGCCTGGAAGATCTCGTCGTCCTCGACCATCATCGCCGGGCGGTATGCCATATACATCTTGAACGAGGTGACGCCCTGGGCGGCGATTGCCCGCATCTCATCGGCCCGGCCTTCCGGCCATTCCAGCATCGCCATGTGAAAGGCGTAGTCACACCAGGCCTTTCCGGCGGCTTTGGCGTTCCAGTTGGCCAGCCCGGTGGCCAGCGTCTCGCCCTTCTGCGCGGTCGCGAAATCCATCACGAGGGTGGTGCCACCGAGTACTGCGGCCCTGGTGCCGGTGTTGAAATCATCCACGGTGGTGGTGCCCTGAGTGGCCAGGTCGAGATGGGTGTGGGTGTCGATGCCACCGGGAAACACCAGGCATCCGGTGGCGTCGATCACCTGGTCGTCCGGGCTCTCGACGACCGAGCCCAGCGCGGTGATCTGCTCGCCGTCGATCCTCAGATCGGTGACGGACGAGCCATACGGCCCAACCACGGTTCCGCTACGAATGATGGTGCTCACAGTGTGTCTCCCTTTCCGATGCGGACGACGTGACCCGGCCTGGCTCCGGTCGGGGTGGCGCCGGTCCAGACCTTTTGGCCCGCAACCCAGACCCCGTAGACGCCGGTGGTGTAACTGCACGGGTTCTCGAAGGAGGCAGTGTCGACGAACTCCTGCGGGTTCAACAGCACCAGATCCGCGCGCCGGCCTGGTGCGATGACCCCACGATCGGCCAGGCCCAGCATGGCTGCCGGACGAGCGGTCATCCGCTCGATGACCTCGGTCACCGGGGCGAGATTGCCGCGAATCGCGAAGCGTCCGAGGAACCGCCCGGTCGACCCATAGAGCCGGGGATGCGGTGACGGGTTGAACACGCCATCGCTGCCCAGCATCGACCCCGACCTGCGGTAGATCTCGTGGACGACCCGTTCGCTCGAGTAGTGATCGATCATGGCGGCGTCGAGATCGGTGCGAGCGCAGATCTCGATGACGGCGGTGGCCGGGTCGCAGTGCAGGATGTCTGCGGCCTGCGCCACGGTGCATCCGACGACCTCGTCCAGGCCCCTGGCCTGGGTGATGGTGACCTGCTCCGGGCCGCACGAGCCGAACAGGTTCTCCCAGCCGGGCAAGCCATGGTTCATGTCAGCAGCGAGCTTTTTGCGTACGGCCCGATCGTTGACCCTCGCAAGCGCCGCCGAGGGTCCACCGTCCATCGCCCAGGGCGGCAGCAGCGCGGTGAGCAGCGTGGAGCCTGCCCCGTAGGGATATTGGTCGACGCTCAGATCGATCCTGGAAGCGGCCGTCTCCAAGAGACCCAGCAGTTCGTCCAACAAGGTCTCGTTGCCGATCAGCTTGAGGTGCGAGATATGCAGCCGGGCGCCCGTGCCGCGGCAGGCATCGATGAACTCGCTCATCGCCGCCAGTGATTCACCTGCCTCGTTGCGCACGTGCGGAATCAGCGCGACGCCGTGCTTGGCGGCAATTTGGGCGAGCGCCCGGAGTTCGCGTCCGTGCCCATACATTCCCGGTGCGTAGATCATGCCGAAGCTGATCGCCGCGCCGCCTGCCGAGAGGCAGACATCGGCCAGCTCCTGCATCGCCCGAAGCTCTCCGACGGTGGCGTCCCGGTCATCATCTCCCATCACGACCTGGCGCAGCGCGCTGTGCGGCACACAACTAACAAGGTCGGTGGCGGGCACCGTCGCGTCCAGCACACTGAGGTACTCGTCGAATGTTCGCCAGCTCCAGGTTCCCAGGGTGCTGGGTTCGAGCCCCGCCAGATAGTCGCGCCGATCGTTCAGATGGGCGTCGTCCACCGGCGCCGGGCCGAGCCCGTCCGGGCAGATCAGCTGGGTGGTAAAGCCCTGCGACACCTTGGCCGCCATCTGGGGTTCGTCGAAGCTGCGCAATGCAGAATGGGCATGCAAATCGATGAATCCCGGGGTCAGCCAGCATCCGGCGCCAAGCACGGTCGCGGCGTCCGCCACGGTCTCGCCGGGCGACACCAGACCGTCGATGCGTCCATCTGCCACCACGACATCGGCGGGCACGAATCCTGCCGGGGTGTGAACCTTCGCGCCACGAATAACAAGATCAGCCGACATCTCAGCGGTTCGCCCCCACCGATTCTCCTTGCCATTCGGCGACCAGCTCGTCCGGAAACAGCGCCCGACCACTGAAGCGGGCACCGGGCAACCGCTGCCCTAGCCGGGTGACCAACGGTGGCAGCAGATCGGCTTCGGCAATCACGTCGGTGGCCGACAGCACATCGCGGGTCGGCCCGTCCAAGATGATCTTGCCGTGGGTCATCGCGATGACGCGGTCGGTGTATTCGGCAACGATGTCCATGTCATGGGTGATCACGATGATGGTGTGGCCGTTGGCATTCAGGTCGCGCAGAAACTCCATCACCTCGCGTGACTGCCGGTAGTCCTGGCCGGTGGTCGGCTCGTCGACGATGATCACCTTCGGGCGGAGGGACAGGATCGAGGCGATCGCGATGCGCTGCCGAATACCCTTGGTCTGAAAGAACGGGTGTTCGTCGAACAGGTCTTCCGAGATGCCTGCGATCTGCGCTGCTTCCCGCACTCGTCGGTCGACCTCATCGGCAGATAGCTTGAGGTTTTTCGGCGCATACGCGATCTCGTCGTAGATCTTGTTGTTGAACAGCTGATGGTCGGGATTTTGAAAGACATAACCGATCGAGCTGATCAGCTTGGACGAGCGCAGGTTCGCGTCCACCGTGATCTGGTCGACCACGACCTTTCCCGAAGTCGCCTTGAGGATACCGTTCAGGCATTTCGACAGCGTGGTCTTGCCAGAGCCGTTCGTGCCGATGAGGCCGACCATCTCTTGGGGCCGGATCTCCAGCGAGATGCCCTCCAGCGCCTGGGTGCCGTCCGGATAGCGAAAACCCAGCCGGTCGACGCTGATGATCGGTTCACTCATGAAATCTCCAAAGTCACGTTTAAGAAGATGGATGGTTGGTCAAGCTAGACTCGGCCGGCTCATACGCCTGCCAGCATGCCCCCGCACACTCGCGCGACATCTGCGAATCGCACTGGGCGATGTGCGCTCTGGTCTTCCGGCGTGATTTCACCGGACGGCTCGATCTGGTCAAAGAAGGTGACCGTGCCGGGCACTCGGATCGAGTCACGGGCCGAGGCAGGAATCTGCTGAAAAAACGTGCCGAGTGGCGCGTCGACCGCGATGGTGCCATGTTCCATCAGGATCATCCGGTCGCATACCTCGACGAGTTGCTCGAGGTTGTGTTCGATGACCACCACGGTCAAGTCGAGGCTGCGTTTCACCTCTGCCAGCAGCGAGAAGACGCCCTTCTTCGAGACCGGGTCGAGCATCGAGGTCGGTTCGTCCAAGATGATGATCTTGGGACGCATAGCCAGCACGCCGGCGATCGCCACCCGCTGCTTTTGCCCGCCGGAGAGTTCGAACGGCGACTTTTGCAGCAGCCGTTCCAGCCCTGCCAGTTCGCAGGCCCAATGCAGGCGCTCCTGGATGACTTCGATCGGTGTGCCGATGTTTTCCAGGCCGAAGGTGATCTCTTCTTCGACGCTCATCGTGGTGAACTGGGCGTCCGGGTCGGAGAACACCAGGCCGACCAGGCTCGCGCATTCGGCGGCGTCGTAGTCGACGATCGGACGACCGAACAGGTCGACGGTGCCGAGATAGATGCCGTTGAAGCTTTGCGGGATGATGCCTTTCATCGCCGCGGCCAGCGTGGTCTTGCCGGCCTCGTTGGGCCCGACGATGCCGACGAATTCGCCCTGGTCGAGGGTGAGGTTAACCCCATCGAGGGCCTTATGTTCCGATTCGCCGTAGCTCCAGGTGAGATCCTTGATCTCTATCGCCGGCTGGTTCACGACAATCCTCCCGGAATGAGCAGGGCGAACACGGAGTCGCCGAGGCTGAGCAGCGGCGTAGCGAAGGCGATGACGGCCGCACCCAGCAAGAGTGCGACCAGCCCGATCGCGAGCGTCCAGTCGAATGGCTTCATCCGGAACTGAGTGCGCAGCCAATCGGGCCTGGACCGGCCGTTGACCTTGTTGGAGATGCGCACCCCTTTGGCGAACAGTCCCATCGAGATGTCTTCGCTGCGCCTGATCGACAGGGAGAACAACGGAATCAGGTTCATCGCGAAATGCTTGATCTTCCCGGTGAAGCTGAGATCCCGGGTGTCGAGGCCGCGAGCGATCTCGGCCTCCTTGATCACCTGGTAGTCCTCCATGAAGATGCCGACCGAACGCAATGCGAGTCCGACGAAATAGGAGACCACGAACGGGACACGCAACGTCCGCATGCCGACCAGAATGTCCGACTCGCGGTTGGTGCTGAAGTAGAAGATGGACGCCAGCACCAACGCGGCGATTCGGCAATAGGTGCAAAATGCCCAGAGCAGCGACTGTGCCCAGACCGTCACCGGACCGAACTGCCAGCTGGATCCCGAGACGTCTTCGCGGGGGAAGAAGATATAGGTCAGGTTGAGGATCACGAAGACTGTCACGAGCATCGGCAGGAACATCTTGAGCCTGCCCATCTTGACGTTTGCCACCGAGAACATCGCCAAGGTGAGGCCGATCACGACCAGATTGAACTCCGGGCGCTCGATGAACAACGGAACCAGCGAACTGACCAGGTAGATGACCAACCGGGTCGCCGGATGCAGCCGGTACATCGGCGACTCCGATGGAACATAGCCCATGATGGTTTTCTGCATGGCCGGCTTGGTGCTGGCCGGTGTGACGACCAGTTTGGCCGGCGGACTGCTGACGACAACCGAAGTCATGATCTGCTCCCTGATTTTGGAAGGGTGTTTGAGATGCCCGGGGCATGCGGGCATATGTCCGCTTGAGATCTGGGTTTCCCGGCGCTGGCGACCCCGGGAGACCCAGACGGCTAGCGTTCCGATCAAGCCCAGATGCCTTTGACGAAGGCCTTGGACTTCAACACGATCGGCGAGATGAACTTCAGCATGACGGCGCCCAGCACCCAGGAGGCGATGGAGTTGCCGAGAAACCAGCCGATGAAGGTGACCAAGAAGGCACCCGGGGTGACCAGGTTGAACATGAGCAGCACGACGCAGCCCCATCCGGCACCGATCAGGTTGGAGACGATGATGCCGAACACGGTGAAGACCATCCAGTCGCGTCCTGATTTCAGGCGCGGATCGGCCTTGAACGCACGGAAGGCGATGCCGCCGACGATGGCCTGGGCCAGGTTGCCGGGCAGGTACGCCAGCGATACCGGCAGCGGGGCGGAGCCTGCGATCGCATTGGAGATGATCGGGAAGACGGCCCCGGCGATGCCGCCCCAGCCGCCGTACCAGATGCCGCCGACGGTCTGAATGGCCTGGCCGGGCCAGAATGCGGTGATGTATCCGAGCGGGATCGCCAGGCTGCCGAAGGTTCCGACGACGATACCGATGCCGGTGAACAGGGCCGCCATCACGAAGTGGTTGAGGCCGGATTTACGAACCTCTCCCGGCCGGATGGCCCAGACGCTCTCGCGCCTCTTGGTGTCGGTGGCGGTGGCTTCGGGGGTGGCCTTTGATGCGGTGGTGGAGGTCATGTCACACCTTTCTCGCTAGTTTCTCCGAGCCATCTCGGAACTTGTATGAGAACTAACAAGATAGAATCACGTGTCCGTGCGACAGGGGTTACACAGCTGTGACGATCAAGTAAAACCGTCAATCAGCATGATTTGAACGCTCCGCATGCCAGCAGTCGCCTTCGACCATCAACCGCCACCCCGCTCGAAACCGGCATTGCGATCCTGCTTGCACTTACTGTGCATACGCGATATAAACAGTATGTGCACATCGTCCTATCGAACACCTCGGCGGAGCCGATGTATGAGCAGATCAAAGACCAGATCCGGTCGCAGATCTACTCCGGCGAGCTTCGCGAAGGGGACGCGCTGCCCTCGCTTCGGGAGCTCGCCCGCGACCTGCAGGTCAGCGTCATCACCACGACCCGCGCCTACAACGACCTGGCCGCCGAGGGCGTGATCGCGACCCGGCAAGGACGCGGAACTCTCGTGCTGCCGGTGAACGCGTCCCGGATGCAGGAAAGGCTCAATACCCGCATCACCACGGCCCTGCAAGATGCCATTGAGGCTGCTCGACTCGGCGATCTTTCGCTTGACCACCTCCAAACGACTCTTGCCGAACTCTGGAATGGGTCTCCTCGTGAAATACCGGCCAGATCGCGGTCCCACGCCAAGGACCAGGGCGGCAGAGATCGGCACCCGACTGTCACCGAGCGACGGACGGCGGGGCATGGCTGACCTTCAAACCACATCCGGTCGGCGCCATTGCAGGTGCCCCGTCATGACCATCGACCCGGAGGGGTCCCCAAGACGACGCGTCCGGCCCCTTCTCAATTGATCAGTGAACCCGGCATTCAGTCAGTATCCAGATGAAAGTGACCGTCATGAATCCCGATGACCAAACCCTCGCAACTCAAGTTCCGGGCCCTCAGCCCAATTCGAAGGACGCATTCGCACCTTCGAGTTCGGCGATCCACACGCGTGGCCTACTCAAAGACCGCGGGCGATTCAGGCTCGGCCCGCTCGACATCGAATTGCCGACCGGCCAGGTGCTCGGGCTGGTGGGCCCGAACGGCTCGGGCAAAACCACCCTGATCAAGTTGCTGCTCGGCATGATCGCCTCGGACGCGGGCGAGACTGCCGTCCTCGGTTCGAGCCCTGGCACAGTCAAAGAACACGTCTGTGCTGCCCTCGACACCGACTACCTGCTCCCTGATTGGACAGTGCAGCAAGCCTGCGCGGCCGTGCGCCGCTTCTACCCGAGATGGAATCAGGTGCTCGCCGGCGAACTGCTGGAGCAATTCCACATTCCGGTCAAGGCCAAGGTGAAGGAGCTCTCCCGCGGCGAGACCAGCAAGCTGAAGCTACTGCTCGCGCTCGCCCCGGCGCCCGAATTGCTGATTCTGGACGAGCCGACTTCAGGTCTCGACCCGCTGGCTCGCGAGGAGATTCTGCGGGTGATCAGGGAATTCATGCTGGATGAATCACACAGCGTGCTGCTGTCGACCCACATCCCCTCCGATTTGAGCACGATCGCCGACTCGATCCTGGTTCTGCGCGAAGGGTCCGTCGCGCATCAGGGCCCGATGGACGAATTCACCGAATCCTATTTCGCCGTGCACGGCGCCAATTCCGATCTGCCCGCCATCCAAGGCCACCTGATCGGGACGCGCACGACGGCGTCCAATTTCACTGCCGTGGTGCGCGCCGACCAGACCGCCGGGCTGCCCGCCTCGGTGGTCGTCGAGCAGGCGAATGTCGACGATATCGTCAAGGCCCTCGCCGTCACCACAGCCCAGGCCGCCGCACCCCAAGGAGCATCAAAATGACCAACTATCTGCGTTTTATCGGGCTCGACTTTCGAACTATGCGGCCCTATTGGCGGTCGTTCCTCGCTGTTCTTTTCATCCTGCTCGTCTTCACCGCGACCTCCATGGTGCCCGAAACCCTCGTCGTCACCGGGGCTCTCATGGGCCCGATAACGGTGATGAGCTACCTCTTCTCGCAGGACGCCAGGCTCGACATTCTGTACGGCCTGTTACCCATCAGCCGGCGCGACGCGGTCATCGGACGCTACCTCGACACGCTCGGTTTCACCTTCGCCGGCACCATACTGGGCCTTGTCTTCGCTATCGCCTCCGGGCTGATCACCGGCAACTCGCTCGACGGAATAGGCTTCGGTGCCATCAGCGGCATCGCCTGCGCGCTCGTGCTGAACGCCATCCAAATGCCGGTCTACTACCGCTTCGGATACACCAGGGCCCGCATCCTCAGCATCGCCATCATCGTCGTGGCCATGGCGCTGCTGGTAGGCATGGTCTCGCTCTTGGGATTCCAGATCGCCACCGTGCCGTGGGTATCAGCGGCGGCCCTCATCGCGTTGCCGGTGATCGCGGTGCTGCTCTATCTCGCCTCCGCAGCACTCTCGCTGAAGTGGTATCAAGCCCGCGAGTTCTAGCGTCATCCCAGATCGGGATGATCGATCTGAACGGGCACGTTGGCGCCGTGGCCCTGGGCCCGCAGGGTCTCGCGCAGCCGCTCGGTGGCCGCGGTCAGCTTGTCGGGCGGGGCGTCGTGATCGGCGTTGGCGAACGTCAACTCGGCCTCACCCCAGGCCGGCAGCACGTGCAGGTGCAGATGCGGCACATCGAACCCGGCGATGATCATCGCGGTCTGCGGAGCCTCGAACGCAACTTCCTGAGCACGTCCGATGATCGCGGCCACCTTCATCAGATGGGCCAGCAAGTCGTCCGGAGCCTTGGTGAACGAGGGCACCTCTTCGCGAGGGACGACCAGCATGTGCCCATCGGTGATCGGCTCGATGGTGGCGAAGACCACACAGGTCTCGTCTGCCCAGGCGAACATTCCGGAAAACTCGCCACTGATGATCTTGCTGAAGACAGTCGACATGGCTCCATGGTTTCACAACTGCTCCGGACGCACCGGCCTCTTTCCCCGGAGGCACCGGTTGCTTCAGCACGAGCCTCTCATCACCTGCACGGTTATCCACACCCGATGTGGATAACCGTGCAGGGTTGTGGATAGCGCGCGGTTTCCTGCGCACAAGACCGTGTATAACCTGCCCGAAGCCGCGCAGACCCACCCTGTAGAAACTCATCTAGGGTGGATTCATGAGAAAACATCCGGTCCTCACCATTACCGCAATCATCGCCGTCATCGCTGGTGTCCTCGCCTGGCGCGGACACCAGCGTGCACAAGCGGAAGCCGACCTGTGGGCGGCCGCAACCGACGAGGTCTGAACCGAGCGAGTCAGCCGGCAGTCGAGATGCGCTTTCCGGTCGACCAGTCGAGGCGCAGCCGGTGCCGTGTGCCGCGCACGGTCATCTCGGTGGGGTTACGCGGAACTTGTACGCCGGGCGCGTCGTAGCGCGGGTAGTCACTCTCCACGATGCGGCCATTGACACGAAACTCTTTGCACCAGGTGAGTTCGAAGCGTCCGAATGGGCTGCTCAATGTCAACCGGTCGCCACTCAGCCGCAACCGGTATTGCCGAAGCTGCTGCAAGAAATCGGCGAACGAGGCATATTCTTCGTCGTCGCCGACCATCACCGCATAGCCGGTGTGCTGACCACGCTGCACGATCTCGGATTCGCTGACCAGCTCGAAAGTGTGCGTCCCCAAAATGCCGATAAAGCTGTTCTCGCGGCGTCCGGCCACCCAGCTCGGGCCGAGCCGGGTCTGATCGAAGAGGACGAACGGAAAGTGGATGTGCGCCATCTCTTGGCGCGGCCCCTCGAAGTAGCCGCGCCGCATACGCAGGTTGTGCTGAACGAGCAGCACGTTGTGGTGCTGAGCGGCGTCCGGGTTGACGCCGTTGCCCACCCACCTGGACGGGGTCGGCGGACGATGGTCCTGGCTCAGCTGGGACGATCCCGGATGGGTTCCGAAAACCTCGATCTCGCCGGGCAACGAGGCGTGCCAAATATGCTGCTGGTCGCCGAAGCAACCAGGCTGGTAGCGCTGCACGCTACTGAGCAGATAGTTGCCGGTGGTGACGGTCTGCACATTGGCCCGGTTCAGCGCCTTGCCGGTGGTGATCGGGTTGATGGTGCGCAAGGTGGAGACGAGCACCGGGTTCGGCAGCTTGACATAGCGGCGCAGCGGAGCGAGCACTCGCGAATCCTGCAATTCGAGGACGCGCATCGCCCGCGCCGTGTCGACGATGGTTTCCGGTGTGGTGATGGCCTGCTGCCCCCACCAGAACCGGATCAGGTCGAGGCTCTGGCTGCGCGGGTGAAAGGGCTGATTCCGTAGCTCATCGCGAACCTCGTTGACATCGAGCCCCTGCGAGCTGAGTACCCGGCGCACCGGCTGCTCGGTTGCCAATTCGGTGATCGCCGCGGGCACCCGGTACCGCTCGCGCACCACAAAAAGGCTGGTCAGCTTGTCGATGTCCACCTCGGGATTCCCGCCGAACGCGCTGTGCCACACCGGCATGATCTCGGCGGCATCCGGATGCAGGATCTGTTCCGAATGCGCACGCCCCATCGACGGCGCGACGCGTCCACCGAAGCTGTTCAAGGCAAGATCGAGCAAGGCAAGATCGATGACCATCTCGGCGCGTTCTGCCATGCCCGGATCGTCGGCGTGGTCGGCGAGCATCGCCAGCGCGGCGATGTCATAGGCGTAGTAGGTGTTGGACAGCCACTCGCTGAATCCGAACCGGAATCGGTCCGACATCCAGATCATCAGTTGTGCCCGGGCGGCACGCTGGTGACGGACGCCCGAGCGTCCATCGTTGGTGAAAATCCGGTCGGGAAACACCTGCCCGGCAAGGTACTCGGCCACGGCGGCGGTGACCTGATGGTTCTCCGTCCACAACGTCATCGAATCGGTCCCGGCCTCCAGCATCGAGAACCGGAACCCGAGGATGGCGTCGACCGCCTGATCATTGAGCCGGGGCGGTAGATCGCCGGCGATCATGCATTTGAGAAGCAGCAACGCCCGGTGGTCGGCCATATAGAGCCGGGCGTTCACGAAGTCGATCAGGCGTTTGACGTAAGGGGCCTCCAAGCCACCCGAACCGAACTTCGGCCACGGCGTCAACTGACGCTGATCAGCGGACGAGGTGGCCATGAATAAGTCCTTAACAACGGTGGAGGTGACCCACGAACATGCTACCTGACCTCACCGGCCATCAGCCGCAGGCCAAAGCGCCGGTTACCAGATCTTGACCTGTCCGAATGCCCGCCGGCGCGGCACTGCGGGCATTGGCGCGGTCCCTATTCTGGAGGAGTGCAGTCAGATCGAACCGGTGGCGCCCAGACCGCCTTCGAGGACGGCCCCGTCGACTCCTCCAACGGGTCGATCTGGCGGATAGATCTGGCCGTCGCGATCGTGCTCACCGGGTGCACGTCGTTTTGGGGAGACCTGGTCGGCAGCGGGGCGCGAGCGCCCTTCTATCTGCCCTCGGTGCTCACCTCGATCGCGATCGTGCTGCCGCTGGCACTGCGCCGCACACATCCGCTGATCATGACGGGCCTGATCTCACTGGGCGGGTTGCTCCAGGTCCTCCTCGTCCCCACCCCCACCTGGGCGCTGATCGCCGTCCCGATCGCCAGCTACTCGGTGGCGCGCTGGGTCGCCGGTCACGAATCGCGGCTCATCGTCATCTCCGGTGGCATAGGCTCGCTGCTCGGTCCCATCCGCTGGTCGGTGGACGATCCCCTGGCGCTGCCCGGCTCCGATCTGCTCTCACTGGCCGCACCCCTGATCGCGTTCTGCCTGGCCTGGACGGTCACCCCCTATCTGCTCGGACGCCGGGACCGCGAGACCGTGGTCGCCCGCCACGAGCGCGAGCTCGCCGCCCGGGAACGCTACGAATCTGAGCTCGTCAAACGCGAGCAGCAGACCCGGATGATCGAGGCACGGGTGCGCAACGACATCGCCCGCGAGTTGCACGATGTGGTGGCGCACTCGTTGAGCGTGATCATCGTGCAGGCCGACGGCGGCAAGGCCGTGGCGCGCAAACGTCCCGAAACCGCCATCGAAGCACTCGACACGATTTCCGAGACCGGACGCGAGGCCCTCGGCGAGATGCGCCGCATCGTCGGCGTGCTGCGATCCGACCCCGATTCGGAGCAGCAACCGGCCGAGTTCCGGCCCGCTCCCGGGCTGGCGGACATTCCGGCGATGGTCGCGAAGGCGGGCGACCGCGTCCAACTGTCGATCACCGGCAGTGAGCCGACCGTGACCCCTGCGATCGGGGTGACCGCCTACCGGATCGTCCAAGAGGGGCTGACGAACTTCCTCAAGCACGCCGGCCCCACCTCGCACGCGCATGTCACCCTGATCTACCAGCCGACCACGATCAGCATCGAGGTCTCCAACGACGCACCCCCGGCCGAGACGACCGCCGAGAGCAAGGCCGCCATTCCGGTGGAGGGTTCCGGCTACGGGCTGCAGGGCATGCATGAGCGGGTCGCCGCGATGGGCGGAAAGCTCTCGGCCAAACCGCGCCGCTCCGGCGGGTGGGAGGTGCGCGCCACGCTGCCGCTCACCGGCCCGGCGAAAGCAAAACCGGCAGCGTTCGATAACCACCGCAGTCAGCGGCAGTAGGGGCACCGGGCACGGTCAGCGGCGAGCAACCTCGGCGATGGGGAACAATGGACGAAGGGTGCGACCACGAGTTAGCGGTGCGCTGGTTCTAAAGGCACGCCCTGACGTCCAACAGAATGGTGAGCCGATATGACCGAACCTCTCAAGATTTTCCTGGCCGACGACCAGTCGCTGGTGCGCAGCGGATTCCGGATGCTGATCGACGCCGAAGACGACATGACGGTGGTCGGCGAAGCCACCAATGGTTTGGGCACGGTGAAGGCGCTGAGCGCGAACCCGGCCGATGTGGTGCTGATGGATATCCGGATGCCCGAGATGGATGGCGTCGAGGCGACCCGCCGCATCGTCGAGGCCGGCCTCGCCACCAAGGTGCTGGTGCTCACCACCTTCGATCTGGACGAGTACGTCTTCGCGGCGCTCAAGGCGGGCGCAGCCGGTTTCATGCTGAAGGATGCGCGCCCGGACGACCTGCTGAGCGCCATCCGCTCGGTGGCCCGGGGGGACGCCGTGGTGGCTCCGAGCGCCACCCGCAGATTGCTGGAGCAGGTCGTGCCCCGGCTGCCGGACACCCCCGGACGCGAGGATCCCCGCCTCGACGTGCTGACCGATCGCGAGCGCGAGGTGCTGGTCGAGATCGCGAAGGGCGCCACGAACGCCGAGATCGCGGCGAACCTGTTCATGGCCGAAGGCACCGTGAAGACCCACGTCGGACGCCTGCTGTCGAAACTCGGGGCGCGCGACCGGGTCAATCTCGTCCTGATCGCATTCGAGACCGGCCTGGTCGACTGAGCTGCCTGGGAGTTCGCCCGCTCACCTGCGGAGTCCGCTCACCGAAAACCACAGACGCCCGGCACCGTGCAGAAAGCCCACCGAAAACAAGTCCGCTCGTGTTTCAACAGCAGCGGACTTGCCTGGCGCGAGCTGCTGAAACCTACGGCGAGCGTTCTTCCCCGGGGCACGCTTCTGCCGCCTGCCACTTCAGCAGTTCTGCTCCAGGTACTTGTGGACGACGGCCAGGTCGTCGTCCCCCAAGCCGGCTTCGGTGAGGTTCTGGTAGATCTTCAAGGCGGCCGAGCTGATCGGCAGCGTCCGGCCGGACGAGGCCGCCTCGCCGAGCGCAATTGTGAGATCTTTCACCATGAATTTCGCGGCACCGGTATTCGAGTAGTCGCGATTCTCGACCTTCTCGTGCTTCGCATTCAGTACCGCACTGCCGCCCCAGCCTTTGGCGAGCATCGCATACATCAGCGCGACGTCGACGCCGGCTCCCTCGGCCAGCAGCGCCGCCTCTGACAGCGCCGCCATGGTGACCCCGACGATCATCTGGTTGCAGGCCTTCACCACCTCGCCGGCCCCCAGCGGACCGCACAGCACCGGTGTGCCGCAAGCCTTCAGCACCTCGATCGCGGCCTGCGCGGGAGCTTCATCGCCACCCACCATGATCGACAGGGTGCCCGCCTGCGCGCCCGCCTCGCCACCGGAAACCGGGGCGTCCACCACCTGCAGCAAGCCATCGGTCTGCTTGCCGACACGGGTGGCCAGTTCTCGGACATCGCCCGGCGCCACCGTCGAGCTGACGACCAGGACGGTCGGTGAGGCGATGCCGGCGAGCAGGCCGTCGGGACCCTCCAGTAACGGAATCAGCTGGGTGAGGTCTTGCAGCATGTCGATGATGACGTCGCAGGTTTCGCCGATCGCCCGAGGGGTCGGCTCGAATGCCGCACCCCGCGCAACCAGTGGCTCAGCCGATTGCGGACGCCTGGCCCACACCGTGAGCCGGTGCCCGGCCTCGATCAATTGAAGTCCCATCGGGGCGCCCATCTTGCCCGGGCCCAGCAGCGCAACGCGAGTAGTCGTCATGCCCATAGAATATGGGACCAGCGACCTCATGGACGATGCGAATGGACCGGCGAGCCATGGGGATTCGCGGAGGAGAAGAGATGGCATCGGCATTCGACGTTTCGGGGCTCACAGCGGTGGTCACCGGCGGCGGACGAGGGCTCGGGCTGGGCATCACCAGCGCGCTGTTGGACGCCGGGGTCGATGTGCACGTGATCAGCCGGCGTCCGCCTCTCGACGAGGTGATCGATCAGGCGGCCGAGGCCGGACGCCGGCTCATCCATCACGAGGCCGATCTCGGCGACCGGGAAGTGCTCGACCGGCTCGCCGATGAGATTCTCGCCGAGGACCGGATCGACATTCTGATCAACAATGCCGGTACTCAGGAGCGTCATCCGGCTGTCGAATTCCCGCTCGATTCCTTCGACCGGGTGATCGACATCAACCTGCGCTCGGTCTTTCAGGCCTGCCAGCTGTTCGGGGCTCCGATGCTGGAGCGCGGCCGCGGCAAGATCATCAACATCGCGTCCATGCTGAGCTTTCAGGGCGGGCTGAACGTGCCGGCCTACGCTGCGTCCAAGGGCGGAGTCGCGCAACTGACCAAGGCGCTGTGCAACGAGTGGGCGCCGCGCGGGGTCAATGTGAACGCGATCGCGCCCGGCTATATGGACACCGAGATGAACACGGCGCTGATCGCCGACCCGGTGCGCAGCGAGCAGATCATGGTGCGCATTCCGGCCGGACGCTGGGGCAACGGCGACGACATCGGCAACGTCGCCGTCTTTCTGGCCTCGGCCGCGTCCGACTACATTCACGGCCAGATCATCCCGGTCGACGGCGGCTGGCTGGCCCGCTAGCGCAGGTCGTTGCCGGCCTCCAGCGCGTCCCTCACGCCCATCAATTCTTCGAGCGCTTGGGCCTTTCGCTTGGCGGTCGTCTGATCGCGCAGCATAGAGACGCTCATCGAGAAGTCCTGGGCATGGTTGCCGACCCGATGCACCACGAGGCCGTAGGCGAAGACGTTGTGATAGGTCTCGCCGTCGTCCACCGAATAGCCCTGCTCGCGGGTGCGGGCCAGCTTGTCGAGCAGCCCTGGCAGGTCACGGGTCGACTTGGCCGACCACCGCGGCATCGGGTCGGGCCCGCGGTACAGCCGGGCGATCGTCTCGTTGCTCAGCTGGGCGAGCAATGCCACCCCCACAGCCGTGATGGACGCCGGAAACCGGTCTCCCACCCCGGCGGTGACCGGCAAAGGTTCGCGTCCGACATGGCGGGCGATATAGGTCACATCCGATCCGGCGAGCACCGCCAGATGGGCCAACTCGCCCGACAGCAGGGGCGCGGCCGCCACTTCCCGCTTGAACTGGCTGATCGAATCGGTCCCGCGCAGAAACCCTCCTGCCGGGGTCAGGACGCCGATGTCCAGTTCGTAAAAGTTGTCGGTCCGGCTGACCATGCCGGCTGCTTCCAGCGAAGTGAGGATGGTCAGCACGGACGACTTCGCCAACCCGAGGCTGGAGGAGATCTGGGTCAGTGACCATCCTCCCGGCCGGCCGGCGATCAAGTTCAGAACCGCCACCGCGCGGGTCACCGATGGCGACCCGCGCGGTGGGACTTCTATCGAGGAGGCGCGCATCGCGGCGGCTTCACTCTCGTGATCGTCCGGCGCGATGGACGATCATGCCTGTGCGCCGTCCAGCGCGACCAGCACCTTGCCGGAGATCTCCGAGTTCTTGCCCGTTGTGAAGGCCTCGGTTGCCTGGTCGACGGGCAACACATGCGTGACGACGTCGGCCACCGACGGGGCAGCGGCGATCATCTCGATGGCTTCGTCCACCTCGTTGTCGAAGCGGAAGGTACCGACCCAGGTGATCTCCTTCTGCCCGAGAGCCGCCAGCTCCACCGACACCGGAGTGCCGGGGAACATACCGATCTGGGCGAGGGTGCCGCGCGGCTTGATCGCCTTCATGCAGCCGTTGACCGCGGGAGCGGCGGCGGAGCATTCCAGGATCACGTCGTAGGTGTTCTCCGGCAGGGCGTCCTTGGCCACATTGATGACTTCGTCTGCACCGACCTGCTTGGCGCGGGCGAGCGGCCCGTCCAGCACATCGGACGAGGTGACCTTGCTGGCACCGCGATGCTTGGCGGCGAAGGCGGCCAGCAAACCGATCGGGCCCGAACCCGACACCAGCACGTTCTTGCCGGTCAGGTCACCGGCCATGTTGATGCCGTGCAGCACCACTCCGAGTGGCTCGGCCAGTGCCGCGTTCTTGACCGAGACGGAATCCGGGAGCACGCGCACCATGTCGCGTCCGACCAGCATGTACTGGGCCATCGCGCCCTGGGTGTGCGGCCAGGTGGACGCGCTGCCCAGGTAGGAGCCGCCCGGGCGAAGGTGACGCAGGTTCTCCATGCCGGGCACATCGGGGCCGAAGGTGGCCGGATGCACGGTCACCGGAGTGCCCTGCTTCCATTCGCCCTGAGGATCCAGATCGATGTAGCCGGACATCTCGTGTCCGGGAATCAGCGGTTCGCGCACCACGAAGGTGCCGTTGGCGCCGTTGAAGTAGTAATGCAGATCCGACCCGCAGATGCCCACATAGGCCACCTTGAGCCGAACCTGATCGGGACCCGGCTCGGGTACCGGCACGTCCGCGATCTCGAGATCTTCTTTACCTTTGATGTATACGGCCTTCATCGCCGTCCTCCTTGATTGGGGTTAGATCGAAAGCCCGGATCCACCGGGGGAACGCGGTGTGCGTGTCCTCATTGATGGATCCGGGCTTATCACAGGGCCAGGTTACGCCGGGGCGACGATCATGCCGGCCGCGGTTGGCAGCCACAGCGACAGCGCCGGAACGTACTGGACGACCAGCAGCATCACGATCAGGGCGATGAAGAACGGCATCAGCGGGCCGATGACGTCTTCGACCTTCTTGCCTGCCACTCGGGCACCGACGAACAGCACCGGCGCCGATGGCGGCGAGATGATCGCCAAGCCCATGTTGAACATCATCATCATGCCCAGGTGAACCGGGTGCACACCGTACTCGACGGCGATCGGCAGGAAGATCGGAGTGAAGATCAACACGGCCGGGGTGGCGTCCAGCGGGATACCGATGATCAGCAGAATGATCGCCATGATCAGCAAGAACACGATCTTGGACGAGGTGAATCCGGTCAGCCAGTCCGCGATCAGCACGGGGATGTTCGCGAACACCATCGCGTAGCTCATGATCGACGACAAGGCGATCAAGAACACCACGACCGATGCGGTACGGGTAGCGGTCAGCAGCAGCTGCGGGATGTCCTGGACGCGCACCGTGCGGTAGATCAGCGACAACACCAACGCGTAGACCACGGCGATGCCGGCACCCTCGGTCGCGGTGAACACGCCGATGGTGATACCACCGATGACCACGACGATCAGGCCCAGGCTGGGCAGTGCCCGCAAGAACGCCTTCAGGCCGTCCTTGAATGGGGGGAAGCCCTTGCCCTTCAGCTCGGGACGCTTACGCGCGTAAATGTGCACCAGCACCATACAGGTCAGAATCCACAAGATGCCCGGAATGTAGCCGGCCAGGAACAGCGCGCCGACCGACGCCTGCGATACCAGCGCGTACACGATCACCGTGTTCGACGGCGGAATCATCATGCCGGCCGGGGCCGAGGCGATGTTGACCGCAGCAGCGAAACGCATGTCGTAGCCATCTTTTTCCATCTCGGGGCTCATGATCGCGCCGACTGCGGACGCGCAGGCGAGCGACGAACCAGAAATGGTCGAGAACAACATGTTGGTCACGCAGTTGGTTTGCGCGAGCGCGCCCGGCATCGGGCCGACGATCGCCTTGGCGAAATCGATCAGCCGGGACGCGATACCGCCCTGGTTCATGATCGCTCCGGCGAGCACGAACAGTGGAATAGCCAACAATGCGAACGAGTCGACGCCGTTATAGATCTTTTGAGCAGAAGTAAAGATTCCGGACTCGTGACCCATCAGGATCACCAAACAAATAGCCGACGGCAAACCGATCGAAACCGACACCGACACGCCGATAGCCATCAAGCCGAACATGCCCACCACAAGGATGAGAGCAACAAGTCCTGCATCACCCATAATCAGATGCCCTCTTCCTGCAACGTTGCGATATCGATCTCTTCCTCGGGAACGATCTCCTTCACCTCACCAGTGATCGTGGTGACGATATGCAAGAGGCAGTAGATCGTGATGAGGAGGCCGGCGACCGGCAGAATCAGATAGATCTGACCCTGAGAGAACGGCAACAACTCGACGGTCTGATCGAATGCGGACGACGCCAGTTCCCAGCCGCCCCAGATCATGACCCAAATGGCGAAGCCGGCCACGATGGAATGAGCGAGCACCTCGAACAGCTTGACGACCGCGGCCGGGAACTTCCGGACCAGGAAGTCGATCGCCACATCGTCATTCTCACCGATGACATAAGCGGCACCGATGATGCCCTGCCAGATGAAGACGATCCGGGCCAATGCCTCGGTCCAAGCGTTACCGCCGCCGAACGATCGGATAACCACCTGGTACACCACCAGGATGACCAACGCCGCGAACAACAAGATACAGATCCATCTCAGTATCACGTCCATCACGCGTTGAAATGCATTTAATGCTTTCATGCCGTGAGCCTTTTTGATTGTCGGTTACTTTCGAAGACTGCCCGCAGGCGACCGAATCAGATCCGTCACTGAATCGGGTCCGGAATCTTCACTTGTGAGCCGCGGGGCGGGGCGATTCGGCCCTGCCCGGCCCCGCGGAACACGTTATTTATTTCCCATATTTCGGCGGGAAATTTGACCTATGCCGGGTTGGCCTCGTTGGCTGCCTGGATGGCGTCGTAGAGGGTCTTGCGGACGTCGTTCTCGGCAACGGCCGCGTCCACTACCGGTTGCGTGAGTTCCTTGAAAGCGGCGGTGTCGACATCCTCGTTGAACTCTGCCCCGATGCCCTCGGCCTCGGTGCGGGATTCGTCCTCGAACTCCAAGAACCCGGAGTTGGCCTCTTCGCGAGTCTCGGGGATCAGGGCGAGGAAGGCCTCGCGATCGGCATCGTCCATACCGGCCAGCACATCGGAGTTGATCAGCAGATAGTCGGGAATCATCAGGTGCTTGGTGTACGAGTAGTACTTCGAGACCTCGTCGTGCTTCAGCTGATGGAAGACGGTCGTGTTGTTCTCGGCACCGTCGAGCACGCCGGTCTGCAAGGCAGAGTAGACATCGCCCTGACCCATCGGGGAAGCGATACCGCCCATGGCCTCGATCATCTGCACCTGCGAATCGGACTGCTGCACCCGGATCTTCAAACCCTGCAGATCTTCGGGAGTCTGGATCGGCTGCTTGGAGTTGTAGATATTGCGAACACCCGCGTAGAGCGCAGTCAGCACGTCAATGTTCTTGGAGTCTTCGAGCGAGGCGAACAGATCGGCGTTGAGCTCGTCGTCGTTGAAGATCTGCTGCTGGGCTTCGTAGGTGTCGAACATGTACGGCAGGTTGTAGACGATGAAGTCGGAGTTGAATCCCTCCATCACCGGGCCTCCGATGTACATCATCTCGACGGTGCCGTCGGAGAGGTTCTGAACGACGTCGGACTGGGTGCCCAGCTGCTCGTTCGGGTACACCTTGATCGAATAGCGGCCATCGGTCGCCTCTTCGAGCTTTTCACTGAGGGACACGGCCGCCTTGTATTGCGGATGCTCTTCGGTTTGGTTGAAGGCCAGTTTGAAGACGGTTTGGCTGCCACCACCGCCACCCTCGCCCGAGCCGCCACCACATGCGGCCAGGCCGAGCGACAGAAGCCCGACCGTGCCGGTCAGTAGTACCTTGGACAACTTCATTGTTGAAGTCCTTTCTTGGAGAACAAGCAATGCAACCTTGCGGAGATGACTGCCACCCGAACACTCACGGACCTTCGTCAGTCTCGTGTGGACAATCTTGACGGTGTTCGTCAAACCAAACACAGTTCAGCCCGACGAAAAGGAGTCTAAGAAGCGGGAATATTCAGGGTCAAGACGTCGTGGCAACCTGGCAACAATTAGCACCAAATCGTGATCTGACAGGCATGAATTGTCGCACCCGAACTATGCCGGCGAAAGCCGGATGCCGGTGCTTTTGTCAAGCGAAATACATCTGCGGACCCGCTCACCGTGCGGTATTTCCCGGACGTCCGGCATGCCGGACGCCACAGAGGGCTTGAATCCCCATATTCGGGGACCCAAGCCCTCTGTCTCAACTCAACTACCAGCACATCCGAACCGGTTGGATGAGCGTCTGGCTACTTGGCTGGATTCGCGGCGTTGGCGTCCTGAACCAGCTGGTAGAGCTCCTGACGAGTCTCGCTCTCGGCGACGGTGGCCTCGACCAACGGCTGGACGGTGGCCTTGAACGCGTCGATGTCGACATCGTCGTTGAACTCTGCGCCGATCTCGGTGGCGTGATCGATCGACTTCTGAGTGAAGTCGGCGAATCCGTCATTGGCGATCTGCTGAACCTCGGGGATGATCTCGAGCAGCGCGGCCTGATCCTCTTCGCTCATCTTGTCGAGCGCCTTGGTGCTCATGATCAGGTAGTCGGGGAGCATCAGGTGACGGGTGTAGGAGTAGTACTTCGCGACCTCGCTCTGCTTCAGAGCATCCCAGGTCACCTCGTTGTTCTCGGCACCGTCAAGCACACCGGTCTGCAGCGCGGAGTAGACATCACCGTTGCTCATCGGGGACGAGATGGCGCCCATGTCCTCGATCATCTGCACCTGCGAGTCGGACTGCTGCACGCGGATCTTCAGACCCTGCAGGTCGGCAGGAGTGGTGATCGGGTGCTTGCTGTTGTAGATGTTGCGGGTGCCGGCATTCACACCGGTCAGCACGGTGAACGACTTGGACTCCTCCATCGAGGTGTACAGGTCTTGCAGTGCGTCGGTATTCGACAGCACGGCATTCTGCGCTTCGGTCGAATCGAACATGTACGGCAGGTTGAAGACCACGAAATCGGGGTTGTAGCTCTCCAGCGTCGGAGCGCCGGTCCAGGTCAGTTCGACGGTGCCGTCCGAGACGTTCTGCAAAACGTCGGCCTGGCTACCCAGCTGCTCGTTCGGGTAGACCTTCACCGAGTAGCGGCCGTCGGTGGCCTCTTCGAGCTTCTCGCCCAGCGCGACACCGGCGGCGTACTGCGGGTGCTCCTCGGTCTGGTTGAAAGCCAGCTTGAAAACGGTCTGTCCGGCGTTGCCGCCGCCGTCACCATCGCCGCCACCGCAGGCGGCGAGGCTCAGTGACATCAGGCCGACGGCGCCGGTCAAAATCACCTTGGACAACTTCATGTTGTTCCTCCTTGGAACTGTTCTTCCAGTGACACTGCGACCTGGCCGGATTTACCGTTCGGGCGCTCGGCTTCGAGGCCGATGGTCAATGTCTCTACCATGAGTTCCGCGATCCAGACACGAACTCACTCGATGTTTGGAGTGTATGAACGTGCTAATCAAGCGGTCAACCAAAGCTGGCAACACGGCAACCTGGTTGATCGAATCGTTATCTCGCCGGGTTCGCCGCACTCACGCTGCATCGGCTATCAGGAGCCCTTCAGGCGCCTCCGCCCGGGCTTCTCTTCTGGTCGCCTCAGCGGTACGTTCTGTGCGCCCCATGCGGCTCCACTCGGTGCTTCGTCTGCGTCCGGCGGTCTTCGGGGCGTTCGTTTTTTGGGGTCCGGCCGGTCCGGGTGAGCCACCCGAATCACGTCACGGTTTGATAACCATGCTGCAACTATCCGGCAACCTCAGCCACCCGATTTCTGCATCATCGTCGCACGAAGCTATATTCATCTCCCAGATAGCCTAGGGGGTTGGTAGGGGTGACTATCAGCCCCCTAGTGCTAAGCCAATCGCTTGATCTGCCACCGTCGGCGGAGTCTGGTGCATATTCGGGCTCTCACCCGCGGTTCCCATACTTTGTCTGCGGGTAGCCGCGGCGGTCGCTGGCGGACTCATCTGGGTTCGTCATAACCGGAATCGGCCAGTCTCCTGGTCAGGAAGTCGGCAAGCTCACCGGATTCACCGTCGCGTCCGCCTTTGTTCACCTGCATGCTGGGCTGGTTCGGCTTGAGTTTCACCCCAGAAAGGCGCTCGCGCAGGCCGCCGGGCATCGACAGCAGGTAGTACCCGCCGTCATTGCCGATGGCCACGGTCTGATCGATCTTGATGTACCAGCCGAGTTTGTCGGTACGGGCCGTGCCGCCGCCCGATAGATGCATGCGCAAGGGTTCCGGCTCGATGCCGCTGCTTCTTGCGTCCGCGATGAATTGATCGATGAGTCTTTGAGCCTCTCCCGCCTCTCGTTGTGCGGCGGCAGCAGCCATCGCCTCGCGTAGTAACGCCTGTTCACGGCGATGAGTATCTCGGCGAGGTGGAGGGGCGGTCACATCATCGTGACTCATCTCGGGCACTCTTCGACCATACCCTGTTGCCACCAACCATGGGCCAGGTAGAAGTTCATTCACCCCGGCCGCGAGGGCGACTTCCAGTTCGGCTTCATGACACAGCCGCCGGCGCGCGAAAGCAGCCGAACGTGGTCGACTCGCCGGAACAGGAATATGTGCCCGGTTCCGGAGAGCCGCCCGACCGGCCCGCGGCAATCGACCCTGACCTACGATGGGTCGTCATGTACACCCTGCGTCGCCTGAAGCGGCTGCTTCGCCACCCCGGCTTCCGGCGACTGGTGATCGTCCGCACCTTTTCCCAAGGCGGGGACGCGGTCGTCCAGGTCGGGATGGCGACATACCTGCTTTTCAGCCCGCAATCCCAGCCCAATGCGTGGGCCGTCGCCGCAGTCATCGCCCTGGTCATGCTGCCCTTCTCGGTCGTCGGACCATTTGTCAGCCCCATCCTCGACCGACATGACAGGCGCCGCGTCGTGGTGATCAGCGACCTCACCAGGATGACGCTCGCCGCCGGCATGACCGTGCTGGTGGTGACCGGACGCACCGGGGCGAGCTGGCAGGCACTCTTGATGGTCCTGCTGCTTGTCGCGCTGAGCCTCAACCGGCTGCAGATCGCCGGGCTCAGCGCCGGCATGCCGCTCACCGTCGACGACGACGAATATCTCGACGCGGCTGCCCTGATGCCCGTTCTCGGACCGCTGTCCGGAATCATCGGCGGCGCGTTCGCCGGCCTTGCCCGGCTGGCGTCGGGACGGTTGCTGGCCACCCAGTGGGCCGATGGCTTGGTCTTCCTGCTGGCTTCGCTGCTCTTCACCGCGGCAGCCGGCACCGCTCTCGGATTCAAGCGCGGCCAACTCGGTCCCGCAGGCGGCACGACGGCAAGCACCTGGGCAAAGGTGTTCGCCGAATTGGCCGATGCCGGACGCGAGATCCGCCAACAGGTGCCCGCCGCGGTTTCGATGATCATGGTGTTCTTCGCACGGCTCGGCTATGGCGCGCTGATGACGGCCATCATCGTGCTCTACCGGCATTACTTCGGGTCGGACGCCGACCTGGAGTCCGTGATGGTGCAGATGGGTAGTTGGTTCTTGGTTTCTGGGGCAGGGTTTGCGCTATCCGGTGCAGTCGCCACTCCTGCGTCCGGACGCATAGGCGTGCGCCGAACTTTGATCGCAGCATTCGCGGTGGCGGCGGTGGTTCAGCTGGTTCCGGGCAGTCTGCTGACCCGGCCCAGTTTGCTCGTCTCCGGGTTCGTGCTCGGTTTGTGCCTGCAGTCGGTCAAGATCTGCGCGGACACCGTGGTGCAGGCCCATATCGTCGACGAGTTGCGCGGCCGCGTGATGGTCATCTACGACATCATCAACAATCTCGGCTATGTCGTGGGCGCGGTGATTGCCGCGGCCCTGTTGCCCTTCGACGGGCACCGGGTTCCGTTCTTCGTCGGGTTGGCAATACTGTTCGCGGTCTGCGCGGCAGTTTTCGCCCTGGTCAGCAGCGACAAGGACGACTACCAGAAGGGCACTGTCAGGCGTGCCTGAGACGAACCCGCCCTTCTGCCACCTCCTGCAGCAGTGCCACGGTCTCGTCCTCGAGATCGACGCCCAGGCTACGGGCAGACCTGGTGAGCTGCAGGATCAACTGGTCGGCCGACGCGTCATCGCCCTGCAGATGTGCGAGCCGGATTCGCGCGGCCGCCAGCAACTCGTCGTCGGCGCCGGCCAGCACCGCCTGGTCGATCGCCCATTGTGCGGAATCCAGATCGCCGGCCTGCATCGCCCGGCGTGACAGCACCACCGCGATGTCGCTGATCATCGCCGCGATGTCGTGCCGCAATTGTTCGGCCCAGTACCACTGCCCGGGTGCTGCGTCCGCCAGTGGTTCCCCTCGCACCAGCGAAAGAGCCTGCACCAACGAGGCGTTGGCAACCCTGTTCACGCCTCCGCTGACCAAGGTCTGAAGTTCTTCCCAATCGGACGTGATGCCGGGATGCAGGCAAATATGTCCCGAGTAGGCCTCGGGAAGATAGGCGGCGCCGTTCGCATCGGCGCCCAGCCAGCCTCGCAACCGGCTCATATTGGAGCGGCGGGTGGGCTCGGCGACCATCAGGTCCTTCGACATCGACAATGATGTCCCACCGGGGTGCTCCAGCAACCAGGCGCAGTATTCGATGCATTGCTTGATCGCGCGCGACGGTGGCGCACCGCGAGCGCCAACCAATTCGATCGTGCCCAAGATTCGCACCACAGGATGCTCGGGCAGGACTGCCATCGTGCCTCCCTTTGCCGATTCGGGCCGGGGAATCGTAGGCAGGACGATCGGCAGGCCTGCCGGCTCATATGTGGCCCACCATGGGGCCAGTGGATAATCCGTACTCGTCGCCACCTCGAAGAGCTCCTGTAATGCTTCGCGGACCGGGGGTTTCACTTGATATGGCCGGAATTGTTCGCCGGTCGGCAGATATTCGGCCCGGCCGTCGTCCACCTGAATGACCACGGAGCCCTCCGGCGGTTCGGTTTCGGCGCAGCAGATGACCATCGACAATCCGAGGCCGGCCAGCCGACGGGGCATCCGGGCGGGGGCCTCATCGAGAATGACCACCACGGGCGCCCAGGCCTCCGACCGGAGCGGATCGTCGCGCAACTGCATCAACGAGACCTCGTCACCACGGTTGCCGGCCCGCTGGTTCGCCAACGTGTCCAGCCACTCCACGGCAGACCGGCTGTCGGGATAGCTCTCGATATGTGGTTCGTCGATGCTGGCCAGCCACGCGAACTCCGCACCCGCCACGACGACCTGGCTGAGCGGAGAGGCACTGAGCTCGACCGCCATGGCCGCAGCCATCGCTTGACAGGCAGCGGCCGGGCCCCTCAGCCAGGTGACCTGCTCAAGCTCCACATCGCACCACAGTTGCTCGCGGGCGGCCGAGTCGGCCAGTGTTCCCAACGGAATCTCGGTCGCGCTGCCGACCGGGTCTTCCGGCAGCGGCATGATCGTCGCGCCGTCGGTCGGATCCGTATCGGTGCTGTCACGGTGTATCGGGACCATTCCCGGACTCGCCTCCGGATCGTCGGGCTCGTCTGCGCTCTCGATGAGCTGGCCGGGCAGTGCCGTCAGATCGGGCTTCGCTGCCGGTGGGTTGGCCTCGGCGAGGTGAGCGAGTTCGATACCGGCGGCGCGCGCCACTGAGCCCAAGGAAGGCAGCACGGTACTGAGCGGACGCTTGACTCGCTGCCTGCGTCGGTGCGCCGTGAAAGCCGCCGCCAAGGTGCTGGTCACCAAAGCACCCAATGCCACAAACGGGCTGGTCTGAGCAGCGTTAATCTCGACGGTGTTCGTCTCAACGAACCTCTGGTGCGAGTGGTCGGATACCGGCCCGGGCGTGCGGTTGGTACTCGCCGCCGCGGACGGGCCGGGATCGGTATCTGCTGGGATGGGGCAGAGTTCCCATTCCAGTTCGGGCTCGGCTTGTGGCACAACCGGCTCCGCGGTCCAGGCATCGGCATCCGAGGCCGGCAGCTTCAGCACATCGTTCGCATGGATGAGATCGGGATCGATGATCTGCGGGTTGAGCGCTGCGATCTCGGGCCAGCGGCCGGGATCGCCGAGGTGTTCGTCTGCCAGGTCGCTGAGTGTCTGGCCCGGCCCGACGACGACGTGCTCGCCGGGCTGATCGTCCTCGAGGACCCCAAGATCCGGGATTACCAGCAGCATGCCGGGTTCGAGGTGATCGGTGGAGATGAGCAACTGCGAATCGTTTGCTTCGGCTATCTGGCGCCACAGCGTTCCGTCGTGGTAGTAGCGCTCGGCCAACGACCACAGATCATCGCCGGGTTGCACCAGATGGGTGGCCATGACGGGGGATTGCTGCTCCTCATCGGCTTGCTTGTCGTGGGCGTTCACCGTGGTCATCTGGGGCGGCTCGGGTGGCAGCGGGGGTTGCGCGTGGGTCTTGGTAGCTCCCACATCGACGGCATTGCCGGCCGTCATGGCGATGATCGCGGTGATGAGGATTGCACTGGCCGGAGCCAACACCTGCCAGCCGGGGAACCTCAATCGGCGGCGGCCACCGGTGACGGCGGCAAGGCATTCACCTGCGAACGAGGCAACCGCCATCCCCCAGGCGATCCAGCCGACCAGAGTAATGATGGCCAACAGCAGGCTGCCGTCGTCGGGCGTCGTGACGATTTGGCTCCAGCTGGTCGTCCACAACGCCTCCGGCCTGCCGAATCGGACGAGGGTCCAGGCGCCGCCCGCGACGACGGCCAGCACCACCAGGAGGGCCGCTATGCCTTTCATGATCTTTTTCATGGTGTGCGCTCCCTCAATACGTCGAGAGCCTCGCTTGCTTCGGCGTCCAGCCACAGTGAACCGGGCAGCCCGGGAACCATGACATCTGCCAAGTCGAGCCGGCAGCCGAGTCGGACGATGACCGATCCGTGTTGTCCGGGTGGGTTGAGGAATGCAGCGGTATCCACGTCGACCACAAGGTCGGAGCACGCTACGTTTACCGTTGCCAGATCAAATTCGATGGTGCTGACCGCCTGTTCGACGGCGGCCGGGGCCGAGGTGGCCAGTGTCGCTGCCCGGGCGCCGGCAGCAGCGGCCTCATGCAGCTGGGTTCGGGCCCATCCGATTCGCCAGGCTCCGGCGAGACCGAGCACGAGCACCACCAGCAGGGGCACGATCAAGGCCACCTCGACGACTGCGGCGCCGCGTTGGTCGGCAGGGTGCGGGTTCGGGCGCATCATGCCTCCTTTACCCGGGCAGCGGAGGCTTCGACCGTTGACCACGGCCCCGGCAACAATGCCGGCACGCTGGCTACGATGTTCACCTGAATCGTGTCGGCCAGCTGAGCGAAGCCGATATCGACCTGCTGCAATCCGCCACGTTCGGCGACCTCGGCACTGACCTGGTAGGCATCGTCCGCAAGCCCGGACGCATAGGCGGCGCGCTCGGCACCGGCCATGGCCGCCTGCTGCGCGCACGAGCGCCCGGCAAACCAGATGCTGGCCTGAATGATGGCGAAGATCACCGCCAGCACCAGGGGCATGAGCATCGCCAACTGCACCGAGCCGGTCATTCCGCGCTCGGTACCCGGCCTCGGATCACGCGAGTTCCCCGAGCTTCGTGGCCACATAATTTCCCACCAATCCGATGACTGTCAGCGCGATTGCGACTGCTCCGGTGAGCAGCACGGCGTTTTCGGTCGATTGCGACAAGCCGCGTTGATTGCCCTGCCGCATCGCATTACGCAGCACCAGGGCTGTGCCGAGCGTCCGATGCATGATGCGTTGCGGCCCGCCGGCGAGCGCCGGTGCCTCGGGTAGTAGTGACCCGGACCGGTCGGCAGTCGCGCTGGAGGCGTCGTCTGCGGAGATCGAAGGTTGAATATCGTTCATCGGATTTCCCTTTCTGCCGGGAGTCGGTGCCTGCTGATCGGTGATTCGGCTGTCGACGGGCCCGGACGCAGTGCGCGGGCCGCAAATCTGGTTCGTCATGGCGCCCCCGAGATGGTGAGGAGGGGCGGCACCAGGAATATGAGTGCGAAGATGATCACCGGTATCGACATCCACAAGGTCATTCGCTCGCTCGTCTGGTGGGCACGGGTGCGTTCGTCGGTCAGATGCGCGTCCCGCAGTTCCTTCGCCCTGGAACCGAGCACATCGGCCAGCGCCGCTCCCTGATCGTCGAGCCGCATGACGTCGGCCATGTCGGCGATGGCCGGCAGTTCGAGTTCACGTGACAGTCGGTAGAGATCGTTCCACGGTGGTCTCTGTTCAAGTCTTGCTTGCTCTAGGGCTCCTGCTATACGAACGAATACGGGGGTATCGGACAGGACCGCGGCGGATTCCAGCGATTGTGTTGCCGATAGATTCGCCAGTCTTTCCAAGATGACCAGATCGAAGTAGGTGTTGACCGCTTCCGCCGCGTCGGCGTTGGTCTGGTTTTGGTGCGATCTCATCGCAAGGTCGGGCCAGAACCAGCCGAGTACGGCAGCGATGAGACCGAACGCCATCGGCATCATGGTGATGGCGCCGGTCAGGGGCCGCAACGCCAGCGCCAGCAGCCACGGCATGACCAGTCCCGCGCCGGCCAGAATGAGCTTGTTGCAGAAGTAGTCGCCAACGGTCCGGCCCTGCAGCACGAGAGCGCGAGCGGTTCTGGCCGGCAGCGGTAGCCGGGCGTGCTGGTAGCACCAGGCACCGAACAGTTCGAGTTTCGAGGTGGCATCGTCCACCAGCCGTGGACCGGGGTCACCGAGGTTGCCCGGCTGAGGTGCGTCCAGGAGGGCGAGTGCATCGTCCAATCGAATCGGACGCGGCAGCACCGCGCAGGTCACCACCCAGATTCCCACTGCGGCCAGCGCGGCACCGGCCAAGGCGCCGGCGAACAACGGATCAGGCATCGGCCATCACCTCCTGGCCGGCTCGCCTGACCAGGATGCGTTCCCGGCGTGGCGGGATGGCGATCTTGCGCAAGACATACAGAGAGCCGAGATAGCAGCCGCCCAACACGAGCAGCAGTACCTGGCCCAGCGGAGTCGAGAACGGGCGGAAGTAGTCGGGCGCGAAGACCATGCCGAGACCGACCGCCGCCAGGGTGATCACGCTCACCTGGCGCACCACGAACTGCGGTTTGGCCCGTTCGGTCGCGATCTCGCGGGCCGCCCGGAGGCGGTCTTGGAGGCTGTCGCTGAGTGCCTGCAAGGTGCCGGTCGCGCCGACGCCGCCGCGCTCGCCGACCAGCACGAGTGCGGCCAGCACGGCGTCCGCGTCTGCCGAATCGAGATCGTCGGCCATCTGCTGAAGACCGTCGCGCAGCGCCCACCTGTCGTCCAGCCGCCTGATCAGGCCAGCCAGGGGATCGGCGAGCAGGGCGGGAGCCTGATGCTGCGTCGATCGCAGAGCTTGATTGACAGATTTGCCGGTGCGCACCGAGGCAGTCAACACCCGGATCCAGCGGTCGAGAGCCTCCATGATCTCGATCTCGGGTTGTGGTTGGGCTCGCAGCAGTTCGGGCAGGATCACGACCAGGGCAGGCACCAGCACCAGCGCAGGAATGAACCCGGTGAAGGCCAGCACGACGATCCCGGCGGCCAGCCCGCCTGCCAGCCTCCAGCGCAGTCGGGTGGGAACGCCCCGCCAGCGCGTTCTCGTACGGTTGCGCCATCCCCCAGAGCCGGACTCGTTGACCGCCCCCGGACGCAGCCCTCGAATCGTCATGAAGATGCCACCGACGATCATCGCTGCGGCCAACGCGACATAGCCGGTGCTCATGGCCGCCTCCGGAAGCCCCGCAGTTCGGCGAGGAGCTCTGCGCTGGGCTGCCAACGGAGCGGATGGCCTTGGGCATCGGCCTGGTAGGCCAGGTGGGTGACCGGACGATCGTTTTCGACCGCTCCGATGAGCTCGCGTATCTCGCTGATGAAACGCTTGCGGACGCCGCCGCGCCAGGTGTCGTCGGTCAGCGTGACGTGAATGAGCAGGTGCAGATTGAGCGCGATTTGCCGGTAGGCCTCGTTCACACCGAGGACGCCGCCCTGAGCTACTCGCGCAGCCAGCCTGTCCATGGTGGACGCTGCGGAATGCGAGTGGGTGGTCGACATCGTGCCCGCGCCGGCCTGCATGGCCTCGAACATGGCGCCCGCCTCACCGCCACGGACCTCACCGACGATCAGCCGCGAGAGATTCTGCCGCAGAGCCTCCGGAATGAGGTCGGCGATCGTGTACTCGCCGACGTTGCGTCCATCGTGGTATTCGCCCAATCCGGTCTTTGCCTGCAACGCCAGCATGTTGCGGCGCCCGGGGAGCAGGTGGGTCAGCAATTCATAATCGGTTTCCAGTGTGCCGATGCGTTCGCTCTCGGGAACCGACGCGACCAGAGCCCGTAGCAGCGTCGTCTTCCCCGCTCCCTGATCGCCGGAGATCACCATCGACTTGCGGGCCAGCACACTGGCATCCAAGAAATCGGCGACCTCGCCCGGCATCATGCCCGTGTCGGCGAGTTGGCCGAGCGTCACATCGGTCAGCAGATGCTGACGGATCACGACCGAGGGACGATAGCTCAATCCGAATCCGATGGCATGCAGCCGGAAACGATCCCCAAGGGCCAAGGTCATCGTGGGATGAGCATCATCGAACGCGCGGGCCGGACCGGCGCTCGATCCCAGGAAACGGATGGCCTCGACGAGCTCGGCATCGCTGTCGGCCACCGGCGCCAAGTCCTCGCGATGGCCGTCCGAATGCTGCACGACCACCGATTCCCAGCCATGGATCTCAACGTTCTCGGCGGTGGGTATCTCGAACAGCGGTTGCAGGCGTCCGTAGCCGAATATCGCGTTCTCCACTGCCTGCGCATACGCGTGCTCGGTCGACAGCTCCCACAGCTGGTCACCCGATTGACTCAGATTTCCGGCGTAGTCACGCACGAGCGTGCCGATCACCGACCGCCCCATCATGCGGCGATCCTCACCCGACATGGTGTGGCCATGCTCGGTCGACCAATGCTGCGAGTTTTCTGCGATGATCTCGGACGCCTGCCGCCGCAGTTGGACGACCAGCTGCCAGTCCACCGGTTCGTGTTTCTCCGCTCGCCTGGCGCCGCGTCTGCTTCCGGAGCTGATCTGGGGCGATAGCGGGGGCCGGTCGTTCGGCGGGCCGAGCGCCACCAGCGCGTCGGCAAGTTCCAGCGGCGGTGGTCCGGCAGCGGCGGGAAGCGGATTACGCATATTCATCGCCGCCGCCCGGTCCGGTTCGATGCCGGCCACTCGGCTGCAGTCTTCGGGCTTCGGTTTGCCCGTTCAGTTGCATTGACAAGCTCCGGAATGCCCGCCACAAAGGCTGCTCGGTGAGTTTGCGGCCGGGTAGATCGCCGTCGCTGAGCACCCCGGCGGTTGCCGGATCCCAGGGCAGCTCGGCGAGCAGCGGCAACCCGAGTTGAGTGGCGATCTCGGACGCCGAGTAGGGCCGTCCGGCACCGGCAACCAGCAGGGCAAGCTTTGCGGAGCCGGGCGAGATCGCCTGCACGAGGTCGGGCAGAGCAAGTTTCAGCATCGCCAATGCCGGCAGATTCGAGTGCGTGACGAGCAGAATCAATCGTGCTCGTTCGATGAGCCCGGTGGCGAGCCCGGCAGCATCCAGGCGTCCGACATCGAGAATCACATCGGTCCCGGACGCCTGCAGATCGTCGAGTTGAGCGCCCAGCTGATCCCAATAGCCGACGAAAAGCGGTGCTTGACGCGGATGGGTGAAACCGGGCAGGAAGCGCCGGGAGATGGACGCGGAGGCGTCCAAAGCAATGGTCTGTTCGAGGAGGGCGTCGAGAGCGTGCGCGGTGCCCGCCCGATAGTTCTCGGTCAAGGTACCCAGCCCGCGGCCGCCGCTGGATATTCCCCGTAGATAGCCGGCCAGTACCGCCTGATTCGGATGCGGATCGCAGTCGGCGAGCAGCACATCTCGTGGCCAGGTGAGGGCCAGCCCGAGAGCAGTGGTCGTGACACCGGGAGATCCACCGGCCGAGGCACAGATGATCAGCATCACGCCTCACCTCGGCGCACCAGCGCGATCTGGTCGACCGCGGCCAACGCTGCGACTTCACCGGCCGACGATTCGTCCACCTCGACGTCGACGAGCCAAGCAGCGCCATCGCTGGATTGCTGAACCGCGCTCACGATGATCGCCGCATACTGGCTGCCCGGCTCGGTTTCCCCGTTCACGGCGCTGGGGACGGCTACCAGCCAAACCTTGGTGCCGGCGGGCATCGGCTGTGTGGGCAATCGGCCCGCGGTGAGTCTCAACCCGACGTGCGCCATGCCCGGCTGCACGACATGCTGCCCAGCCGATTGCGGGCCCGGCAGTGAACCCGCGGGAAGATCCACCAGTGCATGCTTGCCAACCAACTCCGAGGCCTGCTCTGCGGGTATCACCATGACTCCGTCGGCCCGGCCGAGTGTCGTGCTACCGAGATCGGACGCCTCGATCTGTTCACCCCTGGCCACATCGGCGGCCATCACCACGACGGTTTGGGACTGCTGGGTGCTGGTCCACACCCAGGCCATGATGAGGGCACCCAGGCAGGCGCACAGGACACCGAGGACGACCAGGCGGTTGCTGCGACGGGCGCGCAACTGAACCGCGGCCGGGCGCGTCGGCGCCTCAGGTAAGTCCGCCGGCAACGATGCCGAGGGACGAGATCCTAGCCGGAGCATCGTTGTCCCTTTCACCGCGGCAGGGTGTGGGGTCGCGGTGAAAAGCACCCTATGCTACAGCACTCCCCTTTGACTAGGCCTAGAAAAAATCTGTGGATAACTCGGCTCGTTGGTGAGTTGGCGCCTGGTCTGCGGTCTCGTCGTCTTCGACTGGGCCAGCCCGCCTCTCGACGTGACCGATTGCGTCTATCGCGGCAGTTCCCTCTCGGCCGACATGAAGTTGAACGACCGGGTGCCGAAGATGGCGCGGTACTTTTCGAACCAGGCAGGTATCAGCCAAATGCGTTGACGCAGCTGTGCGTGCTGGGGCACTTGCGCACTCGCCCACAAGGCAAAGACCAACTCGGCCGCGTCCGAGTCGATGACATAGTTGACGCGTCCGCGATTGCCGGCATCGCCGAGCATTGCAAACTGCCGCGGGGCGATCATTTGTGCCTCGGCGATCGATGCCCAGTTCCACCACAGCAGGTTCACCGGCGTCCGCAGATAGAAGCCATATTGATTGACGAAGATGAATCCGGTGTCGATCGGATGCCAGGTGGGAGTGGCTGCCTGCGCCGCAGCATTGCGGCGATTGGCATTTCCAATGGCTCTGCCCACCATGTAGGCACCGGTCAGCGCCAGCCCGACACCACCGGTTGCGAAAAAGAAGCCCGAATTGTGTTGATAGCTGCCGTCTCCGGTCGCTTCGAATGAATACAGCGTGAACGGGGCGTTGAGAACGATCTTGTTATCGGGGTAGCTTCCCCCGACCGCAAAGCTCACGGACAGCGGATCGATTCGGTCGTACTCACCGCGCCCCAGGGCGTACATGATCTGCGCAGTTCTCAGCAAAGTCTGATCCCGTGCCGTCCATTCACTTGACTGGTCCGGGTGATTCATGGATCTCAGCCTAGGCCGAATCGGCCGGCTGCAATCCGCTGACCACAACCACGGGGCCGGGCAACATCCCTGTGACTAAGCCATTGTGCACAACTATGTGGATAACCCACCGATCTCAGAGAAGTTATCCACAACCCTGCCGTAGGACGACAGATCGGGAGGCCCTAGGATGTAGGCGCTCGCATCGTTCGGGTTGATCCGACTCTTGATCGCGCCTTGGCCGAGGGTGACCTGCCCTCATCTCATGGGGGAGTACGTATGGAGGCAGTTGTCCCTTGGTGGGGGATTGTGCCGTTCGCTGTGATGTTGTTGTGTATCGCGTTGATGCCGTTGATACCGGCGACGGCGCGGCATTGGGAGAATTGGAAGTTTCAGCTCGGGATTGCCGGGGTTTTGGGTGTGCCGGTCGCGGTGTGGATCGGGTTCTTGTTGAGTTGGGCGCGGGTCGGGCATGCGGTATTCGAGTACGTCCAGTTCATTTTGTTGTTGTTCGCGTTGTTCGTGGTCTCTGGTGGGCTGTTCCTGGCGGGCGATATTCGTGCCACTCCGAAGAACAACACGATCGTGTTGGCGATCGGGGCGGTGGTCGCGTCGTTTGTCGGGACGACCGGTGCCGCGATGTTGCTGATCCGTCCGTTGTTGAACATCAACTCGGAGCGTAAGAACAAAGTCCACACGGTTATTTTCACGATTCTGATCGTGGCGAACAATGGTGGCTTGTTGACTCCGTTGGGTGATCCGCCGCTGTTCATGGGTTTCCTGCGGGGAGTGCCGTTCACTTGGACGTTCCATCTGCTGCCGATGTGGGCGTTCATCAACGCGATGTTGTTGATGATCTTTTTTGCGCTCGATACCCGGGCGTACGCCGCCGAAGACATCGCTGATCTGGTGCATGATGACACCGAGACCGTGCCGGTGAAGCTGATGGGTTTGGTCAATATCGGCTGGTTCGCGCTGGTGATCGTGGCGGTCGCGTTGGTTCCCTCGATGGACCTGGAGTTGATCGAAGAAGGCCATGCGGCCTGGCATGACTTTGTTCCGTGGCGGGAGATCGTGTTCTTGATCGCGGCTGCCGGATCGTATCTGACCAGTTCGAAGAGGATCCGCTTCGAGTACAACCAGTTCCATTGGGGGCCGATCCGCGAGGTCGCGGTGCTGTTCATCGGTATTTTCCTGACCATGATCCCCGCGCTGGAGTTTTTGTCGCAGGTCGCCGACAGGATGCCTCTCACCACGATCACGTTCTTCGTGTTCACCGGCGTGCTGTCGGCTTTCTTGGACAACGCGCCCACCTATGCGACCTTCTTCGAGATGGCCCACACCCTGGGCGCCGATCCCGCGGTGCTGCCCGAAATGGCCCGGGTGGCCGGCGTGCCCTGGGTGTGGTTGGAGACCATCTCGCTGGGTGCGGTCACCTGTGGCGCGATCACCTACATCGGTAACGGCCCGAACTTCATGGTGAAATCGGTCGCCGAGTCACGCGGGGTCGAGATGCCCTCGTTCGGCGGCTACATCGTGTGGACCGTCCGGTACCTGATCCCGACCCTCGCGGCGATGGTCTGCCTGTTCTTTGTGGAGCCTTGGTGGGGCAAAACGATCGGAGCAGCCATCACCGGCGCCCTGATCATCGAAGCCGCCGTGATCTGGCACAAACACCGCCACGTCATCACCGAGCTCTGATCGGACGCTCGGGCGTGGGCGCCCCACGGGCGGCAGCGGCCGGTTTCGCATGCTCCGGTCAGGGTCTTCGGGCGCCGCGCTCGCCGCAGATTCCAGACGCTCGCGCCGAGCAAGATTGCCGCTGTCGCAACGGAAGCGAACTTACTTTGGGCGAGCGGCCTGCACGAGGGCGAGCGTCCATCAAGAACGGAGAGCGGATCTGCAGAATCGCAGAGCATCACTCACCGGTAACCGAGTTCGTCCAGCGCGTCGTCGTCGATGCCGAAGTGGTGGGCGATTTCGTGCACCACTGTGACGTGGATTTCGCGGACGACGTCCTCGAGGGAGCCGCAGTTCCGCTCGTGCGGGCCCCGGAAGATCACGATCCGGTCGGGTAGCACGCCACCGTAGTCGAATCCGCGTTCGGTGAGTGGAATGCCGTCGTAGTAGCCGAAGAGCTCCTCGCCGTCCGGCGGCTCATCTTCGACCAGCACGACGCAATTGTCGATCAGCGAGAGCAACTCGTCCGGAATGGAGTCGAGCGCCTCGTCGACGCACCGTTCGAACTCGGACGAGTTCAGCTGTACGGGCATGCCCCGAGTGTAGAGCGTCGGTACATAGGCTCCCGAGACGCGGTGGACAACCGTCCGGCGTTCTCAAGCTGCTGCTCGGCACTGCATCCGGCAGCGGCTGCAAAGACTACCGTTAGACCGTGTTCGAGACTCGTCCGATAAGATCGGACCAGCCGTACGAAGGGAGAGCGATGATGACTCACGCGACAGCCGCAGCTCGCTCGTTATCGACCGACGCAGACGAGGCCATGGCATTCGCCAATGCGGCGCTGGCGTTAGCCGGTCACGAGATCGCTGATCCGTACCTCAACGAACTGTTCGCCCGCCAGGCGCGTGGCGAGATCTCCGGTGACGTGGCACGTGAGCTGGGCCGGAAGCACATCCTCGGCCGCTGAGGATGGCACGCAAGAACACTTTCCGTACCTGGGATGACTACTTCATCCCAGGTACGTCCGTGCTGAGGAACAAGTTCACCGAGCCTGGCAAACCCTACGGAGAAACCGACCAGGACAAGCTCACGGCTCTGGAGGAGTATCACACGAGGGCTCGGCTGATCGACCTGTGGGCGCACCCGATCGCCGGCCGGTTCGATTACGAACACATGAAGGCGGTCCACGCCTATATCTTTCAGGACGTGTACGAGTGGGCTGGACAGCCACGCGTCGGGCCGGTCTGGCCAGACCGGATGACGAAGAGCGGACCGAATGTGCTCGATCCGAGCGATCCTGAACCGGCCGTGTACGGGTACTATCCAGGCGACGAAACGATGATCGCCGCGGCTGAGGCAGAGTATCAGCGGCTCGCTGACCACGATCTGCTGCGCGGACTGAATCAAGATGAGTTTGTCGCCGAGCTGGCGGAGAGTTGGGGCGAACTGAACGTCATTCACAGCTTCCGTGAGGGAAACACCCGATCCCAGTTTGTGTTCTTCGGCCAGCTCGCGGAGCAGGCCGGCTATCAGATCGACGCCGCCCACTTCATCATGGGCGGACCGCTGCGTGATGAGTTTGTGTTTGCACGGTTCTACAGCCAGGCGACCGGTAATAATGAGCGCCTCAGCGCTGTGCTGGGAAAGGCGATCGCGCCTTTCTATCGCGGGCCCAACGGCGCCGATTAAGGCGCCGCGACTACCAGACCCAGACCAGAAGAAGGTAACACGGAGCACCCCTGGCCGGTTTTCTCAAAGTGCTGTTCCGCATGGCGTCCGGCGGGGGAACCGGCAACGGCCATCTGCCCCGCGCTCTGCCGCGGTTCGGGGCAGCAAACGCAAAAGTTCCCGCGTCCGACCTCGCCAAATAAGGCGGGGGACGCGGGAACTGACGCTTCGGGCTGGTCTCCATCAGCTGCATAAGCTGCCGAGATCACGCTACCGGCAATACAGCTTCGATGGCCTACCCGTGCGCCCGGCTCCGGCGATCATGGTCGGTGCTTTGTGACACCCACCCATCGACAGATCCGGGCCAAAGTCTGTGAATAGCTCGCAGCATCGGCTACGAGTGGAAACACCTCACTCGGCGTCGGGAACCTTGATAGCCGAGATCTCGATGTCGATGTTGACGTTATCGCTGACCAGAACGCCTCCGGTCTCCAGCGCGGCGTTGAATGCCACACCGTAATCCTGGCGGTTGATCGAGGTCGAGCCCTCGAAGCCCATCCGGGTGTTACCGAACGGGTCCTGAGCAACGCCACCGAATTCGAAGTCGATGCTGACCTGCTTCGTGGTGGCCTTGATGGTCAGGTCACCGGTGATGCGAACGTGCTCATCGTCCAGCTTCTCGACGCCGGTCGACTTGAAGGTGACGGTGGGGTACTTTTCGATCTCCAGGAAGTCGTTGGTGCGCAGGTGCTGATCGCGCGCCTCGTTGTTGGTGTTGATCGAGTCGGCCTGAATGGTGACCTCGACGTGCGAATTGCCGGGATTCGTGGCGTCGGTGTAAGCGGTTCCTTCGAAGCTATCGAAGTTTCCGCGGACCTTCGTCACCATCGCGTGACGGGCCGAGAAGCCCAGGCGGCTATGTGCGGGGTCCAGCGTCCAGTTACCGGTCAAAGCTGCGGCGTCTACCATGATGATCTCTCCTCTCGGGCGCCTGCGGCGTTTCCGTAGCGCTCACGATAGACACAACCTAGTTGAACCCTAAACTATTTCCGCTCTGCAAAATTTCTGCCAGGCTGGCGATGCGATCGGACGCGTTCCGGTGCTAGCTGATCTGCCACTAGGCCTGGTCGGCTGCAATAGCCGAGCCTGTTCGCGAAGTCCCCACCCGTGTCTTCTTGTGTCGCTTGAACTTTCACCAGGTCGAACCCGATGTTTCGTTATTCGTTGAAAGCCACCAACGTCTTGATGACCTTTTCCGGCTCTTCGGACGCTTCGCGGAATGCCTCGGGCGCCTCATCGATGTCGGCCACCCGGGTGATCAGTTTGCTCAGATCGACCCTGCCCTGATCTACGTGGTCGATGAGCTCGAGGAAGTCGTTCTTCAGCGCATTGCGCGAGCCGAAGATGTCGAGTTCCTTGGTCTGAATCATGGCGTAAGCGAAATCCAGGTTCTGCTTGCCGATGCCGATCATCACCACGCGTCCGCGGAATGCCACCGCCTCCATGCAGTTCAAGAAGGTGTTCGGACGCCCGGCGCACTCGAACGCGGCATCGAAGCCGTTGCCACCGGTCAGTTCTTTACAAGCCTCATCGAAATCTTGGACGCCGGAGTTGATGATGTGGTCGGCGCCCAGCTCGAGTGCCTTGTCAAGCCTGGGCTGAGTGATGTCCGCGATCGTCACCTCGGCGCCCTTGAGCTTGGCCGCCAGCAACGCCATCAGCCCGATCGGACCGGCACCAATGACCAGCACGTGCTCGCCTGATTGCACTCTCGCTCGCTGAACACCGTGGTAGCTGATGCAGAACGGCTCGATCGCCGCAAGAACCTGGGCGTCCAGCCCCTTTCCTGAATAGATACGTTCGACAGGCATCGCGAAGTACTCGCGGAAGATGCCGTCACGCTGCGCACCCAGGGTCTGATTCGAGGTACAGCAGTTCACGAAGCCCCGCGCACATGAATAGCAGTGGCCGCAGTTGTAATACGGATTACCCGTGACCAGCATGCCCGGGGCGAGCCCTTGATCGTTGTCGCCGATCTCCACGATCTCCGCAGAGAACTCATGCCCGGGAATGCGTGGATAGGACGCATAAATGAACGTGCCGCGTTAGGTGTTGACGTCCGAACCGCAGATTCCGCCGTAGCGCACTTTGAGCAGTGCCTCACCCGGCCCAGGCGTGGGCATATCCATCTCCCGGACAGAAACCTTCCCTGGTTCATCGATCGAGACATATCTCATGAGCTGTGTTCTCCTTCGAACGATTGCCTGTGGTGTGAGCTTACTGACGTGTCCATCGTCCGGTCAGCTGAACCGGCACACAGAAAGCCGGCTCCCCGGCAGGAAAAGATTCCCACCAGGGAGCCGGCGTTTTGGGATGACCGACGTATCAGAGCGCGTCGCCTATCCGTTCGGAGAATTCGACGAGCCGGTTCGAGAAGCCCCACTCGTTGTCGTACCAGCCGAGTACCTTGGCCTGGCGCCCGAGCACCTCGGTCAGTGGCGCATCGTAGATCGACGAGTATGGATTGCCCACGATGTCCGTCGAGACCAGGGGTGCCGTCGAGTACTGGAGGTACTTCTGAAGCGGGCCCGAAGATGCAGCCGCGGAAAATGCAGCGTTAATTTCATCGACACTTGCTCCCTTGTTCAGATTCACTGTCAGATCGGTGACCGAGCCGACGGGGACGGGGACGCGCAGCGCAAAGCCGGTGAGCTTGCCGTCCAACTCCGGAATCACCTTGCCAATGGCCTTCGCGGCACCGGAACTGGTCGGGATCGTCGACAAGGCGGCGGCTCGCGCACGACGAAGATCCTTGTGCGGGGCATCGTGCAAGCGTTGATCACCGGTATAGGCATGCACGGTTGTCATCAGTCCGGTCTCGATCCCGAAGGCGTCATTGAGCACCTTGGCAAGCGGAGCAAGCGAGTTCGTCGTGCACGAACCATTGGAGAACACGTCAGACGAGCTGGGATCGAGTTTGTCGTCATTCACGCCGAGCACGAAGGTCGGCACGTCACCCTTGGCCGGGGCCGAGATGATGACCTTCTTCGCGCCACCTTTCAGATGGGCGAGAGCCTTGGCACCGTCCGTAAAGCGGCCGGTCGATTCGATGACGACATCGGCTCCCTGCTCGCCCCAGGCGATGGACGCCGGGTCGGGCTCGGAGAGCACTTTGATAGCTCGATCACCGATCTTGATGACGTCGCCGTCGACCGAGACCCCGTCCAGATGCCCGGAGATGGAATCCCACTCGAGCAGCGTCGCCAACGTTGAAGCATCGGTCAGATCGTTCACTGCGACGACCTCGACGTCTGCCTGGTTCGCGAGCGCGGCGCGCAGATAGCTGCGTCCGATGCGCCCGAAACCATTAATACCAATTCGTACTGTCATTTCATGCGTCCCTTCCAAAAAGATGGGCCTTGTGTGAGTTGACTCCTGAGTTGGCGAGTTCGCTCCAACCGGTGCGCTTTCGGGGTTGTAGCATCGGCGCCGTTTCGTACTGCGACCAGCTTCACCGGTGAGCGCTGAAGCTCACCTCGCGTGATCACGGCTGGAGGCTCAATTCGTGTCTTTCAAGCCTAACCACGATCGATCGATGTGAAAGCGGCCGGGAAACTTTCGTTCTGTGGCCTTTCCCGACGCCGGTCACATCGGTCGAGCCTGGCGGCGTCTCCGGCACTCGTCAGCTGGACGCATCGGCTCCGCCATCTGGACTGATCGCCTGAAAGCCGGGACACTACTCTCATGGCCGCTGAGAGTAAGTCCGCAACGAAACCCCGCAAGGGCACGCGCGGTCTAGACCGCGAGATGGTCATCCAGGCCGCGCTGCAATCGATCGACCTGCAGGGCGCCCAGGGTTTGACGATGCGAGGGTTGGGCAAGGAGCTCGGCGTCGAAGCCATGTCCTTGTATCACTACGCGACCGGACGGGAGGACGTCCTTGAGGGCGTGGTTGCCCTGCTTCTCCAAGATGTGCCGAAGCAACTGAGCGGAGAACTCTGCCAGAGCTGGCAGGGCTATCTCCAGGCGCTTGCTCATGCCATTCGGAAGGTGGCCGTCGAGCACCCGTTGGCCTTCCCGCTGGTAGCCACGCGCCATCCGGCCGCACCGTGGCTGCGCCCTCCGCTACGCAGTTTGGAAATCGTCGAGCATTTCCTGGGCACGCTCGAAGGGTTCGCCTTCTCCGAGGATCAGACCGCGAGAACCTACCGGTCATTCAGCAGCTTCCTCCTGGGCCACCTGCTCCTCGAGGCGACCATGCGCGGTGCGGAGACCTCTCCGATCGAGGAGCCTCTCGACGAAGGCGAGGCCACCGTCCCCAATGGAGACGGCGACCTCGTCCTGCCGCCGGATAGCCCACTCCTGCGGTTCCGCTCGAAGCTGAGCGAAGACCACGAAGCCGAGGAGTTCGAGGCGGCGCTTGAGACGCTCTTGGAGCGCATCGAGATGGAGATCAGCCAGTAGCCTCGCTCAGCGAGCAGCCTCGCCCCTGACGTTCTCCGCCGAGTCCTGCGCCTGAGCTTGGACCTGGTCCTTGGCCGCTATCCCCTCGTTCTTGACCTCCTGTGCTGCGCCGGCGGCAGTGGAACGCACGGACTGAGCCGCCTCGCGAGCGGGCTCACGCAAATTCTGCGCGATCTCCTGGGCCATACCGCTTGCTTGCTCCTTGAGTGGCTCGATGCTGTCCTGCAGGTCCGAGACCGCCTCCCGCTCCGGTTTCGAAGCAGGAAAGAGCGAGGAGAGCAGCATGCCCGCACCGAAGGCGATCAATCCCGCCGCGAGCGGGTTGCCGCGAGTTTGCTCTTTGGCCGTTGTCGGAGCATCGGAGACTGCGTCGCTCACCTGAGACACGGCATCGCGGGCGTCGCCCATACGACCCTCGTCGTACGGATCGTCCGGAGCGCCCATGATCTTGTCTCGCACGGATCGCGCAGCACCGGAAACCCTGTCCAGCTGTCGGCCGGCAATATTCTTGGGGTTCGCCGTGTCGGTCAGGTTGTCGATGTTGTCGCTGAGCTCGGCACGCGTCCTGTCGATCTCCGCGCGAATCGCATCGGGGTCTTCGCTTTCAGTCATCGGTTGTCCTCCTCGTGTCCTTGGGCCGCTTTGGGCAGCTTGCTCAATGTGTCGGTGGTGCGGTCGAGGCCGCGAATGCGCTCGAGCTCCTTCTTCCCTACCAGCCCCAGGACTATGGCGATGATCGCCCAGACGCCTGCGACAATGAGCGCAGACCATCCGTTACCCACGATCATGCCCAGGGCCCACCATCCGCTGGTGGAAAGGAACAATAGGACGAAAAACGCGCCGATGGCGGCACCCGCCATAAGGCCGATGCCCTTGCCGGCCCGCTTGACCGATTCCCGCAATTCGGCCTTGGCGAGTGCCAATTCCTGCTGCATGAGTGAGGAAATGTTGGAGCTCACGTCGGCCAGCAGCTGTCCGATCGAGCGGCCGTCCTCGGCCTCGAGCGCACCGCGCCGTTCCTCAGGCAGCTGCCTTCGCTGAGGCTCCGGCGAGCGCGGCTCGAGGTTCTGCGACCTGCTGCTCATCGTGCCTCACCCGTCCGGGGCGGCAGGTCCGTCCGACCTGTGGCCTCCTCCACTGCCTCGCTGACGACAGCTTCGTCGGCTGCTCGCAAACCGCCGGCCTCCGGGGCATAAGACGTGCCCGTCGTAGCCTGCCGATGGCTCTCCGGTACCTCGCGGCGGACGGGCGAGCGGGAGCCACGGGCCGGAGAACCGTCACTGGCGGCAATTGCCCGGCTGAGCCTGCCGGCTACGACTCCGGCGGCCCCGCACGCGGCGAGAAATGCCACTGGCCTGCGTCGGGCGAAGGACCGAACCTCGCGCAGCAGATCGCGCGGTTCATGGTCCTGAAGCCAATCGGCGATCTCACCACCCTTTGTCGCGCCCTGGCGTGCCGCCTGCGTAAGCGGACCGTTCTGGGTGGAGTTCGTTGCCATGCCCTCGAGCTCTTGCACGAGCGAATGCAGGGTGCCGGCCATGTTCTGCTGCTGGGCGCCGGCCTGCGTCTCGACCTCGTCCCTCACGAGCGCCAGCAGATTCCCCGCCTGCTGGCGGGTCTCCGCCACGACGTCCTGGGTCGCACTCTTGGCGGAGTCGGCGACATCCGTCGCGCTGTCGGCCACGGTGTCCTTCATCGCCTCGGCCTCTCCCTTGGAGGCATCGGAGGCAGATGAGTTCTCCCGAGAGCTCGGTTTGACATCCGTGGAGTCGTAGAGGCCGTGCTGCGGTGCAGGAGTCGCAGGTGAACCGTGACGGCCCAGTTCGTCATACTCGTAAGGGGGACTTGTCATCATTCGATCTCCTCAGCTAAAAGAGTGGCCGGCAAGTCCTGCCGGTCTGCCTTACAGCATAAGGACAGTGGCTTACGCTGTAAAGAACTATCGAACGACGACCCTGAGAGGGACACCACGCATGGACACACAGAACCCCGCGGCTAATCGGAGGCACCCAGCCCAAGCCCCCGATCCGGAGGATGACCGCAAGCCCGATTCTCCAACGGAGATCACCGCACCCTCATGGAAATATGTGCTGCGCACCACCGTCCGGGAGTTCACAGCCGACAAGTGCCTTGATCTGGCCGGCAACCTCACATACCGCACAGTGCTGGCACTGTTCCCGGCGCTGATCGCCCTGGTTTCGATCCTCAGCCTCTTCGGCCAGAGCGGCTCGGTCTCCGACGTCATGACGCAAGCCGAAGAGCTCATTCCCGCCGATGTCTGGGAAACGGTGGAAGGCCCGCTCGAGGCCGTGCTCACCGCGCCCGCTCCGGGCATCGGTCTCATCCTCGGTCTGCTCACCGCTTTGTGGACGGCCTCGGGCTACATCAAGGCCTTCGGACGCGCGATGAACACCATCCACGACGTGCCCGAGGGGCGCGGCTTCATCAAACTCAATGTGCAGATGTACCTGCTCACCGCGCTCGTACTGCTGCTGGCAGCGGTGGCGCTCATGATCTTCGTGCTCTCCGGGCCCGTCGCCCAAGCCGTGGGCCAGGCGCTGGGCCTGGGCAATACAGCGATCGTCGTCTGGGACATCGTGAAGTGGGTAGTGCTCGCAGGCATCGTCATCTTCGTCGTCGCTCTGCTCTACTATGCAACGCCCAATGTTCGGCAACCGAAGTTCCGCTGGATGAGCATTGGTGCAGCGATCGCCATCGTGTTGGCGATACTTGCATCGGCCGCCTTCTTCTTCTATGTGGCAAACTTCGGCAGCTATAACGCCACCTACGGGACGCTGGCCGGTGTGATCATCCTGCTGCTGTGGATCTTCATCATCAATACGGTCCTCTTGTTCGGCGCGGAGGTGGACAGCGAAGTGGAGCGAGGCCGGGAACTGCAGGCCGGAATGCCGGCGGAGGTTGACCTTCAGCTACCTGCACGCGACACGAAGGCCAGCGACAAGAAGGCGGAAAGGCTCGCCGAGGACGTCGAACGTGCCAAGAATCTCAGGATGACTGCCGGCTCCAGTCAGGAGCGTCCTACAGAACAGGCTGCCGACACCGAACGGCCGCGCCGCCGTCGCGACGGTCGATGAGCCTCGGTCTCCTGGCCCATTCCCCGACCTCAGGCCGATGGGGCATCGCGATGCTGGCCCACCGGCTGCTGCCTACTCACAGCTTCGGGCGGCACCGTTTCGACCGGTGGGTCGACTCTCTGAGTCACCCCCGCGACGGTTACGGACCCGAGAAGAAGAGCGGTCGCCCAGTGTTCGGCATTTCGTGCCTTCACCAGACGACCGCTCCCGCATTCGGGGTGGGGTGCGTGACGAGACGGATCAGTCGAGCAGGCCCTCGAACAGCGGGGTGGACAGGTAGCGCTCGCCCCAATCGGGGATGATCGCCACGATGGTCTTGCCCGCATTGGCCGGATCAGCAGCCAGATCGGCCGCCGCGCGCAGAGCCGCACCCGAAGAGATGCCCACCAGCAGGCCCTCTTCGGTGGCTGCGCGGCGGGCCCACGCGATGGCGTCGTCCCCGGTCACCTGGATGATGCCACCGACCACGCTGCTGTCGTAGATAGCGGGGACGAATCCCGGGCTGATGCCCTGGATGCGGTGCGGTGCCTTCTGGCCACCGGACAGCACGGGGGACTCGGCGGCCTCGACGGCATAGATCTGCACCTCAGGCTTGCGCTCTTTCAGCACCTGCCCGATACCGCTCACCGTGCCGCCGGTGCCGACACCGGAAACAACGATGTCGACCGCGCCGTCCGTGTCTGCCCAGATCTCCTCGGCGGTGGTCTTGCGGTGAATCTCGACGTTGGCGGGATTGTCGAACTGACGAGCAAGGATGGCGCCGGGTGTGCTCGCCGCGATCTCCTCGGCGCGCTTGTTGGCACCCGGGACCCCATCGGCAGCAGGAGTCAACACCAGCTCAGCACCGTAGGCGCGAAGCACGGCGCGGCGCTCCTTCGAGAAACTCTCGGGAAGCGTGATGATCACCTTGTAGCCGCGGGCAGCGCCCACCCAGGCGAGCGCAATGCCGGTGTTGCCTGACGTGCCTTCGACGATGGTGCCACCAGGCTTCAGGTCTCCGGACGCCTCCGCCGCGTCAATGATGGCAACACCGATGCGGTCCTTCACCGAGTTGGCCGGATTGTAGAACTCCAGCTTTGCCAGCACCGTCGCCTGGGAATCACCGTAGAGCCGGTTGATCTTCACCAACGGCGTGCGTCCGATCAGCTTGGTTGCATCTTCGAAATAGGCCATTTCTTCATCCTTATCGTGTTCGATTCGTTAATTCGGATTCTGCTGCCAATACGGGAAAATTACCCGCAGTGATGGTTTGAGGGCTCTCTCAATAGCGAAGAGAAGCCCGGTAAGAGAATTAAAAGTTACTCGACTGCCGCTGTGCCTTGCGTCGCCGCTACCGGTCTTGGTCCTTGTGACAAGCAAGGTCAGCAGAGTCAGTCAAGGATGTGCGAGCCATATTCGCACGATGACCGATGCCAACGAGAGAAGATCAACAGGCGCAACAGCACATGGACGCACAACAACAGGACATCAATGCCTGGCGCGTCGTAATCATGAGACGTACGCTACAGCCACAGTTGGCGAGAATTCAATTGCGTCCACGAACTGAACAGGAGGTTCACGAACATGACTTCCGTAAATGTGGGGACGCTCGGCACTCGTCCGGCCCAAAGAGACGCACTCATTGCCCACCTCACACAACGCAGCGATCTGCTTGCGAAGCTTGGTTGTCTCGCCTATTGACTAGGTGATCTACTGGTGGGCCTTACTGGACTTGAACCAGCATCCCAGCTCACTCGCGATTCGATGATGAATCCACGGTCTGACAAGCATTGATAGGTAGTTGACTAGGTGCATCGTTGTTGTGTTGTTGACTGAAACTATATCAGCTTGCTTGACTAATGTCGGCTAGAATGGCGCTAGAACTCCCCCTATTCTCCCCCTCAGGGAGCGGGTCAGGAAGGCAAAAGATGGCCGCGAGACGCAAGGCACCAGGCACGATAGAACTCAAGCCGTCGGGAAGGTACCGGGCCTACTACGAGCACAAGGGCAACAGGCATACGCCCGGACACACCTTCACTGATCGCAAGGCCGCCGAGACCTGGCTGAATAGTGAACGGACTCTCATCGACCGAGACGAGTGGACGCCGCCGGCGCAGCGACGCGACGACCAGGCGATGGCCGCGCAAGCCGAGATCCGAGACCAGACCACGTTAGGCGATTATGCCCGCACATGGATCGCGGGCCGGACAACGAAGAAGGGCACGCCGCTGGCACCCCGGACGATCGACGAGTACAACGGCTACCTGGACGGGCGCCTATCCGAGCTCGCAGCAACCCCCATCGTTGCGATCGATCGGCAGATGATTGACGCTTGGTGGCTGACCAACAAGGACGCCCCGACGTTGCGGCACCACGCCTACGCGTTCCTCAAATCGGTGATGGCAGACGCGGTCGACCGTGAGCGCATTCCCGTGGACCCGTGCAAAGTGAAGAACGCTTCGAGCCGTACTACCGGGCGCCCGAGGGCTGTTCAGAACGACCTCATCACCGGTCTGAGCCCGCTTGAGGTCGCTACCCTTGCCGACGGTACGAAACCCGAGCAATGGCGCGTCCTGGTGCTGCTGCTGGCCTATTCGGGGCTACGCCCGGCCGAGGCCCTCGCACTGACCCGCAACGACATAGCAAAGGGCGCGGCAGACGACGGGACGCCACAGTGGACGGTGAAAGTCACCAAGGCGATATCGAGAACCGAGGACGGCAAGCTTGGGCCGCAACCGCCGAAGACACCCGAGTCGATCCGGTTCGTGCCGTTGCCGCCGCACGTGGCAGGGGAGCTCGCCGCGCACATCGATCGCTACGCCGCGCCCGGCCCGGACGGTCTGCTGTTCCCTTCCACGAACCCGGTCAACCCGTGGCCCACCATTCAGCAGGTGATCGGCACCAGCGCCAAGCAACGCACTGGCAAGGGACGCAAGACGAAGCTACGGACGCCTACCGGATTCAACGCTGCCCGTATCGCCATCGGACGCCCAGAGTTACGGCTGTACGACCTCCGCAGGTGGGCAAGGCACATGTGGCGCAAGGCGGGCATCGGGGACGCTGATTGTGAGCAACTGCTTGGACACGTACTCGATCCGGTGATGGGCGCCTACGTCACCTTGGACCGCGACGGGCTGTGGCCGTACATGGTCCGCCTATCCGAGTTGGCCGGCTGGACGAGAACTATCGACCCGCGCACGCTACCGGACGCCCCCATAATTAACCCCCGGCTGTTGGCTGCCATGACGCCCGAGCAACTGAGCATCACCCTGGCAGGCATGACGGACGCCCAGCTGGCCGGGGTCGTGCCGTTGCTGAGCCCCGACGTGATAGCGCGGGCATTCAGCGCCAGAACTAACCAATCAACCCCCGAGAGTGAAGCCACGAAATGACCAAGAGCTTTGACGAAGAGATCCGTAGTGCCGCACGCCACTTGGACGAACGAACCGCACGCGCTGAGCAGGCTTATGCCGTACTCGAAAAGGAGGGGCAAGCACTCAAGCGCGCCGACGTTCAATACCGCTGCCCGAATAGGCGGGGCTGTATTTTGGCGACCGTCTACCGGACATCGGAGGGCGTACTGATTCACACGAACCCATACAAATTCAGCCCCTCAGTCAACACCCAGTCGAGTAATGAATCTGGCCGAGCTCGCAGCACTGTTGACGGTGATCGTCATTGGAAGGCGCGGACCTTCTTCCTGGATCAAGGGATGAATATTCAAGTGACTTGTGACCATCTCACAGCTCGAGTGCGCACAAACAAGCAGATTGAGCAAGATCTTAAGGCGCGCAAGAAGGTAGTAATTATCCACGGCTGATATGGCGTGTGGTAGCCTGAATGGCAGTTAAGTATTCAGCCCGTCATGGATATGACGGCCCCGGGACATGGGCAATCCGGCGAACACCTGAAAGAGGTGTGGCTGATGATGCCCAAGCCCATTCATTGCGCCTACTCGAACCAAGAGATCCAAGATCTTATTGGCGAGCACGGACGATTCATCACCGAGAAGACCGCGCTCGAAATCGCCGGCGGCATCTCGGCTCGCTCACTTGACCGGATGGTCAGCGCCGGGCAGGTGACCCGCTACTACCCCGGTGGATCACGTGCCAGACGCTACAAGACCGCCGAAGTCGCCCGGCTACTGAGGGCCGAGGCCTGACCTGATGGCGACACGAGAAAGCCGCCCGGGCGTGGACTCCCGAGCGGCTCGCAAAGCGTTTGACGGCGCTGAGTCCAGTATAGACGCCGTCGATTCCGATAACTGGCGTGCCGACGCCGAGGAAGTCGTGCTGATGCTCGCCGCGTCCGGGCAGGTGTTCGACGCCGAGCGGGTGCGTGCTGCCGGTGTGCGTGAGCCTGCAGCCCCGAATCAGTGGGGCGCTCTATTCGCGAGCCTGCGGAAGGCCGGCTACATCGAACCGATCGGCACCACGACTTCCGGCCGAAGGCAACGCCACGCCGGGCTGAACCGTCTGTGGATCGGCACCGAGTTCGTGACTGGTGATGCCGAGTGAGTACCCCTATCGAATCCGCCCACGACTTCGGCCGTGGCATCGCTACAGCCCCGTCACGGCCTGCTGTGCAGACGCTCGCGTCCTTGCCTGACCTGGCCTACCGGTTGTCTCTGTCGGTGCTGGTGGACGCGCTCAGGGAGGCGACGCCGGCCTACTGGGTGCGCAGGGCCGAGGCGCTTGAAGCCGTGGGCACACCGTCAGCCGACGGTGCTGCCCGGGAGTGCAGGCGTCACGCCTGGCTGCTCGCCCAGATGACCGCCGACCAGGTGGCCAGCTCCTTCGACCTGGAAGGAGTAGCGGCGTGACGATAGATCCTGAACGGGCATCGCAGCTGCTGGCCCGTATCCACACTGGCGCATGGTTGGATCGGCAAACGTTCCCGCCGTTGCAATGGATCGTGCCCAGCCTGGTGGCCGAAGGGTTCGGGCTGCTGGTCGGTGCTCCGAAGCTCGGCAAGTCGTGGCTCGCCCTGAACCTCGGATTGGCTGCTGCCGCCGGTGGTTATGCGCTGGGCAAGATACCGGTGGACGAACGCCCGGTGCTCTACGCTGCGCTCGAAGACGGCAACCGCAGGATGCAGACCCGCTGCCGCCGCATCCTCGAAGACGGGCCGATCCCCGAAGGCTTCGAGTACTTCACCAGCGGCCCGTCTGACGAAGTGATGGACACCATCGAAGCATGGCTCGACGGTCACCCTTCCGGGTTCGTCATGTTGGACACGCTGGCGAAGGTCATGCCACGGGCGCTGCCGGGCGAGAACGACTACCAGCGTGACTCGCGCATCGGCACCAGGCTGAAGAACCTCGCGGATGCTCACGAAGGTTCGTGCGTGATGGTGGTGCATCACAGCCGCAAGATGGCCGCGTCCGACTTCGCCGAAACATCGTCGGGGACGAACGGGCTCACCGGTGCAGCTGACTGGGTGATCGTGCTTGGCCGTGAGCGCGGCACCTCGAAGGGGCTGCTGAAAGTCACGGGCAGGGATGTTGCCGAAGACGAATACTCGCTGGACAGTAGCGAAGGCGTGTGGACGTTGGACGGCGACACATTGCGGCAAGCCGCAGAAGCTGCCCAGGAAGCCGAGACCACCAGAAACCTGGGTGATCGATCGGCGGCAATCATCGCCATGTCTGCCGAGCATCCCGAAGGTGTGCGCGCTGCCCTCGTCGCTGCCGAACTGGATATCGCTGTTGCCGATGCTGGGAAGTATCTGAAACGACTGGCGGACGCCGGCAAGCTTCGCAGGGCTGAACGTGGCCTGTATATGTGTGTCCAAAGTGTCCAAAGTGTCCAATTCGAGAACGACCGTGATGAATCACAATTGGACACTTCTATTGGACAACCAGCCATAGAGAACCCGTCGTTGACTAGGCAATTGGACACATTGGACGAATTGGACACTGATAGTCAGATCAACACGGAGCCAACCCTGTTCGAGACAACCAGGAGTACCGGCCGCACCTGCCCCGAGTGTGGCGAGCCCGTACCACCGGGCAAGGTCAGGCATCCCGCATGCATGCAGCGAGCTGGTGAGCGCCGATGAAGTGGCCACGGTCAGCATCCGAGGTTCACCTTGCTCTCGCTGATGGTCTGCGTGCCTCGATCGTCCAAGAGCTGAAGATCCCATGCGCACCCCCGTGGATCGGTGAATCGCCGTGGCTATCCGATGACCCGGAGATCCGGAAGCGAGCCGCCGAATCGTGTTTCGACTGTCCCGTCCTTGATGAATGCCGGGAAGCCGGACGAAAGGAACACTTCGGGGTCTGGGGAGGAAAAGACCGAACCCTTATCCCCCGGGTCTCGCATGAAACGAATAACCCAATCGAATCCGACAACAACACAATTCAGGAGAACTCATGAGTATCACCCAAATTCATAATCAGCGCACCACAGCCACGCCCGACTGCCCTTCTTGGTGCGTCAATCAAGACCCTGACGAACACACCTGCTACGGCGATCAGCGGCTGTACATGGAACGCGACGAGAACGGTGCGGGTATCTTCGCCATCACCTTCCGTCCAACACGCATCGCAACAGCAACCATGATCGACCTCAGAGCCTGGCAGGCCGGAGAAGACGGCGCACCGAACAGTGAGCTCGAAGACCTGCTGACACTGCCCGAGGCCCACCAGCTCGCCAAGATACTGAACGCAGCGATCGAAGACGCCGAGAACACCGAACCCAACGGGAGGACCGCATGACCGATCGGGATCCCATACAAACACCGAGCATGGGCGTATCCCATGCAATCTGTGGTGCGAAGACCAGGGACGGCGGCCCGTGCAAGAATCCGCCGATGGCCGGCCAACGCCGCTGCCGGATGCACGGCGGCTCGATCCCGGCCGCCAGGCGGGCAGGAGAACGCCGGATAGCCGAAGTTGAAGCGGCCAAGCACGTCGCCGCGTTCGGTGGCCGTCTCGATGTCAGCCCCGCCGAAGCACTGCTCGAACTGGTGCAGGTGAAAGCGACCGAGGTTGCCTACTGGGAACAGCGCGTAGCCGAGTCCGGCGACCCTGCCCAGGCCATCGGTGAAGGTGGATACGCCACGCCCCTACTGATGCTGCACAAGACACAGGACCAGCTCGCCAGCTATTCAGCTGCCGCTATCAAGGGAGGTGCTGACCAAGCCATGGTGCAGTTCGCCACCATGCAGGCCGGATGGATTCTGCCGATGCTCTACAACGCCATCGAGCTCGGGCGAGCCGACCCCGACAGTGATCCGGCAGAGATCGCCCGCCACATCTTCGAAACCGCACGACCCATCACCCACTAAGGAGAACAATATGAACACCATCGACAACATGAACGACCTCCTGCACGGCAATTCGATCGCCGATGCTCACGACCGACTCACCCAGGCAGGCCAGGCCGTGAACGAAGTACTGAAGACGCCAGCTGCCAGCGTGGATGACGTCCACGCCGCATACGTCGAGGAAGGCCAGGCCGAGGAAGCTTGGAACAAGGTCCTGGAAGCCCGTGGGCTCACCGAAGCTCAAGCGCTCGAAGCAATCAAGACCAGCACCACGCCACCGGTGGAAGGCACGCCCCAGTCACAGACGGACGCACCAACCCGCGCCGAGCTGGCCGACGAACTCAGCGCCATGATGCGCACGGGTCGGGTTCATGCCGAGATCCCCGCCTCGATGGTTATCGGCGGATCAGACGCCAAGCATCCGATGGACGAACTACTCAGAGGCACATTGACGGAAAAGATCCAGCATCCCGGCGCCGGCCGGTTCACGCTCTAAGCCCATCCCGCACGCACACTAAAGGCCGGGAGTCCCGTCAGAGACTCCCGGCCTCAGCCATGCCCAGACTAGGCCAGCGGTTCGCCGTACTTGGCCAGCACCAGCTCTTGAATGCCGTGGTGATAGCCGCGCCGCCAAGCCGCGTTCAGGCACTGTTCTTTGAACGTGCCGTTCGGCCAGGAAAGATAGGGACACTCAGGGCGCGGTCGAGGATCATCCGCCAGACCTTCCGCCCGGCCCGCGTTCCACGCGGCGTAGCCTTCCTCGTCGCTTGGGAAGTCGGCCTTGGTCCGCCGTATCGCCGTCACCGCAACCTAACCCCTCACCAACTCCGCCGCCTGAATCAGCGCTGCGCCCAGCTCGGCGGCTTCGACGGGCGTCAACTCAGCCCAGTTCGACGGCAGAATGTCCACGCCCAGCATCCGGCCGGTCTGCGCATCTTGCGCCTGCACGATCAGCACTTCATGACTCCCGGCTAAAACAACTCGCTGGTGATAGACCTGCTCGAACTCCACGCAATCATCGTCCCGGTTCTCGATGCCGTGACTCGTACACCACGCCGGGCAATCGGGCGACGCCTTGATGACCTCAAGGTCTGAATGCTGCGCCGACTCACTCAGCTTCCGCGTCACCGTCTGGCGCACCGTAGCGCCGTGGTTCATGCCGGTGAACTGCCGACTCCACACGCCGTCCCCAGCTCGCGCCCAAGGCGTCACCTCGTCCGCCCAGACCGGGCCGCGGTTATCAACCGGACGAACTTCGCGTGCCTGCATCATCGTGGTTGTCATGGTCTTTGTGCCTCTCGATCAAGCACCTAGCCACCGGTTCGACCGCGAAGGGTTCGGGAGAAAACTCCCCCTATTCTCCCCCTCGAAATTGAGGGCTTAGCGTTTCCGCTAGTCAGAGAGAGATTCACTGGTGGGCCTTACTGGACTTGAACCAGTGACCTCGTCCTTATCAGGGACGCGCTCTAACCAACTGAGCTAAAGGCCCGAACCGATGCCAAACCAAACCAGCACCGAGCGATTACATTACCGCAGACATCTTCGAAGTCTCAAATCGCGTTCGCCATGCACATTCCTCAACCTTGAGCCCACATCAATGGCTCCCGGAAGACTCCCTGAACCCCGGACGAGAAGCTTGTCCATCCAGGTGCCGCCACCAAAAATGGACCCATGACCAACTATTCCGCCCCTTACTCGAACCCGAATCCTCCGAACCACGCCGGTCAGCCGGGCGAGTCCCGGACGGCCGCGATGCTGGCGCACTTGTCCGGACCGATCAGTGCCGCAGTCTCGGCAGGATGGCTGGCCATCGTCGGGCCTCTGCTCGTCTGGTTGCTCTACAAAGACAAGGACGCCTTCGTCCGCCATGAGGCAGCAGACGCCTTCAACTTCCAGGTGACGATGTGGCTGGTCGCGCTGGTCGGTGGCGTCTTGTGCATCACCGTCATCTTGATTCCGCTGGGCGTCCTGATGATCATCGCCGCCGTGCTCGCCTCGGTGATCGTCGGCATCATCGCCGCCGTCAAGGCGTCGGGCGGGCAGCCTTACAACTACCCCTGGAAGCTGAGCTTCCTGAGCTGATTCGAAGCGATGCCCGGGACGACCAAATCGTCGGTCGTCCCGGGCATCGTCATGTTGGCAGCCAAATAACCGCCGAGCCGAAAGATCAGTCCTCGGCCAGCGTCACGTCGAGCCCACCCAGCACCGAGCTGGAGAGGTTGTACAAGAAGGCACCCAGCGTGGCCAGCGCGGTCAGCAGCACCACATTGATGCCGCAGACAATCGCGGTGAACCCGAGCACCCGCCACCGGTCGATGACCGACTCGATCTCGAAGGTGCCGCCACCGTCGG